>JAGVLE010000013.1 GCA_020049895.1 Alphaproteobacteria bacterium | reverse complement strand
TTTTTGTCGGAGGAGCATGAACGATACTTTCTCCCCGCCCTATCGAACACGCTAACGTTACACGAACAAATCGTTCTCCTGTTTCTCCTTTGACCACCAGGGCATATTTAACAACTTTTCCCCTCCACTTTCCTCCGGGCAACCGGGGGTCCGACAACACAACAGTGGTATCTGTGGTTATATCTTTTAAGTCTTCCCACGGCCCTTCAAACGTAATGGAAAGGGCTCTAGCACTTTTGGCAAGAAGGGCTTTCGCGCGTTCTATCGCATGTTCTGCTGCCTTATATCCACGGTTTGTTAAAAAGAAAGACGACCGGGCTGGATTCCCTAAAGGGCTGTGAAATTTTTTCCGGAAACACCATTTCTCAGGCTCAAAAACAAGACCGGCCGTATGCGTGACAAGACACTGATACGTTGCATTTTGATAAAAGACTTTTGATCCCTCTTTATAAAATGCTTCAGGACACCAGGGATAGCTCTTAGGATCAGGATTAATGTTTTGGAGCGTAAACTCTATCTTCTTATGCTTTCCTTTATAAGAAGCTTCCCCTTGAAAAGCATGAAGTAATGTAAAGGAAAGCGTTTCTTTTCGCCGTTGATAATAAGACCACCTCACCCATAATGTTGGTTTAAACCAATGGCGTTTGAGGCGATAAGGTTGTAGCTTCTCCTTCTGGTCTGCAAGCAAAACAGACGGAGAATATAAAGGATACGTGGAGGGAATTATTTCTTCTAACTTACTCTTTAAAATCCAAATCCCAGATCTTCCTACCTGTTGCCCCACTTCAGGCCATTTTTGAACCAAAGCATCCCTTGTATATGTACTGACTTGACCATAGGGAAAGGCTAAGCGAATGGCAGTGCTTAAGTTTTCCACCCCTTCTTCTCGTTGAATCCAATAGGCGTGGACCTGAACCGTACAGGCCCTTAGAGGAGGAGCACTTAAAGATACATGAAGGCTCTCTCGAAAAAAATTTTCCTGAATAGAAAGAACCTGTTCTCCTTCAAACCAATCTGAATATCTAAGATCCCCATTTTGTCGGTCACAATAGACAGACGACGTGTGAACATCTTGACGTGTATCTTTATTTTCTGGGTCCTTCACCCACAAAGGATCCCAATAAGGATGTATTCTGTATTGCTGTTGGAGTTGTTCTATTTTTGAGTCTATATCTGGCGGGCACGCGATAAGTTCAATTTCTGAAAAATTTCCCTCTATTGTTTTACGAAACCCTACAAAATATCCACGGAAATAAACTTCTTCCCCTTGAATAACCCCTTCTACGCCCTCAGCAGGAAGAGTTGCTCCACTATCAATGAGGAGCTTCGCTTTAGCAAAGCAATCTTCTTCTTGAGAAATTTCCAGATCAAATACATTCAATATACTATAATCATTAAATATAACTTTTATATTCATAAATCCCCCCCTGAAAACAAAAAACACGTTGACGAAAAAGTTAAATATGCTTATATACAATTTGTAATTGTTGTTTTTTATTATATATTTTTACAATTTATACTTATTTTCTAACTAAGGTAGATCACATGCCCCACACTTCATGGTTTAATTCAAAAGGTTATCTCCAAGGAATTTTTTGGATGCTGATAACCTGCATCATTAGCAGCTCAAACGATACGCTTACAAAGTACGTAGGTGTACGCCTTTCAGGGGCTGAGGTCGCCTTTTTCCGCTTCTTCTTTAGCGCTCTTGTTTTGCTGCCTTTTATGCTTGCACGCGGCAAGGATGCGTTTATTACCCGCTACCCAGGTGCTCAATGCATCCGGTCTGTTCTTCTTGTTTTGGCTATGACGGCCTGGAGTTACGGCGTTGCGTCTCTTCCCCTAACCCTTGCCACAACCATCAGCTTTACCGTTCCTTTTTTCGTTTTACCTTTAGCTAAAATCTTCTTAAAAGAGCACGTAGGATGGCAGCGCTGGGCCGCAACTTTGTGCGGATTTATTGGAATTATTGTAAGCCTTCATCCGACGGCCAATGCCTTTAATCCTATGGCCCTTGTTTTGCTTATTTCTGCGATCATGTTTGCTTCTTTGGATATCATTAATAAGAAACTTCTGACCGAAGATGAAACGCTTCTTTCCATGCTTTTTTACTCAGCATTAGGAACGGCTGTATTAGGATTTGTCCCTGCCGTTTTGACGTGGCAAACACCTACGTTACATGAGCTCTTTTTCCTTTTCCTCTTAGGAAGTGGTGGCAGCCTCATTTTATTCTGTCTGCTTAAGGCCTTTGCAGCCACTGAAGTCTCTGCCCTTCAATCGTTTCGCTATGCTGAATTTGTTTTATCGGGATTGTTTGGAATTATTATCTTTCACGAGTTTCCAGCAACGAGCCTCCTTATAGGGGCAGCTATTATTATTCCTTCCACCCTCTATATTACGCTTTACGAGACACGCAGCAAAAATAACAAACTAAAAAAGTTAAAAGCTGCACAGTCTTCCTAAAGACAGGCTAGAAATTCGCATACATTTCTGATCTTATATTTATGACTTTAGAAGATTTCTAAAAAAGATCAATTTTTCTAATTGCCCATTTCAGGGGATCGGAAGTTTTTTACCTAACTTCTGTTGTCAGCCCCTTGTAAAAGGTAAATTACCTTGAGGATTCAGAAAAGCTGACGTAAAGTAAGCCTAGTAAAAATTTATTTCTTTAAGAGTCATCATGATTGAAAAAATTGGCATTATTGGCGCCGGACAAAGAGGGATAGGGATTGCTCAAATCTGCATCTTAGCAGGATATTCTGTCTATTTAAGTGATAGCTCAAAAAAAGCTCTCTCTGAAAGCCTTTCTCACATCGATAGAGCTCTTGAACGACAAGTTGCCCGTAACAAACTTCATTTTCAGGAAAAAGAAGAGGCCTTAAAGCGTCTGACCAGTGGAACGGAACTCAAAGATATGAGCTCTTGTGACCTTGTCATTGAGTCCATTACAGAAAATAAAGAAACTAAAAAAGCGCTTTTTGCTACTCTTGTCCCTTATTTGTCTTCTGATTGTCTTCTTGCAAGCAATACTTCTTCATTTTCCATCACTGCCCTGGCTCATGCAACAGACCGCCCAGATAAATTTATTGGCATACATTTTTTGAATCCTATTTTTGTTGTTCACCTCATAGAATTAGTCCGAGGACTCTCAACATCAGCAAAGACTTTCGCTTCAGTGACAGAAGTTGTGAAACGGTTAGGAAAAGATGCTCTTACCTCTGAAGATTATCCCGGATTTATTGTCAATCGTATCCTTATGACCATGATTAATGAAGCCATCTATGCTCTTTTCGAAGGAGTTGGGAACACAGAAGCAATTGATAAAGGCATGCGCCTAGGCACTAATCATCCTATTGGTCCCTTGGAACATGCAGATTTAATTGGTCTTGATGTGTGTATGTCTATCTTAGAAGCCCTTTATAAAGGGCTTGGCAATCATCATTATAAACCGTGCCCTTTATTGGTTAAATATGTAGAAGCTGGTTGGCTTGGACGCAAAACCAATCGTGGATTTTACGACTATACCGGAGAGCACCCCGTTCCTACCTACAGGAGACATCATGACATCCCTTGAAACACTAAGCTTTGAAGATGCTTTGCGAGAATTAGAAACCATCGTACGTCAACTCGAAGAAGGAAAAACGAACCTTGAAGAAGCTATAAAAGCTTATGAAAGAGGCGCCATTTTGAGAAAAATTTGTGAAAAGAAATTAAAAGAAGCTCATCTTCGAGTAGAAAAAATTGTCATAGGTCCCGAAGGGACAATAACGTCTCAGCCTTGTGAGATCGAGGAGTAATCCCATGAAATTTAGTAATATTCTTATCTTACTCGGAATGACAACTCTTGTAGGATGCGGTGTTGATCATATTCGGGAAGATATGGAAACGTCTCACCCTGAAGACCGGAAAACAAGGGGCGCAGAAAAGTTTTTAGGGCATGAAACTTTAAAGTTCGGCGGGACAAAAAAGAGATCTCACGAAGAAACGGGGATCGGTGTGAATAGTTACCTCTGGAGAGCCAGCTTAGATACAGTATCATTCATGCCTATTTCCTCTGCAGATCCTTTTGGAGGCGTTATTCTGACAGATTGGTTCTCCCCTTCTGCCACAGAAAATGAACGCTTCAAAATCAATATTTTACTCCTTAGCCGCCAATTGCGTTCTGATGGTCTTAAAGTAAGTATTTTTCGTCAAGAAAAAAACTCCGAAGGCCATTGGGTAGATCAAACCGTGGATGAAGAAACAGTAACAGAATTAGAAAATACCATTTTAACTCGCGCCCGGCATTTTCATTCAACAGCTGTAAAATAAGAGATCCTTCATGAGTGTACGTTATAATTTTCGCGAAAATGAAGAGAAGTGGCAAAAAGCCTGGGAAGAAGCATCTCTTTATAAAACGACTGAAGACCCGCCCCATTTTTATGTTCTAGAAATGCTTCCTTATCCGTCAGGACGCCTTCATGTGGGACATGCTCGTAATTATACGATTGGGGATGTCCTTGCGCGGTATAAGCACATGTGTGGGTATTCTGTTCTTCATCCTATGGGGTGGGACGCTTTTGGCCTTCCTGCTGAAAACGCAGCTATTCAACACGGAATCTCTCCTCGCCTTTGGACGCTTGAAAATATCCAACTCATGAAACAAGAGCTGAAAACGCTTGGCTTTTCCTATGACTGGGATCGAGAAATTCTTACCTGCTCTCCTACCTATTATGCCCATGAACAAAAAATATTCCTCGATTTCTTAAAGAACGGAATTGCGTATAGAAAAGAATCTTTTGTGAACTGGGATCCTGTGGAAGGTTCTGTTCTTGCAAATGAACAAGTCATTGACGGAAAGGGATGGAGATCTGGCGCTCCCATTGAGCGACGAAAACTCTCCCAGTGGTTTTTTAAAATTACCGATTTCTCTCAACAACTTCTGGATGATACTGCCCTTCTTGATCAATGGCCGGAACAAGTTAAAACGATGCAGGCCAACTGGATTGGGCGATCTGAAGGCGCTTTTGTTCAGTTCCCTCTTGTGGGGAAAGAAGATGTGATCGAGGTCTTTACGACGCGCCCAGATACCCTTTTTGGCGCTTCTTTTATCGGTATTTCTCCCGATCATCCTTTTGCAGAAATGTTGTCTCAGGATAATCCAACCCTCCAAACCTTTATTGCAGAGTGTCGGTCTCAAGGGACAAGCCAAAAAGAAATCGATACGGCTGAAAAGAAAGGGTATAATACGAATCTCACTGTCCAGCATCCCTTTTTAGAAAACAAAACGCTTCCTCTTTATATTGCGAATTTCGTTGTAATGGATTATGGCACAGGAGCTATTTTTGGATGCCCAGCTCACGATCCTCGTGACTTTGATTTTGCTACAAAATATAAGCTTCCGATTTTACCTGTTGTTAAAAGCACGAAAGAAGCCCCCCTCCCTTATGAAGGAGAAGGAACCCTTTATAATTCTAACTTTCTGGATGGTCTTTCCGTTGAAGACGCTAAACTCAAAGCCATTCATAAGCTCGAAGAAAAAGATCGGGGAACCTCAAAAACCATTTACAAACTTAGAGACTGGGGAGTCTCTCGACAACGCTATTGGGGATGTCCTATCCCCATTATTCATTGCCCCACCTGCGGGGTAGTTCCTGTACCTGAGAACCAGCTCCCCGTCACACTTCCAGAGGACGTCACGTTTGATAAGCCTGGGAACCCCCTTGATCATCATCCTACGTGGAAATATGTCTCTTGCCCCACGTGTGGAGAGGCAGCGCTGCGCGAAACCGACACCCTGGACACGTTTGTGGATTCTTCTTGGTATTTTGCACGATATTGCTCCCCTTCTTCCCCAGAGCCTATCTCCAGAGAGAAAGCTGAAAGTTGGCTTCCTGTAAATCAATATATTGGTGGAATTGAGCATGCGATCCTCCATCTTTTGTATTCTCGTTTTTTCACAAAAGCTTTACGGCAATGTGGATATTGGAATCTCTCAGAACCTTTTAAAAATCTTATGACCCAGGGCATGGTATGCCACGAAACCTATAAGGATCAGGGTGGGTCTTGGCTTTATCCCTATGAAGTGGAGCGGCAGAAGGATGGGCTTATAAAGAAAGAAGATGGAACGCCTGTCTACGCAGGGCGTTCTGAAAAAATGAGCAAATCTAAATGTAACGTTGTTCCTGCTGCAAAAATGGTGGAAGATTATGGAGCAGACACGACTCGCCTTTTCTTACTTTCTGATAGTCCTCCTGAGCGGGATTTTGAATGGACAGACGCTGGAATTGAGGGTAGTTGGCGGTACCTCAATAAACTGTGGCGGCTCGTAACATCGCATTTATCTGACATAACTATGGTTAATCTTGAGGAAATCCCTGTAACTTTTACAGAAAAAGCTTTTCAGCTCCGTAAACTAACCCATAAAACCATAGAACGAATCACGCATGATATCGAAACGTTCCACCTAAATGCTTATATTGCGCACTTGCGCGAATTTTCTAATGCCATTGAAGGTTTTCAGCTCTCAGAAGACTCCGATCGATGGGTGTTGTGTGAAGCCCTCACAATACTTGTTTTGTTGGCCTCCCCTGCCCTTCCTCACCTTACGGAAGCCTTATGGGAAGAGCTCGGTCATTCTGATTTTATCTATCAGGCATCTTGGCCAATACCAGATCCCTCCCTTGTTCAACAGGATATTATCAAGCTTGTTCTTCAGGTGAATGGAAAAATGCGTGGGACGCTTGATGTTTCCCCTTCTATTGGAGAAGAAGAAATTAAGGCTCTTGTTTTAGAAACTTTAAAACCTCATCTTCAAGGACACCCTCTTAAAAAATTTATTTATATCCCTCAGAAGGTTGCCAATGTGGTTATATAATTTGAGAAACGTCTTAGGCCTTTTCGTAGTATGCTTAGCCTTAGCGTCTTGTGGTTTTCGTCCTCTCCACACCTCTCTTGGAAAAGATTGTACAGCCTCGTATCCTATAAAAATAGCCACGATTTCAGATCGTTATGGCCAAATTTTACGGAATAACTTGGTTGATCTTCTAACCCCTGGGGGACCTCCTTGTAAACCCAAGTACATACTTGAGATAAAACTCACCGAACTTCTTATGGATACAGGAACCGGACAAGATGAAACCACTAAGCGTAAACAAGTTACCCTTACAGCCGACCTTGTCTTAAGAAATACAAAACATGACATTATTTATAAACATACGGTTTCTGCCATAAACTCTTTTGCTATTATCGAGCAAAATTACTATGCCAACACAATCGCCGAGACTTTTGCTAAGAAAGAAGGATTAGGGTTGCTCGCTCAAAAAATTAAGATCCTCATTAATGCCTATCTAGAAGACCATGGCAAAAATTAATTTCTCTTCCCTTTTTCAAACTCCTCTTCACCCCTATAAGCATTTCTTTGTTTTTGGAAGCGAATCTTCCCTTTTTGAGAGAGCCATTTCTTTTCTTCAAAAAAGACTGGGCGCGTCCCTTGAAGTCAAAACAGAAGCTGATTTATTAGGTCCCTTAGCTTCTCAACTGTCTCTTTTTGGAAATACAGATCGTCTCCCACTTATCTGCGTTCCTAATGCTACCGACAAAAGTCTAACGTTTCTTTCCACCTTACCCGCGGGAAATTTTGTTTTCACTTCTGAAAAAGCCCGAGCTCAGTCAAAACTGACAACGTATTTTTCGACCTCCCCCAGTTCTCTCGCCATTGCAGCCTATCCCTCTCCCCTGACAATGACAGAACTAGACTTTATGGCAGAAGGTCTTACTCTCCCTTCTGATTTTAAAAATCAATTGATGAAAACATATATAAATGATCGCTTAGGTCTTTTAAGTGCCTTAGAGAAGGTTAAATTAGTCGGAGACATAAAAGAACCCCAGTACGAGCTCTTCCTCCAAACAGATCCTTTATTGGGGGGCTTTACTCCTTTACGAAACGCTATCCTTCTTAAGGATAAACCCCAAATAATTGACCTGTTTTTTCATATCTCTTCTGCCGACCTTATTCCCTTTCTTCGCATTCTTACGCGCTCTTTTTTAACGTTATCCGAAATAAGCTGCTGGCGATTTATTCCCTGGAAAAACCTTACAGTTCCTGTATTTTTCAAAGAACAACCTTTGTTTGAAGCTGCAAAGCCACGATGGTCTTTTGAGGAAATTTCTCTTTTTCTACAAACTCTTCTCTTTTTGGAATCAAAGATTAAATCAGCGTCCTTTTCTACGTCACACGTCTGCCACATCCTTGTAGAAAAAATGTTTCACGTGAAACAAGAAGACGTTAACTCCAAATTTTCCGCGCCCTAGGCTCAACAGCTTTCTTTACTGTACTAAATTTGTTCATAAGTTTCTCAAGTTCCATCGGATTTTTGAAAGGAATTGAGATTTCTCCACTGCCCCCCTTTAGAAGAACTTTTACAGGACACCCTAGAAGATCTGAGAGTTGCGTTTGCAAAATATTTTTATCAGCTTCAGAAGAAGGCATGGGAGAGAGGGAAGAAGAATCTTTTTGTTTCGAAAGGGCTTCCGCTTGCCGAACATTAAGGCGCCGTGAGATAATCATGTCTGCAATTTCTTCTGGATTCTCCCTTCCAATAAGAGCCCGTCCGTGTCCCGGGGAAAGCTTTCCCGTTATTAAATGTTCTTGAACCGTTTTTGGTAAAGAGAGAAGGCGTAGAGTATTTGCAATGTGACTTCGGCTTTTTCCTAAAATACGGGAAAGGGTCTCTTGCGTATGGTTGAATTCTTGTGAGAGTCGTTGATATCCTTCAGCTTCTTCCATAGGGTTGAGATCTTGACGCTGAATGTTTTCCAAAAGGCCAATTTCTAAAACTTCCTTGTCCGAAAAATAGCGTACAATAGCTGGTATTTTATCCAAGCCTGCCAACTTTGTTGCCCGCCAACGCCGTTCACCAGCAATAAGCTCATACTTCCCTTCAGCTGCCGAAAGAACACGTACCAAGATAGGCTGTAAGACGCCTCGCTGTTGAATAGAGGCAGCCAGCTCTCTGATTTCCTCTTCAGGGAAATGCTTGCGAGGTTGAAAAGCTCCTTTTTCAATAGCATCGACAGATAAGGAAAAAATGGACTCCTTATTCTCCTCTGTTTTAGGAGAAAGAAGAGAAGAAAGCCCTCTTCCTAGGGCATTTTTCTTTATTTCACTCATGCTGCTAACTCTCCTTCTTGATATAAAATTTCTTTTGCTAATTGAATATACGCTTGTGATCCTTGGCACTTAAGATCATAAACAATCGCCGGTTTTCCAAAGGAGGGAGCTTCTGCCATTCGTACATTCCGGGGAATATGGGTATTATACACCTTTTCCTTAAGATGTTGGCGAACATCATAGGCAACTTGCGTACTTAAACTGCTTCTCGAATCAAACATTGTTAAAATGATCCCTTGAAGATCAAGAGTGGCATTAAAATTCTCTCGAACTTTTTCTATGGTATACAACAGCTGGCTAAGGCCTTCTAAAGCATAAAACTCACATTGAAGGGGGACGAGAACCTTATCCGCCGCCACGAGGGCATTCAGAGTCAACAATCCTAAGGAGGGGGGGCAATCAATAAAGATATAGTCAAACATTGTCTCTAAGGCTTCTAAGGCTCTCTCCAACCGTCTTTCTCGAAAAGGAAGCCCGACAAGTTCAATTTCTGCCCCTGACAAATCTAAACTTGCGGGCATAAGGAAAAGATTAGGGATAGCCGTTTGAATAATTGCGTCTAAAGGCGAACACTCACCAATCAAAGTCTCATAACTTCCCCGTGTCCCTTGCTTTTCTAAAACGCCCAGACCTGTCGTTGCATTTCCTTGGGGATCAAAATCAATAACAAGATTCTTTTTTCCAATGGTTGAAAGGGCTGTTGCAAGGTTAACGGTGGTGGTTGTTTTTCCAACACCTCCTTTTTGGTTTACAACAGCAATGCGTTTAGTCATGAAGGGGGATCCTCTTCAAGTGAGATATTTTTAAAATTCTCCCCTGAGAATCCGTTAAACTCGGGAAAATTTCAAGAGAAAAGTTCCATTCCTTTTTGGCCATTTCAATTTCGACTTCATTCGATTTCCCCTTTAAAAAGAAACCAACGGACTCTTCTCTCATAAAGAGGGCGGCATAGTCTAAAAGTTTTGGAAGGGGGGCCAAGGCGCGGGCTGTCACAACATCTTGTTTGAAGGGAGAAATTTTTTCAATACGCGACCTTATAACGGTGATATCTAAAAATGTTTCACGTGAAACATTGTCGAGGAAAAGACATTTTCTAAGGTCAGCCTCAACAAGAGTTACCTTTAGAGATTCCCTTCGGCAAAGAGCGAGCACAAGCCCGGGAAAGCCTGCCCCACTCCCTAAATCTATAAGGGTTGAGGGAGAAGGGGGAAGATAGGAAAGAAGTTGGAGAGAGTCTTCAAAATGCCGTTCCCATAGATGGGGAAGGGTAGAGGACGAGACAAGATTAATTGTCTTTTGCCATGTTTCTAAAAGAGTTTTATAGGTATGAAGTTCCTCTGGAAGGCCATTCATTCTAAGAATTCATGGATTCGAAAAACTCTGCATTGTTTTTTGTGTTACGAAGTTTTTCAAGAAGAAATTCCATACCATCCATGGTGCCCATAGGAACAAGAACGCGCCGAAGAACCCACATTTTGGAAAGAACGTCTTTGCTAACAAGAAGCTCTTCTTTTCGTGTTCCTGATTTTGTGATGTCAATGGCTGGAAATGTTCTTTTGTCAGAAAGCTTACGATCGAGGACAATTTCCGAGTTTCCTGTTCCTTTGAACTCTTCGAAAATGACTTCATCCATACGAGACCCTGTGTCGATTAAGGCTGTGGAGATAATGGTAAGAGATCCCCCTTCTTCAATATTTCTGGCAGCACCAAAGAACCTTTTAGGGCGTTGAAGAGCGTTAGCATCAACACCACCTGTGAGGACCTTTCCAGAGGAAGGAATGACCGTATTATAAGCCCGAGCAAGACGCGTAACGTTATCTAAAAGAATAACGACATCATGTTTGAGTTCAACAAGACGCTTTGCCTTTTCTATCACCATCTCGGCCACTTGGACGTGTCGGGTAGCTGGCTCATCGAATGTTGAGCTAATAACTTCGCCTTTTACAGAACGAACCATGTCAGTGACTTCCTCGGGACGTTCATCAATAAGCAAAACGATAAGCGTCACTTCGGGATGGTTTATTGAAATGGAATGAGCAATATTTTGCATCATCACAGTTTTTCCTGAGCGAGGCGGCGCCACAATAAGAGCGCGCTGCCCTTTTCCTAAAGGAGCAACAAGCTCGATAACCCGCGACGTAAAATCTTTATGGGTGGGATCTTCAATCTCAAGGTTTAGCTTTTCATCGGGGTAAAGGGGAGTCAGGTTGTCAAAATTAAGACGATGCTTAATCGCGTCTGGTTCCTGTCCATCAATAGAGTTAATTTTCACAAGAGCAAAATATCGCTCACCCTCTTTGGGAGCGCGAATTTCCCCCTCAGCCGTATCGCCTGTTCTCAAAGCAAATTTCCGCACTTGGCTGGGAGAGACATAGATGTCATCCGGGCCCGGAAGATAGTTAGCTTCGGGAGACCTTAAGAAAGCAAATCCATCCTGGAGTATTTCAACGACTCCCCCTCCGAAAATGGTTTCACCTTTTTCAGCCAAGGTTTTTAAAATCGAAAACATCATATCTTGCTTTCGCAAGGTACTGGCGTTCTCAATATTTAATTCTTCGGCTAAAGCTAAAAGTTCGACGGGCGTCTTGGATTTTAAAGTTTTTAAGTTCATAAAATTTCACTGGGAATTTTGTAAGGAGTATTTTTATCTCTAACAAACTTTTTTCGCTTCCACAAGCTTATTTTTAACTTGGTTTGAAAATGGCAAAACAGACAATCCCAATTGCGAGAAGAAAAGGAACTTCATTTAAGACGATAAGTGCTTTCTTGGAAAGGGGAGGGAGCCTTCCTTCTTGATACCCTCGAGAAAGACGGGAAAAGTATCCATGACACCCTGCTAGCAAAAAAACGAGAAAAAGTTTCACGTGAAACCAGGGCATTGACCATGCATCAACAGCAAAAGCTAAAAGCCCTCCAGAAAGAAAGGTCAAAAGGATGGCGGGACGCATAATTATTTTTAAGAGACGTTGTTCCATCCGACAAAAAACATCGTACGGCTTTGTACCAACCTCAAACTCCAGGTGATAAATAAAAAGGCGCGGGAGATAAAGAAGCCCTGCCATCCAAGCAATCACGCATAAAAGATGAAAAGAAAGGAGAGGAAGAATATAGGCCTCAAGAGTCATCAGCTATTCCTTACAAGAGAAGCGAGCCCCTTTATAAAAGAAGGGTGCGTTTGTACCGTCTGAACCCGCTCATAATGCGGACATCCAGCTTTTAAGGCAAGGATTTTCATATCTACATCGAGCTCTATTAACGTTTCCGAGTGTTCTGACACAAAAGAGATAGGGACAACGACAAGCGGACGCTTTTCTTTCCCAGCTTTTCTGATTTCTTCTTCAAGAGACGGGCCAATCCACGGCAGAAATCCGACGCGACTTTGATAGCACACGTTTATGTCCGGAAATCCCATCTTTTTTTTGAGAGCCGCAGCTGTCTCTTCAATCTGCCTTTGGTAGGGATCACCTTGTTGTATAATTTTTTCAGGAAGACCGTGAGCTGTGAAGAGAACACGTGGGACACCCTCTTTTTTTGCTCTTGTATAACACGGGGTTGTTAGCTCTACGATCGCTTCTAAAAACCCATCGAGGGTAGGGTAAGAAGGAATGCGAATTGCGCACGGACCGTGTGCCGCCTCCCAGGCCTGAAAAAAAGATCCATTTGTGGTTGAAGAATAGTGGGGACACAAGGGAAGCAATATCGTTTTTTCAAAAGAGTTGGCAGAAACGTCGTGAGAAACGTCTTTAATAAAGGGGGCAGCATGGCGCATGGCCACAAACACTTTGTACCCGTCTCCAAGCTCTTTTTCTAAAGAGTTTGCTTGAGAAAGAGTTTGCGGGAGGAGGGGAGAGCCCCCTCCTAATTGCTCATAAATATGTTTTGATTTTTTAAGCCGAACACTCGCCAATATTCGAGAAAGGACATAACGAAAGGGGAGGGGGAAAGTTAAAATCGCCGGATCAGAAAAGAAACTCACAAGAAATGGATAAACGTCCTTTAAGGAGGAGGGACCACCCACGTTTAATAAGACAACGGCTGTTGTTTTGGATGTCATCTTTTGTCACCGAGCCCTCGGACCCATTCCAGACAGGATTCTATGTGAGAGATAGGAGTTTGTGGAAAAACGCCGTGCCCAAGATTGAAAATATAGGGCCTTCCTTTCATGTCTCTGTGAATCTCCATAATTCCTTGTTTTAAAGGCTCTCCTCCTGCAACTAACAAGGATGGGTCAAGATTTCCTTGAAAAATTAAAGAGTCTGGAAGCTCTTTGTTCAGCAAAGAAATCGGAACAGAAGAATCGAGACTAAGGGCAGAAAGCGGTAATTTTCTTCCATATTCCACTAAATTAAGTCCCAAGCCTCTGGGAAAACCAATGACGGGAAGGGTTGGATAAACCTGGCGAACAGCTTTTATAATCGCTTGAGTTGGCTCTAAAATCCATCTCTCAAAATGAGTTGCTGGACATAATCCTGCCCAGGTATCAAACAGCTGAACAACGTTTACGCCTGCTTTTGCTTGCTCTATAAGGTGAAGAGAAATCGCTTCTCCTAAATAAGCTAATAACCGCGAGAAGGCCTCTTCATTCTGAAAAGCAAGCTGCTTTGCTTCTGCAAAGTCTCGGCTTCCTTCTCCTTGAAGCATATAAAGAGCCAATGTCCATGGCGCTCCTGCAAATCCTATGAGGGGAATAGGATTTTTTTTGACCAAAGAGATGGCCTCATACACAGGGAATAAATTTTCCAAAAACTTAGAAAAAGAAAGCGTTTTTTCAAAAGAAGGGAGGGAGATAGGCTCAAGATGGGGACCTTCTCCTTCTTGAAACCACACCCGTTGCCCAAGCGCCTGGGGAATAAGTAAAATATCTGAAAAAAGAATAGCTGCATCAAGGTTAAAGCGCTCAATAGGCTGAAGGGTAACTTTTGCTGCTAAGGCTGGTGTATAGCATAAATCAAGAAAGTTTCCGCATTGTTTGCGAACCTCTCGATACTCAGGAAGCGATCTTCCCGCTTGCCGCATGAACCAAACGGGAGGGGTCCCACTTTTTTTCCCCTGGAAGAGATCGAGAAATTTGGACACTTATCCTTTATCCTTCTAATTATCTTTATATTAATTAAAGGTATTTGTTGTTGTATGTCTATGGTATTGCGTGGATAAGTTTTTACTAGCAAGATATCCACAGAAGATATTTTTAGAGATGTATAAACTTCATGAGAATGTTGAAAACCGTAATTTTTTGAATTTTTTCAAAGCAATAAGAGAATAATTCTTGTATATAAGTTATGGAAAATCCGTGGATAAGGAGAGAATTATGAAAGATATTCACACCCTATTAAAAAACAATTCACAGAAGGATACTTTCTTTGACTCTTTTGAGTTATCCTCATTCATGACAGAAGGGGGAGTATCATCCCCAAACTATCCCCAGAGTAATCAAGACTTATCCACAAGGGATATGTGAGAGGAGACGTTGTTGTGTGGATAGTCGGGCTTACAGGCGCTATAGGTGCTGGAAAATCAACAATTGCTTGTCAATTTCAATCTTTGGGAGTTCCCATTCATTGTGCGGATCAAGAGATCCATCGACTTCTCAAAGAAGAGGAGACTATTAAAGAAAACGTTAGAAATCGCTGGCCTGGTGTCATTGTGGGGGGTGATATTAATCGTTCTCTTTTAGCAGAGGTGGTCTTAGAGGACCCTCAACAACTACGCGAACTTGAAAATATTCTGTACCCGAACCTTGCAAAAAGCCAAAAATCATTTTTAGAGAATCATCAAAAGATAAAAACACCGCTTGTTATTCTTGATGTTCCTCTTTTAATGGAAGTGGGACTTTATAAATATTGCCATAAGGCTATTCTTGTTGAGGCTCCCTTTCTTATAAGGAGATGGCGAGTTCTTCGTCGTTCAGGCATGCCTATTGAAAAGCTTAAAAAATTTGAATCTCAACAGTTTTCGGATGAGATACGAAGAAAACACGCGGATTTTATTATTGCGACTGGACGTGGAAAAAGAAGTTCTTTAGAAATGGTAAAAAGAATTCTCGTGATTCTAGAACGAGAGACAGCTCCTGCTTGGGAAGGGAGATGGCCACGCATATTAAAAAGAGAACCTTATGAAAAGAGAAATCGTTCTTGATACGGAGACAACAGGTTTTGAGCCAAGCCAAGGTCATCGCCTTGTTGAGATTGGATGCCTAGAATTAATTGATCACATACCTACTGGCCGAATTTTTCACACATATATCAATCCTGATCGTGAGGTTCCTCAAGAAGCCTATCAAATCCATGGTCTCTGTTATGATTTTTTAAAGGATCATCCTCTTTTTGAAGAAATCGCAACCGGGTTCTTAGAGTTTATCGAAGACTCTCCCCTTGTGATCCACAATGCTAAGTTTGATATGAAGTTTATCAATGCAGAGCTAAAAATGCATCAAAGAGAAGAAGTTTCTTTTCACCGAGCTATTGATACCCTTCTTATAGCAAGACAAAAATTTCCCGGCTCTCCTGCAAGTCTTGATGCTCTTTGTAAGCGGTTTGGCGTTGATAACAAAGCGCGTAACAAACATGGAGCCCTTCTGGATGCAGAGCTTTTAGCGCAAGTGTACATAGAGCTTATTGGTGAAAAACAGCCTGGTCTTTCGTTAGATAAAAGCTCTTCTCCCCAAGAGTCACGGTTGTCTCACACGCAGAAGAAAAAACAATATCCTCCCCGTCCTCATGCCCCGACATCAGAAGAATATCGTCTTCACCAAGAACTTCTTGCGAAATTAATTGCCAAAAATTAACCACTTCCCTTGTTAAAAAAGTGGTTTTATGTAAAATATTAAAAATGGAGGCTCTAGGAAACTTAGTCAAAAATATTTTTTTATTTTTATTCATAGGGATAGCTCCATCTCTTTGTTGGGCATGTGGTTTTTTCCCTGCTGTATCTTGGCCATCTTTTTTTCTGATTCTTTCAAGTTTTTTTTGTCTTTTATGGTTTCGTTCTTGGGGCTTTTCGCAAACTTTGAAAAAAGTTCTTCTTGTTCAAGGAGAAGAGTGGGCGATCCTAGAAGGAGGACAGTTTTCTAATAAATCAGCTTACTTTCCTGTTGAGTCATTAGAGGACCTAAAATCTTTTTTACATCCCGGATCTTTTGAAAAACTAAACCCTCTTTTGACGCAACTTATTCAAGAAAAGTTTCCTTTTCAACTCAGAATAGAGACCAAAGAAGATCAATCGATCTATAAATTAAGGGGAGCTTTTTTAGAAGGAAAAACGGTTCTTTTGCTCACAAACATTACGAATAGTGAGCACCAAGAACATATTCAGCTTGAAAAACTTTATAAGACAGAAGAGCTTCTTGAAAAATTACAATACACCCTTGATTTAGCTCCGCTCCTTATATGGCATCGAGACAGTCAACAAAAAATTACGTATTGCAATCGCTCTTATGCAGAAGTCGTTCAAGCCTCACCTGAAAAAGTGTACTCGGAAAACATTGAACTTATTTCCTTCCGTGCAGCAAAAACAATTGCCCGAAAAGCATTTAATACAAATGAACAACAGGTTCTTGAAAGCGCAGCGATTGCAAATGGAGAAAGACGACATTTTCGTATTTATGAAGTTCCAGATTCTCGTAGGGGAGGAACTCTTGGCATTGCCTATGATATTACAGAAGTAACGTCAATAAACTCTGAAATCAAAAAATTAATTGACGCTCACCGCACAGTTCTGGATCATCTCTCTACGGCTGTCGCTGTCTATGATGCTGATGCGACGCTTCAATACTACAATCAAGCTTATATGGCTCTGTATGGGTTTAAAGAAGAGTTTCTAAAGACAAACCCGCGTCTTGAAGAAGTTTTAGAAGATTTGCGTCATCGTCGTCAGCTACCCGAATGTGCGGATTTTCCGGTCTATAAAAAACGTCAAATTTTACAACTTCAGGAGCAGGTTTCTCCTCAAGAAGAACTGATTCATTTACCTGACGAAAGAACGTTACGTGTTTTCACTTCTCCCCATCCTTTGGGGGGGCTTTTGTTTATGTTTGAAGATGTGACGGATTATTTTGCTCTTGAGAGAATAAACAAAGCGCTTTTTGACGCCTATCAAACAACTCTCGATAATCTTTTTGAAGGGGTTGTTGTGTTTGGAAGTGATAGCCGTCTCAAAATCTTTAACCCAAGTTTTCTTCGTCTTTGGAACTTCAACAAAACTGAAATAGAACATGGACAGCATTTTACGCATATTATTGAAAAAACAAGAGGATTTTTTGATCACTCGAATGAGAAATGGGAAGAGTTTAAAGAAGAAACGCTTGGTAATCTTACAGAGCGCATTCCTAAAACGGGCCAGCTCCCAAGGAAAGATGAAACAGTTGTAAACTTTGGATACGTTCCTCTTCCGAATGGGGATCATCTTTTCAGTTATACAGATGCAACAGATACATCGCTTGTACAGAAAGCTCTTCAAGAAAAAAATGAAGCCCTTCAAACAGCAGATCTCTTGAAATCGGAATTTATTGCAAATGTTTCCCATGAGCTAAGATCACCTCTTACAACGATTATTGGATTTACAGAGGTTCTTTCTCGTCGATATTTTGGTCAACTTAATGAGAGACAAGAAGATTATGTGAATGGTGTTCTAGAGTCTTCCAAAAAACTCTTACACCTTGTGAACGATATTTTAGATTTAGCTTCTATTGAAGCTGGCTATCTATCCCTACAACCCTCAAACGTTAATATCCCTTCTCTCCTAAAAGATGTAGTGGGGCTTTCTATAAAGAGAGCAGAGAACAACAAACAACACCTTACCCATAACTATGAAAAAAATGTACAAGAATGGATTGTGGATGAAAGGCGTCTTAAACAAGCGTTGTTTAACCTTTTAAGTAATTCAATTAAATTTACGCCCCCTGAAGGAAAGATTTCCATTGAAGCCAAGATGAAGGGAGAGAACTTAGAGATTTCCGTGTCAGATACAGGAATTGGAATTTCTTTAGAGAAGCAGCCTTATGTTTTTAAGAAATTTGAACGAGGTTCCGAAAATCCACACATTGGAGTGGGAGTAGGGTTATCTCTTGTAAAGAACATCGTGGAACTTCATGGAGGATATATTTTGCTTGATTCTCACATTGATAAAGGGACGCGGGTGACGTGTGTTTTTCCAAAGATTGCCTTCGAGATTCAACCAGAGGAAGAAAGCTTAGTCATTTGTAATTAGAGAGTTTTCCTGACACCTAGCCCTATCGTCGGCTTCCCATGTCGGGGTCTTTCCCGTTAAACCGGCCTATGTTTCCAAACAGTTGTTCTATGACACCAAACTTATAACCAGCTGTGGGGGTTGTTCTATACACATGAGAAACAATGACTCTGTCTCTCTCTGTAAGAGAGGCAAGGGTTTGAACGACTCCCTTAGTATCAAATTCAATGCGTGTAATGTTACTTTTTAAGATGGTAGGAGAGAAAAAAGCTCTGGTAGAGGTTGTCTCGGACATATAAAACCACGTGTTATTATTAAATGTCGAGACAGCGGAAGGAGTTCCAAAAATCTCTGTAATTTGTTTTTTGGTGGTTTTTCCAACATTAACTTTTTGAAGTTGGTCGGGATCAACTTCATGACCATGAATATCAAGTGTTTCACAGCCGGAAAGGCCTATAAGAAAAATAAAAGTAATTTTATGAAAACGAGAAATCATGAGTGTGTATGCTATATGTCAATATCGAAAAATCATGACGTGTGTAGTTATCCCTGTCAATACTTAGCTTCTTATTTTAGACAGGATTTTAGCTGAAATTTCTGTTAAGATCCTTTTAGAGAAAGAGCGAAAAAGCCTATGACAATTTCTATAGAATTAATAGACCTTTTGAAAAAGCTAAAAGAAGAGCATCGTCTTTTAGACGAAACAATTCTGCAGCTGATGGAGAACTCTCCCTATAATCAGCTTGCTGTTCAGAGGTTAAAGAAAAAGAAACTGTACCTCAAAGATAAAATTCTTACCCTAGAAACAAGAATAATCCCTGACATTATTGCGTAAATGTATTTTTCTCGTAAGCACAGATCAAACTTTTTTCAAGCCAGGCTATAGCAGTATTTGCACTGTGAGTTTCTTCAAGCTCAAGAATGGCTAAGAGATGATATACTTGAGGGGTTGGATCTTTTTTTAACAAAAGCATAAGATAAGAGCGAGCATCTCCCCATAGCCCTGCTTCAATAGACACCCTGGCCAGTTTGAAAATGTCGTCATCCGTCTCTTTGTTTTGTCTTTTCTTAAAGAAAGATGCCCAATATGAGAAAATTTTCAGAATCCAGGAAGAGATAAGACAAAGAATTTTATAAAAGCAAAAAAGAGCAAAAAGCCCTAAAAGCCCAACAAGAGCAGATAAGTGAAATTCGAAGCCTAGCCATGTTATTTGAATTGTTCCAGGATCTAGAAAATAAATAAATCCAAAAAAAGAAAAAAGTGTTCCTAAGAGTAAAAGGTAGGGGCCTATTCTCATAAAGTGTCCTTCTTACAAAACTCCAAAAAAATATTTTTGCAAATAGTCTCAAACTCCAAGCGCTCTCTAGCAATTTTTTCCCAGAAAGAAAGAGAAAGTTTATCGGTATTATGGAGTTTTTCAAAATAAACAAGAGCACGTTCAACATTATTATTTTGTAAGGCTTTCAAAATATTTTTTTTCTCATCAGAAGAGAAGAATTTTCTAAATTTTTCCAGAGAAAAAAAAGAATTTTCTTTGTCTCTTATATTTTCCTCTAGTGTTTGTTTAACAAAAACTGCCTCTAACTCTGAATACGTTATAATATTGTCTAGAGGAGTTAAAGAAACAAGAAGAGGGGATGCCCAAGGATCTGGAATATTTTGTAAAAATGTTTTTAAGGTAGAGAGAGGAGTTCCTGTTTGTAAAACAGAGAACAAAAGATGAAACGCAATTGCTTTGTTGTTTTTTATATTGTTTTTTATTAAAAAATCTTTAGCCGCCACTACAGATATTGACATTTTAGGCTCAAAATGGCGTTTCAAGATAATGGAGAACGAAAGGGTGAAGAAAAAAATAAACATTATAAAAATGAAATTATTTTTAAAGCTCCGAGAAGAAATAAATTTTTGTATGAAAAATTTTTTATTTTGCATGAAAATAATCTATCATGGCCTCTACGGTTGGGTGAGGACTTACCCAAACCTCTTTCCACTCAACGTCTAAAACCTCTTTTACCACATCCTGACTGAGACATAAAGATGTCATCTTTTCAGTGATAGCTTCAAGCTTTTCCTTTTTTAAAAGGTGAAGGAACAGAGTTGTTGTATGGGGAGAAAAAAATAAGACATAAAATATGCCCCCCTGTGTCAGAGCGCTTTTCAATGAGGAAGGAAAATCTTTTCTGGATTCAAGTATGTAAACAACATGACGTTTTACAGTAAATCCAACTGCTGTTAAATTTTCGGTGATATTGCCCTTAACGACGTCACCTGAGAGATATAAGAGAGCTCCTTTTGAAGGAGAAGCTTTTTGAAGAATAAGATGACAAAGGTCTTTGCTATCTCCTGAGGCACTCAATACGTTTGAAAATCCTAAGGCTCTTGCAAATTCTGCTGTCTTGTCCCCCACTGTATATAAAGGGAGGGTATGGAAATTTACGCACTCTCGAAGAGAACGAAGAGCATTTTTGCTTGTGACGATAAGAGCTTGAGGATTTTCTAAGGGGGGAAGGGAAAGAAATCGTGGTTTGAAAAGAGGACAAATATAAGGAACTACTCCTTTTTCTCGCAAAGAGGCTGCGAGTGGAATAGCTTCTTCCCTCTGTCGAATTATAAGGGCTCGAGACATTGCTGAGCTCGAAGAGTATGTGCTGCTTCTTCCCCAATTCGAATGGCGTCTTCGAGGGGCCCTTTGGAAGAAACAAAGTGTATATTTTTCCCTAAAGGGTCGCTTATCATTCCTTTGAAGAAAAGGGTATTTTCTTTCAAATAAGCATACCCTGCAAGGGGAGTTCGGCAAGACCCTTGCATAACTCGCATAAAAGATCTCTCTGTCGTAACAGCATGAAAAGTAGGGGGATGATTCAAGGGAAAAAGAATGTCTCTTATTTCTGTATCAGCTTCTCGGCACTGAATTCCTATGACCCCTTGGGCCACAGCAGGTAAGCACTCTTCAAGAGAAAGAATTTTTGTTGCCCTTTCAAGAAGTCCGAGGCGCTTGAGCCCTGCAACAGCAAGAAGGGTAACTTTCACATCTCCTTCTTCAATCTTTGTAAGGCGTGTTGAAACATTTCCTCTTAAGAGAGTAATAGAAAGGTGGGGAAATGTTTGTAAGGAATATACTTGTCGACGGAGGGAAGATGTCCCAAAAAAAGTGCCTGGAGGAAACTCCTCAGCAGGTGTTTTTTGATAGGTAATAAGCGCATCTCTTGGGTCTTCGCGTTCAAGCATTGCAGGGAAAAAAAGCCCTTTAGGAACGTCTGTTGTAACATCTTTCATGGAATGAACAGCAATATCAATTTCGCCTTTAAGAAGAGCAACTTCAATTTCTTTTGTGAAAAGAGACTTGCCTCCCACATCCGTAAGGCTTCGATCGGCAATCGCATCCCCAGTGGTTTTAATGCACTTTATTTCAATTTTGTTTTTAAGGTGGGGATAAAATTTTTCAAGGCCCGCAATAACTTCGTAGGTTTGAGCAAGCCCCAATGGACTACAGCGAGTGCCTATAGAGAGGGATGTTTTCACTTAAACGTCTTCAGAGCCTGTATCTTGTCTTCCTGCCTCTATGTTTTCGCGAGCAGCCTGAGCAATACGTCTATATTTTTCACTAACTTCAGTCAGTTGCTCTTCAGTCAGTTCTTCAAGGTCAAGAAGCGCATTATGGGTTCCTTCTTGGACACGAATGAGTTCATCAAGCTTGATTTGAAGCGCCATTGTGTCTCTGTTTTGTGTGTTTTGAATTAAAAAAACCATAAGAAAGGTAACAACTGAAGCGAGTGAGTTGATGAGAAGTTGCCAAGTATCAGAAAAACCGAGAATTGGGCCTGCGATAATCCACATAAGAACGAGAACGCATGCCCAGGCAAAAGTCCTTGGCTGCCCCGTAATGGAGGAAACGTAACGAGAAAACAGTGCAAATCTCTGAATTAACTTCATTCTAAAATCCCTTATTTATCTTTGAGAAGGATAGCGGAAAGCTCTTTAAAGAGAGTCTCTATACCCTCTGGTTGATTTCCTCCCGCTTGAGCAAGGTCTGGTCTACCTCCGCCCCCTTTGCCGCCAATAGTATGAACAACTTTCTGAATGAGATCAACGGCATTAAAACGAGGGAGAAAATCTGGACTGACACCCATAACAAGAGATACCTTTTCTTCGTTTTCTCCCACAATGACAAAGATTCCTGAGGAAAACTTAGTTTTTAACTCATCTACAAGGGATTTCAGGGTTTGGGGAGGAATATCTTTAACATGACGGTAATAAAGGGGAACTCCATTGATAATTTTTGGCTTAAGTTCCTGTCCTTCACCTATTGTAGCCATGCGTCCCCGAAGGGTTTTAAGTTCTTTTTCAAAAGTGCGCGTGTTTTCCACAAGCTCGGTTACTCTTTGGAAGAGGGCAGGAGGAACTACTTTCAGTACCCCTGCAAGGTCTGCAATGGTTTTCGATTGGGTTGATGCAAAGTCTTCAGCTTGTGACCCTGTAAGGGCTTCCATTCGCCTAACACCAGCAGAAACGCCGGCTTCAGAGAGGATTTTAAAGTATCCAATGTCTCCAGTTCGCTTAACGTGAGTGCCCCCACAGAGTTCAATAGAAAAAGGAGAATTGATATCTTCCCCCATCGACACCACCCGCACCTCATCTCCATACTTCTCTCCAAACAGAGCAAGAGCACCCTCGCGGGTTGCCTCTTCCGGGCTCATCAGACGTGTGGTGACGGGGGTATTCTGTCGAATGCGAGCATTTACTTCTTGTTCAATACTCTTTAACTCCTCAGAAGTTAAAGACTTAGGATGGCTAAAATCGAACCGGAGACGGTCATGACTTACGAGAGACCCTTTCTGAGTAACATGTGCGCCAAGGTATTTCCGCAGAGCTTTATGGAGGAGGTGGGTTGCTGGATGGTTGGCCTTTAAAAGAGCACGTCTTTCCCCATTGACCTCCAAATGAGCGACCTCTCCTTGCTTAACTTCTCCTTCCGTAACGCGACCGTTATGGATAATCAGGTCTCCTCCCTTGCGCTGGGTGTCTTCCACCTTCATACGCCCGGAAGGGGTTGAGAGAGTTCCTGTATCTCCAGCTTGTCCCCCAGATTCTCCATAAAAAGGAGTTTGATTGACAATAAGAGTGATAAAGTCTCCCTTCTTCGCAGAAGAAGCCTCTTCTCCATCTTTTACAAGGGCTTCTATTTTCCCTTCTGCCACAAGGGTTTTATATCCTAAAAATTCTGTTGGTTGCAGTTTGTTTCTTAAATCAAACCAAATCCGCTCAGTCTTACTGTCTCCAGATCCTGCCCAAGCTTTCCGAGCCTCAGTTTTTTGGCGATTCATGGCTTGCTGGAAACCCTCTAGGTCAACAGATTTTCCTTTTTCAGAAAGGACATCTTGAGTGAGATCAAGAGGGAATCCATAAGTATCATAAAGTTTAAAAGCAATCTCGCCAGGCAGTATATCTTTTATTTTTTGTGTTTCTTCTTGGAGGAGCTTGAGACCTTTTTCTAAAGTTTCTCGAAAACGCTCTTCTTCTAAATGAAGAGTTTCCACAATAAGAGGAGTCGCTTGGATTAATTCAGGATAGGCTTTTCCCATCGTTTCGGCGAGTGTAGGGACCAGTTTGGCCATAAGGGTGCCGGAATATCCCAAGAGATGAACATGTCGCATAGCGCGCCGCATAATGCGTCTGAGGACGTATCCACGCCCTTCGTTACTAGGCAGAATTCCATCTGCGATCAGGAAGCAACTTGATCGTAAATGATCAGCAATGACTCGATGAGAAGCTTGTGCAGCTCCTTGTGCTTTTATATGTGTGATGTCTTGGGAAGCTTGAATGATAGCTTTGAAAATATCTGTATCAAAATTGTTGTAAACGCTTTGGAGAACGGCAGCAACCCGCTCAATTCCCATGCCTGTATCCACAGAAGGTTTTGGAAGAGGAATAAGGGTTTGCGCATCAACTTGCTCATACTGCATAAAGACAAGATTCCAAATCTCAACAAACCTGTCTCCTTCTGCCTCAGCGCTTCCGGGAGGACCGCCGGGGATATGGGCCCCATGGTCATAGAAAATCTCAGAACAAGGACCACAGGGACCAACATCTCCCATCGTCCAAAAGTTTTCTGACTTTTCAGAAATTCGAATGATTTTTTCATCAGGAAGACGCGCAATTTTACGCCATAGGCCAGCTGCTTCCTCATCTTCTGCATAGACAGTAACCAAAAGTTTCTCAATAGGAATACCCCATTCTTTGGTTAAGAGAGTCCAAGCGTATTCAATAGCTTCTTCTTTGAAATAGTCCCCAAAAGAGAAGTTTCCGAGCATTTCAAAAAAGGTATGATGGCGTGCTGTGTGGCCAACGTTTTCGAGATCGTTGTGTTTTCCTCCCGCGCGAATGCATTTTTGGGAGCTTGTGGCCTGGGTATAACTACGTTTTTCCTGACCCGTAAAGACATCTTTGAAAGGAACCATCCCTGCGTTTGTAAATAACAGGGTAGGGTCATTAACAGGAACAAGGGAACTGGAAGGAACAACCGTATGGCCACGGTTTTGAAAATATTCCAAAAAAAAGGAGCGAATATCAGCCGTTGTCATGAAGGTCATTTTTTCGTCATCCACAGCTTAGCAGATTAGGCTGCTTCTTCGCCCTCTTCATTTTCTTCAGCGCGAGGCATTCCTCCGGTAATGGAAAGGCTCTCACTAAGCTGCGCGCTTTGAGCTCGTAAAGCTTGTTCGAGTTCAGTTGCAACAGCAGGATTTTGCTTTAAGAAAGTACGAACAGCTTCGCGTCCTTGTCCGATCTTCTGACCTTTGTAAGAATACCAAGCCCCTGATTTTTCAACAAGTTCAGCTTTAACGCCGAGGTCAATCAATTCGCCTGTTTTAGAGATTCCTTCACCATACATGATGTCAAATTCAACAACTTTAAAAGGAGGCGCCAATTTGTTTTTAACAACTTTTACGCGGGTTTGATTACCAACAACTTCATCTTTGTCTTTAATAGAGCCAATACGGCGAATATCAAGACGCACAGAAGCATAGAACTTCAACGCGTTGCCACCTGTTGTTGTTTCAGGATTTCCAAACATAACGCCAATTTTTTGACGGATTTGGTTGATGAAAATCACCATGCAATTTGTTTTAGAAATAGAACCTGTCAGTTTTCGCAACGCTTGGCTCATCAAGCGAGCTTGGAGACCCATGTGAGAATCTCCCATTTCTCCTTCAAGCTCTGCCTTAGGGACAAGGGCTGCAACGCTATCGATGATGACGATGTCAATGGCCCCTGAACGAACAAGTGTGTCTGCAATTTCAAGGCCCTGCTCCCCGGAATCTGGCTGGGAAATGATGAGGTTTTCTGTGTTAACACCGAGCTTCCGAGCGTAAATAGGATCCAATGCGTGTTCGGCGTCAATGAAAGCACAGGTGCCGCCTGTCTTTTGAGCTTCTGCCACCACATGAAGGGCAAGAGTGGTTTTTCCTGAGCTTTCAGGGCCGTAAATTTCAATAATACGACCTTTAGCAAGGCCTCCGATGCCAAGCGCGATATCAAGTCCGAGAGAACCTGTGGAAATTGATGAAACCTCCACGATTGCGTCTCGTTCTCCCAAACGCATAACTGATCCTTTTCCGAAGGCCTTTTCAATTTGACCAAGGGCGGCTTCGAGGGCTTTTTGCTTATCCATGTGTAAATCCTTCCATACTATCTTTTCTCTATAGCAGTGATGTTGGAGGTATGTCTAGGCGCTAGTGATATCTAATTAACTCTCTTCTTCATCCAAAATCTCTTTAACCCGAGTGGCGAGGTCGTTCAAGCTGAAAGGTTTCGAAAGAAACGCTACTTTTTCGGCTCCATTTAACTGATCATGAAAGGTGTCTTCCGTGTATCCAGAAATGAAAAGAACCTTTGGGTTTATATTAAGATCATTCATTTCCTTGATAAAAGTGGGCCCATCCATTTGAGGCATAATGACATCTGAAATCACAAGATCTATCGTTTTATCGTTCGTTTTAATCAAGTCTAAGGCTTCGGTTCCGTTAACAGCTTCAATAACCGTATACCCCTTACTGCGTAAAGCTCGCGCACTGAAAAGCCTTACAGCATCTTCATCTTCTACAAGAAGGATAGTGCTTGATCCTGTGAGGTCTTGAGGAGGAGTTTTCTCTCGTGAAGGGGCGACAACGGCTTTGGTGTCATCTGTGAGATACTGAGGAAGGTAAATGCTGAAGGTTGTTCCTTCCCCCACCTTTGATTTGACCTGAATAAACCCTCCCGTTTGCTTAACAATCCCATAAACCGTTGAAAGGCCAAGACCAGTGCCTGAGCCAACTTCTTTGGTAGAAAAGAAAGGATCAAAAATACGATCTATAATTTCAGGTTTTATACCTACCCCTGTGTCGGATACTTCTACAAGAACGTAAGGGCCGGGAGGAATAACATCCGCGCCATAACGCTTTGCTTTTTTAAACTCATAATTTTGGGTGGTAATGATGATTTCTCCCCCTCCTTCCATGGAATCACGCGCATTAACAGCCAAGTTAATGATAACTTGTTCAAGTTGTCCTTGATCTACAAGGACCAGGCCTAAATCACGTTCATGCTTTATCTTAAGCTCAATGTTAGAGCCAATAAGACGTCGCAAGAGGGCAGAAAGTTCCGCAAGACTTTCCGTAATATCCAATACTTTTGGTTGTAGCGTTTGTTGACGAGAAAAGGCTAGCAATTGACGGACCAAATTGGCGGCTCGATTTGCGTTTTGTTTGATCTGCATGACATCTGTAAAAGATTGGTCTCCAGGGGTGTGACGAAGGAGGAGAAGGTCACAGAATCCAATCATAGCCGTTAGAAGATTGTTAAAGTCGTGAGCAATACCTCCCGCTAATTGACCAACGGCTTGCATTTTTTGTGATTGTCCGAGTTGGCTTTCAAACTTCTTTTGATCGGTAATATCATTAAATTGAATAAGTAGCCCCTTCCTGTCTTCAAGAGAGAGGGTTGCAAGATAAGCAGCAACGATAGATTCCTTGGCATCATTGAGCTGAATTTCAAGAGGCGTTCCTTCTTCATGGCCGTTGAGGAACGCATGAAAGGCATTTCGGACTTCTTCTCGTTGAGAATCAACGACAAAATCAAGAAAAGAAGCCCCCTTGGCAGGAGTATCTGCCGACCAGATTTGATCTCGAAAAAGAAAGTTTGAATCTTGAATGAGACCTTTTTCATCTAGGCACGCAATAGGAAGGGGGCTTGTATTAAAGATGCGACTCAGGTCACTGTGCTCGATAAAGGGGGTATGAAGGTAGGCAAGAGAATAAGTGATAAACTCTCCTTCAAAAGGAAGTTGAGTTTGTTCAAGAAAAAGACTCTTAACGCGGGAAGCAGAGGTCATAAAATCGCATTTTCCTTGAAGCTCAAGAAGGGGCAAGCTCCCTGTCGAGCGAGTTTTTGTAAGGAATTTTGTTAAAGGAGAGCCTATTAAGTCTTCTCGTTTATAGTCGAGCCATTGAGAAAATTTTTCATTACAAAAAAGAATAATCCCCTTTTTATTCAGACAAAAAAGCCCTTCCGCTCGTGCATCCAGCAGAGTGGTCAGAACATTAATCTCTTCAGGAGAAGAGGGTGCTTTTTTTTCGGAGGAAGAAATTTTATGGCATTGCCAAAGAGCTTTGCTTTCTTGAGGGGTACTATGAATGTGCCAGCTTTCTTCTTCATGTTTTCCACGAAATATTAACGTTTCTGTGATTTCTTTGCGGTGAGCAAAAGCATCAAAAAGACGAGCCAAGGCTTCCTTACTTTCCTGGCAAGCCAGAGATTCCTCTAAAATGAGAGTGTTTTCGGCCCACCAGCAGTCGTCTAATGCTTTTTGGTTGCCATACGTTAAGTAAAGATCGGGTGAAAGGTGGAGGAGGGGATGCAAATTTTCTTCATAAGGAAAGGAGGGAGAGGGGTGGGTTTTTGAAAAAAAATTAGGTTTTTCATAATTTAAAAAGAATAAAGCGATCATTCCCCCTGTGCTTACCGTCATAAGAAGAGAAAGAATGAAGAAAGCTATTTGTCCGGAAAGTGCCATCATGAGCGCGCCCAAGAGAGCAATAAGCCCCATGTTAACGGCACATAAAGTCCCCACCAACCCTAATTTCTGAAAGTGAGAAGGGAGTGTAGCGAGGTTCCTAAAAGAGAATGCGGACCTTTCTTGCAGCATAATATTGATTATATTTCCTTTTTAAGGGTCGAATAAGTGTCTGAAAATTTTTAGAAGAAGTCAAATGAAAAAGTGTGTGGATGGAGGCGAGGAAAGGTGAACTACGGTATAAGATATGCAATAGGGTTCTCTTAAGATCTAACAAGACCCCGCTGCAAAAGGTATCTTTCCTCGCTGTCGTCCTTACCTAGAAACGTAGCAAAGCCAAAGGCGAGCTCTTAACGTTTCTTGGTGAGGATCTTTATGAGGCGTTGCAAAGAAGTATTATGTTACGAATTCTCCCACTTCCAGGCCCCTCTTCTCTACTGGAAAATTTTAGAAAACCGCATAGCATAAAGGTCCTCGCCAAGAACGCTACCGCTTACTCAAAAGAGCGCGCGGAGCTTATCTAGGCAAGGAAGACAGGGGTAGGGGAGCACACAAATACTTTTTGTAGAGGCTTCCCTTTAACTACATACCTGAATATTGCTCAAACAATTATATATAGGACCATTATTATTAGCAGTAGATAATTTTATCAGATCCTGTATTTTCGCATTCGCTGTACACGCGCGTATGCTATTATTCAAGCTATCAGCATTGATAGTTCCTGAGCTACATATTCCATCACTTTTCGCTAAACAATCAGATACCTTTTTAATTGATTGCTTTGGGGTCATAGGGTTTGCCTTCGATTTACATTTATCTATAGCCTTCTTTAACGCGTCTTTATTTACGTTATCGTATGCAGTTGCTCCTGTGCTTATAAAAAAGCTTGTGCCAACGAGAAGTGACAGCATTGTAATAGTAATTTTCATTTTTTAAATTCCTTTTTATGTTTAAAATGAATTTTTATTTTTAACTTTATTATAAAAAGATTAAAAATATACTAACGGCCTGCTTGGGCCCCAATTTTTTGAAGGAAGAAAGTAAGGGAAAATGTCCCTATTTTCCCAGCCCTTGACCTTTTCATGAATATTAGGTAAAAAAATATAGCTTAGAAATAAAAGAGAGAGTTACGATGGCACGGGAATGCGATATTACAGGTAAAAAAGTGATGACTGGGAATAATGTATCCCATGCAAACAATAAATCTCGACGTCGGTTTGCTCCAAATCTTCAACAGGCTTCTTTCTTAAGTGAGTCTTTAAATACCACTGTTAGACTTCGTGTTTCTGCCGCAGGTCTTCGCACGGTTGAGAAAAATGGTGGAATTGATGACTTCTTGAAGTCAACTTCTAACCGCAAGCTAACTGCCGCAGCTCGTCGGATGAAGCGTCAGCTTGAGAAAACATGCTGTCCGCATCATAACGAAGACGGCCATCATCACTGAGTAAAGGTTAATCCTTTTCAGCCAAAGGCCAGCGAGGACGAGGCGCAAAATCCAAGTCGCCTCTCGCTCCTTTTTTAAGCCACTCTACGCCAGCCCAAGCAATCATAGCTCCATTATCGGTGCACAGGTCTATAGGGGGAGATACCACATCGACTTCCTTCTCCCGTGCGCACAAAGTGAGCTGAGCTTTGAAATATTGATTTGCAGCCACGCCTCCAGCCACCACCAGAGTCTTTAAAGAAGGAAATTTTTCCAATGCTACAGCGAGAGCATGTCGACACCGATCTTGCAGGATCTCGCCAATAACTTTCTGAAAAGAGGCACAAAAATCTTCACAAAAGGGAAGAGATCCCGTGTTGTGTTCTAAAATGACCTTCCGAGCCGCCGTTTTCAGCCCTGAAAATGAAAAGGAACATCCTTTCTGTCCTTTTAAAGGATGAGGGAACGCAAAGGCGTGTGGATTTCCACGCAAAGCCATCCGTTCAATAAAGGGGCCCCCTGGGTAGGGCTGACCTAAAAGTCGGGCTGTTTTGTCCAAACATTCTCCGAGAGCATCATCCAATGTTCCTCCCAGATACGTATACTTCCCAACATCCTCAGCAATTAAAAACTGACAATGACCGCCTGATACCAGAAGTAAGAGGTAGGGAAATTCTACAGCATGAGTCAGGCGTACGGTGAGTGCGTGGGCCTCTAAATGGTTAATAGGAAGAAAGGGGAGGTTAGTTGCCATAGCCATCCCTTTGGCCATCATGACGCCTACAATAACGCCGCCAATGAGTCCTGGTCCTCCTGTAGCCGCAATGCCATCGAGATCTTGCAGCGAAACGCTGGCGTCCTTGAGAGCTTTTTCTACAATAAAATCAATGTGATGGAGGTGAGAGCGCGCTGCAATTTCCGGAACGACTCCTCCAAAAGGCGTATGTTCCTTTAGCTGAGAAGAAACAATATTGGAAAGGATGCGTTTATCACTTGTGACAACGGCTGCTGCTGTTTCATCGCAACTGGTTTCAATTCCTAAGATAATCATTTCTTTACTTTCAGAGAAAATGTTTACGTTTCCTTTATATACTTTTGTTAGATTACCATTGCACGCTTTTTAAAGATCGTCCATGATGAGCCGCGCTTTTAAATAATAGGGAAAAGAGGGAAATATGAGCCTACCACCACATTACAGACCAACCGAAATTGAGCCTTATATGTCTCAACAGCAGGTAGACTATTTTCGTGAAAAGCTTATAAAGTGGCGTGAAGAGCTTCAGCGGGAAACAGTGGAAACCCTCCATCATATGCAAGAAGAGTCTATTAATGAGCCGGATGTTAATGACCGTGCTTCTACAGAAACAGATCGTTCTTTTGAGCTTCGTACCCGGGATCGGGAGAGAAAACTTGTTTTAAAGATTAACCAGGCTCTTGAGCGTATTGAAAAGGGAACCTATGGTTATTGTGAAGAAACAGGAGTTCCCATTGGGGTGGCGCGTTTAGAAGCACGTCCTATTGCGACATTGTGCTTAGAAGCGCAAGAACTTCATGAACGTCTTGAAAAAACCTATCGAGAAGACCAAGATTAATATCGATTCTACATTTTCTGCTTGAAAATGGACCAATCCACGGTATGATGCGGGGATTCCATGCGGGCGTAGCTCAGGGGTAGAGCACAACCTTGCCAAGGTTGGGGTCGAGGGTTCGAATCCCTTCGCCCGCTCCAGTATAATCATTTGAATATAATGAATTTTTCCTGCGCATAAGACCTTTTGTTTCTTTACCAGAAACCAGACACCTAAAAATGGTTTCTATAGGAATGGGAGGGTATTACCTTGCAAGGTTATATTGTTCATCATATGAAGTTCTAATAAATTTCTTTACAACAAAGACTCCTTACAATATAAGGATTAATAGTATTTTTATTGCAACTGATGATTTGGATGTACTTTGAAACGGTTTATTAATTTTTTATTTGGCTTAAGTTTTTTATTTTCAACAAGTACCTTTGCTATAGGTGATGGTAAGTTTTACAAAGGTGCAGATTCTGTTGTGGCCCAAAGCTCATTGCCTCTCTTCTACCAACCCTCTCAAAGATTTTCCCTGATTCAATCCTTACGAAATGCTCGCTTCTTTGGGAATCAAGGGATTTGGAGGCCAGAAATTCCTGTGCACATACAAGCGCTAGAGGTGAATGCTGCTCCACAGAGTTATACAGATTCACTTTTGCAACTTTTATTTCCATCGCCTGATGGAGTGAACTTAACACCTAATCAAGCTAATTCTGATCCTTTGCAACAAGTGGGGATTGAAAAAATAGCACAGCTTATTAAGTTGAGCTCCCACTCTCAACTGACAGAAACTGATATCTTAAATTGCCTCTTTCCAGATGCTAAGATTGATGAAGAAATCCGCACCTCATACCTAGCTTTTCTGCGTTATGAATTTCTGCGCCAAATTTTTCAACAGCTGAATGAAGAAGGGATTAGGTTTCTCTCAATTTTTGACATTGATCCTGAAGACCCTCAAAAATATTCTAAACTTTTTGATAAAGTATTGCCGGAATATAAAAGGCAAGGTTTGATTAGAGAAAATGAGATTGAAGAGCATGCCTTAGCAAATCGCATGTCTCAGCTGATTTCACTTAAAAAACCCAGTAAAAAGCAGTCAAGCGAACTTGAAGACTTGAAAGCGCAGTTTCCTCAAATTTTTTCTTTCGAAACTCGGCGTGCTGATTTCCTCACATTTCGATTTGTGGATACTTTGTTAAAAGCAAAGCAAGAATCCGGCTATTTACTAGAAAACCCCATAGAAAAAACTTTGTTAGGATATATATGGCTAAAATTTAAAATGCCTGAAGAGCGAGGAAAATTTTATAAATTCATGGGCACCGATGACCTTACGGATATTTTCAAGGCAGAAGGATATGATTTCACGGATTACCAAAAAATCAAACAACAACCTCTGGATACATTAGATGCAGAACAACTTGCTCTCTTGAAATATGGGTATGACTGTTTCGAAAATCCTTTTCCGACCACCATTCCTTACGGAAAAGCCGCAATAACAATTGCGAAAAAAGAAGCCATCATCTCTGATTGTGTCGAATCTAGTCTCTTATCATTGCTGCTTTATAAAGCTCGCCAACTCAAAGAGGAATGCTACCAAATTGTTGCTGATGTTTTTCCTGAAAACTCACCTCTAAGAGATTTTTTCGAGCGTTACACGACCAGTGAACAACTTTTTTCACAAGGCGCACATGACTATTTTGCACAAATTTTGACGCAATTAGAAAATGTAGAGTATTTAAAACCTTCTGGAAATGCACCAAAGACCTATGAGGTTAAGCCCGGTCTTATCAATAGCCTGCATGTTTTTGGGGCGCTGATTCCTGAACTTTCAAGCTTCCTACACCTCAGTGAAGAGAATGGCTTTCCGGAAATTTCCGAAGCTATGAACACCTTGTGTTCTTACCTGTTTCCAGATGACGCATCTTGGACATGGTCTGGGATCGATGAGGATGATAATTTTTTTGAAAATGGCGATATTTATGAGACTATTAGCTTCAATCGTGATCAAGAAGCTGTTTTGTGCTGGAAGCATGATCCCCAACATACATCTTTAGAATGCTTAGCGGGAAATGCGAAACGGTTTAGTCGAGAAGAATCTGAATTCATGGGCAAAAAGCCACTTTTAAATTGTTTTTTAGATTTGATGGACTTAAGTGAAGCTACAAAATCTGGACCTCCATTAGATTTTGAGCCTCAAGTGCTTTCCACTATTCTCACCTCAACTGATTACAGATCAGCAGAAGCGAAAATCCATGGGATGAATTATATTTTCGGACTAAATTTAGAAAATCTAAACCCTCTTGGATTTTCTCTTGTACGGAACCTGGCGGATGCGGATGAAGGTAGTATAAACGATCAGATTGCCTCACAATTCTCTTATATGATTCGAAATAAACTATTAAGCGAGCCAGATGCGCGAAAAATTCTGAGAGAAAATCACAGTTTATTAGGGCTGTCATGGCTTGATGAAAAAAATCTCTGCGATTTTGTTACCAATGCCCTCCTTGAAACAAACCACGAAGACTGGATCATTGAAGTTGCCCCAAAATGTCTTCGTTTTTCTAGTAATGGAAATCAAACTGAAAGTTTAAGAACACTTTTGCCTCATTTTTCATCCCTCCTAATCCTCGAATTGTATTTAGATAATTTAAAAAGCCTCGAAGAAATTGTTGGGAGAAATACTTTTAACACCCAAAATTTAGTAATAGGCCTGCATCTAAAAGCATTTGATCCTACTTCTCCGTGGTTTAACGAATGGCTTCACGGGCAAAAAAAGGATGTTAGTATTCTTCCTTATTCTTTTGTCGATCCAGATCCGGACAGCATGACGGATCAATTAATTCAACTGCTGACGACTCATCCAAAGGTAACGATAGGCTGTGGCTATTTGAAAGAGGAAGATCAAGAAACTGTGGGCGCTGTTCTTCGTTCTCTTGGTTCCCCAAAAGAAGAAGAGGAAGAATAAAGATTTTTTCTAATACTGGAAAAATATTTTTTATTGTTCTAAAAAAACATATATAAAATTTACAGGGATCTTTACAAAATTTTAATTATTTTTTTGTAAACTTTTGTAATAAGCATATTATTAATGCTTTTTTAAACATAGTAAACAACACAAAGGAAAAGAAAAATGACAAAATATACAATATTGACAGCAGTTGCTGTTTTCGCATTCGTTTCTAGCCATCAAGCTAATGCAGCAGCAGATATAAGTTGTACTTCTAAAGAAACCGGTGGTGGGGCAGCAAAGTGGGATGGCAACAACCTTACTTGTGCAAAGGGTACTGTGAAAAACTGTAATGCTGGTAAAATGGCATCAAAAACGAATTGGAAAGCATCAGGAAGTAATTTCCTATGTACTCCAGGCATGATGACTTCATGTGTTATAACCAGCTGCTAAATGCAGTTATAAATAGTGAGAGGGCGCTGTCTCTCTCACTATTTTTTTAAATCACAGATCACAGCTATAAAATTTTTATAGATTAAGCATACAAGACATAAAGCATTCCCCGAAAGACAACTCCTTGAGCTTGCGGAAAGATTCATAAAATCCTTTGTTAATACGAATACCTCAACGATCTATATTTTTATCCACAAAAAACCAATACTTTCGCACAATTTAAAACCAAGTCTTCTTGACTTTGAGAGAAGGTTCATAAAATATACAGGAAACATAACCCGGATTAACCTTCACACATGGCCAAGCTATACTTCTATTATTCTGCAATGAATGCAGGAAAAACAACAACTCTTCTTCAATCCAGTCATAACTATAGAGAACGCGGTATGCGCACCTTGTTATTTATGGCGGCCTTTGATACCCGCTATGGAGAAAAAGGGAAAATCGTCTCTCGCATTGGGCTGGAAAGTGATGCCGTTATCTTTGATAAAGACTTTTCTTTTTATGAGTATGTAGCTGCTGAACACGCCAAAACACCGCTGCACTGTATCCTTGTCGACGAAGCTCATTTTATGACGACTGAACATGTTTATCAGCTCACGGATATTGTTGATAAGCTTCATATTCCTGTGCTGACCTATGGGCTTCGGTCGGATTTTCGAGGGACTCCTTTTGAGCCCTCAAAGCTTCTTCTTGCGCTTGCAGAAGAAATCGAAGAAATCAAAACGATCTGCCATTGTGGCCGTAAAGCGACCATGAATTTACGTATTGATGAGCACGGAAATCCTGTCTCTGAGGGCAATCAAATCGAGGTGGGTGGAAATAGCCGTTATGTTTCCCTATGCCGTATTCATTTTAAAGAAGGAAATAGTGGGCAGCGGGCTGCTGAGGAAACGTTCCCTCTTCGCCAAAAAAGCATTTAAAGCAAAGAATCTAGAAGGTTTTCCAATAGCCCCCCTGACGGCTCTTCTGTTTCTTGAGGGGGAGGAGAAGGGGGATTTCCTTGAGGAGTTCCTGACATGTACAGATGCCACAAACGGGCAGCAGGGCTTCCAGCCTCAGATTTCATAGGGGTATTATTATCATTGCCCGCCCATGTTCCTGTAATAAGATAAGGAGTAAAGCCCATAAGCCAGCTATCTCGGTGGCGTTGGCTGGTTCCTGTTTTTCCTGCACAAAATCCACTAACAGCAGCCTTTTGACCCGTTCCGTAAACAAAGACAGCTCGCAACATTTGAACAAGGGAATGAGCGACGAAAGGATTAACAACGTGTTGGGGAAGAGGGGGCTGGTAAGTATAAAGTGGGTGTCCTTCTAAATCTGTAATTTTAAGGATAGCATAGGGAGTCACAGAGAGGCCATTGTTTGCAATGATGGCATAAGCGGTTGTCAATTCAAGGAGGGTTGTTTCTCCCGTTCCTAATACAATGGTTAAATCATCAGGCAACGCAGCTTTTATCCCAAGCCGGCGGGCTGTTGCAACGATCTGTGGAATGCCTAAGCGATAGGCTAAACGGACACTGACAGTATTAACGGAATAGGCCACAGCTTCTTCAAGGGATATCTCTCCACGGGCCTGGTATTTATAGTTCCGAGGAGCCCATTTCCCAAATCGAATGGGTAAGTCGCTAACATAATCATGAGGAGAGAGTCCTGCCTCAAGGGCTGCCAAATAAAGAATTACCTTAAAAGCAGAACCAGGTTGCCGAAGCGCTTGAGTGGCTCTATTAAATTGGCTTTTCCGGTAATTTGTCCCTCCCACAAGTGCTTGAATGGCGCCGTCATAGGTCATGGAAACAAGAGATAATTCAGAGACTTTTGCACTTTCCCCCTTCTCAACCATTGTTTGTGCAACGGCTGATTCAGCAAGTCGTTGGAGGGAAGGATCCAAAGTAGTGGTAACAACCAAATCTTTGTCCGTGAATTTATTTTGGACTTGGACAAGATCTGCAATCCAATCAGTAAAGTAGCGAATGGCAGAACCTCTAAAGGTAGGTGAGGTTGAAGAGGCGAGGACAAGAGACGCATCCTTAAGTCCTTCGCTAATGTGACCTTCTTTCACCATGTTTTCAAGGACCTGAGCGGCTCGCTGATCGGCCAGATCAGGATTAGTGGAAGGAGAATATTTGGAAGGGGCTTTTAAGAGCCCCGCAATGACGGCTGACTCATAAAGACTTAAATTTTTGGGATTTTTTCCAAAATAATGATAGGAAGCAGCGGCCAAGCCATAGGTGCCTGATCCAAAATAGACTCGATTTAAATAGATGGTGAGGATTTGATCTTTAGTAAACTTATGTTCGAGCCATAGAGCAAGTAAGGCTTCTTGAATCTTGCGCCGCAAAGAACGGTCATGAATGGGATACAACTTCTCAGATTGTAGAAAATTCTTAGCTAATTGTTGGGTGAGGGTACTTCCGCCTTGCACCACATGACCGGCACGAGAATTGACCCATATGGCTCGAAGAAGCCCAATAATATCGACACCAAAATGAGAATAAAATCGGCGATCTTCTATGGCCAAAAGGGCTTGAGTGACATGAGGAGGAAGGTTTGTTACCGTTACCATTTCTCCATGCAAATCCCCATAGGTTGCAAGTTTCGTGCCGTCTTTAGCAAGAATCGTTAAGCTTGGGCGTCGCTCTGTTTGTTGCAGTTTGGTGATATCGGGCAAATCATATGTAAACCAAAGAACGAGAATCCCCCCCACAAAGAGCCCCCAAATACCAGCGATAAAAAGCCATTTAGAAAGCCCACCAAAACGTTTTTGAGGAGAGCGTGGGGGCTTTTTCTTGTTGGACTCCTTATCAGGAGAAGACGTTGTTTCACGTGAAACACTCAAGCGGTCTTCAGGACCTGGCGAAAGCTTCATTGATTGATTACCTTACATACCTTCTTGAGAGAAAGACATATTACCAAAATAAAGGATAAGATGTCTACCTTAGGAAGCTTGAGGAGTTGGCGAAGTTTTTGAGATTACTTTCTTGGACTTAGAAGATGATTTTTCTCCGCCTGAGGGAATAGAGGTTTCGCGAATCGTACTGGAATCCGAGGGTGATTTAGCGCGATGAAATTTTCTTTTTTTCAAGAGGCTTTCGATCTCATCTCCACTCAATGTTTCATATTCCAAAAGAGTCTGCGCCAAAAGCTCTAGGTCGTCTTTGTGCGTTGTTAAAAGCTTTTTTGCGCAATCATAAGCGTCTTCCACAATACGTTTTATTTCATTATCGATAAGTTGTGCTGTGCTTTCGGAAATACTTTTGTGTTGGGCAACCGAATGCCCAAGGAAAACTTCCTGAGAATTTTCTCCATAAGTAATAGGCCCAAGTTTTTTGCTCATTCCCCATTCTGTAACCATGCGGCGCGCAATTTGTGTGGCCATGCTGATATCTGAAGAAGCCCCTGTGGTAATTTTTCCAGCCCCAAAAATCATCTCTTCCGCAATTCGCCCTCCCATAGCGACAGCAAGATCTGCCTGGAGTCTTTCCAGGGACATAGAGATTCTATCTCCGTCTGGAAGACGCATGACCATTCCCAACGCACGTCCTCGAGGGATAATGGTGGCTTTGTGGATGGGGTCAGAAGCGGGTGTGTGGAAAGCAACAACAGCGTGTCCAGATTCATGGTAAGCCGTTAACTTTTTTTCTTCATCTTTCATGACCATGGAGCGACGCTCGCTTCCCATCATGACTTTATCTTTAGATTCTTCAAGCTCTGCCATGGAAACAGTCCGGCGATTTCGACGAGCAGCTAAGAGAGCAGCTTCATTCACAAGATTCGCAAGATCGGCTCCGGAAAAGCCAGGAGTCCCTCTAGCAATAACTTTTAAATCCACATCTGCTGCCAAGGGAACTTTACGAACATGCACAGAAAGAATCTTTTCTCGGCCCGCTACATCAGGATTAGGAACGACGACTTGTCGGTCAAAACGACCTGGCCTTAGCAAGGCGGGGTCAAGCACATCAGGACGGTTGGTTGCTGCAATAAGGATAACCCCATTGTTAGCTTCAAACCCATCCATTTCAACCAAAAGTTGGTTAAGGGTTTGCTCACGTTCATCATTGCCGCCGCCAAGGCCTGCACCGCGGTGGCGACCAACGGCATCAATTTCATCAATGAAAATAATGCAAGGGGCGTTCTTTTTGCCTTGTTCGAACAAGTCTCGGACACGGCTTGCTCCGACACCGACAAACATCTCAACGAAATCGGATCCCGAAATGGTAAAGAAAGGAACGTTCGCTTCTCCAGCAATAGCCCGCGCGAGAAGGGTTTTTCCAGTCCCAGGAGGGCCTACAAGAAGAACACCTTTAGGAATTTTTCCACCCAGTTTTTGAAATTTCTGGGGGTCTCGAAGAAATTCAACGACTTCTTCTAATTCTTGCTTGGCCTCTTCAACCCCAGCCACATCCTGAAAAGTAACTTGAGCTCCTTTATCATCTAATAGGCGTGCTTTTGATTTTCCAAAACTCATGGCTTTGTTGCCACCATTAAGCTGACGCATGAAGTAAATCCAGACTCCAATCAATAGAATCATAGGAAGCCACGAGAGGATCATTTGCAAGAATCCAGGCATCTCTTCTTCAGCAGGGGCAACTTTAATGCGCGTGCCGCTGTCTAAAAGCTGTTTAATAAGATGGGTGTCATGGGGAGGGACAATGGATGAAAATAAATTGCCATCTTTAAGTTGGCCAGAGACGGTTTCTCCTTTAATAAGCACATCTTTTATCTGTCCTGCTTTTGCATGCTGCAAAAGGGTGGAATAATCTATGGCTTCGTGCTGCTTTCCAGCAGGAGGAGATTGGAAGAGATTAAAAATAGCCACTAAAAAGAGGGCAATAATAATCCAAAGAGCTAAATTTCGGTTCATCGAATACCATTTCTTAGAGCGTGAAGACAGCCAAAGCTTATATAATAAGTCTTAAAGAATCGTGAATAAAGGGGTTTGTTGAAATAAATTTTTTCAGATCCTTTTGGCTCTTGAGGCAACTATAGCCGAGATGGGGAACGGCCACAACCTTTTCCTGTATCCAGAGAGCAGGAAGAGAAGGCCACAGACGCCGAGGAATCTCTGAGGACTCAATGAAAGATTTTTGGCCTTCTCCCAACAGGGACACAAAAGTATCTGGAGGAACACAAAGATTAATCTGAGGGTCAATCCAAAAACGGTTATCCCAAAGAATGGGAGTTTTCACATCCGCCACCTTAAGAGGGCTTTGTACACAAGAGAGTTCCCGCGAAAGATAAATTCGTTCCTGTTGATGAAACCAATAAATGGTTCCTGCCGTAAAAGGAAGACCGTGCTTGAGTTTTTCTTGAATCCCTTGAATATGGTGCGAACGAAGAGAGTAAGAAGACGAAGAAAACCATTGAACACATAAAGAAAGTATTCTTTTAGAAAGGGCGGGATGTAAGTTTAAAAAGGCCTCTTTTTGAAGGCTTAGATATCCCCCTGGATGGCAACAAAGAATTTCTTTTAAAGCCTCTTTAAGCTGGTCGTGAATAAAACAAGCATCTTCCTGAAGTTTTGTCATCGTTTTAATCACTCGAGACGTAGACAATCCCTCATTTTGCAAAACTTCCCGCAGCTTTCCTCTGAAAAAATGAGGATGGTGATTAGAGGGATCCTCAATCCAGTCTTGGCCCTCTGCTTTAAGGATTTGCTTTAAAGATTCCTTACAAACACCTAACAGGGGTCTTAAAAGGGTAACGCCTTCTCGACGAGAGCTTTCTTTCATCCCGGTCAGCCCTTCAAGGCCACTGCCCCCCGTAAGACGCAACCAAAAAGTTTCTTCTTGGTCTTGCTGATGATGTCCTAAAAGAAGGGTGGACACCTGATTGTCCTTACACCAAGATAAAAGCAAATGATATCGCGCATTCCGAGCTTTTTCTTGAATGTGAGAAGAAGGTTTGGGACCTTCCCACTTTAAGGTCTCGTGGTGGATCCCTCTCTTCGTGGCCCATGCATGGACCTGTTCGGATTCTTGAGCAGAATTTGGCCGTAAGCCATGATCTACAGTGAGTGCGACGACAGACCCCTTGTGTCGTTGAGCCCACTGTTGCGCAAGAAGTAAAAGAGCCATGCTATCGGGTCCCCCAGATACAGCAACAGCGATAGGAAATGTAATGTTTGTTGGGTCTAAATCAAACGCAATCATAGAGGTACTAAAACGTTACGGAGAAGCGTTGGCAAGAACAAAGTTTCACTTTATGGTATCTCTTAGATAAAATACTTTGGAAAAACCAGTGTCGAAAACAACATTTCATCCACCCCACTCAAAGCCTACGATTTTGCAGGTACTTCCTTCCCTGGGGACAGGAGGGATGGAAATTGGAACAGGAATGATCGCGCAGGCCATTAGCAAGGCCGGATGGCGGAGCCTCATTGTCTGTGCTCAGCCAAACAAAACTCTCCAAAAGCCAGGGGTAGACTATATAGATCTTCCCCTTCGCACGAAAAATCCTTTTCAAATGATCAAAAATATTTTTTTGCTCAAAAAGCTGATTGCTAGGGAAAATGTTGATATTGTGCATGCCCGTTCTCGAGGACCGGCTTGGAGTGCATATTATGCTACGCGGTCTTTAAACATCCCTTTTGTTACAACATATCATGCGGCTTACAACTCACGCTCTCAGCTTAAAACATGGTACAATTCCGTGATGGCGCGTGGGGATCGTGTGATTGCGATTTCTCATTTTATTGAGAAGCATATTCTTTCTAAATATAAGAGGTGTAGCTGGTTTGATCCAAAGAAGCTGCGGCTTGTAGAACGTGGTATTGACCTAACGGTATATGATCCACAAACCGTCTCTCAAGAACGTATGGAGAGGACACAAAAATTATGGGGTATAGAAGCAAACAAACGTCTTTTGCTCTTACCAGGACGAATCACGCGCGGTAAAGGCCACAAAACACTCATTGAGGCCCTCTCTCTATTAAAAGATAAAGACGTGGATCTTATCATTGTGGGCTCAGATCATAAGCATGAAGATTACCGAGAATCCCTCTTAGCCTATGCGGATTCCTTAGGGCTTGGCAAGCGAGTGAAATGGATGCCGCCAGCCCCTGACCTTTCGGCCGCCTACAAATTGGCAGATATTATTGTGTGTCCTTCTCGTGTCCCTGAAGGTTTTGGACGGGTGGTGGCTGAGGCTCAAGCCATGGAAAAACCTATCATCGTGAGCGCTCATGGAGCCGCTCCTGAGGTTATGGAGGAAGGAGTGACGGGGTGGACCTTTCCCCCTGAGAAGGCACAAGCTCTTGCACAGGTCTTGGAAAAAGCGCTCGGACTTTCGTCAAAAGCTCTTGCCGAAATAGGAAAAAAAGGACGGAAGCGTGTTCAAGAGAAATATGATGAACACCTCATGGAGGCAAAGACAATTGCGGTATATAAAGAGCTTTTAAGGGGCTAGTAGGGCTACCTCTAGTGATTTCTTAGCATCAACAATGCTTTCATTTGAATCTACAGCAATTGTGTATTGATCAATTAATTGAGCCACAGGAGCATCAAGAAGACTAAGAAGGGCGGTGGGATAAATTCCTAACCCGAGGACGGCGGCAATGAGGGGCACAAAAACAAGAAGCTCTCGCCTGTTAAGATCTGTTACTGCTTTTAATCCCGGTTTCGTCAAAGCTCCAAAGACCACACGCTTATAAAGCCACAAGCTATAGGCTGCTCCTAATACAAGCGTCGTTGACGCACAGAGGGTCGCATAGGTGCTGACTTGATAGGTTCCCAGCAAGACTAGAAATTCTCCGACGAATCCGCTTGTGCCAGGAAGCCCTAAAGAGGCAAGAATAAAAAACATAAAGACAACCGCATAGCGAGGCATGCGATGCACAATTCCCCCATATTCACTCATATCGCGTGTGTGTGTTCGGTCATAGAGCACGCCTACGCAAAGGAAAAGGGCCGTTGAAATAAGACCGTGGCTTACCATTTGCATGATAGCCCCTTGAATGCCTTGAGCATCCGCACTGAAAATTCCAAGAGTTACAAATCCCATATGGGCTACCGAGGAATAAGCAATAAGCTTTTTCATATCGGTCTGAACAAGGGCTATCAAAGAGGCATAGACAATGGCAATGCTACTGAGGGCGAAGATGAAAGGTGTAAAATAAGCCGAAGCCTCTGGGAAAATAGGGAGAGAGAATCGTAAAAACCCATATCCTCCCATTTTCAGCAAAATCCCTGCCAGAACAATTGACCCTGCAGTGGGTGCTTCTACATGGGCGTCAGGCAGCCATGTATGGAAGGGCCACATAGGAATTTTAATAGCAAAAGACGCAAAAAAGGCTAACCATAACCACGTTTGGACATGTGGTTCAAAGGGCGTCGTCATAGCGAGTGAGATATCTCCGCTTCCTACCTCATAATAAATATAAATAATAGCAAGCAACATAAGGACAGAGCCTAAGAGGGTATATAAAAAGAATTTAAAGGTGGCATAAATTCGCCTTGGTCCTCCCCAGATGCCAATGATGAAGAACATGGGGAGAAGGACCCCTTCAAAAAAGATGTAAAAAAGAAAGAAATCAAGAGCTGAAAAAAGACCAAGGAGCATGGTTTCTAAGACAAGAAAAGCAATCATATATTCAGAAACGCGGGTCTGAATGGATGTCCAACTTGCTAGAATGCATATGGGCATTAAGAAGGCTGAAAGCAGAATAAAGGGGAGCGAAATTCCATCAAGGCCCACATGATAACTTGCAGTTAAGAGAGGGATCCATTGGCATTTATCCTCTAACTGAAAATCGGCAAGAAGCGGATTATAATTTTTCCATAAAATGAGGGCCATTGCGAGAGTGCCTAAGGTTGTCCAGAGGGCTACCCACCTGGCATTATTCCCTGTTGTTGCCCAATTTAGAGAAATAGCAAAGGCTCCCAAAAGAGGGAGAAAGATGGTGATGCTGAGAAGAGGAAGAGAAGGGATCATCGAGTTTTCTACTTATTTTCCTAATAAACCTAATTCTTGAAGGAGCAGGCTTGGCTGACAAAAGTACCATCCGACCATAACAACAAGTCCGAAAACCATGGCAAAAACATAATGGTAAATATACCCTGTTTGAAGTCGTGACATAAGCTTGCTTATTGAGAGGGAGAAGGTTGATAACCTATTGGGGCCAAACCCATCAATGATGGTTTGATCTCCTTCCTCCCATAAGACTTTTCCGAATTTTAGAGAAGGCTTTACAATAAGATAGGCATAAAGCTCATCAAAATACCATTTTTGAGAAAGAAATATGTAAAGGGGTCTAAAAAGGGTCGATAATTTTTCGGGCCAATTGTTCGTCACCATATATAACCAATATGCCCCCCCTATTCCCAGAAGGCTCACGAGAACAGGGAGCCCTTTTATCCATAGACTCACATGGTGGGCTGCTGGAATGATGGTATCTTCTGGCAAAACAAAGATGGCCTCTTTCCAAAAGGAAGTCCCTTCTCCCACAAAGAGAGAATAAAGCGCATACCCAGAAATCACAGAACCTACGCCCAGGACCATTAAAGGAATTAGCATAAGAAGTGGGGCTTCATGAATATGGCCCATGACGGCATCATTAGCTTTGGGTGTCCCATGAAAAGTAAGGAGCAGCAGGCGCCACGAATAAAAAGCAGTTAAAAGCGCAGCGCTCGTTCCACAGATAAAAGCAATTCCTGCGACAGGAAGAGGTGACGCCCAACTCACATTTAAAATGATATCTTTGGAGTAAAACCCAGCGAAAAAAGGGATTCCTGCAAGGGCCAGACTTCCCACCCACATAAAGGCATAGGTCAGAGGAATATATCGCCAGATCCCTCCCATTTTTTGGATATTATGCTCATCCGACATTGCATGAATCACGGACCCCGCCCCTAGAAATAACAAGGCCTTGAAAAAGGCATGGGTTGTCAGATGGAACAGAGAGGCCCCATAAGCAGACAACCCAGCAGCCATAAACATGTACCCGAGTTGGCTGCAGGTTGAGTAGGCGATAATGCGTTTAATATCATTTTGAACACACGCAATCGTTGCAGCCATAAGGGCAGTAAAGGCGCCCACACAGGTAATAACTTCCCGAGCAAAGGGAGCATATTCCAAGAGAGGAGAAATGCGCACGACTAAAAAGACGCCAGCGGTTACCATGGTGGCGGCATGAATAAGGGCAGACACAGGTGTGGGGCCTTCCATCGCATCGGGAAGCCAAGTGTGGAGGCCAATTTGAGCTGATTTCCCCATGGCGCCTATAAAGAGAAGAAGACAAGCAAGGGTAAGCCCATGGCAAGGGTGGCTCAAGAAAAGAAAGGTATCGTTTTGGTGTTCTTCTACAAGACCAAAGATGCCTGAAAAATCCAGAGTTCCAAAGAGACAAAAAAGAGTTAAAATTCCTAAAACAAACCCTATATCCCCAACTCTATTCACCAAAAAAGCTTTTATAGAGGCTGCATTTGCGTTCTCTCGATCATACCAGTATCCAATCAAGAGATAGGAGCAAAGCCCTACGCCTTCCCAACCGAAGAAAAGTTGGAGGAAGTTAGGTGCTGTTACAAGGCTTAGCATAAAGAAAGTAAAAAGAGATAAGTAGGCCATAAAGCGAGTAATCCCAGGGTCTCCCTTCATATATCCAACGGAATATACGTGAACAAGGAAGGAAATCAAGGTAACAACGGAGATCATGACAAGGCTTAAACTATCAAGCTGAAGTCCCCAATTTACCTCTAAAAATTCGACGTGAATCCACGGGAATAGGGAAAGTGAAAGAGTCTCTTCTCTAAGGCCTAGCGAGGCAAAGAGGATGATTGCGCATAGGGTTGCAATTCCCATCAAAGAAGAGGTGATCAATTGGCTCCAAAAAGATGACGTTAAAGCCCCCACAACAAAGCCAAGAAGGGGGAGGAAAACAGTAAGGAGTGCAAGTGTCGTCATTCCTTATCCCTTCATCATATGAATATCGTCTATGATAATATTTCCACGGTTTCTAAAATAAATCACCAAGATGGCCAGGCCAATGGCGGCCTCTGCGGCGGCTACCGTTAAAATGAAGAGGACGAAGACTTGTCCAACAAGGTCTCCTAAATATTGAGAAAAGGCCACGAAATTTATGTTCACAGCTAAGAGAATAAGCTCCAGAGACATTAAAATAAGAAGGACATTTCGGCGATTTAAAAAGATCCCCACGATTCCTATTGTAAAGAGCAGAGCAGCGACAAACAGGTAATGATCAAGACTAACGAGCATGAGGAAAATCTACCAAGCGAAGAGAGTCTTTTGCGTTGCGATTAAGTTGGTCTTGAATGTTTTGCTTCAAAACTCCCTCTCGATGTCGCAATGTTAATATAATGGCTCCCATCATAGCAATAAGAAGCACAAGCCCTGCAAGCTGAAAAACAAGCACATAGTGTGTGTATAATAAATGTCCCAAGGCTTCTGTGTTGGTCTTGGTCCCTTGAGGTGCAAAGATAAGTTGAAAGGCTTCAGGTGATGTTTTCCAGGTGGCTCCCATTACCAACAGTTCTGTCACAAGAATTCCTGCAACAAGAAATCCTATAAGTCTATAAGAGCGCCCAAAGTGGTAAGGGGATCCGCGCTCGTGGCTAAGCATCATAACAACAAAAAGAAACAAAACAGCCACTGCCCCTACGTACACAATGATCAAGACCATGGCTAAAAATTCAGCGCGCAGCAGAATGAAAAGGCCAGCAGCATTTAAAAAAGAGAGGATAAGAAACAAGACACTGTGAACCGTGTCGCGGGCCGTTACGACGAGAATAGCAGAACTCAAAAGAACAGCTGAGAGCATATAAAATAAAAAGGTAGAAAATATCATGTTCTCTTTCTGCTCTGAGAGAAGATAGATCATAATATTGCGGGAGAGGAGAGGAAAAAACAATAGGAAAAATGTATACAAGATTAGGTTGTGTGAACAAAAACCACTTCACCCAGGTATGTCTTTTCAAGAGGATGCAGCGGTATCTCGATAAATGGACGTGCTGGCTACACGTTGGACTTTTGATGGTGGAAGAATTTGCACACGGTGTACAAACTTTCATGCCCTGCCTTTTTTCAAGTTGGAGCCAGAGTCTCCCCTTTCAGAGCGCTGCGGCGCATCGTTATAAGCCTCTTCCGTCTAAGTTAAAAACGAAACTTGAAATGCATGATGTCTTCGGCCTCATAGCGCCCTGCGTTCGCGACATTTCCCCAGCATCTTGCCCTACTCAATTTTTGAAATAAATTATTATTCCCAAGCTCATCAAGATCTTGTTCCGTTAAAAAGTCAAACCATTCCAAATTCTTGTTCCAGCGCCCCCGGGTCCAGACTAACCCGACGGGCGCTATGTCCGGGTCCCATTCTTTCATCATTCTCTGAAAATGGGCAGCTGTCGTTATGAGATCTTTTTTAATGACAGAGTGAGGGACTATCCATGTCTGAAGCTTATTACCGGACTTATCCTCAATCTTTTCCGTACGAGACTCTGTACGATACCCTGTATTGATGCTCAGGCGTTGCACCATGTCCCCACATTCTGACAAATCAAATTCTCCCTCAAACGGATTGGGTAAATCGCGGATCGGCAGTTCTACCTTTCCTTCATCACTGTCAGGATTTGGCCTGTAAATTAATGTCCCTCTCAAAAAACGCTCCATGACATGAGATATATATTCCACCTTTTTAAGGGTCTTGCTCATTTCTTGAAGATCGTTGCTGTCCGCAAGTGTTGCTTGATCGGCATCGTTCCAGTACTTTTCGTACTTGCTGTACTCTCTTGCTTTTCTTTTGAAAAGTTTACTACTTTCCGAGTCTTTACATAGGGCTTTGGAAGGTAGGAACAATTTGGAAAGGTCTTCCACAGAAAACCACTCTTGTAGTTCCTGGGCCCCAGCAAAAATATCCGAAAGTCTCTTAACACTCGCAGCGCCTTGAACGAGTTCCTCTTCGGTAGGAGCTGCCTTACAGGGCTGGCTCATGAGAATAGCGGCACATACCGCAAGACTTAATCCTTGGCGAATTTTCATTTTAACATCCTCTTTTGACACATAACGTAACTATTCAATCCTATTTACCACATATAATGTGTTAATACAGAATTTTCAACAATTGTATGAAATAATGTTCGCATTTATTGTTTGAGAAAATTATTTAATTCCATCTTCTGGAACACTCTGCAAAGGTATGTATGTGATATGCGTAAGAAAAATTTTTCTTCTGAATTTTTTTCTTTTTGTTAACTATTTGGTAACTCTTTCTTGGGAGAATGCTCCGTCCAAAAGACATTATTTAGAAAACATGCAGGAGAAAATAATGACAAAAGAGCACACTAAAGAGTTGTTCGGTATAATCACTCAAATCCTTCCTTTCCTTATGGTTACGGTAGTATTCATTGGTTTTGCTTACACATCCGGTCGCACCCATCTTCTTTGCCAAGAAGATATCTCTACAATGATGAAACTAAGTTGTAATTGTCTTCCATAGGCGCTATAGCAATACATTAGTGCGGGCGTGGTGGAATTGGTAGACACGCCAGACTTAGGATCTGGTGGCGCAAGCCGTGGGGGTTCAAGTCCCTTCGCCCGTACCAAAATTACTGTACAAAAAAGAAAAGGATCGTTAAGGTTTTTCAATGAATTTTACCGATCAATCAACCTGTGAGACACGCTGATGAATGTTAAAAACACTTTATCCACTAACCTAAAACGCGACTTTGAAGTGACTATTTCTGCGGCTGATATTGAAGCAGACCTGTTCACCCAACTCGAAACTATTGGAAAAAAAGCTAAAATCTCTGGATTTCGTCCAGGAAAAATCCCACTTCCCTTATTGAAACAACGCTATCAAGACGGCGCTCTTAAAGAGGTTTTGGAAGTTTCTGTGGATAAGGCTATTAAGAAAGTTGTTAAGGATAATGACCTTAGGCCTGCCTTGCAGCCAAAGGTGACCGTGACGTCTTATGAAGAAGGCAAAGATCTGGTGTTGACGATTAACATAGAGATTTTACCTGTCGTAGGGGACATTGATCTTAAAGGTCTTAGTTTTGACAAATATGTGGTCACGATTCCTTCAAAACAGCTTGATGAGGCTCTTCAGGGCATTGCAAAGCAGCATCGTACAAGCAATCCCCTTAAAAAAGATCGTAAATCTCAAAAGGGTGATGTTGTTGTCATTGATTTTAAGGGATTTATTGACGGGACTCCTATCGCAGGGGGTGAAGGCCATGATTATAGATTAGAGCTTGGCTCAAATTCTTTCATTCCTGGTTTTGAAGATCAACTCATTGGTCATGATAAAGGGGCAGCAGTTGAAATAAAAGTTGCCTTCCCTAAGGAATATCATGAAGCGAATTATGCAGGGAAAGCGGCTCATTTTGATGTCACTATTAAGGACATTCATACCCTTGATCCTGCGGACATTGATGAAAAGCTGGCTGAAAAAGTTGGGTTTGACTCCCTTAAGGCTATGAAAGAAGCGGTTGAGAAGAACTTTGCTCATGAATACACTGCTCAAAGCTTTTTAAACACAAAGCGTCAGGTTTTTGATGCCATGGCAGAGAAATTCTCTTTTGACATCCCTGAAGGTATGATCGAACTTGAGTTTAACAATATATGGGCAACTCTCTTAAATGAGCTCGGTATTGATCAAGGAAAAAGCGCGAATAAGGATGGAAAAACCTTTGAAGAGGCAACTGGCAAAAGCGAAGATGAGTTGCGAAAAGATTACCGAGTCATTGCTGAACGTCGGGTACGTTTAGGGATTGTGGTTGCGGAACTTGGGAACCGAGAGAAAATTTCAGTTTCTCAAAAAGAACTTATGGACGCAGTTATAGAGCGCGCACGGGCTTTCCCTGGGCAAGAACAAAAGGTGGTCGATTTCTATCGAAACACCCCTTCAGCGATGGATAGTCTGCGAGCCCCCATTTTCGAAAATAAAGTTGTGGAATTTATTTTAGATAAATCAAAAATTAAGGAAATTCCTGTTACACCTGAAGAACTTGAAAAAAAGCTTCTGTCTGAAGAAGAAGCAGCAGGAAAAAGAATTTCTGCCGCAGGAAAGACAGAAAAGAAATAAACTTAAGAAGGAGAGCTAGATATGAGTAACCTTATTCCTATGGTGATAGAGCAAACAGCTCGTGGAGAACGGTCTTTTGACATTTTCTCTCGCCTTCTTAAAGAAAGAATTATCTTTCTTACAGGTCCTATTGATGATGCTGTTTCTAGCGTGGTGTGCGCGCAGCTCCTTTTCCTGGAATCAGAGAACCCAGATAAGGATGTCCATCTTTATATTAACTCTCCGGGAGGTGTTGTAACCTCAGGATTGGCTATCTATGACACCATGAATTATATTCGCCCAGATGTGTCTACTCTTTGTTTTGGACAAGCTGCCTCCATGGGATCCTTCCTGCTCGCGGCAGGAAAGAAGGGCAAGCGCTATTGTTTGCCAAACTCTCGTGTCATGCTTCATCAACCTCATGGTGGGGCTCAAGGGCAGGCAGCAGACATCGAAATTCATGCGCGTGAAATCTTGGACATGAGAGCTCGTCTTAATAAAATATATGCTGAATGTACGGGTCAGCCTCTAGAGATTATTGAAAAAGCTATGGATCGTGATAACTTTATGGCAGCTCAAGCCGCTAAGGATTTTGGGCTGATTGATGGTGTTGTGACGCATCGGCCGGTTCCTCCAGAGAAAAAATAGCGCGAGAAATAGATAAATTATTTCTTCTTAACCCTTTTTTGATAGTTTTGTAGAATACTAAGAAAAAAAAAAAGAAAAGGAGCGAGCCATGACAAAGCCAACTGAAACAGACTCTAGAGGACCCCTCTATTGTTCTTTCTGTGGAAAAAGCCAGCATGAAGTGCGAAAGCTTATTGCAGGCCCCTCTGTTTTTATCTGCGATGAATGCATCGATTTATGCATGGATATCATTAAAGAAGAAAATAAAGGCCCTCTTTTGCGTTCTGTTGAGGGTGTTCCCCCTCCCCAGCAAATCTTTGACGTCTTGAATGATTATGTCATTGGCCAGAAAAATGCAAAAAAGATTCTGTCTGTCGCCGTCCACAATCATTATAAACGTTTGGAACATGGTGCACGCTCTAACGATGTAGAGCTATCAAAATCAAATATTTTGCTCGTGGGGCCAACAGGTTGTGGAAAAACTCTTTTGGCTCAGACGTTGGCACGCATCATTGATGTCCCTTTTACAATGGCAGATGCGACTACTCTTACGGAAGCAGGCTATGTGGGAGAGGATGTAGAGAATATCATCCTTAAGCTCTTACAAGCGGCTGACTATAATGTAGAAAAAGCTCAACGTGGCATTGTTTACATTGATGAAGTCGATAAGATCTCTCGCAAATCAGATAATCCTTCGATAACCCGTGATGTATCGGGAGAAGGTGTGCAGCAAGCACTCCTTAAGATTATGGAAGGAACAATTGCCTCTGTTCCTCCTCAGGGAGGTCGGAAGCATCCGCAACAAGAATTCTTGCAAGTTGATACCACCAACATCCTCTTCATCTGTGGAGGGGCTTTTGCGGATATTGACAAGATTATTTCTGCTCGAGGGCGGGGATCTTCCATAGGGTTTGGCGCTGATGTGAGGGGTCCAGAAGACCGGCCAACAGGCGAAATCCTTCAAGATCTAGAAACGGAAGACTTATTAAAATTTGGCCTTATTCCTGAATTCATTGGGCGGCTGCCTGTTATTGCTACCCTTAATGATTTAGATGAGGCGGCTTTTATCCAGATCCTTACAGAGCCTAAGAATGCGTTGACAAAGCAATACCGTCGCTTGTTCAACATGGAAGGTGTGGAGCTTACCTTTACAGAAGGCGCGCTCAAGGCTATTTCCCAAAGAGCTATTAAGCGGAAAACGGGAGCCCGTGGCTTGCGCTCTATTTTAGAAGCGACCCTTTTGGATACAATGTTTGAACTTCCAGATCTGAAGAATGTAGATGAAATTGTGATTAACGAGGAAGTGCTTCAAAACAAAGCAGCGCCCTTGCTAATTTATTCTCCTAAGGCTTCTAAAAATGCAGAAGGCAGAAAGAGGGTATAAAAGCCGCTGGCTCTCTCTGCAGGTCCATACATGATAGGGTGTGTGAGACAAGCGTGCGTGCATCCATCTCCCGCTGTCTCACATCTTTCTGAACTTCTATCTGCCACTCCCACCCCTGTCATCCTTACCTAGAAACGTAGCGAAGCCAAAGGCGAGCTCTTAACGTTTCTTGGTGAGGATCTTTATGAGGCGTTGCAAAGAAGTATTATGTTACGAATTCTCCCGCTCCCAGGCCCCCTCTTCCCCTCCTGAAAAGTTTTAGGGAACCGCGGAGCATGCAGGTTCTCGCCAAGAATGCTACCGCTTGCTCAAAAGAGCGCGCGGAGCTTATCTAGGTAAGGATGGAGAGTAAGGTACCCCTCCCATATCTGTTCGGTGTTTAGCTGTTGGCTAAAGGATTTGCTCTAAAAACTCAGCAGCTCGCTTTGTCTTTGTTTTCTTAAAAAATGAGGACGCAAGGGTGTTTTCCACAAGATGCCCTTCGTCAATAAACCAAATATAATCAGCGACTTCTCGTGCAAATCCCATTTCGTGCGTCACAATGACTATGGTGATTCCGGTGTTGACTAACTCTTTGATAACATTGAGAACTTCCTTCACCATCTCAGGATCTAAGGCAGAAGTAGGCTCATCAAAAAGAATAATTTCAGGGTTCATGGCCAGTGCTCGTGCAATGGCAGCGCGTTGCTTTTGTCCTCCCGAAAGAGAGGCTGGATAAGCCTGTTCTTTATTGGACAGGCCAACTTGCTTAAGAAGTTTCTTTGCCAATTTTTCTGCCTTTTGGGGAGGCATTTTTTTTACTTTCCGCGGGGCATAGGTGATGTTTTCGAGGATCGTCATATGAGGGAAAAGATTAAACTGTTGAAACACCATTCCTATTTTTGTGCGAATTTCCTCAATGTTTATGCCTTTTTCTGTAATGCATGTGTCATTGATATAGACCTTACCAGAGGTCGGGGGATCGAGCAGGTTAATCGTCCGCAAAAGGGTTGATTTCCCTGATCCGGAAGGGCCAATGATAGCGACAACGTCTCCCGGTGCGATGCGACCAGAAATCCCTTTTAAAACTTCGTTGGTTCCATAGGATTTATGGATGTGCTCAAGTTGAATCATGATTGTTTCATCCTTTTTTCAACACGAGCTGAAATAAACGTCAGCATAAGAACAAGCACATAATATAAGACGGCTGCAACGAGGAATGGCTCAAAGAAAAGGTATTTTTCATTGGCAACAATGCTTGCCCGACGCATGATATCAGCGCCTCCTATAATAGAAATAAGAGCAGATTCTTTAAGCAAATCAATGGATTCATTCACAAGAGAGGGCAAACATACCCGAATGGCTTGGGGCAGAATAATGTCACGCATCATCAAAGAATAAGGGATGCCAAGGGCAAGAGCTGCTTCTATCTGGCCTTTATCTATAGACTCAATTCCAGACCTAAAGTGCTCGGAAAGGTAAGCCGTAGAGTTAAGAGTAAAGGACAAAATCCCAGCTTCCCAGACGGAGATATTGTAACCAATAAGTTGAGGGGTGGCATAGTAAATCAGTGTCAACTGAACAAGCAAAGGTGTTCCACGAAACAGAGATGTGTAAAAGCGTGCGAACCACCGAAGAGGGGCAATATGGCTTATTTTACAGAGGGCAAGGAGGGACCCTAGAAAAAACCCAAGACATAAGGAAACAGCTGTATAGGAAAGGGTAACCTGGATTCCTTCAAGAATATAAGGAATAGACGGCCCAATACGCTCAAAATTTAAAACCATCACGATTTAATCCATTTATTTTCAAAGGTTTGGATAACATCCGTCATCTGCTTTAAAGCGTCATTGACAGGCCCCACGAGGGGAGAACCCTTGGGGAAGGCGACGGAAAGTTCCCTTCCCTTAATATCAGTTGAGACGACTTTTAAGCCGGACGTTGCATGTGCGATGTTTTGACACCCTTTTTCTGCATTCAAAATGGCTTGAATACGGCCATTCTTAAGTTCTTGAACAAGCTCTCCTAGCTTGCCCAAGGTTACGATTGTAAGGTTGGGGATATTTTTTGCCCATTCTTTTGCGGATGCTTCATTTGTTGTTCCTAGTTGAACTCCAAGTTTTTGCCCGGCTAAATCTTTCTCTGAGGTCAATGTCGAAGATTCAAGAACAAGGAAGGATGATTTATCTACATAATAAGGGTTAGAAAAATCGACACTTTTTTTGCGTTCTTCAGTGGGGTTGAGCTCAGAAATTGCTATGTCTGCACGTCCTGATTGAAGGGATGGAATGATGGCTCCAAAATCAGCTTCAATAATCTCAATAGGGCGTCCCAGGCGCTTGCCTAATTCTTTGATAATATCCACGTCGAATCCTAAGACTTGCCCGTTTCCTTGATCCGTATCCTTAAATTCATAGGGAGGATTATCAGGGGAAAGAATAACAGTAATAGGCTTTAGGCCTTCGTTTTGAGAGGATTTTTCACAGCCGACAAGACAGAAACAGATTAAAGATAAAGCAAAAAACTTATAAATCATTATATCCCATAAACTGGTAAAATTATTATATGCAAAAGAGTATCATGGGAGAGAAATCAACACAATAAGGGGGAGGTATTTGCGTTTTCACAGGAATAGCTTGCTTTTTGTATAAATACTCATATAATCAAAAACGAGTTTGAAATTCCGTAAGGATAAACACACGTAGAGATCATGAGCTCTGCGTAAGAAACTAGATGACATTACGCCCTCTTCTTCTTACCCTCAGCTATCTTCACTATACAGGAAATCGTAAGAAATCCTCTTACCTGTTTTTTGAACTCGTTTAGTAAACGCCTCACCATAAGGATACCGATATGAAGAATGGCACTGTAAAATGGTTTAACCCAACAAAAGGCTACGGCTTTATTCAAACAGAAGACGGATCACGCGATGTTTTCGTTCATGTTACAGAAGTAGAGCGAGCAGGAATTGCTAACTTAGCTGAAGGTCAAAAAGTGACTTTTGAGTTAGCAACCACAAAGGGAAAAACTGCTGCTGTTAATCTTAAACTAGCATAAAATACGAATAACGCTCTCTCCACTATCTGTGGAGGGGGCGTTTTTTTATCTCAGATAAAATCAGAATTTCATCATTTTTTTCACATAAAACACTAAAGATTTCTAAAGTCGTCTTAGCCTTGTGAGGCTAAAAAAGGAAATTTATAGGAGTGTTCTTTTCGATTTTAAAGTCTGTGGTCAAACTGCAGGTCTTGTTGGGAAAGTTCTTCTATGGCTTCTTTTGTCAGATTTTCCCGCATTTTATCGTCTTCCAACAAAGTTTTTTCAACGATTTTAAGAGCCTCTGCAACTGTTTCAGACCGCAGCTTTGAAAGAATTTCTTTCTTATCTAGCTCGAGACGTTCTTGGAACATTTTTTCTTTTTGTTCTTTAAAGTCTAGATATTCTTGTTCATTCAATGCTTTGACGTGTTCTATTTCTTTTTCAGAAAATGCAAGAATTTCTTCGACCTGGGTAAGGGCAGTATCATATTTAGCCTCATAGGTTTTCAGAAGGCTGAGGGCTTCGTCATGGAGACGTGTAACATCTTCAAGCTGGCTTGCGACTTGCTGAGAATAGGTATCTAAAAACTGTGTGATATAGACATACAGACGCCTTCCCCCGAGCCCTATGAGGAGAGCAAAAGCAACGAGTACCCAAAAATCAGGACTGGAAAGAGTCATTTTCGTAATCCCTTAAGAGGGTAAGGTTTGTCGGTAAGTTTCTCAAGAACGGCCTGGGCGATCTCTTCCGCCATTCCTTGCAGCTTTGAATTTATATCTTGCCGTGCTTGATAGAGTTTCTCTTCTTCCCCCCGTAAGCGCGTTGTCATGGAGTCAAGATGCGCTTGTTTCCTGTGGGCCATTTCCGCTGAAAAGGCTTGCAGCACAGTGGTAGATTTCTCATGAGCTTCTTCCCGTGCAACGGCAAGAGCTTGCTCGTATTTGGCGAGCAAAGCCTCAGCTTCATCTCGATAGACGCTTGCCTGATTAATTTTATCTTCCAAGGCTTCCTTGCGCTGTCCGAAAATTTTGCCAATGCGTGGCAACACTTTACGAGAAAGCATCAAGTAAAGAAAAAGAAAACACAGGCCTAGCCAGAAAAGTTGGGATACAAATGTTGAAATGTCTAACTGAGGCATTGGCTCTCTTTATTTGAACAAAATGAGAAAGGCAATCAAAAGTGCAAAAAGCGCAACAGCTTCTGTCAATGCAAAACCAAGAATTGCTAAGGGGAAGATTTGCTCGCGTACAGAAGGGTTCCGAGCAGTTGAGTTAATAAGTGCCGAAAAAATAAGCCCTATCCCCAAACCAACTCCAGCCAGTGCCATCACAGCAAGGCCCGCTCCAATCATACGTGCGGCTTCAACGTCCATTGTTATATCTCCTTTTTAATGTAAGTGGATTGCATCATGAAAATAGATACAAGTTAAGATTGTAAACACATAGGCCTGTAATATGGCAATGAGAATCTCAAACCCTGTAAGAATAACGTTTATAGCTAAAGGTGCAACCCCAAAAATTCCAAGGGCTACTGTAAATCCTGCAAATACCTTAAGCATCGTATGCCCTGCCATCATATTCGCAAACAATCGAACAGAAAGGCTAATCGGGCGGGAAAGATAAGAGAGCATCTCAATAGGAACAATCAAGGGAAGCATGTAAACAGGGGTTCCTTGCGGGACAAGAAAGGTGAAATAACGAATCCCATGACGCATAAACCCAATAAGCGTGGCGAATCCAACGGCAACCATAGCAAGACCAAAGGTTACGATAATATGACTTGTAAAGGTAAATCCATAAGGAACCATTCCAACAAGATTTCCCATTAGAATGAACATAAACAAAGTGAAAATAAAAGGAAAATACCTGCGCCCCTTAAGGCCTGCTGTTTCCTCCAAAAGATTCGCAACAAAGCTGTAGATCATCTCAACCATTGCTTGCCAGCGTCCAGGAATCAACTGAGCTGAGGCTATTCCGCCTGAAAGGAAAAACGTGGCTGCTAAAACGGCAATCACCATAAAAAGAGATGAATTTGTAAAAGAAATATTTACCCCGTCTATTGTGAGGGGAAAAAGGGTATGGATTTCAAATTGATGAAGAGGATCTAGCATAGACTTATGACTTTTTCATTAAGGTGGTGAGGGTGCGGTAAACATTCAAAAACCCTGCGCACGAGCCAAGGATAAACAAAGAAATTAATCCCCAAGGGGAAGTGCCACATAGCCAATCAACAAAAAGACCTCCACCCACACCCGCAAGAATGCCTGCCACAAACTCCATTCCCACGTTTAGGAATTTCCCGAGGGTGGTAGAAGGTGCTTCTCTTCGAATAGAAGGCTTCTTAACGCCTTTTTTAGCGTTTTCTATGCGATGTTTGAGAGCAGAGAGTGTGGTGTCGTGCACTTTTTTTCCTTTGTTCATGGGCGCCCTAAAAAACTTTGTCTGCTTTTTGCTGAAGATCGTGAGAAAGAACAGCTCCCATCTTTCTTGCAGCCTCATGATTAATATGCAGGACTAGCTTTTTTGGATGTTGAATAGGAAGAATTTTGATGGTCCCACCTTTGAGGAGAGGCGCTACGATCTCCGCAAGATCTAGACCTGATTCCCGCCAATCTACTCCATAGGCGGCCACAGCTCCTCGCCGCACAATATCCACATCGCTTCCAAAAACAGGGATTTTATAATGTGTTCCAATCTTTAAGATCGATTCTAAGGCTGAAATCACCGTATTATCTGTAGGCAATACGATGGCATCCACGCGTCCAACAAGCGATTTTGCAACACTCGATACGTCACTTGTTTTGGAGACTGTGGTCTCAATAACCGTCAAGTTTAGCGGACCCGCGACAGCTTTCAAAGCCTCCACTTGCTTGCGAGAGTTTGCTTCTCCTGCATTGTAAATAACGCCAATTGTTTTGAGATGGGGGAGGATATTACGCACAAGCTCAACTTGTTTTTCCGGAGATACAAAATCTGTCAGTCCCGTAATGTTAGGAGAGTTGGTAAGCTTTGCAGCACTTGGATCTGTGACGGCTCCAAACACAATAGGGACTGTGCTTGTTGCGCTTGCTGTTGCTTGGGTCATAGGGGAGGACAGAGTGACAATGACAGTAGGCTGAAGACTCACAAATTTGTGTCCGATCTGGACAGCTGTTGTTGGGTTTCCTTGGGCATTCTCATACGTCCAAACGAGCGTTTCGCCTTCTTTATATCCCTTGGCTTCTAGTCCTTCTTTCAAGCCTTGACGAAGCATATCAAGAGCGGGGTGTTCCACGATTTGGCCAACCGCTACATGAACGCTAGGTGTTGCAATAGCGCTTGTACACCATCCCAAAAGACCTACAGAGAAAAATCGTAATAAAAAGTGCATGTTCATTTCTCCGAAGATGAGTGAGCAGTAGGAGGAGGAAGGTTGATGACCTGGGCTGTCGTGTGGTTTGTAAAAACCTCTAAGTTCTGCGGTGTTTCCACCGGTAAATTTCCTGGACTTTTACCCTTAAGGATTTTTGCCACCATCACTCCCACTTGTTGGCCAATTTTTCGCTGATCATAGGCGTGGGCTGCAAAAGCACCTCGTTCCACAGAATCAGGATCGCTCATAAAAAGCGGCTTTTTAAAGTTTAAGCATATTTTAACAAGCGGCTCAAGACCAGAGACTATCGTATTGTCATTTCCTATAAAAATGGCATCTACGCGCTCTATCAAGCTTTGGGCGGCGGCTTGCACGTCCACCGATTTGGGAGCGGCAGCTGTTAGAAGGGTAATGTGCTCTTGTTTGGCAAGTATTTTCATTTTCTCGACAAAAGAGACCATGTTGACTTCCCCAGGATTGTAAATGATTCCTAGCGTTTTAAGAGAAGGAACAGCTTTTTTGATGAAAGCAAGCTGTTGCTTAAGGGGCGGAATATCTGCCACGCCCGTTACATTTCCTCCTGGACGGTCAAAAGACATTACAATTTTGGCGGCCAGAGGATCCGTAATAGCTGCAAAAACAATAGGAATCGTTTTCACTTGCTGGGCGATGGCTTGAGCAGACGGGGTTGTAATGGGAACAATGACATCCAAGGGTAGGCTTGCAAATTTTTTGGCAATTTGTGCTGCTGTTGTTGGATTCCCTTGAGCATTTTCAAAGATAACTGTGAACTCAGAGCCTTCTTTAAATCCTTGCTGCGCAAGGGATTCTAAAACGCCTTCACGGATAGCATTAAGGGAAGGATGGTCCACAATTTGCGTAATCCCAATGACTTTAGGATCAGAATAGGCAATGGACGAAAGAAAAAAGCTGAAAAAGCTAAGAACTTTAAGGGTGGCTTGAAAACAGTTTAAACGGGTCATGGGTCTCTCTCATTGGCAAAATTTGACGGGAAAAGGGGTAATAACATAAGCTTTCCCATCGCCAACAAGGAGATACAAAGGACAAAGTCTTATATGCGCGTGTCTTCATTATCTCCTCCAATTTTGCTAATGATTATTTTTCAAGTGTAAAAAGAACTGCAGGGAGGAGTCAAGATAAAACTTGGTAATCCTGTCTTGTTGATCACTTGCAACCTGCGGGTTCTTTAACCTAAATCGATAGACTAAGGGCGGTAGAGATCCTATTCAGACTCTTCTCTTTTCCGAGAACGTGCATAATTTCAAATACGCTAGGAGACACGGTTTTCCCGGTTAAGGCAAGCCGCAAGGGCTGGGCAATTTTTCCGAGTTTAAGACCTTGTGCGTCTGCAACAGCTCGCATTTCTTCCTCAAGATGTGCTTCCGTCCACTCCGTCTCATGAGTCAGAGAAAGCCGGTTTTCTATGATTTTCAAGAGAGATAAATCGGGTATGAGTAAGGCCTGGGCTTCTGCTTCAAGAACAGGCGCTTGAATATAAAACACGCAATTGTCTGCAAGTTCTATCAGTGTCTTTGCGCGTTGTTTAAGTCCCGTCATTCCCCGTTGCAAAATATCTTTGGCTTCTGCAGTTACCGTTAAACCGCTTTTCTTTTCAATAAAAGGGATTACCTTGTCTACGAGATAAAGGTTGTCGGCTTCCCGAATATAGTGACCATTGAGGCTTGTTAGTTTGACAAAATCAAAACGAGATGGGGATTTACCCACATGATCTAAATCAAACCACTCAATGGCTTGGTCAGTTGAAATAACTTCCGCATCCCCATGGCTCCAGCCCAAGCGTAGTAAGTAATTTCGTAGCGCTTCTGGCAAAAATCCCATCTCTTGATAAGCCTCTACCCCCATAGCTCCATGGCGTTTTGACAGCTTTGCGCCATCGGCCCCATGAATAAGGGGAATGTGTCCGTAGTGGGGCGTTTCCCATTCCATAGCTTTAAAAATATGAAACTGACGGAACATATTGGTAAGGTGGTCATCTCCCCGGATAATATGCGTAATCCCCATATCATGATCATCTACAACGACAGAGAGATTAAAGGTAGGATTTCCATCTCCCCTTAAAAGGACCATGTCATCCAGCTGAGCATTGGACACACGTACGTCTCCCTGGACAAGATCATGAATCACTGTGTCTCCATTTTGGGGAGACTTGAAGCGGATCACAGGGGCAATTCCCTCAGGCGCCTCTTCAGGAGATCTGTCCCGCCAGCGACCATCATAACGAGGGGGTAAATTCTTTGCTCGAGCCTCTTCCCGCATGGCTTCTAATTCTTCCACACTACAATAACAGCGATAAGCCAGCCCTTTACTTAAAAGCTCATAGGCCACTTCTTGGTGTCGTTCTTTGCGTGCAAATTGATGAACCGGAGTTTCATCCCACGCAATGCCGAGCCATTCCAGCCCCTTATAAATAGCCTCAACAGCAGCTTCGGTTGAACGTGCTCGATCTGTGTCTTCAATCCGCAGCAACATTTTCCCCTTATGATGGCGAGCGAACAGCCAATTAAATAAGGCTGTCCTGGCAGACCCAATATGAAGGTAGCCGGTGGGGGAAGGAGCAAAGCGAACAATAACAGTCATGATTTTCTCTTTTCACTAATGAATCTATTTCAGAAGTACCCAGACCTTAGAAGAAAATCAAGCAGGTAAACCACATTAACGGTTTATTAATCTTTCTCCGCGTATTCTGCTGGAAGAGCTATGAAAATGGAGAAAAAAAGATGGAAATAAGTGTCAGAAAAACCGCTATTATTATTCTTGTGGCCTTAGGCGCGATATTTTGGGCCTTTGAAAAAAGTATAGCTCTTGAAAATACCGATTATATCCTTACCGATACCACAGGAAGGCCTGTCCTCTATACATCTTCAAACAAAGGATTTTTGATAGCTCTTCCCTCATTCCCCATTCCTGTGGGAGAGTAGATTAAAGAAACGAAGGAAACACACTACTCTTAATCCACGTTTCATAAAGACGCTTGGAGCATAACGTCTAAGAAGCGGGAATTATGCTCAGGTGTCCCTACAGAAACACGAATAGCGTTAGGAAAAGCAGAGGACCAATCCGCCACAAGGATGTGATTCCTTTTTAAAAGAGCCATTGTTTTCTTAAATTCCCTCAAAATTATAAAGATAAAATTTGTCTCGCTCGGAAATACTTTTGCAACTGCAGAAAGAGGTTCTAACGCTTGGACTAAATGATTGCGACTTTCTTTCAATATGTCCCAGGAACATTGCAGAAGTTCAGAGTTTTCAAGGCACTCCCTTACTCTTTGTTGAGCAAAGGTAGAAAATCCAAAAGGAAGCTGTGTATGACGCAATGCATAGATAAGATAGGGATGGGCAAGAATCACTCCACAGCGCAAGCCCGCAAGACCCCACGCTTTGGAGAATGTCCTCAAGATAATCAAATTGTCATATTTTTCAAGAAGGGGCATGAAAGAGCACGCATTTGAAAACTCCATATACGCCTCATCCACAACGACAAACCCTTCCAATTTCTCACACAAAGGTGGGATAAGGGTCGCATCAAGCAACGTTCCCGTAGGATTATTCGGGCTGCATAAGAAAACCATTTTTGGGTTTATTTCTATAATTTTTTTGAAAGAAAGAGAGCTTAACGCGTTCCCTTCAAGAGGCATCCTTATTACCTTAAGATTATGCAAACACGCCCAATGTTCATAGGCTGAAAACGTAGGATGAGGAACGCAAACACTATCTTGACAAGGATCTCCCAAAGTTCTTAGAAGAAGATCTATGCCTTCTAGAGACCCTACAGTAAAGAGAACATTATCCGCAGAAATGCCTCGGTTCTCTAGTCCATCAAGCTCCAAAAGTTTCTTTATATATTGATCTTTTAAAGCCGTTTGAAGAGTGTCCGGGTACTCAGCAAATACCCCTGCGTACGGGTTCGTGTTGTTGCTGAGATCCAGCTTCCAAACATCATGAGAAAAGTATTTTTGAATAGGCGTCGGCAAAGAAAGCTGACGCAGCAAGCGTCGCGCTCGTTTGTGAATAAAAATAGCCTTGTGTCCTCCCTACCGTGCATAGGCTTCTCTGCACAGACAAAAAATATCATTTTCGATGAAATTTAAATTTAATTTACGAAAAATTCAAGTAATTTTTTTGCAACACACACCTAAAGTTCTAAGAAAACGATTGTCTGTCTGATCGTTCCTCGCGTATAAGATTTTCAATACGTATTTTTATGAAGGAGAAAGACATGAGTGATGTTGGCGGTATTTCAGCAAACCAATTAAAGACTTTTATCGAACGGATTGAGCGGTTGGAAGAAGAGAAGGCGGCTGTTTTAGAGCATATCCGTGATGTGTTGGCTGAAGCTAAAGGCACAGGGTTTGATGCAAAAATCATTCGCAAAGTCGTAAAAATTCGCAAAATGGAAACCCAAGATCGCCGCGAAGAAGAAGAGCTTTTAAGCCTCTATCTATCGGCCTTAGGAATGGATGAGGGAGTCGAGTAACAGAGGCTACTCGTTACTCCCGTTAAGCTTATTCATGGGGTTAATAGGCTTCTTTCCTTCCCTTATCTCAAAGTGGAGCTGTGGAGAAGAAACCTCTCCTGAGGATCCTGCAGTGGCAAGCTGAGCGCCCTGTTTAACGGTATCGCCTTTTTTAACAAGGGTCTCTGACAGGTGAGAATAAGCCGTTACATAGCCGTTGTCGTGTTTAACAAGCACAAGATTTCCTAAGTTTTTAATCTCATTTCCCACGTAAATGACTTCTCCGGAGGCCGCCGCTTTTACGGGGGTTCCTTCCTCTACTTTAATATTAATTCCATCATGATTTCCTGCGGTAAAGTCTTTAATAACCGCCCCTTCAACAGGCCAGACAAACGTAACTTCAGCAGGTTTTTCAACCTTTTCTTCCTTTTTCTCTTTCTCTTTCTCTTTTTTCTTTTCTTCTTTTTTAGCCTTCTTTTTTTCTTCTTCTTTCTTTTTTGCAAGAGCGTCATCCTCTACAGGAGCCTCTTCCTTCTTTTTGGCAAGATTACCCATAAGAGACGTTTTTTCTGCAGAAGGGTTTCCGAGGTCTCGTGCAAGTTCTTCAGCGATATCGGAGGGGAGAGGCCCTGCTGTGACGACTCCAGTTCCTAGTGTAGCAACACCCGCTCCTAGTGGAGTAACGCCCGCAGCTCCTGTTTCTAGAGCTGGTTTAACAAGAGGGAGTGGCTCTAAAGACGTAGATGTAATCTCGGCAGGAGGGGTCATAAAAGTTTCTGTCAGAGATTTTGTATCCCGCGGAGGAACGACAAGCATGTCTCCTTTTCTAATCGTATAGGAAGGTAAGTAGTTGTTTTCTTGAGCTAATACATCCACATTGACCCCATAAACATCGGCTATGCTCTTCAGAGTCTCGCCAGATCCTGCCATATGCTCGTTAAGAGCAGGAACTATCAAGGTTTGTCCAGGAGTAAGCCCATAAGGAGGGGTGAGATTGTTGCTGGAAATAAGAGATTGGGTAAGAATACCTTCTCGAGCGGCAATCCCGTATACGGTATCTTCGGGACCGACAACGATTTGCTTGACTGCATAAGACGATGTCCCAAGACCTATCATTAATGCAGACCCTAATAGTAAAATTTTCATCATTGTTAATCCTTTACGTTGTTATACGGTCCTCTCCACCCATATAAGGCTTTAATACATCAGGAATGCGAACAGATCCATCCTCTTGTTGATAATTTTCTAATACGGCAACCAAAGTGCGTCCTACCGCAAGACCTGACCCATTTAGTGTATGAACCATACTATTTTTTTGATCTGCATTCCGAACCCGTGTGTTGAGGCGGCGGGCGGCATAGTCTCCAAAATTTGAGCAACTCGAGATTTCTCTATACGTATTTTGACTGGGTAACCAAACCTCGATATCGTACGTTTTCTGAGAACAGAGCCCCATATCCCCTGTACATAAAATGACTGTTCGATAGGGAATTTCAAGCCGCTCCAGAATAGATTGGGCAGCGCTCAGCATCCGTTGATGTTCAACTTCTGATTGCTCTGAGGTCGTGATGCTTACAAGTTCAACTTTAGAAAATTGATGAAGACGAATCATTCCCCGGGTATCCTTGCCGGCAGCTCCAGCTTCAGAGCGAAAGCAAGGCGTGTAGGCTACGAAACGCAAGGGGAGATCTTTTTCCTCTAAAATCTCACCTGCAACAAGGTTGGTCAATGGAACTTCCGCTGTTGGGATAAGCCAATAGTCATTGGTGGTCACAAAAGCTTCTTCACTGAATTTGGGAAGCTGCCCTGCGCCATACATAGCAGCGCTTTTGACAAGATACGGGGGAGAGACTTCTGTATATCCATATTTTTGAGTATGAATATCAAGCATAAAAGCCGCAAGCGCTCGCTCAAGGCGAGCAAGAGCACCTTTTAAAACAACAAAGCGCGCGCCAGAGATTTTAGCGGCATCCTCAAAGCTCATAAGCCCCAAGGCTTCCCCAATCTCAAAATGGGGCTTGGGGGTGAAGGAAAATAAGGGTTTTTCGCCCCACATACAAACCTCCACATTATCGCCCTCGTTTTTTCCAAAGGGCACATCAGGGCCTGGAATATTGGGTAAAAGGGCTAGGTTTTGCGTAAGCTTTTCCGTCACACCTTTAAGATTTTCTTCGCGGTCAGGAAGGTTGCTGCGTAAAAGACTCGCTTCTTCCATCAATGCTTGGGCGTCTCCTCCCTTGCTTTTGACTTCCCCAATTTGCTTGGCCAGAGTATTGCGGTGGGTTTGCATCTCTTGGACTTCTTGCAGAAGGGTGCGACGGGTTTCATCCAACGCTATAAGGCTTTCTGCTGCAGGGGCAAGCCCGCGCTTTTGCAGCGCATCATTGAAGGCGCTAGGGTTTTCGCGAATCCATTTTATATCAAGCATGATGGTTATCTTGTTTCCTTAAAGAAAATTTTATCAAGAGTATCGATATTTCATAGAGCGCGTAAAGAGGAATGATGAGCCCAAGGGGGCTAATAATATCGGGGGGTGTCATAATAGCAGCAATAATGACGATGATAAGAAACGCATATTTGCGGTTTGTCCTAAGGGTCGTAAGGGTGACGAGGCCTATTTTATGGAGGCCCATAAGAATAAGAGGTAGTTGAAAACAGATGCCGAACGCGAGGATAAGCTTAAGAATAAGAGAAAGGTATTCGCTCATCCGGGCCTCTAATTGCAAAGACACTCCATCAGAGGAGGGAGGGATTTCAAAACTCAGGAAGAATTTCCAGGCCATAGGGCAAATAACATAATACGCTAAGGCAGCTCCGCTTATAAATAAAAGCGGACTTGCAAGGGCCAAAAGGAAGAAAACCTTTTTTTCACGCGGATAGAGTCCTGGGGCAATAAAAAACCAGCCTTGCCATAGGATAAACGGAAGGCTCAGGACAAATCCGCTAAAAAAAGAAAGCTTGAGGTAGGTCAGAAAAGCCTCTGTAAGTCCTGTATAAATAAGCCGACGTCCCCCTCCCATCACTTGGACAAGGGGTTCGGTGAGAAAATGAAAGAGAGCAGGCGCCAGTGGATAGCTTACAGCCACCCCACATCCGAGCGCGAGAAAGATGTAGATAAGGCGGCGGCGCAACTCAATTAAATGTTCAAGCAAGGGTTTTTGCATGGTGTTTTTACTTTTTAGAAGATTTTTTGCGGGAAACTTTATGCTTTTCTTCCAGCTCACGAACATGATGAATGGCTTCAAACTCACTGGTAAATTGCTGAGCGAGGGTTTGGAGAGTGCGCAGAAAGCGCCCTAAGGTAAAGAGAACTTTTGGAAGGTCTTTGGGGCCAATAATCACAAATGCGAGAAGAGCAATAAAAGCGATTTCAGCGCCGCCTGCAAAGCTCATTTATGTTTTTTGCGTTTAGAGGTTTTTGTCAGTAAGGGAGGGGTTTCTTCTTCCTCTTTGAGTCCACTTTTGAAAGCGCGCAGTCCTTTTGCAAGGTCAGTCATAAGAGACGGCAAACGCCCAGCTCCAAAGAGCAGAAACACAACGATTCCCACAAGTAAAATGTGGCTTAAACTGAGTCCCATAAGTAGTACCTTTATATCATTAAGTAATAATGAAAATTAGTTTATGTTAAGGGAGGCCCTCAATGCAATGAAATTCGATCTATTTCCTCATTACCCGACAGATTTCTCTTGAATCTCAACCAAAAGAAAGCGTATACATCATAGTGACTTATCGTAAGTCATGACTAAATACACACACAGAGGGACTCCAGTGCTTAGGCTCTTTCTTCTCTGTGGCGGATTAACTGGAGAAAGGAAAATCTACCATGATGCCAACATTTACTATGCGTCAGCTTCTTGAAGCTGGGGCTCACTTCGGTCACCAAACACGTCGCTGGAACCCAAAAATGGCCCCCTATCTTTATGGGTCACGTTCGGGAATTCATGTGATTGACCTCCAACAAACAGTTCCCATGCTCCATCACGCGCTCCAAGCGATTCGAGAGGTTGTAGCAGGCGGAGGACGTGTTTTGTTTGTGGGAACAAAGCGTCAAGCATCCCAGAGAATTAAAGAATCCGCAACACTATGTGGACAGTTTTATGTCCAACATCGTTGGTTGGGCGGAATGCTAACAAACTGGAAGACTGTGTCCCAGTCCATCAAACGCTTAAAGGAGCTGGATGCAGTTCTTGCGGAAGGAACACAAGGATTTACAAAGAAAGAGCTTCTCTCTCTACAAAGAGAAAGAGACAAGTTAGATCTCTCCTTGGGTGGAATTAAAGATATGGGCGGTCCCCCAGATATTCTTTTCGTTATTGATACAAACAAAGAAGATATTTCCATTAAGGAAGCCAATAAATTAGGAATTCCTGTTGTAGCGATCGTGGATAGCAACTCTACTCCCGATGGCATTAATTATATTATCCCCGGAAATGATGACGCACAGCGCGCTATTGATTTATATTGTGCTCTCGTCTCTGCAGCCGTTCTGGACGGTCTTCAAACTCAAATGGGGTCTTCTGGAAGAGATCTCGGTGAAGCTGAAGAAGTGAAGGTTATTATAGAAGAAGAGCCTTTTGTAGAAGTTGAAGCTCCTGCCGTGACAGAAGAAATTGTTATAGAAGACGCTCCTGTCGCATCTGCTGAAGAAGCCGATTCTAAGGCAGAAGCTAAACCTAAAGCAGCGCCAAAGCGTCAAGCAAAGAAAAAGGAGTAGACCTCATGACTGATATTTCCTCTTCTCTGGTAAAAGAGCTGCGCGAAAAGACAGGCGCAGGAATGATGGATTGTAAAAAAGCTCTCACTGAAGCAAAGGGAGATCTTGAAGCGGCTATAGATTGGCTACGAACGAAAGGCCTTTCTGCGGCAGCAAAGAAATCTGGAAGAATCGCAGCAGAAGGACTTGTTGGGGTCACTTGCTCTAAAATTGAAGGAGCCTTGGTAGAAGTTAATGCTGAGACAGACTTTGTTGGACGCAATGAGCACTTTCAAACCTTTGTTCGTGAAACAACAACCCTTGCTGTCCAAGCAAAGGGAAATTTGGAAGCTCTTCAACAAGCTGCTTATCCTGGGTCTCCACGGACAGTTCAAGAAGAACTCACCCATCTTATCGCAACAATTGGCGAAAATATGACATTGCGCCGGACTGCTTATCTTAAAGTGGGAGAAGGGGCAGTGGTTCCTTATATCCATAATACAATAGCTCCTGGATTGGGGCGTATTGGCGTTCTTGTGGCTCTTGAATCTTCAGCTCCTCAAGATAAGCTTGAAGGTTTAGGGAAGCAACTTGCTATGCACATTGCGGCGGCTTCTCCCATTTCTCTTACCATTGAAGACGTTGATTCTGACGCGTTGGAAAGAGAGCGGTCTATTTTTCGTGAGCAAGCGGTAGCGTCTGGAAAACCAGCTGAATTTATTGATAAAATGGTAGAGGGGCGCCTTCGTAAATTTTATGAAGAGTCTGTCCTGCTGGAGCAAGCTTTTATTATGGACGGAAAGACACCTGTAAAAGAAGTTGTTTCAAATCATGAGAAAGAATGGAAGACTCCTGTAAAGCTCATTGGTTTCGTGCGATTTGGGCTTGGAGAAGGAATTGAAAAAGCTGAAACAGATTTTGCTGCTGAAGTAGCGGCTCAGCTGGAGAAATAACTTCGCCTTATGTCTTCCACGACAGGGAAGCAAAAATGAAATCAAAAAGTACCCTATCGCGCAGATGGAGTCCTATCCTTATTGGATTAGGATTATTCTTGGGAGGATGCGCTGTAGGGCCTGGTTTTCAATCCCCATCCCCTCCCAAAACAACAGCCTATGTTGAAGGAAACCTCCCTTTACAAACGGAAGAAACCACTATTCCAGGGGGAGCCGCCCAAACGTTTGTTTCCGGGAAAGATATTCCTGGCGAATGGTGGCGTCTATTCCATTCTAGGCCCCTTGATGCCTTAATTAAAAGGGCTCTTCACAATAGCCCTACTTTGGCAGCAGCCCAGGCAGCGTGCCAGCAAGCCGAAGAAAATTTAAATGTGGCGGTTGCCGCTTTCCTTCCCTCTTTAACCTTTCAGCCTCAATACCAAAGGTCTGGATATAACTATTCTGCTTTAGGTCTAGAGAGTGTTATTCCTGCTAGAACCTTTAATCTTTTTGGTTCTATGTTAAATGCAAGCTATACCCTCGATGTGTGGGGAGGTATTCGTCGTCAAATTGAAGCTGCTAAAGCACAGCGCGACTTTCAAGAATTTATAAATGAGGCAACTTACTCAGGGTTAGTTGCTAATGTTGTTATGACTGCAATCTCAGAGGCTTCTCTTGAGGAACAGGTAAAAGTTATAGAAAAACTGCTGAGTGTGCAAGAAACAGAGCTTTCCCTTATAGAGGAAAAATTTAAGGCGGGAGTCGTTTCTTCTTTAGAGGTATTAGCAGCGAAAAACAAGATTTTTGTAACGAAATCCTCCCTTTGTTCCCTTCGTCTTGTGCTAGCGAAAATACGTCATTCTTTAGCCGTCTTGATTGGGGATACTCCCCATGAAGCCACCCTTCCGTCTTTTAGGTTAGCAGATTTTCATCTTCCTCAAGACCTTCCTGTGAGTTTGCCGTCAGAGCTTGTAAAGCAACGGCCAGATATACGTGCGGCTGAAGAAGTGCTTCATGCGGCAAGTGCGCAAGTAGGTGTTGCGACGGCTAACCTTCTCCCTCAGATTACGATTAGTGGATTTGATGGATTTCTTTCAAACAGCCTTTCAGGATATTTTCAACAAGGAAACGTCTTTTGGAATCTAACGACTGGTCTTGTCCAACCTATTTTTAAAGGTGGAGCGTTGCTCGCGCAACAAAGGCAGGCTCTTGCCCTCTTTGATCAAGCCTGTGCAGAGTACAAGACGACAGTTTTGAAGGCTATTCAAAGTGTAGCTGATAATTTGCGTGCTCTTCAATTGGATGCGGAAAATTTAGGCTCCCGAACGCAAGAAGAAGAAACGACCCATAATATACTGGACTTGACTCGCTCTCAGCTCGCCTTAGGAGCCGTAGACACGTTGAGTGTCCTTCAGATAGAAGAGGCCTATTTACAAGTCAGTATCAAACGTATTCAAGCTCAAGCTGAGCGTTTTGTTAATACCGCAGCCCTCTTCTACGAATTAGGAGGGGGATGGTGGAACCGAAAGAAAAAAGAAGAAAACAAATGACCTCATCATCTTCCCCCGTTACGATTGCGACGTGGAATGTAAATTCTATCCGCATGCGCATTCCCTTGCTGCTTTCTTGGCTGCGGGAAGCTAACCCAGACATAGTCCTGCTTCAAGAAACAAAAACGACAGATGATAAATTTCCTCGAGAAGAGATAGAGACTCTTCATTACAATATCGCTACTTTTGGCCAAAAATCCTATAATGGCGTTGCCATCCTATCGAAGTTCCCCCTGGAAGATGTAATGTACGGTCTTCCAGACGGTGATAGTGAGCAAGCCCGCTATATAGAAGCAGTGACGGGTGGTGTAAGGGTGGCTTCTATTTATGTTCCTAACGGAACAGACGTGGAAAGTGATAAATATCTGTATAAGCTTAAGTTTTTAAAAGACCTCTATTCCCACACTCAAACTCTTTTGACGTATGATGAAGCCTTTGTGTTAGGTGGGGATTTTAACGTTGCTCCCACAGACCAGGATGTGTATGACCCTCAAGAATGGCATGAGCGTCTTTTGTGCAGTACCCCTGAACGAGAAGGGTTAAGGGCTCTGATGTATTTAGGGTTAACAGATGCTTTGCGAGAATGTCATTTAGAAGAAAAAGATCTGTATACGTGGTGGGACTATCGCGCTGCTATGTGGCCAAAGAACTTCGGACTTAGAATCGATCACCTGCTCCTCTCTCCCCAAGCTGCGGACCTATTGGAAAGTTCATCAGTTGAGAAAAAGATACGAGGGCTTGAGAAAACCTCAGATCACGCCCCGGTTTTATGTACCCTTAACTGCTTTCCGTGAAACAGTTAAGTCATAGGTATAAATAGCGTAAGCCGTGATTCCCATAAGAACGGCAAGATAAAGGGCGGGGGCATAAGACAGTTTTGTGATGCTCCACAGCCATAAACACAAAGGGATTAGGGATTGCCCAAGAAGTGTTGCCCCTAACGCTCCTCCCACTCCTACCAGCAGGTATTGCTCTCGAGAAGGGAAAAGAGATTTAAACCAAAAATTCATAGGACACATGAACACAATTCCCCAAAATACAATCCAGACACGAACAAAAATGACATATTCTAAAGAAGCTCCAGGAAGATGAACAAACAAAGGAATGATGCTCAGCATAAGAATAACACTGGCAAGAGTCATGACGCTTTGTCCTGAAAATTTTCCGGTGATTTTGCCAATAAGTGGCGTTCCCACGATAATAAAACTAAGTAAAATAGTATTGAAAAGCATCATGACATCCAGAGTAATAGATGTTATCAGCGGAACAAAACTATTCATAAAAACAAGGGGGATGAGGGCAGTGATATAGCCAAAAGCAGTTGCCAAGGCAATGCGTGTGATATCAGCTTTGTGATTCCATAAAGACTTGAGGTGGAAAAAAGAGGTGTCTTTTGGAACAGAGTTCTCAAGAGGAGGGTTCCCAAATCTCCGCAAAAAATATCCAAATCCTGCGAGCACTCCCCCGATTAAAAAACAGAGACGCCATGCGTCTGGGGTGGGGAAGAGAAGAAGAAGAGTGACAATTCCTGAGGCAACAATAGCCCCTAGAGAAGAAGAACTTTGATAATAATAAGAAATGGTAAGGGCTTGATCTGAGGTTTTTTCGTCCATGATATAAAGCTTTGCAATGGTTGTTTCCCCGGCGGAAAAGATACCTTTAACCATGCGAGCCCCCATTAGACCCAAGGGAGAGAACCATCCGATATCTGCATATGTGGGAAGACACCCCAGGGCTACCATTGCGATAGAAACACCAATGAGAGAGTAAGAGAGTCCAGAAATGGGGCCGTATTTACGAGCAACATTCCCAAAAATAATGGAGCCTACGGGGCGTGTTATGAGGGAGGTTGTTAAAACACTATACCCAAGGATTAACTGTACAACGGGGTCAAAGTCTGGAAAGAAAAGAGGCGCTATAATGGGAACAAGCAAGCCATAAACGATGGAATCATAGTGGTCTAGCGCATTGCCAATGAGGATGGAGAAATCCTTTTTAGAAAAAAGGCGGAGCATAGGGTTAAGCGCCTATGCCCTTTTCTGCAAACAGAGCCTGGAGTTCTCCGGTTTCATACATTTCAGAGACGATATCGCATCCTCCTATGAATTCCTCTTTTACATAGAGCTGAGGAATGGTCGGCCAGTTGGCAAAGGTTTTAATCCCTTCTCGCAACTCCATATCTTTGAGAACGTTCACCGCATGGAACGGAATATTTAATGTTTCTAGAATGCGAACAACAGTATTAGAAAAACCACACATGGGGAATTTCTGATCCCCTTTCATGTAAAGCACCACATCGTTGCTTACTAGAGTTTCACGGATTTGATCAAAAAGAGATGACATAGCTACCCCCGGGGAAGTTGAGTTTTAACACGTAAGGCATGGAGGGCTTTTCCCATGTGTCCCTCTAAGGCCTCAAACACCATTTGATGTTGCTGAATGCGGTTTTTTCCTTCAAATGCTGCAGATGTAAGTGTAACCGCAAAGTGATCATTATCACCAGCCAAATCTTGAATTTCAATAAGAGCATCAGGGAATGCCTTTATGAGGAAGGATTTCAATTTTTCTTGAGACATGGCCATAGAGATGCTCTTTTGATACATTTTATAAACAATCTGAAATATTACATAAAATGTAAAGATAGGGAAGAAAAACTATTTAACATAAAGGTATAAAATGTTAGATAAGTGTAAGTATTATAAAGAGATATATTTTTCAATGACCCAAACTATTCACGTCCGCGGAGCTAGAGAGCATAACCTTAAGAATATCGATGTCATTATTCCTCGAGATCAGTTGGTCGTGATTACAGGCCTGAGTGGGTCGGGGAAATCATCCCTGGCATTTGACACTATTTATGCAGAAGGCCAGCGCCGCTATGTGGAAAGCTTATCAGCTTATGCACGCCAGTTTCTGCAATTGATGCAAAAGCCTGATGTTGATTCAATTGATGGCTTGTCCCCTGCCATTTCTATTGAGCAAAAGACCACCTCTAAAAACCCCCGCTCCACTGTGGGAACGGTGACGGAGATTTATGACTATCTGCGCCTTTTGTTTGCACGTATCGGCATTCCTTATTCTCCCACGACAGGGCTTCCTATTCACAGCCAGACGGTTTCTGAGATGGTGGATCGTCTGCTTTCTTTTCCCGAAGGAACGCGTCTGTTGCTTCTGGCTCCTATCGTTCGGGGACGAAAGGGAGAATACAAACGCGAGATTGCGGACTTGCAGAAGCAAGGGTTTCAGCGGCTGAAAATTGATGGAAAGCTTTATGACATTGAGAGTGCACCTTCCCTTAACAAAAAAGTTGCGCATGATATCGAGGTGGTGGTGGACCGACTGGTCATGGGGGCTGACCTTGGGCATCGTCTAGCCGATGCGTTAGAAACCTGTTTGAAGCTTTCCGATGGGCTTGTGTATGCGGAGGATGCTGATACGGGTGAGCGCCATACTTTTTCTGCAAAATTTGCGTGTCCTGTCTCTGGCTTTACGATTGATGAAATTGAGCCCCGCTTGTTTTCCTTTAATAGTCCTTTTGGTGCCTGTCCGTGCTGCGATGGATTGGGGGTCAAGATCGTCTTTGATCCACAGCTGGTTGTCCCTAATTCCAAAATGTCTTTAGGACAAGGGGCTATTGCACCATGGTCTGGAGCCTTTTCTCATTACTACAATCAAGCTCTTGCTGCTGTGGTGACGCACTATGGAGGGCGGATGGATATCCCCTTTCAAGACCTTCCAGAGCGTACAAAAGAAGTCATTCTCCATGGGTCTGGAGCAGAAAAAGTTCCCACAACATATCAAGATGAAACACGTATATTTACGAAGAATAAGGCATTTGAGGGAGTTATTCCTACATTGATTCGCCGTGCTCGAGAAAAGAAAGAGCGCTATGGGCAAATAGAAGAAATGACCCGTTATCAAAGTACAGTGCCCTGTGATGTCTGTGAAGGATATCGCCTGAAGCCTGAGGCGCTCGCCATTAAGATTCAGGAGCTCCACATTGGCCAAGTGACCAGGATGTCAATTGGACAACTGGAAGGCCTGTTCCAGACCCTTCCTGAAAAACTCACCCCAAAAGAACGAGACATTGGAGCGAGGATTTTAAAGGAAATCCAAGAGCGCCTAGGGTTTTTAGTAAGTGTTGGCCTAGAGTATCTTTCTCTCTCTCGAGCCTCAGGGACGTTGTCGGGGGGAGAAAGTCAGCGTATTCGTTTGGCATCTCAAATCGGGGCAGGGTTAGTTGGCGTTCTCTATGTTTTGGATGAACCCTCTATAGGGCTGCATCAGCGAGATAATGATCGCCTTTTGGCAATGCTAACCCGCTTGCGAGACTTGGGAAATAGCGTTCTGGTGGTAGAGCATGATGAGGATGCTATCAGGGCCGCAGATTATGTGATTGATATGGGCCCCGGAGCAGGAGCTCATGGGGGGCAAGTGGTTGCAGAAGGTACGCCAGCTGAGGTCATGGCAAACCCCAAAAGTCTAACGGGTCAATATTTGATGGGGACTAAACGTATTGTTCTACCGTCAACGCGACGTTCTCCGAAGCCTGACCAAGCCATACGAGTGGTTGGTGCAAGGACCCACAATCTTAAGAATGTCTCTGTGGATTTCCCCTTAGGTCTTTTCGTTTGTGTAACAGGCGTGTCGGGGGGAGGAAAATCCTCTCTTGTGATTGAGACCCTCTACAAAGGTCTTGCCCAGATTCTCAATGATAATTCAGAAGTGCCGGGCCCCCATGACCGTATTGAGGGTATTGAGCTTATTAATAAGATTATAGATATCGATCAATCGCCAATTGGCCGGACACCTCGCTCAAACCCAGCAACCTATACGGGTGTCTTTACTCCCATTCGGGATTGGTTTGCAGGCCTGCCGGAGGCAAAAGTACGTGGATATTCCCCAGGGCGTTTTTCCTTTAATGTGAAAGGGGGACGGTGCGAGGCTTGTCAAGGAGATGGGGTTCTTAAAATAGAAATGCATTTCCTGCCAGATGTTTATGTGGAGTGTGATCAATGCCATGGAAAGCGCTATAATCGAGAGACGCTGGAAATTAAATATAAAGATAAATCGATTGCTGATGTTTTAGATATGACGGTGGATGAAGCCATTGTCTTTTTTGAAGCCATGCCAAGCATACGGGAAAAACTGGAGACATTATCTCAAGTAGGCTTAGGCTATATCCATGTGGGGCAGAGAGCCACAACCCTTTCAGGCGGGGAAGCCCAGCGTGTGAAGCTTTCTAAGGAACTATCCCGCCGAGCGACGGGAAAAACGCTGTATATTTTAGATGAACCCACCACAGGTCTGCACTTTGATGATATTCGCAAATTGCTCGAAGTTCTCCACACCCTTGTGGATCAGGGCAATACGGTAATTGTGATTGAACATAACCTTGAAGTAATCAAAACGGCGGACTGGATTATTGATATTGGTCCGGAAGGGGGAGATAAAGGCGGTCGTATTATTGTCGTAGGATCTCCGGAAATAATTTCTCAGAATTCTCAAAGTTATACAGGGTTTTATTTAAAGCCCTATTTAAAGGAGAAGTTATAGAAGAAATTATGCACAGCATTTTGACGCTGCTTTTTTCTCAGAATTCCCGTCAACAAAAATATTCATTCGATCTTCAAAAAATATTCTTTACATGAAAAAGTGTTGTTGAATCAATGTGTTAAAAAACTCTGCTTAAAAATGCAGCATTTTGGTCTAACGTATGATTTTACCTTCGATATTTGTTTCCCTGGCCTCTTTATCCACAAAGTTATCCACAGAATCGGTGGGTAGTTTTTCGGAGGCAGACATTAACCATCGGGATTCAAGAATTTCTAGCTCTCGTATTTCAGTCGAGAGAAAGCCTATTTTTAGAAAGCAGGATGAATAGAGCAATTTCATATTCTGCAGGTAGTGAAGCCTTTGTTGAAAGAGTGTTGACAATAGGCTGGATTTTGTTACTTGTAGAAAAGTTAGTGTGTGTGTGTTTCCTAAAAAGGTAGTTTTCATGAAAAAATATAAACTTCTTCTCGCTTTTTTTTCCCTTTCCCTTATGAGCCTACAAGGGCAAGCTACTGGTTTTGATGATTATTTAAATGGCGTGGAAAGAAGTTTTGATGCGGCTCCTCCTGGTAGTCGGTATGCCATTGTTGCTAAACCCCTCAATAGAGAATATTTAAGAAACTTATCCAATATTGAAGAGTTAGATGAAAAACTACTCACAGAAGGCGTAGGGGAAGGCACTATTGCAGACGCCAACGAGGAAAATATCAACTATAAAAAAACAAATGCATTCCAGCTAGCAGTCTCTCTTGGAAGAGATGTTCTCGTAGAAAAATTCTTGTCCGTGATTCCTGACCTACAGGATGACCACTTAACGGCTTGGGGGTATCGCCAGCCTTATTCTCCAGCTCATATGGCTGTAAACCCTGTGTTTCCTTATAAACACACCGTTCCTCTTGAAAACAGATTGCGGATTATTGATTTACTCGCTGAAAACAGATGCGATTTTAATGTAGGGGTCTCAAATAAACATAATGGCGTTTATCAGATTGGTGTTTATACCAACCAACCCTTGTGGGCGGCAGGGAATTGTGACTGGTGTGTTCCACAAAATATTTTACCCCAACTTCGAGCGCGCGCTATGATCTATGGGGCAGATCCAAAAATGGGAGTCACAGGTCTTGAGTATCTCAGGGTTGCGCCGGAGGGGTTTTACTCACTCATATTAGGCTTCACATTAGATTATTTTGTTGAAAGAGCTGCGCACGGAGCGCATCTTACGCCAACGGACTATGTCATGATGTGTTTGAAAGAATTTTCCCTCTCCAAATTTTGTTCATATGAGAGACGGGAACGCTTTGAAAATGCTCTTAAGCCCCGTCTTGTGAAAGAAGAAGAGTCTGCCGAAAAGGCAAGGGTCCAAATTATACCTACGCAGGTCGCAGTTGCAAAGAATGCAGAAGACTCCACGATAACTATACAAACTGTCGCTCGAGGATTCCTGGCAAAAAGGAAATTAGCTGAAGCGAAGAAGGAAAGGGCTGCCGAAGAGGCAAGAGTCCAGCTTGCAAGAATAACTGAAGAAGCTCGAATTGCTGAAGAGGTTCGCCTAGCTAAAGAAGCTCGATTCGCCGAAGAAGACCGACTTGCCGCAGAATTAGCAGAAAAACTAAGACTGGCTGAAGTTGCCCGCCTAGCTAAAGAAGCTCAACCCGCCGAAGCAGTTACAGAGCAGCCGTCTGCCAATGAAGCGGAAGATGTAGGTAGCAGCAAACCACCAAAAAAAAGCTGGTGGGGACAATTCTTCGGGTTTTTTAAGAAGTAACCCGCCTGAGATTCTTTCAAATTTTTGGAACACCTAACAACTCTGAGTTTTGGATAAAGGAGGGAAGAATTCCCCCCAACCCTGCCGTCATTGCGAGCCTCGATGAAAGAGAGGCGAAGCAACCCAGTGCACAAAATTTACCATTACTCGCAAACAACCAAATGATTTCCCTATAAAGCAGATAATTAACTAGGTTGCTTTGTTCTGCCCTCTGCAGAGTTCGCAATGACGACCAAACGCTGCAAGGTTAGAGCTAAGCTGGCAAAATTTAATGAATACTCCAGGGAGAAACCCATGCGAACCTCAATGACGGTTGTCGTGTTGCCATGCGCTTCGATCTTAAATAGGTTTTGTCTATAATCTTGGGAATACACCGTAACGCGTCATAAAGGTCCTCACCAAGAAACGTTAAGAGCTTGCCTTCTTCGCCTACGTTTCTAGGTAAGGATGATAGCGAGGGAATAATGTGAAATGCGCTCTGGCTCTATTCCAGTAACTTCTTCCACCAACCCGCACGATTAGAAGACCCTTTCTTAGGGGGAGCCGCTTCTATCTTACCTGGAGCCCTGTTTTCCGTAGAGGAAGAGGGGGGAGGAGGAGAAATAGTAGCAGCAGCAGCAGGAGTAGGATTGTCCGCAACTTGTTGGGTATCGTTTGGAGAATGAGGTCCTTTACGGTTTCGGAACCGACGACGTGTTTTGCTCTTCCCCGTTTTATTTTGAAAAGGAGGAACAGCTTCTTGTGTTCCTTCTGATTCACCCTCAGTTTCCGTTTCAGATCTTGGCTCAGAAGCAGAGCGAATTTTATGAGCAACCGGCGTACGATGCCCTGGGAGAGGGCGGACGTGATGCGCTTTATTCACAGGACGATCCTGATGGTTTTTAATCACAGGGCGTTCCTGGCTCTCTGGTTCTTCTGGGGTCGCAAGAGCTTTAGATGGAATGGCTGCTGCGGGATGACGGACCGCCCCACGCTCAAGGCGATAATCGGGGGGAACAAGAGTGTCATCTTGTTCCAGGCGAATGATCACGTTCCATTTTGCTTCAATTTCCTGCAGAGAAGACCGTTTTTGGTTTAAGACATACAAAGCAATTGGGGTTGCTACATATACAGTAATTGCGGATGTCTTTTGCTGGATGGCTTCTTCTTCTATGGCCCGAAGGACATGTAAGGATGAGGATTCAATAGACCGAATCATTCCACTGCCGCGACAAGAGGGGCATGAGAAACTTGTGGATTCAATAATATTTGGCCGTAGGCGTTGGCGAGAGAGTTCTAAAAGACCAAAAGGGCTAATGCGTCCGACCTGAACACGAGCGCGGTCATGGCGCATCGTATCTTTTAATCGACGCTCTACAGCCTCGCTATTGCGGGAGTCTTCCATATCAATAAAGTCAATAACAACAAGCCCTGCTAGGTCTCGTAGACGAAGTTGGCGCGCAACTTCTTCTGCAGCTTCTAGGTTAGTTTTAAAGGCTGTTTCTTCAATATGACGCTCACGTGTAGCTTTGCCTGAGTTCACGTCAATGGCAACTAAAGCTTCGGTTGTCCCAAAGACGATGTAGCCCCCGGATTTGAGGCGAACAGTAGGGTTGTACATCGCGTCAATTTGAGGCTCAACACCATATCGATAAAACAGAGGCATCTTCTCATCTTTATACTGTTTTATCTTTTTGATATGGCTGGGGATAAGCTTATGGATGAATTCTTTAGCTTCTTTATATCCAGCTTCTCCTTCAATAAAAATCTCTTCTATGTCTCGGGTATAATAATCCCGAATAGCGCGTTTAATGAGGTTGCTTTCTTCATAAATCAGAAAAGGAGCGACGGAATGGAGCGTTTTTTCTCGAATTTCATTCCATAATTTAATGAGATAATCACAATCTCGTTTAATCTCAGTCTTATTACGCGTCATGCCAGCAGTGCGAACAATCAAAGACATGGTGTCGGGGAGCTGCATGGATTGGATAATATCCCGAAGACGTTTGCGATCACCAACATTTGTGATTTTTCGAGAAATTCCGCCCCCTTTCACGGCGTTAGGCATCAAAACGCAATAACGACCTGCCAAAGAGAGGTAAGTTGTTAAGGCGGCTCCTTTGCCTCCTCGCTCTTCTTTTGTTACCTGGACAAGCATAATTTGCCGCCGAGCAATGACTTCCTGAATTTTGTAATGACGAGAGGGGCGTGTTCGTTGAGGACGGACATCTATTTCCTCAATATCTTCGCCTCCTAGAATTTCGACATCTGAAGATGCAGATGCTTCTTCCGTGAGGTCTTCTGAGGCAGTTTCTTCCTGTTCATTGCGTTTAAGGAGGGCTTCTCTATCCTCTATAGGGATACGATAATAATCAGGGTGAATTTCATTAAAGGCTAGAAACCCGTGCCGATTCCCGCCGAACTCTACAAAGGCAGCCTGCAGAGAAGGTTCTATGCGGATAATTTTTGCAAGGTAAATATTTCCCTTAAGTTGTTGTTTTGTGGTTGTTTCAAAATCAAACTCTTCAAGGCGATCTTGATCTAAGATGGCCACCCGTAGCTCTTCAGCGTGGGAGGCATCGATGAGCATGCGTGTACCCAAGGTCAACTCCATATCTAACCCTCTTATGAGGGTAGGTTTTGCAAGCTAAAACCGTGGACGTTTCGACTAAATCCTTAAATCCTCACGTGGAAAAAAAGACATGGGTGGGAAAAAGGAAAGACGCGAGCAACGGTATAGAAATAACCGCTCGTCTATCTCGTCTTTCAAATACTTTTCTCATAGTCATTAATAAATAACCCCATCGAAAGGTCGGTGTTTCAATTTGCATTGTTAAACTTAACAATCTTGATGAGTGAGCAAACTTAAAGGCTATATTTATTGCCTTTAAAGTACATCTTTGTCATCAAGACATAACTTAATATGTGTCCAGCATACCCCTATATGATCTTTGGGACAACCTTTTATTTAGAAGTGTTGTGGGGGGTACTGTCCCTGTCCAAGACATAAAACCCCTTATGCTTTTAAAAACAAGGTCAGAATATACCCCCCCTTAGGGTGGGGGAGGTATGAAAAAAGAGTGGTGGAGTAAATTTTAAGGCCAGCGCTGATACTTTAGAGATATCATTGAAATCGAGGATGGCTTTTTGCCAAACTTCACGTGTCCGACCTATTTTGGAGTAGAAACAGGCTTTCTTCGCTCCCAACAGAATCCTCCCCAACGCTCTTTTGGCGATGGGCAAACGGGGGAGATTTTCAAGGGATGCGCTCTCTCCCAACAGAATCCTTTCCAGGAATTCTCTCCAAATGGGCATTTCTTACTTGGGGGCACTTCTACGTGAACAGTTTCAGAGTGTTTTTTTGCGTAGGCAGTGTCGCATATGCCGAGGCCTTGTAAGATGCAGGCACTGATAAGTAATGTTTTAAGAGTAATTCTCATAATACAAATTCCTCTTTGTTGAGCTTATTTCTCTAATTATATCAGTTAATATATTAATAATTCGTTGATGAGAGGGTGTTAATATAGGTGGGAAGCGAGGAATTTTTTCTTACGAGAAGCTCCATAGATCCTCTAGGACCTGTCTATACATCTCTTTCTTGAATGAGGAAACAAGATCTATAACTTCTTGCTGGTCCACCCATTTCCACGCACGAAACTCAGGTTTTGAGGTGTTGATATTAATGTCTTCATCTTGTCCTAAGAAACGAAGAAGGTACCAACGTTGCTTTTGGCCTCTAAATTTTCCTTCCCATAGACGAATGGCAAGTTCTGGGGGAAGGTCGTAAGTGTACCATTTTTCTGATTGAGCGAGGATTTCAACGTCATGTGTACTAATTTCCTCTTTCAGCTCCCGCAACATGGCATGATCTGGAATTTCAGCCTCAGCGATTCCTCCTTGGGGCATTTGCCAGATTTCTGTTGGTTGATCACGCCGTTGCCCTACGAAGATTTTGTTGTCAGGGCCTAAAAGAATCATCCCAACGCCAAGGCGATAGAGGGAAGGAGACGCACTAATCTTGCTCGTTTCCTACAACAGAAATGTCTGGTGCATCCACAGCTTTCATTCCCACAACATGGTACCCAGAGTCTACATGAAGGACTTCTCCGGTTACCCCGTCTCCCAAGTCGCTGAGAAGGTAAAGAGCCGATTTACCCACATCTTCAATGGTTGTATTGCGCTTAAGCGGAGCATTATAGAGGTTCCACTTAAGAATGTAGCGGAAGTCTCCAATTCCAGAGGCTGCTAGGGTTTTTATAGGACCAGCAGAGATGGCATTAACGCGGATATTCTCTCCCCCTAAATCAGCAGCAAGATAACGTACGCTTGACTCAAGAGCTGCCTTAGCAATGCCCATGACATTATAGTGAGGCATGACTTTCTCAGCCCCATAATAAGTGAGAGTTAGCAAACTCCCCCCTTGGGTCATAAGAGGACGGGCGTGACGAGAGACTTCTGTAAAGGAATAACAAGAAATATCCATTGTGTTGAGGAAGTTTTTGCGGGTGGTGTTTACGTATTTTCCTTTCAGCTCTTCTTTATCGGAAAATCCAATGGCATGTACCACAAAATCCAGGCTATCCCAGTGTTTCTTAAGCTCTTGGAAAGCTGTTTCTACACCATTCTCTTGGCTCACATCGCAAGGAATAACAAGAGAAGAGCCTACTGAGGCCGCCAAAGGCTCAACACGCTTTTGAAGGGCTTCTCCTTGAAATGTAAAGGCAAGCTCAGCGCCATGATCACTTAAAGCTTTGGAAATTCCCCAGGCAATAGAATGATTGTTTGCCACTCCCATAATAAGTCCTCGTTTCCCTTTCATGAGTGGTACGTTCGTCATTCCAATATTCTCCATAATAAAAAGTGTTTCCTAAAATACCATTTCCCCTTTCAAGGTCAAGCAAATTAAGGCTTTGCGTTCTTAAAAATTTATGCTTACATAAGAAAAGCTGCTGCGGGATGCGTTAAGCGTTCATTTCCCTGGGGCCGATAAAATCCTAAAGGGAGCTGTCTCTGTCTTGCTTCGAGAAGCTTGATATATGGCGCCCACCTGCTAACGCGGGCCACATGAGGATCCATATCGCTAAACGGTCTTTGCGGCAGTCCTATCTTGGCAAGAAAGAGCCTTATGATTTTTTCTCAGAAAAAAGCCCTGCGGGCCCATATGAAAGACAAGCGTGCTTTGCTCTTTCGTGAGCATCCAGATGCAGGCGAAGGGATCGCGCGGCTTTTCTTTGAGGTCTTTACTTTTCCTGTCCAAACGGTGATAGGGGGATATTGGCCCATAGGGAGTGAGCTTGATAGCCGTCCTCTTCTTGAAGCCCTTGTAAAAAAAGGGTTGAGATGTGTGCTTCCGTGCGTGTCTGGTCAAACGCTTGTTTTTCGCCTTTGGGAGCCCACGTCTTCTCTTGTAGAAAGTAGGGTGAAGACTTTTGAGCCTTCAGCGGCTTCTCCTTGTATTGTCCCCTCTGTTCTGCTTATTCCTTTGCTAGCTTTTGATAGGAAAGGGGATCGTTTAGGATATGGTAAAGGACATTATGATCGTTATTTGCAGCAGCAGGAATGCTTAAAGATTGGAATAGGTTTTTGTGAGCAAGAAGCGGACAAAATTCCTGTTGAAGTCCACGATAAACGCTTAGACTATGTACTAACAGAAAAGGCCCTTATAGCTTGCAGTTGACAACCTAGTCCCACCTCTCCATACATGAGAGGAGGAGAAAAAACCTGTGCAAGAATTTGTTCAAAATTGGGGCTATGTAGCTGTTTTTCTGGGGTCTCTTGTTGAGGGAGAATCTGTCATCTTTATGGCAGGATGGTTAGCCCGAGAAGGATATCTTTCTCTTCCTAAAATTATTATAACAGCTTTTATCGGAACTCTTTTTGCTGATCAGTCCCTCTTTTTCATAGGGCATTTTTATGGAAATACAATTTTGGAGAGGTTTCCTAAATTGAAACCAAAAGCGGACCGTGCCTTTACTCTTTTAAAAAAACATAATGTCCTTTTTATTTTAAGTTTTCGCTTCATTTATGGAATTCGGACGTTAAGTCCTATTGTTATTGGGGCAAGCGGCGTGGGAATCAAGAAATTCATATATTTAAACATTATTGCAGCTCTTGTCTGGTCCCTTTCGAGCTGTCTGGCTGCCTATTATTTTGCGGCTCTTTTAATGGATCATTTTCATCTTTTCTCTAAGATCATTCTAGGCATTATTGTTGTGGGGGGTGGGCTTTGGTATGGGATTCATAAGTGGAAAAAACAGTGAGACTAAGTAATCAATCCAGCTGCGAGGTTAAACTTAAAATTTCCAGACATCAATTCTTCCCCAGAAATCCTTAGGGTAGTATCTTCTAAAAACCTGAAAGTTACGTTAAGCTCTTGACTCTCTTTCTTGATCCATTCATGAAAGAAGAATGTTCATTCATTTACGCGTGCATACGGCTTACTCCTTATTAGAAGGAGCAATTCCTGTAAAAAAGCTTATTGCCTTGGCACAGAAGTACAAAATGCCTGCTGTGACAATGACAGATACGGGCAACCTTTTTGGCGCTATGGAGTTTTCCCAAGAAGCTGAAAAAGCGGGTCTTCAGCCTATTTTAGGATGTCAGGTTCGTGTAAAGTTTTCAAAAGACATAACGCCGCTTGTTCTGCTTGTCCAAAACCAACAAGGGTACAAAAATCTTCTTAAAATAGTCTCTCACACATATCTCAAAAATGGGGAAGATCCCCACATTGCGGTAGAGATCCTTGCAGAATGGACAGAAGGTTTGATTGCTCTAACGGGAGCAGCTGAAGGAGGGTTAGCTCAAATCCTTGAGCGAGGAGGAGACGGAGAGGCGTATTTAGCGACTCTTTACCCTCTTTTTGAAAATCGTCTTTATATTGAGATTGCGCGTCAAGGATCCTCAACTCCAGAAAAAGAAAGAGTGGAGCAAGCCCTTATAGAGCTTGCTTATGCTCACGATATTCCTTTAGTTGCCACCAATGAAGCCTTTTTCCCCGATCCTTCCCTCTATGAGGCTCAGGACGCTTTGCTCTGCATTGCGGGGGGAACGTATGTCAGCGAAAAGGATCGCCGCCGCTTAACGCCTGACCATTACTTTAAATCGCCAGAGGAGATGGAAGCCCTTTTTGCTGATCTTCCAGAAGCCATCTCCAATACCCTGGTGATCGCACAAAGATGTAGCTTTTTGCTGACTCCCATAGAGCCAATCTTGCCTTCATTTCCTTGCGAGGAAGAAGTAAGTGAGCTTCGCACCCAAGCGCACGCAGGTCTTGAGGAAAGGCTTGTTCGCTATGTGTTTACGCCAGATATGGATGAAAAGGCGCGTGCAGAGCAGAGGGAAATTTATGCAAGCCGTATAGAGTATGAGTTGGATGTGATTGGGGAAATGAAGTTCTCTGGGTATTTCCTTATCGTTGCAGATTTTATCAAATGGGCGAAATCCCAAGGAATTCCGGTGGGACCAGGTCGAGGATCCGGATCCGGGTCTGTGGTTGCGTGGTCTTTAACCATTACGGACCTTGATCCTTTGCGTTTCGGATTAATGTTTGAGCGCTTCCTCAACCCTGAACGTATCAGCATGCCTGACTTTGATATCGACTTTTGCCAAGATCGACGGGACGAAGTCATTCGCTATGTTCGAGATAAATATGGGGCAGAGCGAGTTGCTCACATTATCACCTTTGGAAAACTTCAAGCGCGTGCTGTTCTTCGAGATGTGGGGCGTGTTCTGCAGCTTCCTTACATGCAAGTTGACAAGATTTGTAAGCTTATTCCCAACAACCCCTCAGCGCCCGTTACCCTAGAGGAAGCTGTGAAATTGGATCCTCAACTTCAACAAATGGTTGAGCAAGATTCAGAAGTGAAGCATTTAATGACGCTAGGGCAGCAACTGGAAGGCCTCTATCGCCATGCGTCTACCCATGCTGCAGGCGTGGTTATCGGAAACCGTCCCTTGGAAGAAATGGTTCCTTTATATTATGACGGCCGTTCTACCTTACCCGCTACTCAATTCAATATGAAGTATGTCGAGCAAGCAGGCCTCGTAAAATTTGACTTTTTAGGATTGAAAACCCTGACAGTTATTCAGCAAGCTATGGTGTATCTAAAAGAGCGAGGCATTGAGCTTGATATCTCACGGATTCCTTTGGATGATGAGAAAACCTTTGAGCTGTTAAGGCGAGCCGAAACGATTGGTCTTTTCCAGGTGGAAAGCGGCGGCATGACGGATCTTATGCGTAAGCTAAAACCCGATAGATTTGAGGACATTATTGCTATCGGTGCTCTCTATCGCCCTGGCCCTATGGATAATATTCCTCACTTTATTGCTTGTCGTCATGGAGAAGAAAGAACAACCTATCTTTACCCAGAGCTCGAGTCGATTTTAGGGACTACATATGGGATCATTGTTTATCAAGAGCAAGTTCTTCGAATTGCACAGGATCTTGCAGGCTACACTCTGGGGGGAGCAGATGTGTTGCGTAGAGCCATGGGTAAAAAGATCAAACATGAAATGCTTGATCAGGAAAAGAAGTTTGTAGACGGGATTTCAGAGCGCATTCAAGGCAACCCTGCAACAGCGAAAGCGTTGTTTGCTCAAATTGAAAAATTCGCAAACTATGCGTTCCCGAAGGCCCATGCGGCAGCCTATGCGCTCATTACGTATCAAACAGCCTACCTCAAGGCTCATTATCCTCACGAGTTCATGGCAGCCTTAATGACCCATGAACTTCACAATACGGATAAGCTTACTTTCTTTGGGCGAGAGGTCAAGCGTTTGGGGATAAAGCTCCTTCCTCCAGATGTTAATTTTTCTCACGCAGGGTTTAAAGTTGAACAGGTTGCTGTACGGTATGCGTTGGCAGCTCTTAAAAATGTCGGTCTTGCAGCTATGGAGGCGCTCGTAGAAGAGCGTGAAAAAAATGGCCTCTTTAAAGATATCTTTGACTTTGTAGAGCGGGTAGACGGACGTATTCTGAACAAAAGACAGATGGAAAATCTTATTAATGCCGGTGTTTTTGATAGTTTGCTTCCCAACCGCCGAATGTTGCTTGAAAATTTGGAAGCCTTGCTTCGGTATGGAAATGAAGACAAACGCTCTCAGGGGTTGTTTGGGCTAGAGGTCACTCGTCCTCCCCTGCTTTCTGCAGAAGAATGGCCGCCGCTTGAAAGGCTCCGTTGTGAATTTACGGCTGTTGGATTTTATCTAACCTCCCATCCCTTAGATACCTATCAAACATCCCTTGCCCAACAAGGTGCTGTTTCTGTTTCAGATGTTTTGAGTCAGGCTAAGAATGGATCTTATCGCTTTGCGGGCATTGTGATTAGCAAAAAAGAACGCGTGGCAAAAAGTGGTCAGCGCTATGCAATAGCTCAACTCTCCGATCCAACGGGTATCTTTGAAGTTACTCTTTTTTCAGAGCTTTTAGCCCAATATCGGGATTTATTGGAGCCGGGAACGGCTCTTCTTATGAACGTGGCCGTTCAGTTTTTAGAAGAAAACATAAGGATGACCTGCCAGACCATAGAAGTCCTTAAGAAGCCTGAAGAAGACGATACACTGACTCTCCATCTCAAAACGGAAGAGCATGTTCATATGCTCCAAAAGTTGCTTTCCTCGGCCCCTTCAGGAAAGACAAGAATAGTTGTTAAAGTAACCTTAGAAAGCGGATTAGCAACTTTTGCCCTTAAGCCCCTCTACACTCTTCCAAAAGAATTTAAAGAGAGCATTACAGAACTAGTGGCGTAAGATAGACAATTAAAAAATTTGATTTTCGTAAGGGTGTCCGTTACCTTTTTAAGATAACAAATAAGAAAGAGAAATCTCATGTCCCTCGCTACACATCTTGATGCTTTTCACGATCACTCTCCCAGGGGATGGCGGCGCTGGATTTTGTCTACCAATCATAAAGATATCGGTACGATGTATATTATCTTTGGAATTGTTGGCGCTCTGTTTGGCTCTACGCTTTCTATGCTGATCCGCCTACAACTTGCCTATCCCCATGGAACTCTTTTGGCAGGCCATGCTTTCCAAGTTTATAATGTCGTTATTACCGCTCATGGATTGCTGATGATCTTTTTTTTCGTCATGCCTGTGCTGATTGGAGGGTTTGGGAATTGGTTTGTGCCATTGATGATTGGGGCCCCCGACATGGCATTTCCGCGTTTAAATAATATCAGTTTTTGGTTGTTGCCACCCTCCCTTATTCTCTTAACCCTTTCCATTTTTGTGGGCTCTGGAGCAGGGACGGGTTGGACGTTTTATCCCCCTTTAAGCAGCATGGGTCATCCAGGCGCTGCTGTTGATTTTATGCTCCTCAGTCTGCACCTTGCAGGGGCTTCCTCCATTTTGGGGGCGATTAATTTTATTACTACTATTTTGAACATGCGCACTCCGGGGATGACTCTTCATAAAATGCCTTTGTTTGTCTGGAGTATGCTTGTCACTGCCTTTTTATTGCTTTTAGCTGTTCCTGTCCTTGCAGGGGCCATTACCATGCTTTTAACCGATCGCGGATTTGGAACCAGTTTCTTTGATCCTGCGGGAGGAGGAGATCCCTTGCTTTTCCAGCATCTCTTTTGGTTTTTTGGGCATCCCGAGGTGTATATTATGATCCTCCCTGCGTTTGGAGTGATAAGCCAAGTTATCTCTACCTTTTCGCGTAAACCCATTTTTGGCTATTTAGGGATGGTCTATGCCATGGTCTCCATTGGACTTATTGGGTTTGTGGTGTGGGCACATCACATGTTTGCAGTGGGGATGGATGTGAACACAAATGCTTACTTTTCAGCGGCCAGCCTTGTGATTGCTGTTCCTACAGGCATTAAGATTTTTAGCTGGATTGCTACCATGTGGGGGGGCTCCCTTACATTTAAAACCCCAATGCTTTATGCGATTGGATTTATTATCCTGTTTCTGATTGGGGGAGTGACAGGCATTACTCTTGCCAATGGCGGGGTAGATATTGCCTTGCACGATACTTATTTTGTGGTGGCTCACTTCCATTATGTTCTCTCAATGGGGGCGCTCTTTGGAATTTTTGCAGGGTTCTATTATTGGTTCCCGAAAATGTTTGGAAAACTTATTCCTGAATGGATGGGCAAGATTCAATTTTGGCTGATGTTTGTGGGCGTTAACATTGTTTTTTTCCCTATGCATTTTTTAGGCCTTGCAGGCATGCCACGCCGTATTCCCGATTACCCTGATGCATTTTGGGGATGGAATTTTGTGACTTCTCTAGGATCAGTGGCAACTTTTTTTTCGGGACTTTTCTTTGTTTTTATAGTGATATACAGCCTCAAATGGGGAAAGAAATCGCCGGCAAATCCTTGGGGAACAGGGGCGACAACACTTGAGTGGACGGTGTCTTCTCCTCCGCCATTTCATACGTTTGAGACACAACCACGGGTTTTTTCGTGAAATTTCTAAATATACAACTTGCCTGTTTTGGATTATAATTTTCTCTTTAATAGATTCGTAAAAGGAAAGAAAACGCATGAATTTAATTCAATTCATGGGCGCAGTGGAAATGGGACTTCTCTATGGCTTGGTAGCCATGGGAGTTTGGCTGTCCTTTCGTATTCTGGATTTTCCTGATCTCACAGTTGACGGGAGCTTTCCTTTAGGAGCGGCTGTCTGTGCAATTCTCATTGTTTCCGGAGTGGACCCCTGGGTGTCAACGCTCGCCGCTATTTTAGCGGGTATGGTCGCAGGTTTTGTAACGGCCTGGATTAGCGTGCGGTGGAATATCTTACATCTGTTGGCAAGTATTTTAACGTTGACGGCTCTGTATTCCATTAACTTGCGCATTATGGGGAGGCCTAATATTGCCCTTCTCGGAGAAACAACGATTTTTACGCCTATCGAAAATCTCACATATCCTCATCTTTACACGATGTCTGGGGCGATGTTGGTTATGGTGGCCGTGGCGCTTCTTCTTCTCTACCGGTTCCTTAGCTCCGAAAAGGGGCTTGCCATGCGGGCGACAGGATCCAACATACGGATGGCCAAAGCTCAAGGGATTGCCGTTAACAAGCAAATCCTTTTTGGCCTTGCCCTTAGCAACGGGCTTGTCGCGCTTGCAGGAGCTTTTTTCGCGCAAAGCCAAGGATTTGCAGATGTGAGCATGGGGGGAGGAACCATTATCGCTGGTCTTGCAGCGGTCATTGTGGGAGAAGCTTTCTTTAATCCTAAAGTCATTATCGCGGCCCTTGTCGCGTGTGTAATAGGGTCTATTTTTTATCGTCTTGTCATTGCCATGGCCCTGAATGCAGGATTCTTGGGACTCCAAGCGTCAGATTTACAACTTGTCTCAGCTGTCCTGGTGGGTATTGCTATGATGACACCGCGCTTGCGTGCAAAAATTATTGATTTCAAGTCATCGCGGAGCCAAGCATGATTCGCCTTAAAGATGTTCACGTCACATTTAATCGTGGAACCGCTACGGAAAAGAAGGCCTTGCGAGGAATTTCTCTTACTATTAAAGAAGGCGATTTTGTCTGTGTTATCGGTGGAAATGGAGCGGGGAAATCAACGTTTCTCAACACCCTGTGCGGAGACACAATTCCTGAACGTGGGACGATTTCCATTGATAATAAGAATGTAACGTCTTTGTTGTCTTGGCAGCGTGCACCTTATGTAGCGCGGGTGTTTCAAGATCCTGTGGCAGGTACGTGTGCGAACCTTACTATTGAAGAAAACTTAGCCCTTGCGATGACACGAGGAGAGAAAAGAGGATTTAAGCTCGCCTTAAATAAGGAATATCGAGAGATTTTCAGAGCCCAAATGAGCCGCTTAAAGTTGGGGCTTGAGAATCGATTGAACTCCCCCATAGGCCTTCTTTCTGGGGGACAACGACAAGCAGTCAGCCTTATCATGGCGGTCCTAAAACCTATGAAAATATTGGCACTTGATGAACACACGGCTGCTCTTGATCCAAAAACAGCAGACTTTATTCTTAAGCTAACACGTGAAATTGTAGCGGAAAATAACCTTACATCTCTTATGGTTACCCACAGCATGCAACAAGCTTTAGACTTAGGTAACCGCATCCTTATGCTGCATGAAGGACGGATCGTCTTTGATGTGGCCGGAAAGAAGCGTGATGGTCTTACGGTCGCAGACCTGGTGGATCTTTTCCATAAAGCTAGTGGCCTGACGCTGGATGACGAAAGTTTATTATTAAATTAGCCAGCTTTGGATAAACAAAGAAGAACCTTGTTTTTGTCACTTTACAGTGGCGTTCTCTTTCCTAGAAAGATATGTTGCGTAACACAGCCTAAAGATCCTCACCAACAAACACAGCGAAGCCGCAGGTGAGCGTTTGTATTTTCTTGGTAGGATGACAGAGAGAGGAAGAACCTAGTGAATTGTTTTATAAGAGAAAAATTTGTTTTTTGTCCAAAACTAGAGTTAATTTAGAATGGATTCTCTTCATACTCTCTATGTGGATGCTTCAAATCAAGGGATGCGACTTGATAAGTTACTCGTCCACTATCTCCCTTTTCTTTCCCGCACGAGATTAGCCAGCCTTATTGCTGAAGGGCATGTTAAAGTTGTGGGAAGCCCCAAGATTTCTGGTTCTTTGAAAGTAAAAGAAGGGCAATGCATTGAGGTGAACATACCGCCTCTTGTAGAAGCGATTCCAGAACCTCAAGCGATTCCTTTGGATATTCTCTATGAAGATGCGGATATCATTGTCATCAATAAAGCCGCGGGTATGGTCGTTCACCCAGCTCCAGGGCACTACACAGGAACGCTTGTGAATGCGCTTTTGAGTCATTGTGGAGATACCCTTTCAGGAATCAATGGGGTTAAGCGCCCCGGGATTGTGCATCGCTTGGACAAAGAAACAAGTGGGTTACTGGTGGCTGCAAAGAACGATAAAGCTCATCGGCATTTGGCAAATCAGTTAAGCGACCATACGATGTATCGTATTTATCACGCCATTATCTGGGGAAAAATGTTTCCTCCTATTGGCACGTTGGAAGGATCTATCGGCAGGGATACCCGGAATCGACAACGTATGGCGATTCGCCAAGAGGGTAAATTTGCGCGTACCCATTATAAAATTCTTGAAAGTTTTGATCAGAGCGTCAGTCTTGTTGAATGCCGTTTAGAAACAGGCCGTACCCATCAAATTCGTGTTCATCTGACGGCCAAAGGCCACCCCCTTATGGGAGATGCTGTGTATAAAAAAACAACTCAACCCATACCTTCTGAGCTGAAGGCTTATCTTGAGGATACATGGGTAAAGGGACGACAAGCTCTTCATGCCAAAGAGCTCTCTTTTTTTCATCCAATAACTCAGGAAAAACTGCACTTTTCAATACCTCTCCCTGCAGATATGGAGGGGGTCCTTAGCTATCTGCGTAACAGTATAAGTACTCCGTCAGAGCAGGAGTGATTTAGGAAGATCTCGCATGGTTAAGCAATCCTACCGTGCGTCGCACGGACCCTCGTGTCTCGACCGCTCTGTGGGACGGATGATGTATTAAGACGATCAAGACTTCTTGGATCCTGATCGGCGCTTACTAAGCGAAACAAAGTATTCTCATCAATGCTGCTCCCCCCATAGAGGCTGTGTGGTGGACTCATAGCTTGCAAAACAGGGTCTATACTGTCTTCTCCAATTCCTAGAAAAGAATCGCTTTCTTGATTATAAAATTTACAATATCCTTTATGTTCTCCGGGGATTACAAAAAAAGTGCTGTGATTTGGCCACGCCTCAGTTATTGGCAAGATTGAGACCTTCCTATCTTCAGGGAGGAGAAGGGAGAGGAGAGGAAAACACCTACGGCCTTTAGTAAGAAAAGCGTTGTTAACATTTAGGACATTTGTTTCTATTGTATGTGCAATTTGATAGCGATGAAAAACTTCTTGGTTATTGCCACGTGGTAAGAAGAAAAAAGTCCCGTTTAACACAAAGCTACTTTTTGTAACAAGTTTATATGAATTTTCTGCGCTTCCTGTGTTTCTTCTTGGTAAAGAGGTGTCACTAGAAAATTGATTGAGGAAATCATGACTAGACGCATGTCGAGAAGGACTAGAGTATTTATTTTCCTCCGAATCAAGCTCTGAGCCTGGGTTCATACCCATGACACAAATAGCCAAACAAAATATAAATAAAGATCTCATGTGGTTTCTCTAACAATTAACAATATATTAATGCTTATCTATAATATATTATTATAAATTAATTGTATTTCTAAAGGATTAATAAAGAAGAAAAAAATTACAAATATGCTTTATTCGCCTAAATCTTCTTTCAAATGAGTATAGCAAAGTCTATATAAATCGATTATAATATTGTCATAGCAAGAAAAGAAGGATAAGAAGAGCTATGACATACAGTGTGGATTTTCGACAGAAAG
>JAGVLE010000021.1 GCA_020049895.1 Alphaproteobacteria bacterium | reverse complement strand
TTCTGTCGAAAATCCACACTGTATGTCATAGCTCTTCTTATCCTTCTTTTCTTGCTATGACAATATTATAATCGATTTATATAGACTTTGCTATATATTTTATTAACAGTAGAGAGTTTTCTCTATTTAACATCAACCTAATAAAGGAAGGAAATGATTATGAAAAACATTCTTACCGTATTAACACTTCTCATCGCAGGAATATCTCTTGTTGGCACAGCTGCAAATGCTGAAGGTACTAAGTTTTTTCTCAAAGAAAAGGACACTCCTTTCAAAGAAAAGATTGAGAAAATTAAGAAAAGAAGTGCTGAGAAAAAAGTTAAGGGAGCTGACATCGAAAAGAGAGCTTCTGATGGAGAGAAGCCTGCAGAAGCAGTAGAAAGCAAAATAACAGACTTTCAAACAGGTAAAGCCACAGAAACGGATAGAGCTACTATCTCAGCTGATGTCACGGCGAGAGCAAATGAGGGGCTTATCCCTGCAGAAGCAGTAGAAGACAAAAAGACAGTCACACCAACACCAACAATGCCAACACCGCCAAAGCCACCAGCTGGTGCTTAATGACATTTAATCGATCTAAGTGACGATAATACACCGATAGGCTAAGTCTTCTTTTTGTTTCTTCCAGAAACTTAAAGAGGACTTAGCCTTTCTTATTTGAAGTATTGTTCCGTTCATATAAAATACTTTAACACATTTTTTACTTATTTATCGTATTGTTGTTAATAATATGGCAATCTCTTTTTTTAGAAAAACTTAATTTGAAAGGAAACAATTATGAAAAATCTTACCGTACTAACACTTCTCATCGCAGGAGTCTCTCTTGTGTCCCTATCTGCAAATGCAAATAAACCTCCTAAACCTACGCATACGCCTACTACTTATACTGTTAGCGGTGAGAGCGGACCTTCCTATACTGTTGGCGACAAGACAAATGTTGGAAAGACTGTTAACGTTGATGGAACTGCCTATACTATTACTGGAACTGGCTCGAATATTCCAGCAACACCAACAAAAGGAACTACTTATACTGTTAGCGGTGAGAGCGGACCTTCCTATACTGTTGGCGACAAGACAAATGTTGGAAAGACTGTTAACGTTGACGGAACTGCCTATACTATTACTGGAACTGGATCGAATATTCCAGCGCCAACAGCAGACGCTAACTAACATTTAATCGGTCTAACCACCAATAGGCTAAGTCTTCTTTTTGTTTCTTCAAGAAACTTAAGAGGTCTTAGCCTCCTCTCTTTTTCCCTATACAACGCGGCAGTGAATGAGTAAAAATTACGCTCATGCAGTTTCTCTCTACGCTCATTCGGTCCTATACAAATCGCCATGTTCTTGCGATAGGATGTATTGCTTATGCCAATTGCTTGCCCCTACTGCTCACGTCTTCCACTTTAGGGATTTGGTTGAAAAGTTATGGCTTGAGTTTCGTTTCTATTGGATTTTTTGGCCTCCTCCATCTGCCCTATACCTTTAAATTTCTCTGGGCTCCTTTATTAGACCAGGTCCCCCTTCCTTTTTTAAAGAGATATTTAGGGCAACGCCGAAGTTGGCTGTGCTTACTGCAACTCACGGCTATCGCTGGCCTCTGGGGAATGGCTTTTTTTGATCCTATTTCAGACCTTAAGAAATTCGTTGCGTGTGCTTTTATCGTTACTTTTTCATCAGCAAGCCAGCATGTCCTTTTGTTAACTTACCAAATGGAAATTCTGCGTTCTCAGGAATGGGGAGTAGGAGAAGGAATGGGTGTCCTTGGGTATCGTTTGGGCATGCTTACGTCAGGTGCTGGCGCTCTCTATCTTGCAACATTCTTGAGTTGGCAAGAAATTTATTTCCTGATTTCTTTCCTCATGTTTATAGGCCTTATTACAGTTCTTCTGATGCAAGAGCCTGATCCTTTCCTCAAAGACCATACCCATTCCTTTGAAAGCTGGAGACAATGGGCTTCTTATGCCTTCATAGGTCCTTTTAAGGACTTCATCCGTCAGGATGCCTGGAAGGCTATCCTGGTGTTTATGCTTGTTTACCGCTTGCCAGAAAACCTTTCTCACATGATGTTACCCCTCTTCCTATTAGATTTAGGGTTTAGTTATGTGGATATTGGAAATGCGACGAAAATCTTTGGCCTCAGCGCCCTCGTTATCGGGGGAATCATTGGAGGATATTGGATTCGTATTTATGGTTATAGGAAAGTGCTGTGGTGGGGAGGATCGGCGCATGGCCTCTCTTATCTCCTTTTTTTTATTCAGAACTTTCTTGTCGCCAATCTTTCTTTTCTTTATTTTACGACTGGTATTGAACATTTTCTGGGGGGAGTTACGCTAACGGCTTTTTTTGCGTATCAATTAACATGTTGCAGAATTACTTTTGCTGCAACACAGCTGGCCCTTTTAACGTCTCTTGCAAGTTTAAGTCATACCCTGTGCTCACCCCTCTCTGGCTTTCTTGTCAAAATGTGTGGATGGGGGCCTTACTTTCTAATTGTTTCATTCTCTTCTCTGATTGGCCTTGCCTGGATTCGCAGAATTCCGTTTCCCCGTCCCTCTTAAGCCTCATTGCAGAAAAGCCCTTTTGCTGCTAGCTTGAGGGGTATGAAAATTCGCAAACTCGAGCCTCATCTCATAAATCAAATCGCTGCTGGCGAGGTTATTGAACGCCCAGCCTCTGCCATTAAAGAACTGGTAGAGAATGCCCTGGATGCAGGGGCTACAAGCATTACAGTTACCTTGCGAGATGGGGGCCGTAGTCTTATCGCTGTCACCGATAACGGCATGGGAATGACCCCAGAAGAGCTTGAACTTGGCGTCGAAAGACACGCCACTTCAAAGCTCCCAGAGAACGATCTTTTTAATATCCAAACCCTCGGGTTTCGCGGAGAAGCGTTGCCCTCTATTGGCGCTGTGAGCCGGCTGCATCTTACAACTCGTCCCCAGGGATCTGACGAGGCGTGGATGTTAAAGGTAGAAGGCGGAAACAAACTACCGCTTATGCCAGCTTCCCATCCTCACGGAACACATATTGAAGTGAAAGATCTCTTTTATGCAACACCCGCTCGCCTAAAGTTCCTAAAAAACCCAACAACGGAGCTCTCTCACGCTGTTGATTTCTTGAATCGTTTGGCAATGAGCCAGCCGGCTGTTTCCTTTAAGCTTATTGCTGACGAACGCACCCTATTTGATTATAGGGCTACAGAGAGCCTACACACTCGCCTTGAGCACATCATGGGAAAAGATTTTGCAACAAATGCTCTTTCTCTTGATATGACACGAGACGAAATTCACCTTAAAGGTTTTATTTCCTTGCCAACCCTCAACAGGGCTAACGCTCTCCATCAGTACCTGTTCGTGAATGGCAGGCCTGTCAAGGACAAACTTTTGGTAGGTTCCGTACGTGCGGCTTATCAAGACTTCCTCGCTTCTAATCGATACCCTCTGCTGGCTCTTTTCCTTGAGCTTCCCCGAGAAGATGTGGATGTGAATGTTCATCCTGCCAAAACAGAGGTGCGCTTTCGTGACAGTGGTCGTATTCGGGGAACACTTGTGAGCGCGCTTAAGCAAACTCTTTCTCTCTCAACACAAAAAACAGCAACACCTGTCAGTTTTCAAGCTCTAAATGCTTTTCGTCCCGAACCTGTTCGCCAACCTTCTTTAGCTCCTTATATACCGCGTTCTTCTTACAGACCCCTTACACAGACGTCTGCAGCACCCATGGTCGCTTCTTTATGTGAGACGCCCCCTGAGCCGCTCTCTATGCCTCTTGAAACACCTCGCTTAGGGTTTGCAAAAGCTCAACTTCATGAGACCTATATTATCGCACAAACGGAAGAAAGCTTGATCATTGTTGACCAACATGCCGCTCATGAGCGCCTAGTGTATGAGCGCTTGAAAGCTGAACGTGGCCACGTACAGCGTCAGATCCTCTTGATTCCTGAAGTAGTTGAAATGGACCACCCAGACTCCGTTCTTGCCCTTACTGAAGACTTACAGGCTTTTGGGCTTCTGATCGAACCTTTTGGTGAACGCGGGATTTTGATCAGAGAAATCCCTGCTCTCTTGGGAGAGATTAATCTTAAAGCGCTTCTCCAAGATTTAGCGGATGAAATCAATGAGCTCGGAAGCCCGTTAAGCCTTAAGGAGCGTCTTGCAGAAATCCTCGCAACCTGTGCTTGCCACAACAGCGTTCGGGCTGGGCGTAAACTCTCTGTGGATGAAATGAATGCCCTGTTGAGGCAAATGGAGAACACAGCTCATTCCGGCCAATGCAACCATGGACGTCCAACGTATGTTGAACTCCAGCTTTCGGATATGGAATCCTTATTCGGGAGACGATGAAATACTACATATTTTTTTAGGAAAAATTATTAGTGTTTTTTCTTGCCTACATTTTTTTTCAACGAAGGACTCTCAACACAACTACAACAATAAGCAACTGCATTTTTTTCCCAACAGCGGTCTACACATTTGGATTTGCAGGCCCCCAATCGTAGAGCATTGGCACATTTCTTCAAATAGGCCTTAACGTTATGTTCACATACTACGTCAAATCCTTCCTTCCAGGCAGGACAGCCATTACGAACATCAGCTTTTATTTCGGATTTGTTCTTTTGTGCACTAACTGCAGTATTGGCCTGCAAAAGACAAAGGCTCATTAACAGGATCGACAGAAGTTTTTTTTGCATTAAAAATCTCTTTTTTTGTTAAGAATTTCTAACAGAGTAAGAACTACTTCGAAGACAATAACATCTTGTAAAAATGATCACAAGAACTGTGTAAAAATAAATGATCTTAATCTCCTGTCGCCTGACGAATCATAAATTTCTTGAGGGGAGAAATATTTTTAACAGCCCAAAAACCAATGGAACGTGCGCGCGCCATAAGACGACTTTGTGTAGAGAACGCCCGTACGACACCATCGGTAAAGAAAGTCATCGCAAGAATATCGGCCCGACGATTCCTCTGGTAAGCCTCAAGAAGGGTTTGAGACCCTAAATCCAGCCCCAAGGCCACTCCCTCAGAGAGAAGACGCGCTAAGGCGCTGACATCCCTCAAACCGACATTTAACCCCTGCCCTGCCACAGGATGAAAGCTGTGCGCAGCGTCCCCTACAAGGGCCAGACGGGTGTCTATAATACGTTTAGGTAAGTTCACACTCAAAGGGTAATGCCACCGCTCAGAAACCACCTTAAGGGCGCCTAGAGCCTCTCCAAAATGGGCTTGAAGCTCTTCTGCAAAGGCTTCTGGAGAGAGAGTAAGAAGATCTTTCGCCTTTTCTGATTCGATTGACCAAACGATTCCTGACGTATCTCCCTCCCGCGGGATAAAAGCTAAGGGTCCGGTGGGTAAAAAGTGCTCAAATGCCTGGTTATAGTGGGGCAACGTGTGGGCTACGGTACACACAATAGCTATTTGATCATATCCCCACTTCATTACAGGAATCTGCGCACTTTCGCGAAGCATGGAACATCTTCCATCACTCGCGACACAAAGGGGCGCCTGAAGCGTTATTTGGTTGTCTGTTTCAACGAGGACAGAAGAAGAAGAACCTCTCTCACATCGTTTTACCGACGTGGATCCGTGAAACGTAATATTCTTAAGAGAAAGGATTTTCTGATAAATAGCAGATTTAAGGAGGGCGCTCTCCACCACATATCCCAAAGGCCCCTCTTCACTCTCGTTTTCTTCATACCGCACCCAGCTCGGGAGCATACCATCAGAGGTGTGAATACTTGAGATGGGCGTTACCTCATTTAAGTCCTGCCATATGGCGAGTTCGGAAAAGAGTCGATAAGAGCTTCGCGAAAGGGCAAAAGATTTTCCATCCGGATGAAAAGGCTTTGTAATATCTTGTTGATCCACCAAGGCCACCTGGAGCCCTTTGTGCGCTAAAGCGCAGGCGAGCGTTCCGCCCGTCAATCCATTTCCTACGATAATCACATCATACATGGCAGCCCTAAGGTTCAAGGTGACAGTTTTATGAAAGTAAGTTAAATTACCTCTGAAATGCAAGCATTGGAAAATATCCTCACAATGATACCGTCTCCTCAGCGCTCTCAGCCCGTTTCTCTTTCAACTCTTCTAGCGCCTCAGCTGGAGGCAGTGAATACCTGTCTTTTTGAAAAAATGAAAAGTGCAGTCCACCTGATTCCTGAAGTGGCGGGGTACCTTGTCTCTTTAGGAGGAAAGCGCCTGCGCCCTCTTTTAACAGTGGCAACTGCTGAGCTTTGCGGTTACCAGGGAGATCGCCATATTCAATTGGCTGCCTGTGTAGAGTTTATTCACACAGCCACTCTCTTACACGATGACGTAGTGGATGAAAGCTTCTTGCGACGAGGCATGCCTTCAGCCAATGCAAAATGGAGTAACCCAGCCAGCGTCCTTGTGGGAGATTTTCTCTTTAGCCGCGCTTTTGAGCTCATGGTCGCCGATGGGTCTTTCCCTATCCTCAAGATCCTTTCAAAAGCATCCTCGACGATTATAGAAGGCGAGATTATGCAACTGAGTGCGAGTCATAATCTGCATTTAGATGAAAAAGCTTACTTAGACATTATTGAAGCAAAAACAGCATGTCTTTTTTCAGCAGCAACCCGAGTAGGTGCCGTTGTCGCAAACGCCTCTGAGACTCAGCAAGACCACTTGGCTCATTTTGGGCATTTTCTAGGTCTTGCCTTTCAGTTAATGGATGATGTGCTCGATTATACCGCAGATCAAGAAAAACTAGGAAAACAAGTGGGGGATGATTTTCGGGAAGGAAAGGTCACCTTTCCCGTGATCATTGCTTATAAGGAAGGGACAGACAACGATTTCTGGGAAGAAGCTATCCTTAAAGGAAGCCGAGATGAAAAAATGCTCACTCAAGCCACAGACATCTTAAAACGAACAGGGGCTTTGATGAAAACACAGCAGTTGGCCCAGCATTTTATAGATAAGGCTATTGCTCAGTTAGAAAGCTTTCCAAATTCTCATCTTAAAACTGCCCTTCAAGATTTGGCCTACTTTTCTGTTTATCGAGAAAATTAATAATAAGGAAACTGTATGTCAAAAAAGAAAACCCCACTCTCCTCTAAAAAAGAAGATATTCATATCGAAGTTGAGGGATGGCAATGGGAATCTAAGAAGGTTCGCCTGGGATGGAAGCAGTATCTTATTCTCACTCTCCTCTTAGCAGGTGGCCTCTTGTTTGCCTTTGGATTTCTTGTTATTTCTGTTATAGCGTTGGGGCTAAGCCTTGTTGTAGGACTTATTTTGTTTATTTTCAGAAAGTTAGAAATAATATGAAATCCAACTGTCTTTCTATCCTCCAAGAGAGAGGATTTATCCATCAAGCCACAGATTTAGAGGCTCTTGACGCCCAAATGACGCAAGGCCCCATAACGGCTTATATCGGCTTTGATGCAACGGCCTGCAGCTTTCATGTGGGAAGCCTCATTCAGATTATGGTGCTCTATTGGCTTCAACAAACAGGGAATAAACCGCTCGTTTTGATGGGAGGAGCCACAACGAAAATTGGCGATCCCACAGGAAAAGATGAACAGCGCAAACTTTTAACTGATCAAGAAATTCAAGCCAACATTGAGAGTCTTTCTCGTATTTTTAAGCACGTTTTATCTCCTGATGTTCCTATCTTGGACAACAGAGATTGGCTTGATTCTTTAAAATACATCTCCTTTCTACGGGATTATGGGCCTCATTTTACAATCAACCGTATGCTGACGTTTGAAAGCGTTAAGCTTCGCCTTGAGCGTGAGCATCCCATGACTTTCCTTGAGTTTAACTATATGCTTCTACAAGCCTATGACTTTCTGGAGCTTTATAAACATCATGGATGTCTTTTACAGATTGGCGGAGCCGATCAGTGGGGAAATATCATTAATGGAATGGAACTTGTGCGTCGGATAGCCCATAAGACGGTTTTCGGGCTCACAACCCCTCTCATTACCACCTCCAGTGGAGGGAAGATGGGAAAGACCGCGCAAGGAGCTGTGTGGCTCAATGCTGATCTTTTGTCTCCTTATGACTATTGGCAATTCTGGAGGAATACAGAAGACAGGGATGTTGGCCGTTTTCTCCGTTTGTTTACGATCCTTCCTCTAGATGAGATTAGCCGCCTTGAAGCCCTTCAAGGTGCAGGCATTAATGAAGCCAAAAAAGTGTTGGCAGATGCAGCTACAGAATTTATTCATGGCCAAGCTGCAGTTCAGGAAGCTCGCACAACGGCACAAAAACTCTTTGAGTCGTCTGGAACAGACCTCACAGAAACCGCCTTACCAACCCTCACACTTTCACCAGAAGACTTGGAACAGGGGATCACCATCCTTGATCTCTTTCAACGATTGGACCTGGTATCCTCTAAAGGAGAAGCCCGCCGTTTAATAGAAGCAGGAGGCGCTCGGGTAAATGACACTCCTATCAAAGATGAACTATTGGTTATAAGGGCCGCTTCTTTTGAAGAGAAGGAGTTTCTTAAGCTTTCTGCAGGCAAGAAACGGCATGGACTTGTAAAAAAAACTTAGAAAAAAGCGAATACATATATGGAAGAAAATAACTCGCCAGATCTCTCAGGCTACATAACAGGACAACTCTTAATCGCCATGCCCCATATGGCAGACCCACGCTTTGAAAAGGCAGTCATTTATGTCTGTGGACACGATATCAATGGGGCCATGGGAGTTATTGTGAATAAATATTTAGGGGACCTTACGCTTGCAGGTCTTTTAGAACATCTCAACCTTCCAAAATCTGCAAGCCAGGAAGATTTGCGTATTTATTTCGGAGGGCCCGTAGATACAGGGAGAGGATTTATTTTGCATTCCACTGATTTCCTCCATCCAGAAACAATTGCCTTAACAAACGATGTTGCCCTGACGGCCACACTGGATATTCTTGGTCCTATCGCTGAAGGAAAGGGCCCAAAAGACTGCTTACTTGCTATGGGGTACACAGGTTGGGAAGCCGGACAGCTTGATGCAGAACTCCATGGCTGTGACTGGCTCCAAGCTCCCTGCGACATTGATATTCTTTTCCACACACCCATCGAAGAAAAATGGGACGCAGCCCTAGCAAAACTAGGCGTCTCCCCCGAAGTTTTGTCTGAAGAAGCAGGGCAAGCTTAACCCCCTACCACCTTACCTCATTCCCTGGACCAAGGCTGGCATATGTTGTCGACCTCTGCTGAAGAGATTCAGCAATTCTAACAATATCTTCTCGATTTACTGCATTCACTTTATCTATTATCTCTTGATAAGGAATATGTCTTTTATAAATTAACATGTGCTGAGCCATCTGTTCACAGCGGGCAGAAGTTCTTTCCAACGCCATCAAAAGATCGGCTTTAAATTGAGCTCGGCTGCGCTTAATTTCTTTATCCTCAAGGGTTTTAGGAAAATCTTGCAAAACATCTTTAACGACAGGAATAAGTTCAGAAACCTTGCTCTCCCCTGTGCCTGCATAGATTCCAAAAATGCCTGCATCCCGGAAAGCAGAATTAAAAGAAGAAATGGAGTAAACAAGTCCCCTCTTTTCACGCACTTCTTGGAAGAGGCGGGAAGACATCCCTCCTCCCAAAAGATTAGAAAAAACAGCAAACGGGAAATAGTCAGGATGACCATAAGGGCAAGACTCAAAGCCTATCAAGAGATGGACCTGCTCAAGGTCCTTCTTCTCAAAAAAATGGCCTCCCTTATAAATGGCTTTCTCATAGGCTTTTGTTGGATGCATAGGAAGTTTGGTGAAATGCTTTCGACAAAGGTCCACAATTTGCTCATGCGCAACGGCCCCTGCAGCTGCGAATACCATACGAGAGGCTGTATATTCCTGATTTATATAATTCCTCAAATCATCCCCAGAGATTTTTTGAACAATAGCAGGCCGGCCGAGAATAGGGCGCCCAAGGGGTTGATCTGGAAAAGCTGTTTCCTGGAAATAATCAAAGACGATATCGTCAGGGGTATCTAAGGCTTGTCCAATCTCTTGAAGGATAACATTTCTCTCTCTTTCAACCTCTTGCTCTTCAAAGGTAGAGTTTTGAATGATATCAGCAATGAGCTCTAACGCTAAAGGAACGTCTGCTGCCAAGACACGCGCGTGATAAGCTGTATTTTCCCTTGATGTATACGCATTCAACTGCCCCCCTACGTTTTCAATTTCTTCAGCAATTTGCTTAGCCGTACGCGTCGTTGTTCCCTTAAAAGCCATATGTTCGAGAAAGTGAGAAATGCCATTTAGCTCTACAGGCTCTTGGCGTGCCCCTACTTCTACCCACAAACCAAGAGTAGCACTTGCAATCCCGGGCATGTCGTCGGTAATAACACGTAATCCATTTTCAAGGGTGGTTGTTTGAACAGTCACATAGGCTCCTTTTGTAAAGACTTTTTCCTTCCATACAAAAGCATACCCACAAGGATAAAAGCAAGACTATACCACGTAAGCGCATATTGAAGATGGTTATTAGAGGGTAAAGGGAATGCGTCAGTTGCAAGAAGTCGAGACTCCATAGACGTTTTCAGCACAATATAATAAGGCTCCAAGGGAAGCTTAAATTCTTTGGAAAGAAGAAAAAGATCCACCCAAAAATACGTTGGGGGCACATTCTCTGGTTGGAAATACGTTGGTGGCGACGGAAGACGGCCAATCCCCTCAAGGGTAAGAAATCCTAAAGGACTCTGCAGCATAGGCGCCTGTGCCCATCCTCGCTGAATAAGGATATACTTTCCTCCTTGCGTTTGAAAAACGCTTAAGACATAAACCCCGACTTTTCCTTTGTGAGTTTTTGTGGACAAAGTAATCGTTTTATCCGGCAAGAATTGGCCCTTGGCGAACAAAGAAGACGGAGACCTCACAGCCTTAACCTTATCTGCATCTTGTGCAGGCGCCTTCCGAGCTGCATGAAGATCGCTAATAAATCTTTCTTTTTCTTGTTTGCGAACGAGCTGCCACGTCCCTAGGCTTAGGAAGATACCTATAATGAACAAACAGAAGACACTAAAGAGACGAGAGTGAGGCATTTGCTTCCCAGAAGAAGAATAGGATATAATGGGAACCTATGTTACACTGATTTTGCTATGATGAAAACGCGTATTGAAGACAAGCTTCGAAGGGCTTTTTCTCCCACTTTCTTAGAGGTCAAAGACACCTCTTATCTTCATGAAGGCCATGCAGGCCACTCTGGAAAAGGAGAAAGCCACTTTAACATTACCATTGTTTCCCCTTTATTTTCTCATGTGAATCGGGTTCAGAGGCACCGCCAAGTCTATGATTGCCTCGCAAATGAGCTTAAGAAAGAGATTCACGCTCTTCAGCTAACGACTCTTTGTCCTGAGGAGGGGTTACCCGCAGCTGAGTAACTTGATGCCGGTAGCGACGGAGAATATCTATACGAAAGCCATGAATCAAAAAAGATTGTCCAACTTCTGGAATTTCTCGGGTTTCATACAACACAAGTCCTGCCAAAGTTGCGGCACGGTCATCAGGTAAATCCCAGCCATACAAACGATTCAAATCTCTGATAGTAATGATTCCATCTACAACATACGTACCGTCCGGTATAATTCTAATCCCTGGATTTTCAACGTCATGTTCATCAACGATTTCTCCAACAATTTCTTCTAAAATATCTTCAAGGGTTACCATTCCTTGTAAATCACCGTATTCATCAATGACGAGAGCAAAATGTTCTCTGCGCTGGCGAAAGGCCGCAAGCTGCGAAAAAAGAGTCGTGGTTTCAGGAATAAACCAGGGCGGGGTAATAATTTTCTTAAGGTCAACTTGTGAGATATCATCTTTATAGAGTTGAAGAACTTTAAACAGATCCTTTACGTGAATCATTCCTACAATATTATCAGGATTGTCCTTCCAAAGAGGAATACGCGTGTAGGATGCTTGAAGAATTTCTTCAATAATCTTAGTCTTTGGCTCATCAATATTTAAAACAAACATGGTTTTCCGATGGCGCATGATCTCGGTCACTTCCACTGTCGTAAGATCAAGAATGCTACGCAACATAGCCCGCTCATACTCTACTTCGCCAGACAACCCCGTATGAAGCTCAATAGCGCCTCGCAGTTCTTCTCCTGTAGGGTTTTCTGCAAGATCATGTCTAATATTAACACCAACAAGCTGTAAAGATCCTTGTGCAATGAAGTTGATGGCTTTGGTGAAGGGAGACATCACGGTAAGAACAGGTTTGAAGAAAGGGAGGAAAGCAAGGGCCATTCGATCAGGGGCTCTATAGACATACAGTTTAGGAAGAACTTCTGCATAAATGGTAATAAGTGCCCCCATCCCCAATCCCGCATAAATAGTTCCCACTTCTCCAAATAGAGACGTTAGAATACCTGTGGCAAGAGCCGTTATAATCGTGATCGCCCATGTATTTAAAAGAATAATGGAGCTGATAAATTCTCCAATTTTTTCCTGGATCTTCAAGAGGGCTGACGCCTTTTTATTTCCCTTCTTAGCCAAATGATAAAGACGTACCCGAGACGCTGCTAGCACAGCTGCCTCCGAAGCGGATCCTAATGCTGCCAAAAGGATAAAGAGGAAAATAAGAAGAAGAGTGGGAAGAGATGAAAGGAGAGTCATGAGATTTTCTTTGTTTAATGTATCTTACTCTAAATAATTTTTTTTGTCTATCTGCTCAACACACGTCACTCATCTTCGCTCCATTATCATTTTTCTTGTTGTTAGGAGATGTATGGAGGGTTAAGGTGGAGATACACGTTTATTACTGAATCTATCAGAAAAATAATTCTATACAGGAAATATTTATCAAGTATCATCCATACTATGACACCTTTTTTATCCCCCCTCCCCTTGACATTAAAAAACAGAGTAACTAAATATGGTAGATATTGTGTTTTTTATGGTAAGGATTTTAAAATGGTTTCAAAATTTTTTTTCGCAACTCTCTTCAGCCTTCTTCTAGGCCACGTCTCTTGTTTAGCGATGAACGACGGCGAGAGCAAAAGCGAGAGTAGACACCCTTTAAGAGAACGTCCAACTATAGAAGTTTATACAAAACATGTTGTTGTCAATCATGTAGAGGAAAGTACTTTTTTTCGTCTTAATAGTATTGTAGCATCGGACTCTTCTATAGAACAGATTTCGTTAGAAAATTGTAACTTAGGGGAAGAAAGTATTCCTTCCTTACGAAAAACATTAACTTTATTTCAGGGAAAAGGTGTTGATTTAAGAAGGAATAATCTCTGTGGAAAGCACATGGCCCGCACATTAGATGCGATTTTAATAGAAAATACCAGCCTTCGCCTCTATTTAGAATCCAATAAATTTGGACTTCTGGAAACAGAAATTTTAAAAAACCACATGAGGGCAGATTTCCCTATTGACCTATCGGGCCAGTCCCTAACAATAGAGGATATCAACAGTCTCCAACGCATTTTCGACGTCAGCAAACCGTTCCCTAGAACTCTCATATTAAACAACTGCACGTTAAAGGATGGCCTTAAGGATTCATTAAAAGACGCATTATGTAAGTTTAGAGGAAACCTCTCTCTGGAAGGCCTAGTTCTGGAAGGCCTTGACTCGCAAGAAAAAACGACAGAACTAAGGGACTTTGCTCGTTCTTTAAAATCTAAGACAATCTCTGTTGCTTACTAGCCTATGGCTTTCAAGAATTTGCAAAAATAGTTCTGGAATCCGCATAGAAAAGACGAGAAAAAGCATTTATTAAATCAGTATTTTCTCGAGAAAAGGTTGCAAAATTTATGGTTTTCCTATTGAATAGATTTAAATTATGCGCCCTTAGCTCAGCTGGATAGAGCGGCGGCCTTCTAAGCCGTAGGTCGCAGGTTCGAATCCTGCAGGGCGCGCCAGCATTTTAAAGTTGAGGCTTTTATGAGCTTAAGTATTCCTCTTGTTAGATACGCACACGCTGATGCCCTGCCCCTTCCCGCCTATGCTACCTCTCAGAGCGCGGGCATTGATTTAATGGCAGCAATTGCAGAGAATGTCGTCCTTCTCCCTTTTCAACGCTGTCTCATTCCCACAGGTTTTTCCCTGGCACTTCCGAGTGGATATGAGGCCCAAATCCGTCCTCGCTCAGGGCTCGCGCTTAAACATGGAATAACCGTCCTGAATACGCCGGGAACCATTGACGCAGATTACCGAAATGAAATCCAGGTTATTCTGATTAATCTAGGCCAAGAGCCCTTTACTATTGAACGCGGGCTTCGTATTGCACAAATGGTTATTGCCCCTTTTTCTCATGTAACATGGGAAGAAATTGAAGAACATAATGATGCTGCAACCAGTGAGCGAAAAGGTGGTTTCGGCTCTACAGGATTAAAATAATGACAAAAGCATTGCGCTTTTTCTTATACCTTATTCTCTGCCTTAAGATAACAGGCTGTGCCCTTGCCACAGGAAAACCCTTTACTCCTCGCTTTGTTTCCATAAAACCCAACGAAGTCAATGTACGTGTTGGCCCTGGGCAAAATTATCCCACCGATTGGGTCTATCTTAAAGCAGGCATTCCTGTGGAAATCATTGCAGAATTCGATGTCTGGCGTAAAATTCGGGATATTGAAGGAACAGAAGGCTGGGTTCATCAGAGTATGCTTTGCAGCAAGCGCCATGCCATTGTTCAATCTCCAGAAGCATTTCTCTATAAAACCCCCAACCCCGCTAGTTGCCCTCTTGTGCGCCTGCAAAAAGGTGTGTTTGTAGATCTTTTGAAGTGCTCAGAAGAGTGGTGCCAGGTTCGTATAGAAGACATTAAGGGCTGGGTACAGCGTAGCACTTTATGGGGCATTTATCCTAAGGAACCCATTGGATGAGTCGCAGGAATCAGGGCACAACCGCCAAGATTCAGAAACATGTGATGAATGCCTAATATGTTACCTTCAGTTCTTCTCCCCTTGCAAGCTCCCGTTGAAACCTTACAAGCCGTAGGACCAGCGCTCGTTAAAACGCTTAAGCGCCTTCAGATTAGACGTATCCTTGATCTTATTTTTCATCTCCCCACAGGAATCGCTTACTTCCCTTTAAAAAAATCTTTATTAGAGTGTTTTCAAGGAGAGCCTGTGGCTCTTCTCGCCAAGGTTGTGTCCTATGAAGAATCCTCTCATTATAAACGAACACCGGCTAAGGTTATCTGTGATATGGAGGGAATCCCCCTGACCGTAATCTTCTTTAAAACCCACCTGAAGTCTCTCGAAAAACGCCTCCCCATTGGGCAAACTCGCTTGCTCTGCGGAACAATCGATAAGTTTTTAGGAACGTGGCAAATGGCGCATCCAGAAAGAACGGCTTTTCCTGAAGCCGCTCCCTACTGGAAAGATAAGATGCCCTTTTATCCTCTAACGGCAGGGCTCTTTCAGTCCCAAGCGCAAAAAGTTATTCAAATGGCCCTCAAACTTCTGCCAGATCTTCCTGAATGGCTGCCGAATGAATATTCTTCAAAATGGCCTTCGTGGAAAGGTGCTCTCCAAAAGGTCCATGCGCCAGAGCACCAAGAAGATCTTGAAATTTCGTCTCCCTCTCGCCAACGTCTTGCCTTTGATGAGCTCTTTGCCGATCAATTAGCCCTGGGGCTTACGAGAAAGGCGCATTTGCCGGGCAAGTCCATAGCAATACAACAAAACCTAAAAGAGAGAGTCCTCCAAGCGTTTGGACATCCCCTTACCCCTGGGCAAGCCCATGCCCTAGCAGAGATTGAGGCAGATCTAGCTTCCTCCCACCGAATGGTTCGCTTACTCCAAGGAGATGTAGGCTCTGGGAAAACACTTGTCGCTTTTTTAGCAATTTCTCATGCTATTGAGGCTGGATTCCAAGCGGCTCTCTTAGTGCCTACGGAAATTTTGGCCACTCAACATATGGAAAATTTGAGCCCTTTGGCAAAATCTGTTGGTATTGACATAGCTCTTGTTAAAGGAAGACAAAAAAAGTCAGCAACTTTTTATGAAGACTTAAACACGGGAAAAATTCAACTTGTGATTGGAACGCATGCCCTCCTCCAAGATCCCATTCAATTTAAGAACCTTGGTTTAGCCATCATTGACGAGCAACATCGTTTTGGAGTGGAGCAACGCCTGCAACTGGCCGCAAAAGGAGACGCTGTGGATGTTCTGGTGATGACGGCAACTCCCATTCCGCGTACGTTGTGCCTCACCAGCTATGGAGATATAGAGGTCTCTCGTATTCCCGACAAACCAAAGGGGCGGAAACCTATTCAAACTCGCACCATTGATCTCAGCCGCTTGGAAGATGTGTATCAGGGAGTCGACAGATTTCTTTCTCAAGGCCAAAAAGTCTACTGGGTTTGCCCTCTGGTGGAGGAATCAGAAGTCTTGGACCTTGCTGCAGCAAAAGAACGCTATGAAACTCTTTGCACACGCTTAGGAAAAGACAAAGTTGGGCTTGTATATGGGAAGCAAAAAACTGATGAAAAAGAGAGCATGATGGCTGCCTTCAAAGAAGGAAATTGCAAAATCCTTGTGGCTACGACAGTTATCGAAGTTGGAATTGATATAAAGGATGCGAATCTTATTATCATTGAGCACGCAGAACGCTTTGGCCTTGCCCAACTTCATCAATTGCGCGGGCGTGTAGGAAGAAATGATCAAGATGCTCACTGCCTCTTGCTGTATACTCATCCTCTCTCCCCCATTGCCAAACAACGCCTTTCCATTATGAGAGAAAGCGAAGATGGTTTTCGCATTGCAGAGGAAGACTTAATTTTAAGGGGGGGCGGAGATATTCTCGGCACAAAACAAAGCGGATTGCCCTCTTATAAACTTGCAGATCCCCTCACCTGCGGCCCGTTGCTTGAAGAAGCTCATAAAGCTGCAAACGACCTGCTTCAGGAAGATCCGCATTTGGTTTCCCCTCGTGGTCAAGCCGCACGCCTCCTTCTCTCTCTTTTTGGGCAAGAAAAAGCAATTTACACTTTAGGCTCGGGGTAGTCTTACGCTGTTGTTCTTTCTTTAAGCGATACATAGGGGCGCATCGGATGTCCCGTATAAAGCTGGCGAGGACGTCCTATTCTTTGAGAAGGGTCTTCAATCATTTCCATCCATTGCGCAATCCAGCCGACGGTGCGCGCTACAGCAAATAAAACGGTAAACATAGCAGGAGGAATTCCAATCGCTTGAAAGATAATGCCTGAATAAAAATCAACATTCGGATAGAGCTTTTTCTCTATAAAATAAGGATCTTCAAGAGCAATCTTTTCAAGGGCTTGAGCTAGATCAAGAAGAGGGTCATCTTTGCGTCCCAACTCTGCCAGAACTTCATGACACGCTGCACGCAAGACAGTGGCTCGGGGATCATAATTTTTATATACTCGATGACCGAATCCCATCAAACGAAACGGATCATTTTTGTCCTTTGCTTTCTTAATAAATTCGGGAATTCTATCCTTGTGGCCAATTTCTCTCAGCATATTTAAAACTGCTTCATTGGCGCCTCCATGGGCTGGTCCCCAAAGACATGCAATGCCTGCCGCAATACAGGCAAAGGGGTTGGCTCCCGTTGATCCTGCAAGACGTACAGTTGATGTTGAGGCGTTTTGCTCATGATCTGCATGCAAAATGAGGATCTTATTCAACGCTTTTGCAACAACGGGATTAACCTGATAGGAGGTAGTTGGAATTCCAAACATCATGTAGAGAAAATTTTCTTCATACTTAAGGTCATTCCGCGGATATACAAAAGGCTGACCAATCGCATATTTATAGGCCATAGATGCAATTGTGGGCATTTTTGCAATCAATCGATGAGAGGCAATCATTCGTTGTTGAGGGTCTCGAATGTCAAGACTGTCATGATAAAAAGCTGACAATGCTCCCACGACGCCCACCATAATAGCCATAGGATGTGCATCTCTGCGGAAGCCGCTGTAAAAATTACGCAATTGCTCATGGAGCATATTATGAATCGTAATACTGCCGGAAAAATCTTCGTATTCTTTTGCAGACGGAAGCTCTCCCTCCATCAACAAATAAGCAACCTCTAAAAATGTACTTTTTTCCGCAAGCTCTGCAATCGGATATCCCCGATGAAGCAAAATTCCTTTTTCTCCATCCACAAATGTGATCTTTGACGCACAACTTGCTGTTGAGGTGTAGCCTGGATCATAGGTAAGATATCCCTTTTCAGGGTAAAGAGACCGAATATCCAAGACGGATGGGCCTAAAGTTCCCTGAATGACAGGAAGCGTAAGCTCTTGAACGCCCCCAGAACGGCCGGGCATAGCTTCAAGATGGGCAGTATCCGTAGGATCATTGAGAGAGCGATACGACATGAGATTATCCTCTTATTTTTTTTAGAATACTACAGAATTCTTTCTTAACAATCTATTAACAACTGAAGGGTTGTCTTGCGCGGAAAAAATCCAGAAAACCTTCTCTTTACACATTGTACACTTGAAAAACCTGTCAATTATCATTATTGTAATAATAAATACTTAAGAATTAAAAATATAACCAGCCAGGAGAAACAAAATGAAACGTTGGGGTGACCTAATGAGTGGCGCAGGAGCCGTTGTTTTCTCTCTTCTTTCGTGCGCGTTCTGCCCTCTCTGTCTTCCTATCTACGCAGCTTTTTTAGGAGCGATAGGCCTTGAGTTTGGCAATCTTCACGCACTTTTTCTGCCAAGCATCCTTCTCTTTGCCGTCCTTTCTCTGGGATTTATGGCCTATCAAATTCACACTCATCATGGAAAGTGGACTCCTTTTGGCTTTGCTCTTCTCGCCGTTTTTGGAATGCTAGGAGCTGATTTTTATGATATTGATCTCCTCAGATATATTTCTTTATTTTTGTTTATGGGAAGCCTTGTCTGGAGTAAAAGAAAACTTATTCATAAAAAAGGGAACACCTGTTGCTAAAACCTCTTCCCCTTGTCGTTGATTTAGACGGCACACTTATCTATACGGATACCTTCCATGAAATGATCCTTCGGCTTCTTTACAAAAGACCGTGGACTGTTTTCCTTCTTCCCTTTTGGTTTTTGAAAGGCCGTGCTTTTACAAAAACGCGCCTTTCGCAAATCGTTAAAATTCTCCCCTCTTCTCTCCCCTATAACGTTGCCTTTTTAAACTTTGCAAAAGAAGAAGGTAAAGCAGGACGTCCTCTCATCCTCGCCACAGGGACTCCCCAAAAACTCGCCCAAGATATCGCCAATCATATCGGGATTTTTCAAGAAGTTATTGGAAGCACAGAACATGTCAACATGACAGGTATTAACAAACAAAATGCTCTCCTCGAGCGCTTTGGACATGAAGGATTTGATTATGCGGGCGATTCTAAGCAGGATTTGCATGTTTGGAAAGTCGCGCGGCGCGCTTTGATTGTCTGCCCTAAACGACGCGTCCTGGATCAAGCTCAAGCCATCCGCAAAGACGATTCAATTTCTCATTTCCCTCGTACAACGACTCCTTTTCATGCCCTTATCTTAGCGCTTCGTCCTTTGTTTTGGGCTATTAATTTGTGTGCCTTTTCCCTCAAAGATTCCCTTGTTTTATGTCTTTTTACTTCTGGCGTTTTCATTGTAGGAGATTTGGTTACGCTTTATTCCGAACGCAGCCATGCCTCAAAAACTTCCGTCTTTGCCGAAGGTCTTCTTCCTCTCACAACGGCTTTTTTCTTAGCGCCGTTATTGACATTTTCTTCACTTATTGTGTGGCCAGAACTCTTCTTTTATCTTCCCTTCTTCATAGCAGCAGACCTTTTAACGCGCTCTCTCTTTCCTTATCTGAGATGGAGCCTTTTAGCGTGTCTTCAGCTGATTGCCCTTCTCTTCTTCATCTAAAAACACGGGCTTAAGCTTCTTTAAAAGCCGTATTCCATTTAGGCAAACTAAGACTTGCGCCTTAGAAAAATAACGCCCCTGCCGCCAATAGAGTAACCCCTGCTCTTTCAACTCTGGGGAAGCTTCTTGAAATCCTTTTAAAAGAGCCCATTGTTCCAGATAACACAGAGGAATGGAGACGCTGTTATCATACCCTTTTGAAATCCCGGGAAGGGAGATAGACTTTTCTTCTAAAACAGCATAGGCAAGAGACGGAGCAAAGGAATAGGGAGAATTTTTTTGAACCACACGATATTCACGCTTTATAGATTTTTCAGGAGGAAACACCGGAAGATGTTTTGAAGAAGAGCTTGATAAAGGAGCATACGTCCGCAAGATCATCATCATATTTTCAAAATCAAGGGAGGTTCGTTCGCTCCAATTGCCGTTATATTCATCCCCCTTCAAGCGGCCCGGCTTCGTGTTTTCTTGTCTTAACCCCAAAGCCCTTATTTTTTTGCTAACAGAAGTGACCGTTTTCTGCAAAGCCGTCGCAATAATTTTTAATTGGATTTTCTTCTTAAAGGCAGCCTTCAGACAGAGGTCTTCCCAGGATGCCCACCGTGGTTTAGATAAGGGTTTAAGCATAAATTGCCTACTATTTGCTCAATACCTCTCAAATAATCACAACACCTATTCTAAAATTAGATATCATATCTTTATATATGAAAAAGACTCTGTCAATGACTTTTAGAAAGTGTAATTGGCCATTCCAAGGATCGAAATGAGGTGCTCTCCCCATCCTTATAAAAGCAGACATGTTAATAAAACGTAAAAAAATCATAATAATGAAAGAAAGTTTATCTAGCTTTTAAACAGAAAAGGAACTTCCACAGCCACAGGAAGACGTAGCGTTGGGATTTTTGATTTGGAAGGAAGCTCCCATCATGTCCTCAACATAATCGAGCTGGGAGTCTTTTAGGAAGGGAAGCGATGCTTCATCCACCACCACGGTTACTCCATGGGCTGCAAAGGAATGATCGTCCTCTCTGCGCTCTTTATCTAAAGAAAAAATATATTGGAACCCAGAGCATCCGCCTGCATCTACCATGACACGAAAGCCAAGGTCTGTGGGATCAGATTCAGCTTCTATCAGTCTTAAAATCTTGTTGGCGGCTTGTTCTGTAAGCGTTAATGACATTACATCCTCCGGCGTGAGAGAAGAGCTGTGGAAAGAGTTCCCTCATCTAAATAATCAAGTTCTCCCCCAATAGGCACCCCCCGGGCGAGGCTTGAGATATCCGATATATTCATCTCTCGCAATCGATCTGTTAGGTAGTGGCTTGTCGTCTGCCCTTCAACGGTCGCATTCAACGCCAGAATAACCTCTGTCACGCCTCCACTACGACAGCGTTTAAAAAGGTCTGCAATTCTTAGGTTTTCAGGACCAATCCCATCCATAGCTGATAAAACGCCTCCCAGCACGTGATATTGTCCCTTATAGGAAGATGTCCGCTCTAAAGCCCATAAATCCGCAACACTTTCCACCACACACAAGATTGAAGAATCGCGCCGCGCATCCTGGCAAAGCGTACACGGCTCCAAGGAATCTAGATTCCCACAGACTGAACACTCCTTAACCTTTAGATTCACCTCTTGCAGAGAAGAAGTAAGAGCTGGCAAGGTTGTTGCCCGCTGATGAAGCAAATGCAATGCAATTCGCTTACCTGAGCGCGGGCCAAGGCCTGGAAGCTTTGAGAGAAGGTTAATTAAAGTTTTGAGCTCACTACTAATCATAGTCTTGCAAGGCCCCCTTAAAAGGGAAGTTTCATGCCTGCAGGAAGATTCAACCCGCCGGTTACCTTGCTCATTTCTTGGGCTGTTGTTTCTTCTACTTTCACACGTGCGTCTGATAAAGCCGCGACCAAAAGATCTTCTAAGACCTCAATTTCCTTGGGGTCCAACAAACTTGGATCAATTTTAATGCGCTGAACGGCTCCTTGACCGTTTGCTGTCACTTTTATCATCCCTCCGCCCGAAGATCCTTCAACCTCCCGGGATTCGAGCTGCTTTTGAGATTCAGCCATTTGAGCTTGAAGTTTTTGAAATTTCTTCATCATATCGCCCATGTTTCCAAACATATATGTCTCCTTATCTATCTTCAATGTGAAGAAGGGTGGCCTCTGGAAATGTCGTTATAAACGCCTTTACCAAGGGGGTCCGCAAAAGTGAGGCCCGCCGTTCTTCAGGGGTTTGTGGTCTTTCTATCCGTCTAGGGTGCCTCAATTCATCAGAAATTGCAATCGTTGAAGCGTTTTCTTTAGGAATTTGAGGTGATATCAGGACTTTTTTTTTTCATCTCCATTTTCGAAAAGATCGTGTAACGAAGGAACCGGAGCGACGTGAGTTAATCGAATTGCAAGAATTTCCAAAGCCCTTTGAGGAGAAGGTGAACGCTTCAATTCCTCAAACCCCTTCAATAAGATCTGCCACACGCGTGTTAGAGTAGGTATCGATAATGTATCAGCAAGTTCCTTGCTTTTCTCTTGCTCTTCTGCCGTTAGAGCTGCGTCTTTTACAAGATCAGGGCTCACTTTTAAACAATGCAGACGATGGGTTAACTCTAAGAGTTCCTCAAGGAGACGCTGAGGATCAGCACCTTCTCGATATAACTCCCGCATTTTTTCAAGGGCGCTAAGGCAGTCTCCTTCTAAAAGGGCATGGAACAAAGAAAGCAAGCCATCTCTATTGGAAAACCCAAGCATCTGGCGGACCTGAGCGGCTGTAATATGGTCTCCCCCATAGGTCATCGCTTGGTCAAGAAGGGAAAGCCCATCTCGCGCAGAGCCTTCTGCGGCTCGTGCAATCAGGGCGATGGCATCTTCTTCAAACGTCACATTTTCTTGAGCACACAGGGTCTTGAAATAGGAGGCTAAGGTTTCGACTTCAATTCGTTTAAGATCAAAACGAACACACCGGGACAAAATGGTTGTCGGAACCTTATGAATTTCCGTTGTAGCAAAAACAAATTTTAAATGGGGGGGGGGTTCTTCCAGGGTTTTCAAAAGAGCGTTAAAAGCACTCTTAGAAAGCATGTGAACTTCATCAACAATGTAAATCTTATAGCGAGAGGATGCGGCTTTATAGCGTGATGCGTCAATAATCTCTCGAATATCATCTACACTTGTCCGGCTGGCCGCATCAATCTCGATCACATCCAGAGAACGATCCTGGGTAATGCTTGTACACGAGGAACATACCCCACAAGGATCAGGTGTGGGCCCTTTCTCACAATTTAAAGAGCGCGCAATAAGGCGCGCTATCGTTGTTTTTCCAGTTCCCCGAATGCCTGTCAAAATAAAGGCATGCCCCAAGCGCCCTCCCTCAATCCCTCGTTTCAGCGTTTCTATCAAAAAGTCTTGGCCGATGACTTGGCTTAAGGTAACAGGACGGTATTTGCGCGCAAGCACAAGATAGCCTTCTGAGGGGGAAGAAGAGCTTTGGGGTGTTAAGGCAAGAGGCGCGTATTGTTCCATTGTCCTGTAGGCTTATCATGTCCAAAGGCTTGCTGCCAAGAAAGAAATGAGAGTGCGTGAGGAGCCAACCTTATGACCCGCATGAGTCTTGCGACGGCTGCTTTCTTCCGAACCTGACCGGGTTTACAAGTCATACGCCCATACGCTGACCCCTCCCCTTTTGTATAGCAAACAAAGGGGGGGGCACGGCAAGGAGAATCTTTTTCATCTCTCTGAAAAAGGACTAGCTCTCTTAAAAAGAGTTTGGTATAAGTTTTTTTATTCCCCGGTAGCTCAGTCGGTAGAGCAAGTGGCTGTTAACCACTGGGTCGGCGGTTCGAATCCGTCCCGGGGAGCCAACAAAACAAAGGATTCCAAGAAAAATTAAAATCCCTCTAAAATCCTGGTGCCGCACTGGTGCCGCAGAGAGACAAAAATAAGTGTACTTTTAAAGCCACCTCAATTCCTCTTACAAGGGATAAAGATTTATGGTTTGGAATAACCCCACAGGTTTTTCTTCTGAATTTTTAGCCAACCATCACCCTATTCTCCTCCAAGAAACATTCAACCGCATTAAAGCTTTTCTTCTCTATCCACCCACTTGTGCTTGCACATCTCTCTGCCACTGCCAAGAAAAGCGGGAGCAAGTGATCCTCTCTTTGAATACAGATCTTTATAATTCTATTGAAGAAACTCGGGAGCACCTTGATCTCTATGCCCTCAGGCTTTTTTTGAAAATTCCAGAGGACAGTGTTTTTAGGAAATGTCATGGAGACGCCTATCCTCTTTGGCTTATCCATGAAGGATTTATGAAAAAACACAAAGCTCAGCACTTTAAGAGCGTCGATCAGCTTGTCTGGACGCTTCTTAAACTAGGGCACGCTAACTCATCTCCTATCTTTGGCCTTCAAACCAGCCTTCGAAGAGCGATTGAAGAACTTTTAGGTCCCCTCCCCCTCAAAAAGAAAAGGGAAGAATCATTAAAAACTGAGCAAATATGTGGAGAAAAGGCCTATATAGGTCGCTTCCATACCTATAAATCAGTCTGCCACTTTATTATTGCTTACAGAATTTTGAAGGAAGAACTAGGACACGAAACTTGGACAGAAGATTTCTTTTTTTTACAAAAACCTGAGCACATAGAAAGGTTTTTGCAAATTTCCTATGCCTTAAGAGAAGATTTCTTATCTCTCCGCACAAATAATGCAAAAGAAAAATTTCTGTTTTCCGAAGACCTTCTTCTTCCTCTTCCGTCTTGGATTAATGATGAGAGCATCGAGGCATTATCAAATCCTTTAGAGGAAGCAGCCCAAGTAGGCTGAGTGTCCTCATCTACTATCCAAGAAACCGGATAGTTTTTCCCCATTTTAACTCCCACACTATATCACTGCTGCACAGTTTTTGCCGCAGCTACAACTTTAACCAACACAAAACAACTTAAACAATCTCTCTGGTTCTCGCTAACTCTATGACTGTAGAATTTTAAAAATCTAACTTTTATCACAGTATTTCTTCCGATATTTTATTTAAATAGATCGTTTTTAAGATCTTGACTAGATATCGGCAAAATTAAACTCGAAAGGATAAAACTATGGACCATGTAAATTCTAACCGTCTTTTAACCCGTAAAGAAGCCGCCGCATTTCTCGGTGTGAAGGAGATTACTCTTGCGACTTGGAAGTGCAACAATCGGTACTCGGTGCCATGTGTGAAAGTGGGACGGCTTGCGAAGTATCGCTACTCGGATCTTCTGCAGTTCATTGAGCGACGCACAGTGAATAAGACAACAGACGCAGTGAATGACAACGGATCGAGTTTCCGATGACGTTGCCACCTGAGATGAATAGTGTTTCTGAGCCAGAGGGAATGGTCTCCTTTATGAGGAGACCGTCCCGAACCCCGGGTTATGAACAGCAGTTCCTCCAAGCTATGAAGTCTGCAGGGGTTGATTTTAAGGGACCCATTATTGCTGATGGTGAGATTCATCGGTTTGCCCCAAGTGGCAAGAAAGAGCGAGACGGCTGGTATGTCTTCTTTGGTCTTGCCGGCGTGTTTGGGGAGTGGAGCCAGGGAATCCGTGAGCTATGGAGCTTGAAGGGAAATGGAATTGCACCTCTCAATACTGAAGAGATCCAGGTTCACATTCAAAAGGCCAAAAGGCGGTTTGCAGAAGAAACGCTCCGAAAGCAAGAAGAATTCTCTATCACAGCTTTAGAACGTTGGGAGGCTCTATCCGCAACAGGACACTCTCCCTATTTAGAGAGAAAGAAAGTTGATGCTTTGGGTGTACGGTTCGAGGGACAAAATCTGATCGTTCCCCTGCGTGATACCGCCGGAAAATTTTGGAGCCTTCAAACGATTCATCCAGATGGTACCAAATGCTTTCTTGCAGGAGGCCGCAAGGCTGGTTGTTTTCATCTTATGGGAACTCCTGCTGCCAGAGGACATCTATACGTGGCTGAAGGCTACGCTACAGGCGCCAGTGTCTATAGGGCAACGAGCAATCCTGTTGCTATCGCCTTTGATGCCGGAAACCTTGATCCTGTTGTTGAGGCTCTCACCAAAGCGTATTCCCAAACGTCCCTTATCCTTGCTGGTGATGAGGACCAATGGAAAGACAATAATGTAGGAAGAAAAACCGCTGAAGACGTCGCTCAAAAGTATGGCTGTTCTGTTGTCTTTCCAACCTTCAAAAATACGGCAACTTATCCCACGGATTTTAATGATCTGCATGTGTTAGAGGGGTTGGAGGAGGTTAAACGGCAGCTGGAACAATTGGAATCCTCCCTCAAATGGCCCTCCCCTTTTCCCCTTCATGCCCTTAAACAAGACCTTTCCCCTGTTCCGGTCTTCCCCCCAGCTCTCATTCCAGAGCCTTATCAAGAGTGGCTCTGTGATATTGCTGAACGCATGCAATGCCCGTTGGATTATGTCGCTATCGGAGCCCTTGTGGTCACATCGTCTCTTATCGGCACCGGATGCAGAATTCGGCCCAAGGCCAAGGATTCGTGGGCAATAATTCCTAACCTGTGGGGAGGGATTGTGGGAGCCCCCAGTACGCTTAAGAGCCCGGCCCTTAAGGAAATCATGCGTCCCATTGAGGCTTTAGAAAAGAAGGCTTATGAAGAGTATAAATCCGCTTATCAAGATTATCTTATTGATTTAGAAGCCAGCAAGGCCCTCCAAGAAGCCATCCGGAAAGAGATGACGCGCGCGGCAGCTTGTTCTGATGCTTTTGCTTTAGGGGAATCTAAAGAAAGACTTCGGACCTTCAAAGACCCTGAAGAGCCGTCCTGTAAACGTTATTTGGTCAATGACACAACTATTGAGAAAATGCATGAACTTCTCTCCAGAAATCCAAGAGGATTGCTTCTCTTTCGAGATGAACTCCTGGGGCTTCTGACTCAATGGAATAAATCTGGTCATGAAAGTGACAGAGCCTTTTACTTAGAAGCGTGGAACGGAGATGGCTCCAATACCGTCGACCGTATTGGACGTGGGACTCTTTATGCAGAAAACATTTGCTTGTCTCTCTTAGGAAGTACCCAGCCTCTAAAATTGACGACTTATTTTGAAAAAGCCTTACAAGGGAGCGATAATGACGGGCTTCTCCAGCGGTTCCAATTATTGGTTTATCCAGATCTTCCGAGAGACTGGAGACTTGTTGACAAACACCCCAATGAAAAAGCACGGAATCATGCCTCAGCGTTAATGCACAAGCTTGCGTCTATGGACTTTACCCTCTATGGAGCTCTTCTTGATCCTACCACCCAGGTTCCTTATTTTCAGTTTGATGACCAGGCTCAGGCGATTTTTTATGAATGGTTTACGGATCTGGAAACAAAGCTCAAGAATTATCCAGGGGAGCCGATTCTTGCTGAGCATTTGTCCAAGTACAGAAAGCTGATGCCATCCCTAGCATTGATATTCCACCTTATCAATCTTGCCAATGGCCAAGCTCCAGGACCTGTTCCTGCAGAATGTGCTGAAAGAGCAGCAGGCTGGTGTGATTATTTGGAAGCTCATGCACAGAGAATTTATGCCTTAGGGATCAACCCTTCTTGGCAAGCCGCAAGGACTCTTGCACGAAAGATTCAGGGAAAAGAAGTCGGGAATCCTTTTGATTTACGAGATATTTACCGCAAACAATGGACTCTTTTAAAGGATAAAGATGAGGTTGTGGCGGCTTGTCATAATTTGGAACAGAAGGGATGGCTGAGACAAAGCCAGGTCCATAAAGAGGGGAAAATAAAAACTATTTATTCCATCAACCCTAAAATACAGCAAGGGAGAGCATAATGGGAGTCTGGCTCACAAGATTTCTTACCCATAAAACTACTGACAAGCCTGACAACCAAAACATGGGGGGCGATTTGTCAGTGTTGTCAGTTCTTTCTCAAGGAGATTTTTCCAAAAATTCTCAAAATATGAACACTAAAGTTACTGACAAACCTGACAACCAAAACATGGAGGGAGGTTTGTCAGTGTTGTCAGTTCCTGGGAGCTCCGTCCAAGAAGAATTTGAAGAACGCTTGGCCATTGCTGAGTACGATGGTCATCAAAGCACAGCTCAAGCAGAAAGGATTGCCTATCAGGATGCATTTATTGCGATTCTGCTGTCTCTTCCTGAACAACACTCTAGCCCTAAGATTTCTCTCAATGAGTGGCTGAATCGCAGGATTCACTCAGCGAAAGCGTGGCACTCAACCCAAGACTATATTTTCTGGCGCAATAAGGAGCCCCGTGATCATGGACTCTGACAGCAAATATTCTCTCTCCGACGTCCAGAAGCTGGAAAGGGAGACCCTAAAAGAGCTTTGCTTAGACACCCTCAAATCATCCCTTGTGCATTCGTTTAAGAAGCTCCATCAAGAGCAGCTGGAAATTTTTGAGGACAAGCTGTCTGACCTGAAGGAGGCTTTAGAAGACGAACTCCGAATCACTGTGTCAAAACATATAAAAGACCGGCTGAAAGAAAATTTCCAAGATATTCTAGATGACTGCCAAACTCGCACCTGGCTTCTCGTAGCTCCACTTGTGAAGCGGTCTGAAGATGACGTCAAGAGGCTAGAAAATGCTGTTGCCCAAACCGAATCCCTCTGCGAACGGATTCAGAACAAATATCGACTTAGATGGGGCTGGCCTTTTCTACCACTTCTTCTCACAGCATCCTTAGCAAGCGCAATGACAGGACTGATGGTGTTTATGTGGTTGGTGAAGAGATTTTAAATGTTAATATAAATATATTTTATGTTAAAGGTTTCATTTTTTCTATCCGAAGAAGAATTTATTCTATTGTATTACTTCAAAAAATCACCTCTTCATGATCACCAATGTGACATCTTGATTGATCAACAAACAATTTTCTAATATTGTTGATTTTATTAAATAAAAGAAGAGAATCCATATGAATGATAGATGTTGTAGCGAAAAAAATAAAATAAAAGAATATTTCCTTTATTGGAAAAATTTACACAAATATGCAAAGGAAAAAGCTTTTTATTTAAACGAGAAAGAAAAAACAGAACATATATCTCATATGGTTTCTTTTGTTATAACAACGGCCATTTGTTTTTTCTTCTTTAAAGAACAACGCATATATGTCATGAGCGAAATAGAAAATGTGATATTATCAATTGTAGTAGCAATTATTAAATATCCAATAAAATATTTTACTTGTCTTATAAAAGCTCCTGCTGTTTTATATCAAGAGCAAGATGAAATTATAAAAAAACAAGCTGAGCGCTTGTCAAAATTAGTATTAGCAAAATTATTAGCAGACGATGTCATTCTTAGTACAAACGATGGCATTAGCAATTTTGTAAAAATTAAAGAAAAAATAATTGAACATATTGAAAATTCAACCCTTTCTCTGGAAGGAAAAAAAACTTTAACCCATCATATGCAAGAATATGCGAATGCTAGAGAGACGACCCCTGCTGCAATAGCACATGTTCTCTCTGTTCTTATTAAAGGGGTTTAAAGTTACAGCGTCGAGCATACAAGCATGGACCTGAATCGACGGATAAGCTCCTTCAGAGGTATGATGGATTAAGAATTGAGACATACGCTTCTAAGTAAATAAAATTTGAAATGCAAGACACCTAGAAAAGTTCCTTTCCTGTTGACAAAAAATGCATATCAAGGGGAAAATAGCGAGAATTGTTAAGAAAGTAAAAATATGGAAATTGGTGACGATACAACGATAGTGGGGCCGCTCCCATTAAACCTGAGAGTCGGCAACAGATGTGTTGTGGTAACTGAAAGCGTCATGAGACCTGGCGCTTATGGACATAATGCAGAGGCAGGCCCTGGCTCTATTGCAATTGGATCAAATGCAAAGGCTGGAAATACTGTTTCTCCCTACGAAATCTTGGAAAATCTTTTAAATCAGCTTCTTTCTGCTGAAAGCGAAAATTTGAGCCTAAAAGCTGAAATTTCTACCTTAAAAGAAGAAGTAAGAAAAAGTGAACCTGAAAAAGGTGTTGTCTCTAAGCTTTTTTCTAGCATTTCGAGTTTTTGCGGAAACGTCAACTCTGTGTCGGAGTTAGTAAGAAAAATTCACAACGTTCTTGAATCTCTAGGTTTGTTGTAAGACAGTTTCTTGCATTTAATGTAATTGGGCGTCGTAACGGAATCAGGAGATTAGACAAGATCCTCATCTCCCAGGCATACTGCCATTCCTTAACCCGTTCATGCCCATAAACTCCAACAAGCACCCTACATCCCAAAATCCATCCCTTTGTCACGGCTATGCTCCAACTGATGTTCTTGCTCTTTGAAAATATGGTCGACTTCTTTCATAAGATGAAGATCGTGATCACGAAGGAGTGGAGCAAGAGAGGTATGGGTTTCAATATTTTCCATATAACGATGGAGCTCATCCTTGGCTTTATGAGCAAGACCAGTTCCTGCATAGCTTTTAATAACGTGGAGTTGATCTCTGATATGTTCACTAACTTCCTCCAAAATTTTGGTGGGCATAGGGTCAAGATGCGGCTCTTTCTGAAAAGAGGTTGTTCTCCTTTCTTCCTGATTGGCAATCGACGATTTTTCTCTCCAAAATCCTTTATACCCTTTTTGTGGCTCACTTCTCTTCTGAACGGAAGACGTGGGATCTCTCCAGAATCCTTTGTATCCTTTTTGAGGTAAGGATTTTTCTGGCTGATTTTTCTCAGGATTACGCCAAAGAGAAGGTCTACGAATTTGACGATTGTTTTCTTTCTCTTCAGGATCATTTTGATACGCAGAAGAGGAGTCCATCCAGCAACTATTGGGGTTTTCCTCTTTTTCAAGTTTGAAGGAAGCAGACGTCTCTCTCGAAAATTCCTTTGTGGGTTTGTGAGTTAATGTCACTTCTGATGATCGTTCCGTCTGTTTCTCAAATTGATAGAATTTCCTGTTAGAATGGAAGGCATCCGTTATCTTGGTCACCACATCCTCAACTCCATGCTTCAGCTGCGTCGTTAAGGGCTTATCTTCCTGACGCCGTTCCTTATCCCGCTGCGCATCAAACAGAAGGCTCGAGCTTTTGTTAGCGTCCCGGCTCATTTGATGGGCAAGAGCGCGTTCTGTTGGCGTTTCTTCTTTGGCGACATAAAGAGATAAAGACTGTGTCTGACGAGTGAGGGCCACATAATTGGTGGCTTTATTCGTGGCTTTGCCATGGAGAACATAGGCCCGCTCAAGGGTGGAGCCTTGGGCCTTATAGACTGTTGCTGCATACCCGTGACGCAGGCCTGTGTAGGTAGTTGGGTCAATCTCCAGTGCTTCTTTATTATCTAAAGTCACATGGATTATCTTGGTATTGGAATCGATGCGGTCAATCACGCCAAACCGACCATTTTCGAGCCCTTGGGCTTTATCTGTTTTTGTAAACTGGATACGATCTCCTTTCGCAAAGGTTGCTTGTCCTCTTTGGGTTGTGCAGGTAATCTCCAGGTCTCCTAACTTGCCTTGGGAGCGTAAGATGTCTCGAGCCCCTTGATTCAGAGCGTCAACATCCACATTCCTTGGCGCAAGGATTTGCCGTAGCCCTTCACCTTGGTTCCAGTCTTTTAGGAGGGCAGCGAGAGAATCCTCTTTTGTCGCTGCCCACACAATACCTTGGTTCTCCTGCAGCAAAGAAACGGCCTCCTTAATGGTACCTTGAGACAGATGTTCAGATACTGCGCGTTGCCAATCAATGGCTTGACGGCGAACATCTTGGAGTTCTACAGCCCCAAATCGCTTTGCCAAAAGCCCGAAGGCGCCTGATCGATCAACAGAACTCAATTGACGGTCATCTCCTACAAGGATGAGCTTGGCATCACTTCTCTTAATGATATTAAACAGCTCCACGGACAGAGAACTCCCCATCATGGCGGCTTCATCAACGACCACGAGGGCTTTTGAGGGCAGTGGTTTATCCTTGTGAGAAAACACAACCCCATGACAGGTGTTGGTTGCTTCAAAACCACTATCCTTTAAGGCTGTTGCCACCTTATGAGTAGGCGCAAGCCCAATGACACGAAATCCAGATTCCTTATGAGCCTCACAAATAGCTGAGAGCACATAACTTTTCCCTACGCCAGCACGGCCCTGAATGATAGAAAGGTTGTGCTCTGATCCCACACACTGCTCATAAGCGGCTTTCTGTTCCTGAGTGAATGCCCGTCCTTCCACGCCTTTCTCAATAGCTGCTGTCGTAAGAGCGTGAGACGAACGTTTTGAAATAGAGTCCGCAAAGCGCAAGAGTTTTTCTTCTTCTTGACGTACCTCATGTGTTGTGAAGAAAGGTGTCTTTTCTCCCGTTTCCTTATCATACAGGGGAATAACAGAAAGGTGACTGAGAACATTTTCTTTCAGGTCTGCATGATCTACTTGACCCGCATGCTTCGTCAAGAAACGGTCAACATCGTGTTCCGTAAAGATGGCTTGATGATGTGTAAGTACCTCAAGAATAGATTTTGGATGGCAGGATAGCTGTTCATTCGCCTTTTGGAGCTCATAAGACCGCTCAATGGCTTGGTTCATATGATGACGCATCCGCACAGGGCCTAAATGTTCTTGAGGAAGGATTCCAAGTGGGTCCACCTTTAGGTCATAGCCTTTCTCTTCAAAATAGCTGTTTTGAATATCCCGCCAACTCTCTCCCCAAATAGTGGCTTCAACGACCGTATGGCGGCTTCCACTCACCACAGGATCTAGATCCGTGGCTTTCTTGAGAGAGAAGGTGTTTCCATCTTCAGAGAAGCGACGTGTGGCAATCAACAAATGGGCATGCCAATTAAGTTCCCCGCTTTCGCGAGGACAGGCATCATGGTCTGGGGAATGGAGGTCGACTTGAACAGCCACCCCATGGTTAACAAAGTTCTCCCGTGCAAACCGCTGAGCCAGCTCAATGCGGTCCTCTAAGGCGACTTGGGCATCATCAGGAAGAGCAAGAACGATCTCCTTTGCCACCTGGCTATCTTTCCGTTTCTCGCATTTCTCAGCTTCATTCCAAAGAGTAGAGCTATCTGCAAATTTTGGATGAGCCCCTGGAGGCAAGAGAACCTCATGATGGGAAACATCTCCCTTGGCTTGATACGAGAATGTTTCTCCTGTGCGATCACAAACAATAGCCGTCCGCGCGTTATAGGCTGCTTTCCGGCAGGCATTCCCACCCGTGCTTCGGGAGATATATTCGCAACGTGCAAATTGAATCGCCATGAAGGGCTCCTTCTAACCAATGGAATTAGTTTTGGGGGAGGAATTTTGCGCCTTTGGCGAACTTCCTGCTTCTAAAGTGCCTCCCCGCACCTAATACCTTTAGTATATCAAAAAGAGAGTGTTTCCCTCAACACATATTGCGTAATCGAAAAATTCTCCGAATTCTTCTCCTAACACCTTTGGCGGTTTTCAGATTTTTCTCCATGAATATTTCAGATTGTTTTCAGCGCTTTCTTTTGTTGTCGCATTTGACAAAAATAGAACCCCTTTTCTCCAACAAATGGTCTCCGTCGCTTGCAAAGACAACATATAAGTACGCCTTCACTAAAGTAATTTTAGACGATTTTTTCAGTTTCATAAAAAATTTATGACATTGACATTTATAGGGGGTTGGGGAAGATAATGGGTAAATAAAAAATTACTCAATTGAAAAAGCTTTAGAAAATACGAAGTGGCGTATGCGCAAAGGGGCTAAAAGTCTCTGCTAGAGGTTCTCAATAATTGGAGAACCTGGGTGTATTTTTAAACTTCCTTTAAGGCCTTTTTTCTCAACAAAAGGAATTCAGAATGCATAAAAATTTTCTTCTGGCCTTGGGCCTCCTCACACTCATACTGGGTCACACGGCTGTAGGGTTACCCTATGATGATGATAAGGGCCGATCTGCCCCCGCTGCTGTGCGGCGCGCAGCCGATGAGATGACCGCCTACTGGGGCCGCTGGCAGCAGTACTATAAAGCGGAAACTACGATGCAGAAGGTTAATGTTCCAAATTGCTGTTTCGGGGAGACGTCAGAATGGAAGACGTACCACGTGATGCTGGGAGGGACTGCTGAAAAGCCTGCCCCCGGGGCTTGGGGCCTGGCGAAAGGTTCTAGATGGACTTACAGTGAAAGTTGCAACCAAGCGCAAGCAGATGCAGCTCTCCCGACCCTCGAAAAACAGTGGAAGGCTCTGAAGCGAGTGGTGAATGAAAATGTCGCGCAGGGGGCCGCCTATGAGGGCGACGTAAAGCTTCCTTTGGGTTTTAACATGTGGTCAGATGGATGGTTTAGGCTCCACAAGCCCATAGAAGCTACGGTGATGGAGTGGGTGAATGCCCATGGTGGATGGAGACAAGCGGGGGATGTCCTTGGGTACGTAGTGACAGATGGGACAGGAAACCCACTATTTGTGGCGAAGTGAGGATTAGTTTTCCATAGGTTTTTAGACTATCGAATTTTGTCCAACAATGCTCATTTAACTCTACCCTGGAATGCACAAAATACTTTTTAAACCACTCCCATTTTTGCAATAGGTCTAAATTTCTCTATAAGGCTAAACTGCTTTCAAAAGTTTCATGATTGACTTGACGCGAGCAAAAACAAAGAAAAAACGCTTTATGAAATTTTATAAACCAATTACAAATCTCTTCACAATGAGGAATACAAACCTAGAGCGTTTTTGATTTAAGTAAGCACATAGCCTGAAGAAGCGAAGTAATTTTTACACTCATCTGGAGAAAAAGCATTCAGCAAGTTTCCAATTTCG
>JAGVLE010000029.1 GCA_020049895.1 Alphaproteobacteria bacterium | reverse complement strand
CTTTCTGTCGAAAATCCACACTGTATGTCATAGCTCTTCTTATCCTTCTTTTCTTGCTATGACAATATTATAATCGATTTATATAGACTTTGCTATACTTATCAAAAATGGACACGTCGGTAACTTAATGCCTCGGCAAGATGGGCAGCTTTGACCTTTTCTGTCTGAGTCATATCCGCCAATGTACGTGCGACACGCAAAACCCTCCGGTATCCTCGAGCCGAGAGTTTAAATGACTCAGTGGCTTTTTTTAGGAGAGCAAGCCCTTCCTCATCAAGAGATGTCACTTTATCTAATACTTGACCATCTGCATGGGCATTCAGACGTATGGGAAGTCCTAAACTTTTATAACGGCTCTCTTGAAGATCCTGCGCTTTTTTAACGCGTTCAGCGACAGCTAGACTTGATTCTCCGCCTTCGCACCGCATGAGGTCTTCGGCTAAGACTTCAGCGACTTCCACATGTAAATCAATACGGTCAAAAAGAGGGCCTGAAATCTTAGACTGATAATCGCGAGCACATTTTGGAGCCCGCGAGCAGGCACGGCTCACGTCTGATAAATAGCCACACCGACAAGGGTTCATTGCTGCCACCAGCTGAACTTGAGACGGGTAGGTCACGTGAGCATTGGCCCTTGAAATAAGTGTTTTCCCGGCCTCTAGAGGTTGCCGTAAAGCCTCGAGCGTTGTCCTGGAAAATTCAGGTAATTCATCCAAAAAAAGAACACCTCGATGAGCTAAAGAAATCTCTCCTGGTTGTGCTCGCAAGCCTCCCCCCACAAGTGCAGGCATTGATGCGGAATGATGGGGATCCCGAAAAGGACGTGTGCGAATGAGCTTTCCTTCTTGAAGCTTGCCAGCAAGGCTGTGAATCATGGTGCCTTCTAAGGCTTCTTGAGGCGTTAAAGGAGGCAAAATTCCTGGAAGACGAGCGGCAAGCATAGATTTCCCTGCACCTGGCGGCCCTAGCATTAATAAATTATGTCCTCCAGAGGCCGCTATTTCAAGAGCGCGTTTTGCGGTTTCCTGTCCTTTAATATCTCTCAGATCAAGCATTGTTTGGGAGGTGGGGGCTTCCATCAATGGCTCAGGGGGAGAAATAACCTGTGTCCCTTTAAAATGATTGATTAAAGAAAGAAGCGTCTCAGCGGGAAGGATAGAGATATCTCCAGCCCATGCGGCTTCTCCTCCACATGCTTTAGGACAAATGAGTCCTTTCCCAAGAGAGGCCGCATGAATGGCAGCAGGTAACACTCCTAAAATTGCATTAATGCGCCCATCCAGGGAAAGTTCTCCAATAGCTATGTACTCTGTGAGGCCATCAGGGGGAATAAGTCTGAGGGCTGCCAGTAAGGCTAAGGCGATAGGAAGATCATAATGACTTCCTTCCTTTTGTACGTCTGCGGGGGCTAAATTTATGGTGATCTTATCGAAGGGCAGAGAAAGCCCTAATCCATGAAAAGCTGAATAAACGCGATCTCTGGATTCTGCAACGGCTTTATCAGGGAGTCCTACAATTGAAAACCGGCCCATCCCTGAGGCAAGTAAAGCCTCTACATCGATCGTAATAACTTCTATTCCTTGAAAAGCAACAGTGTTGAGACGTGCGAACATCTCTCCCCTCCCTCTGTTGTGACGATATTATACCTTTTCTTTTAGCTCGATTAAATTGACGACTTTTCTAACTCCTTCAATATCGTGAGCTTCTTCCATGGCTTTCCCCAATTCTTCGGGAGATGAAGCCGTTCCAAAAATATAAACAACAGAATCAAACGTATGAACAATATAATTTGGAGCATAGATGTCTTGGTTCATATACAACTTTGTTTTTAATTTAGTCGTCAACCAGGTGTCATTGGCGATTTCTAGGAACTCATCATCCGGTTGAATTTTAATAGCATCAATAACATCTCTCACGCCGCTCGTATTTTTTACAATTTGGACGGCTTGGAGTTTTGCCTGTTCATGAGGCACAAATCCAGTAATGAGTACGCGTTCTTTATAAACAGTTAAGTTAAGCCCTATAAAATCATAGTTATCAAAAAGGGCTGAATTCAAGGAAACTCTTAAAACTTGGTCGCTGGCAACCCCTTCGAGCCCTCGATCTTCTACCGCACTTAACCCAACTTCTCCGAGTCCTCCAAAAATTGGAACTGCACATCCTGAAACAATGACAGGAAGACATATGATAAATTTTTTGAACATTTCTTTCCCTTTCAAAAGGTATGAGAGCCTAAGCATAGTCTTCTCTTAAAAACATTCATAGAAAATACATTATTTCTCTGTTTCCATCTAGCTAATTTTCCCTTAAAAGAAAGAGATGAAATTATCTGAAGCAAAATTTCGTAAGATTCTTGGGCTTTTTCCAACTGGAGTTGTCGTTGTTACGGGCTTCTATGGAAAGGAAGACTTTGGTATTACTATTAGTTCTTTCACCTCTCTTTCCCTTAAGCCACCGCAGATTTTATTTTGTCTTTCCAAAGATTCTCAAACGATGCCTATCTTTGAAAGAGTTCCTTATTTCGTTGTTAACATCTTAAGCTCTGATCAAGTCTATCTTTCCAATGTTTTTGCACGACGCCATCCTTTGGATTGGGATAAAATAAAAACTCACCGCCATGCGGAAACGGGTTGTATCCTTCTTTCGGGAGCCCTAGGCCATATTATTTGCGAAAAAAGAGCCCTTTATGAAGGGGGAGATCATAAAATTATCTTGGGGAAAGTGATTGATCTTCAAAAGTCTTGCGAGACTCCTCCTCTTATCAGACATCGTGGTGAATATCTAACAACTCAGTCTCTTTCTTCTCCTCCTGTTGAAGAAGATATATCTCGGATTCTTGCCTTATTTTAAGACAAAAGAAAGGAAAACTCTATGATAGATACAAACACAAAGTCTCTTCCTGAGGGGTTTGTTTATCTTCAAGATATAGATTCTAGCATTTTACAAGATGTTCGATATGCGGGACACCACAATTTCATGGGGCGTCCCGTCCCTGGATACTTAGCACCCGTGATCATCATGACTCGTGCAGTTGCAACAGCGTTAAAAGCCCTCCAGGAAGAAGTCGTCTCTTTTGGATTAACCTTAAAGGTCTATGATGCTTATCGCCCTCAAGATGCAGTGGATTCTTTCATTGTTTGGGCTGGGGATCCAAAAGATGAAATTATGAAGCTAGAGTTTTACCCACGCGTTAATAAACCAGACCTCTTTGAAAAAGGGTATGTTTCGAAAAAATCTGGCCATAGCCGTGGAAGTACGGTTGATTTAACCCTTGTTCCTCTTCCCGTTCCTCCTCAACCTACCTGGAAGCCAGGAGAGCCTGTACTAGATGGGCGTCTTCCTGTGGGAGAGCGTTTCCCGGACAACTCGATTGATATGGGAACAGGGTTTGACTGCTTGGATGAATTAGCACACCCTCATAACCTTACCCTTTCCCCTGAGGTGCGTGCCAATCGCCTTCTATTAGCAAGCTTGATGGATAAATACGGCTTCAAAGGGGTTTCCACAGAATGGTGGCATTTTACCTTGAGAAATGAACCCTTCCCGGATACTTATTTTAATTTTCCTGTTGTATAATTAAGTAATTCTTCTATCACAGGCTAAAAACCTGTGATAAAAAAAAATATGATCTCTTCAAATACTTTACAAGTGCTTATGTCTCTTCTTCAAGAAATTGGAGTCGATGAAATTATTTCGCCTTCTCCTCACAACCGTTTCAAAGAAAAGAATGTAGAGCGAAAATCAAAGGCACCCTCGTCTTCCACTTCTGAACCTTCTTCCTCAGCGTCTTCTTTTGCGCCTCCTGTGTCTCGCAAAGAGCTTTCTGAGGCTGCCTGTATTGCTGCCCAATCGGCTAATTCCCTGGAAGAGCTCAGAAAAGCTTTGGAGGGATTTGAGGGGTGTTCCTTAAAACATACAGCAATTAACCTGGTATTTGGGGATGGCAATCCAAAAGCTCGCGTTATGCTCATTGGAGAAGCGCCGGGTGCAGATGAAGATCGGCAAGGTCTTCCCTTTGTCGGGCAGAGCGGGCAGCTTCTTGATAAAGCCCTTTCCGCTATTGGATTAACCCGCAGAAATTTTTACATCACGAATATTATTCCCTGGCGTCCTCCGGGAAATCGGCAACCCACGACTCAAGAAACAGAAGCCTGTCTTCCCTTTGTTAAACGCCACATTGATCTTGTGAGCCCAGATTTCCTTATTCTCGTTGGGGGAACGTCGGCCAAGGCTCTTCTCGGAGGACGAGATGGAATCATGCGTTCAAGAGGGTTGTGGAAGGATTACCGATCAGAGGCAGGTAAAAAAATAAAGGTTATATCAATCTTTCATCCCGCCTATCTCCTCCGCTCTCCAGGTCAAAAGAGGGAGTTCTGGCTTGACCTCATAAAAATAAAGAAATCGTTGTTGGAAGCCGAGGTAAAGTTAGAAGATGGGGCGTAACTAAGACTGCCCAAAAAGATTTGTTAAAGCTTTCTTAATCTTTCCTGCCATTAAATAAACAAACAATTTTAAGGAAAAAAGGATGCGTACGCTTCTTTTGAGTTTATGCTTAAGCTTGGGCTGCTCAGAGCTTCTATGGGCTTCCCATAGCTGTACCTCTCATATTGCTCAATATGAGCAGAGTCACGGCATTCCAGCTGGGCTTTTGGAAGCTATTTCCAAAGTAGAATCAGGGCGTAAGGATGTCGGAGGGCAGGGCTATTATTTTCCTACAAAACAAGCTGCTATTTCAGCTGTTGAAGCGCTGCAGGCGCGCGGAATTCAAAGCATTGATGTGGGTTGTATGCAGGTGAATCTTTATTACCATCCCACTGCCTTTGCGAGTCTAGAGGAAGCTTTTAATCCTGAGCATAATGTAGCCTACGCAGCGTCTTTCCTCACGAAACTTCAGACAGCCCATACGTCTTGGCACACAGCGGTTGCCCATTACCATTCAGCCAATCCTTCCCATCATATTCCCTATCAGAGGCAAGTTTTAGCTCAATGGAAGCGCGAAAAAGAAGAAGGCAGAGTTTATCTTGCATCCACCCCTCTTCATCCCCCTATGGTGATAAGCCGCAGGCGTATTCTTCCCGTTGTTCAAATGGTTGAGAGCATTCCCGAAGAAAATGAAAGTTTCCAACCTGCTGTTCGCCGTGTGACACGTCGTATGGCGGGGGGATTGTCTTTTTAAAACCTTACCCAAGCCAATAAAAAGAAAAGTGGCAATAAGATTCCGCAGGACCAGGCGAGGTAGCCAAAAAAGTGGGGCATGGGAACTTTATAAAATTCTGCAATCGTTTTGACCATAAAATTGGGAGCATTACCAATATAGGTCATCGCTCCCATAAAAACTGAACCCAGGGAAATGGCTGCTAAGGTACGCGGCAAGCTTTCCATCAGAACATCCGCATTGCCTCCAGCTATATGGAAAAACACCAGATACGTGGGGGCATTGTCTAGGAAAGACGAGAGTCCGCCTGAAAGCCAGAAATATATGGCATTTTGGGGGACTCCATTTTCATTTACCAGGGCAATGAGCGGCGCAAGGGCACCTTCAGGGCCTGCTTTAAGAATTGCAATCACAGGAATGACAGTGATGAAAATCCCCAAAAACAGCTTAGCAACCTCTTTGAAAGGCTCCCAAGAAAAATGATTTTCCTCATGAAGAGTTACAGGAGTAAGTTTGTAGGAAAGCAACGCCAGCCCTATTAATCCTAAATCTCTGACGATATTTTGAAGCTCGAGAGAAAGAGGGCCTAAGGCAATTTCTGTTGACGGCTTCCAAATGCCACTTATCACAACAAGTCCCAATACTCCTATAAAAAGCAACCCATTAAAGGCCCCATTGATATCGAGCGTCATTTTTGAAGGAACATAAGTAAATCCTTCTTTATGTGCATAAAAAGTATCAAGGCTATAGAAAATGACAAGCAGCGGTACAATCATCAAAAGCATGTCAAGAATCAGGTGAGATAAAGGCCATGAGAATGAAACTCCATTCAAAAAACCTAAGAAAAGGGGAGGGTCTCCAAGAGGGGTAAGGGCGCCACCCATGTTTGCTACAAGAAAAACAAAGAAAATGACATGGTGTACTTTGGCTTTGCGGTTGGCATTCATGTGGAGGAGGGGGCGGATCAACAGCATGGATGCCCCTGTCGTTCCAATCCACCCTGCAACGAAGGTTCCAAGGGCGAGAAAGCAGGTATTGAGGAAAGGGGTGGCAGAGGCCTCAACCCGTAGACGAATGCCTCCAGAGATAGTGTAAAGGGCGCCAATCATGATGATAAAGGGGAAGTATTCATGAAAAAGAGTGTGTGCAATAGCGGAAAGGGCTAGGGAAGGGCCAAAAGTCAAAGCAAGGCTTCCCATTGTAAAGAGAGCTAGTCCAACTGCAATTTTCCCATAATGGGCCTTCCATATGCGGGGGATCAGTAGGGGAAATAGAGCCAAGGAGAGAAGCATAGTGATAAAGGGAAGCGTCCATCCAATTCCCAGGGTTTCTGCTGGAAATCTTTCGGGGTTTGCCAGCAAAAGGGAGGGGGCAAAAAGGGAAAGGGTAAAAAAGAGAATCCTTGACATCGAAAAGCCTTTATCCCATCTGTAGGGGGAGAAAACTTAAGTATAAAGGACAAGATAACGCTATGAAAGCCTTTCTTTTTCCAGGCCAAGGTTCCCAACAAATAGGTATGGGACGCGAGGTCTATGATGCCTTTGCGTGCGCGCGCGAGGTCTTTCAAGAGGTCAATGAAGCCTTGAAGCAAAATCTCACGAAGATTATTTTTGAAGGGCCGTTGGAGGATCTTACACAAACAGAAAATACCCAGCCTGCCTTAATGACGGTCAGCATGGCCGTTATGAGAGTGCTCGAGAAAGAAGGAAACTATAGTCTTCCTGCCCATGTGGCCTATGTTGCTGGCCATTCCCTTGGAGAATATTCGGCCTTGTGTGCTGCAGGAGCTCTGAGTCTGTCGGAAGCAGCTCGTCTATTGAAAATTCGGGGGCAGTTAATGCAACAGGCCGTTCCTGCAGGACAGGGGGCTATGGCTGCCATTCTGGGGCTTGAAATGGTTGACATAGAGAAGATCGTAAAAGCTGCAGCTGAAGGGGAAGTCTGCCAAATTGCCAATGACAACAGCCCTGGCCAAGTGGTGATTAGTGGGCAAAAAGAAGCCATTGAACGGGCTATTGAGCTTTCTAAAGAAGCCGGGGCAAAGCGTAGCCTACTGTTAAATGTAAGCGCTCCCTTTCATTGCGCGCTGATGCAATCCGCTCAAGACAAGATGGAGAAAATCCTTTCAGAAGCAACGATTGAGGATCCCTTGGTTCCGGTGATGGATAATGTTTCAGCCGAGTCAGTGCAGGAAGGTAACGCTTTTCGAGATCTTTTGACTCGGCAAATGACAGGACGTGTGCGTTGGCGGGAATCTCTGATGCATTTAGAGAGCTTAGGCGTTAATATGGCCGTAGAAATTGGAGCTGGGAAGGTCCTCACAGGCCTGGTGAAGCGAACAGTTCCTGAGATGGAAACTTTAGCTCTTGGCACACCAGAAGATATAGAAAATTTTTTAAAAACAAATAGTTAAAGGAGTTTGTCATGTTTGATTTAATAAATAAGAAAGCCCTTGTGACGGGAGCTACCGGTGGCCTTGGAGCCCAGATTGCGCGCGCCCTTCATCAGCAAGGTGCTTCCATTGTGCTATCAGGAACACGCACAGAAAAGCTAGAGGCCTTAGCCAAAGAGCTTGGAGAGAGAGTGTTTGTGTGTCCGTGTGATCTTTCCAATGCAGACGAAACTAACGGTCTTATTGAAAAGGCAGAAAAACTGCTGGGAGGCTTGGATATCCTTGTGAATAATGCAGGATTGACCCAGGATGGCCTGATGTTGCGAATGAGCGATACTCAGTGGTCTAAGGTAATCGAGGTTAATCTTACCTCTGCGTTTCGTCTTTGTCGCGAGGCCATCAAAAACATGATGAAGCAACGCTCGGGACGTATTATTAACATTACTTCCGTTGTAGGGGTCATAGGGAATCCAGGGCAAGCCAACTATGTCGCTTCAAAGGCTGGTCTTATTGGGCTTTCAAAATCCTTAAGTCTAGAGGTTGCTACGCGTGGGATTACGGTGAATTGCATTGCTCCCGGCTTTGTTGAATCTCCTATGACGGATGTTCTTAATGACAAGCAACGGGAAAAGGTTCTTAGCCAAATTCCGATGGGGATCATTGGGAGTCCCCAAGATATTGCTGCTGGTGTCGTCTATTTAGCTTCCGACGAAGCGCATTACATTACTGGTCAAACCCTCCACATTAATGGCGGAATGGCAAGGATATAAATGAGGGAAACCCTTGAAATTCTCTCTTTGGAAACTATGGAGGGGGGGTCTTGAAAAATGGCTCTCAAAAACAGCCGATGAATTTTTTTTACACTCTTGCCTAGCCAAATGCAGAAGAATATGGTAGCTACCCATGAAGAAGAATAAGAAATCTTATTCGATGAGTTTAAATAACGTAAGGAAGAATTAAATGAGTGACGTTGCAACGCGTGTAAAAAAGATTGTCGTAGACCACTTAGGTATTGACGAAGACAAGGTAACCGAAAGCGCAAGCTTTGTGGATGATCTTGGTGCTGACAGCTTAGATACGGTTGAGTTGGTTATGGCTTTTGAAGAAGAATTCGGCTGTGAAATTCCAGACGAAGCTGCTGAAAAGATTATGACTGTTAAAAATGCTATTGATTACGTATCAGAGCATATAACAAAATAACTGATTACCTGGTTAGGCTATGCGTCGTGTTGTTATAACGGGAATGGGTCTTGTCTCTCCTTTAGGAAATGGGGTTGAGACCTCTTGGAAGCGATTAATTGCTAGTGAGTCGGGAATTCGACGGATCGATGCTTTCAATGTTGATGGGTTGTCCTCAAAAATTGCAGGGCTTGTACCGCAAGGTGAAGGCCCTGGGCAATTTCATTTTGATAGATATTTCCCTGTTAAAGAACGCAAGAAGATTGACGACTTTATTGCCTATGGCATGGCTGCGGCGGATGAAGCCCTAAAAGACGCAGGGTGGTTTCCAGAAACAGCTGAACAACAGGAAATGACGGGCGTCATGATTGGCGCTGGGATTGGTGGGTTGTCAAGAATCTATGATGCCTCTGTTACCCTTAGGGAGCAGGGCGCTCGGCGTGTCAGTCCTTTCTTTATTCCCTCTTCTTTGATTAATCTTTGCGCAGGCCAAGTCTCGATCCGCTACGGGTTCAAGGGACCTAACCATGCTGTTGTAACGGCTTGTTCCTCAGGAGCTCATGCCATTGGAGACGCTGCCCGTCTCATTCAGCTTGGAGATGCGGATGTGATGCTAGCCGGAGGTGCAGAAGCAGCTGTATGTGAATTGGGAGTGGCGGGATTTGCTGCTCTTCGTGCGCTTTCTACCAATTTTAATGATGATCCTACGAAAGCCTCTCGTCCTTGGGATGAAGCTCGAGATGGATTTGTGATAGGTGAAGGCGCTGGTCTCCTTGTTCTTGAAGAATATGAACATGCAAAAAAACGTGGTGCTAAGATTTATGGAGAAGTCGTTGGGTATGGTATGTCGGGAGACGCTTACCATGTGACATCTCCTTCAGAAGATGGAGATGGAGCCTATAGAGCGATGCGAAATGCAATGCGTCGGGCTAATATTTCTCCAGAAGACATTGGATATATCAACGCCCATGGGACATCTACCCCTCCCGGAGACATGGCTGAGTTAAATGCTGTCAAGCGTTTGATGGGAACTGCGCCAATTACCATGTCTTCGACAAAATCAGCGATTGGCCATTTATTAGGGGCTGCAGGGGGAGTGGAAGCGATTTTTTCTATTCTTGCTTTGCGAGATGGGATTTTGCCGCCGACCCTCAACCTTGACAATCCGTCACCAGGATGTGAAGGGGTTGATCTTATTCCTCACAAAGCTAAAGAGAAGAAGGTCAAATACGTTATGTCCAATTCCTTTGGATTTGGTGGAACGAACGCGTCCTTAGTCATAGCCGCGGTTTAAATTTCCCTCGTCATTAATGAAAGAAAAATGTGGGTGTGTCTGTCGCTTGTAAAAGCTCTTCAGCACATGAACCCCAGAAAAAGTGATTCAACTCTCCATGGCTGTAGGCGCCTAAAACCAAAAGAGAAGGATGAATTTTCTCTATTTCTTCCAAAAGAATCTTTGAAGCTTCATTCTCACTTACCCGTGGATGAAGGTGAGGATGTACGCCATGTTCTTGACATAATTTGGCTGCAGCCTTGATTTGCTCCTTCAGAAGGATTTCATTGGGGCCTACACTTACAATATGCACTGTTTTTTTTCTCAAGAATCCCGTTAAAAGCGCCATGTGAAGAGAACGAGAAGCGGAAAAGGTTCCATCAAAGGTTACTAAAACATTAGGCTTATCTTGATTTGGAAGAGCCTTCCCCGTTACAATTAAAGGACGAGGGTTGTCTTTGATAAGTTGCCTAACAGAAGAGGTTGGGGGTGTAGGGTTGTTAAAATGGAAACTAGCATCTTTTCCAATGACTAATAAATCATACTCGACAAGGCAACGCTCAATTTCATCGGCGGGAACCCCCATGACATCAATGATGGAGTGAGGTAATCCTTTTGTTTTGCAAGAATTTATAAAAGATTCTTCGAGCTCGAGAACGTGCTTCTTTGTCTCAATAAGTAATTGTTCATCTCTCTCCACGACAAAAGCCATACCTCCCAAAGGAATGGCTTCTGGGGAGTTAATCCAAGGCTCATCCACGATACCGATGCCTGTAAGTGCGGCTTTGTGGGTTTCTGCTAACTGAATAGCTAATGTTTGAGCAGAGATACTCCCTGGAGATGCATCAAGAGCGACAAGGATGTTTTTTATCATAAATGAGTTCCATTCTTAAACAGCCTCAAGAACTATAATAAATACAGCAAAAAGCTTAAAAAGATGTTAAGGAACGGATGTCTTAAAAGACAGTTCTCATTTTTTATCCAATACTTTGTCCTGTCTTCTTCCAATCGGCTAGAAAGATATCAATCCCTTTATCTGTTAGGGGGTGCTGATAAAGCTGGCGGAGGGTTTTAGGGGGAAGGGTCGCGACATCTGCCCCTGCCAGAGCGGATTCAATCACATGTAGGGGACTGCGAATAGAGGCTGCCAAAACTTGGGTAGTAAGATTCGGATAATTTTTATAGATATCAACGATTTGGTGAATAAGGTTCATTCCAATTTCGCCCACATCATCCAAACGTCCAATAAAGGGGGAAATAAAGGTGGCGCCTGCTTTAGCAGCTAAAAGGGCTTGAGCCGCAGAAAAACAAAGAGTGACATTGACCAGCGTGCCTTCATCAGTAAGGGTTCGGCAGGCTTTTAAGCCGGCTATTGTCAGAGGAACCTTTATGGTCACGTTAGAGGCGATTTTGGCGAGATACCGTCCTTCTCTCAGCATACCTTCAAGGTCTAAAGCGGCTACCTCAGCGCTAACAGGTCCGGGGACAAGAGCACAGATTTCAGCGATCACCTCTTCAAAGCGGCGACCACTTTGAGCAATAAGGGTAGGATTAGTGGTAACACCATCTACAAAGCCAGTGGGTACCAGGGACTTAATTTCTTCAACATCAGCACTATCAATAAAAAATTTCATGGGAGCTCTTCCTTTAGAGGTTGATAATCATCGCTAAAAATAGCACGAACAAATATATAATGGAAAAGAAGAAAAGGTGAAGCCCATCTTTGGGGGAAGAAGAGACCTTAAGGCGAACGCCGAGAATTAAAAAGGCTAATCCAAGTATACAAGATGCTGTTGTATAGACAATTCCCATAGTCTCCCAAAAGTTAAGAGAAAGCGTAAGGCCCACAAGAATAAAAATATAATAGAGGATTTGATTTTTAGTTTCTTCAATACCTGCGACAAGAGGCAGCATGGGGATATTGGCCTTTGCATAGTCATCATGGTGGTAGAGGGAGAGCGCCCAAAAGTGAGGGGGGGTCCACAGAAAAATAATCCCGAATAAAGCTAAAGGTAGCCATGTTGTATCATTTGTCACTGCTGCCCAGCCAATGACTGGAGGAAGGGCTCCCGCAATCCCTCCAATAACAATATTTTGAGGCGTTATACGCTTAAGCCAGATCGTGTAGATAATGACATAAAAAAGAATTGCGAAAGCTAAGTAAAAAGCCGCTAAAGAATTGACGAAAATATACATGATAAGGACTGAGGAGATCGCGAGGGTCAAGCTAAAGACAAGGGCTGCCAAAGGTGTAATGACACCTTGAGGAAGAGGCCGTGTTTTTGTGCGCTCCATCAGGGCGTCAATATCTCGCTCATACCACATATTCAATGCCCCTGCAGCTCCACTGCCAGTAGCGATGCAAAGAATAGCGATGAGGGCTTTTGCCAAGGAAATGTGCCCTGGCGCTAACAATAGTCCCACAATTCCCGTAAAAACCACAAGAACCATGACGCGTGGTTTAAGAAGGCGGTAGTAGGGTAAAAGGGGCATCCAGTCCTTCTCAGCTCTTTTTATAGGGAGACCCCTATGGTTTACCTGGTTGTTGGCTGGAATGCAATTTTCTTTGCACTTATGCAGAAGTATGCCGGGTGGTAAGGACATAAAATCAAAGCAATTGACCTTTCTTGCGAGTTAATGTTTTCTATCAAAAGAATCCAACATGGAAAAACACGTGCGACAGACGTTATTTGTAAAAGATATTCATAAAACCCTGGCCTACCTTAAGCTTGCGCGTCTTCATCGACCGTACGCTATATGGATCTTAGTGTTCCCGGCGTGGTGGGGATTGGTATTAACGAGCCCTACGCTTCCCTCTCTTCGTATGTTTGCCCTGTTTGCCTTAGGAGCTGTTTTTGCGCGAAGTGCGGGATGTATTTATAACGATATTATTGATAAAGACTTTGATGTTCAGGTGAGGCGCACAGCCCTACGGCCTTTGGGGATAGGAGAAGTATCCTTAAGAGGCGCGTGGATATTTCTTGTTCTTCTTTTGGGGGGAGCCGGTGGGGTGCTCTTTGCTCTGCCTTCTCAGGTAATTTTCACAGGGTTCATTACCTTATGTCTTATAGGGGCCTATCCCTGGATGAAACGCCTTACCTATTGGCCTCAGATATTTCTGGGGATTACTTATAATATGGGGTTGATAATGGGAGAGCTGACTTTCACCCCTTTTCTTACCCTTCCTCTGATTCTTTTTTATGGGGGGGCGATTTTGTGGACGCTAGGATATGACACTATTTACGCCCTTCAAGATCGGGAAGATGATCTTCGGATAGGCGTGAAATCATCAGCGATTGTCGTGTTTCCTTTTCTTACGCCCTTTTTAATCGCTGTTTATGGGGGAGCCTTATTGCTCTGGGGAGTGGCTGCGGAACTCTTGCATTTTGGAATTGTGTATTGGATGGCTTGGGGGCTCGTGGCCCTCCATTTTGCTTGGCAGATTGTTTCTCTTAAAAAACAAGACGCTACAAACTGTCTTGCCCGCTTTAATGCCAATAGTCTTGTTGGCCTTCTTTTGTTCCTTGGGCTTGTGTTTTCTCGGCTTATCAACTAGATACTAAAGAATGACAGTTCTTTCTCTTTTTTCTGATAAAACAACAGTTTCTCTTGTGGGTCGGTTGTGGAACGAGCATATCCGCTCTTATCGGTGGCATGTGACGGGAGGACTTGTTTGCATGGCCGTGGCTGCGGCAACTACAGCGATGCTTGCGAAGATGCTACAGCCCCTTTTTGATGATGTTTTTGTGGCGCGCAATGAAGATATGCTTTTTTATGTAGCCTTTTTCGTGCTGGGGGTCTTTGTTGTTAAAGGGATTTCAAGCTTTGGAGAGTCTGTCAGCATGGTTTATGTAGGGCAGAAAATTATTGCCGACATCCAAAAACGCCTCTTTGATCATTTTATTAATGCAGATTTGGCCTATTTTCATGCCCATTCAAGCGGTGAGCTTGTTTCCCGGTTTACAAATGATGTGAATATGATGCGAGCCGCAGTAACAACGGCTTTGACAGGAATGGGAAAAGATATTCTGTCTCTTATTTTCTTGGTAGGGCTTATGTTTTACCAAGATTGGTTGTTGGCAAGCCTTGCATTTTTTATCTTTCCAGTGGCCATTCTTCCGATTGTAAAGATTGGAAAAAAGATGCGAAAGGTTTCCTTGAATACTCAAGAAGAAACGGGAACTTTTACAATTCTGCTTCACCAGGTTTTTCAAGGAATGCGAGTGGTTAAGTCTTATGCAATGGAAGCATATGAAAAGAAGCGCTCATATCACCTCATTGATGTTCTATGCAGATTGAATGTTAAGGGGGGGCGTGTTCGCGCTGCCTCTCATCCCGTTATGGAAACCTTGGGGGGAATTGCGATCGTCATTGTTATTCTTTATGGAGGATCCCAAGTAATTGCGGGAAATCGGACCACAGGAACCTTTATTTCTTTTATTACGGCGCTCTTGCTAGCATATGAGCCTATGAAGCGGTTGGCAGGCCTGAATGCAAGTTTACAAGAAGGTCTGGCGGCAGCTCTGCGGATTTTTGCAGCTCTTGATCTTAAATCTAAAATAACGGATCGTCCTCAAGCTCAAGCTTTGGAAGTGAAAAAAGGGAAAGTAAGTATTGAGAAAGTTTTTTTCGCTTATCCCAATGGGAAAAAAGCCCTTAAATCAGTTTCTATTGAAATTCCAGCAGGGAAACGCATTGCCTTGGTAGGGCCTAGTGGGTCGGGCAAGTCAACTCTCCTTAATCTTATTCCGCGCTTTTACGATGTGATAGAAGGAAGTATTTCTATCGATGGCAAAGATATTCGGCAGGTGACATTAGACTCCCTTCGCTCTCAAATTGCTTTGGTAAGCCAAGAAGTCATTTTGTTTGATGATACGGTCCGAGCCAATATTGCTTATGGCCGTTTAGGGGCAACGGATGAGGAAATTATTAATGCAGCAAAGGCGGCTGCTGCTCATACATTTATTAAATCACTCCCTCAAGGATATGAGACGCAAGTAGGTGAGCAAGGCGTCCGTTTGTCTGGGGGGCAGCGTCAGCGTTTATCCATCGCGCGCGCTATGCTTAAAAACGCACCCCTTCTTTTGTTAGATGAGGCAACGTCTTCCCTGGATACAGTTTCTGAACGGCAGGTTCAAGCGGCCTTAAATCGCCTGATGGAGGGAAGGACAACTGTCGTGATAGCCCATCGTCTTTCCACAGTGATTGATGCCGATATGATTTATGTTATTGAAGAGGGAGAGGTTTCAGAAAAAGGGACACATCAGGAATTGCTCAATAATAATAAGACGTATGCAAAGCTTGTGGATCTTCAGTTTAAGGCTGAAACTATCCCTTTTGCTTCTTAGGAGGAGGACTTGAATGAAATTTTTTAAAAAAACACGGCATTCTCCTCTCTTTCAACGGTTCGTGGCATTTATTATTACGTCTTATGTTAAGTTCGTGTGGCTGACGAGTCGGTGGGAATTTATTGGAAAAGAATATGCAGAACCGAGGTGCCAAAATAACGAGTCCATGATGGTTTGTTTCTGGCATGGGCGCTTGATTATGATGTTTATGTCATGGCTTGGATCTCATCGCTTTCATATGCTGAGTTCTACGCATCCGGATGGAAAGATCATTGGGAAAGTAATCGAAAATTTTGGATTTTCATCCATTCTAGGATCCTCTACTAAGGGAGGGAAAAAGGCCTCTTTTGCAATGCTCAGGGCATTAAAAGGAGGGGAGTCAGCAGGAATTACGCCTGATGGACCACGTGGGCCTTGTTATACAGTAAGCCCTGGTGTGATCCTTCTCGCACGACACGCAAAGGTCCCTATTTTACCTTCTACGTATTCGACAACCCGTGGAATCGTTTTAAAGACCTGGGATCGTTTTTTGTTTCCGCTTCCCTTTGGGAAAGGGGTCTTTATGTATGCGCCTATGATGGATGTTGTGAATTCTTCTAAAAGTGATGAAGAGTTGCGACAAGAGCTGGAGGTCACATTAAGGGAGCTTACCCAAAAAGCAGATGCTTATTGTGGTAGGGTGGCTCCATGAGCTTGTTGAGGAGTGGGTATTATGGGGTTTCTTGGATAGGAACTCCCCTGGTGTCTGGATATTTAGCCTGGCGTGCTTCACGAGGGCGTGAGGAAAAACCACGCTTGAAGGAACGTAAGGGAGTTGCAACAGCTGCTCGTCCTGCAAAATCGCTTGTGTGGATCCATGCAGTGAGTGTGGGGGAGGCCTTGGCTGCTCTAACAATTATGCAGGCTATTTTGAAGAAATATCCTAATATTCATGGGCTGTTAACAACAACAACTGTTTCTTCAGCAAAAGTAATACAAAAAAGATTATATAAAATCAAAAAAATTACTCACCAATATTGTCCGGTGGATACTCCTTTGGCGGTAGGGCGTTTTTTAAATCACTGGCAGCCAGATTTGGCCATATGGATAGAGTCTGAGTTGTGGCCGAATTTGCTTCATACAACTCAAGAGAGAGGTATTCCAACGATTCTTTTGAATGGGCGCATGTCTCCCAAAAGCTTTGCTTTTTGGAAGTATATAAGGGGAATGCTGCGGCCAATGCTAGAGCGTTTGTCTCTATGTGCGGTGCAATCGGAAGAACAAGCTAGGTTTTTCAAAGAGCTGGGCGCGACGACAGTCACTGTGATGGGGAATGCCAAAGTGATGATGTCACCTTTGGGTGTGGACGCTAAGAAATACGCAGCTTTGAAGAAAGAGTTAGGGGGGCGTCCTGTATGGTTTGCTGCAAGTACGCATCCTGGAGAGGAAGTTCTTGTCTTTGAAGCCCACAAGACCCTTAAAAAAGACTATCCAGATTTGCTCACCATTTTGGTTCCTAGACATATTGAAAGAGCCCCCGCTCTTTGCGAGCTTGCTGCCCAAGAGGGCATAAAGGCCGTCTTGCGGACAGACTCTCCTTCTTTAAAAGAGTGCGAGCTTTATATTGGAAATACCTTAGGCGAAATGGGGCTATTTTATGCGCTTTCCCCTGTTGTCATGATGGGGGCTACTTTTGTCCCAAAAGGCGGACATAATCCTATTGAGGCTGCGCAATTGGGAGCCTTCGTCCTTCATGGCTCTCATGTCTTTAATAACCCTCAGCTATATGAGATTTTAGAGTCCTTAGGGGGAAGTGAAGGCCTGGCAGAAGGAAAAACGCTTGCCTCACGAATACGCCCTTGGTTGGGAAAGCCTAAAGATGAGTATGAAGAACTGCAAGGATTAACAGCCTATCGGCAAGAAGGACTTGAAAAATTGCTTACTCTTTTAACGCCTTACTTAAAGACCTTAAGAGAAGACCCCCTATGAAAACCCCATCCTTTTGGTATGAGCCGCGCGGCTTTCTTTCTTTTCTGCTGAGGCCTTTTGGGTACCTTTATGGCAAGGGGGTAAGCCTTAGACAGATTTTCTCTAAAACGCAGAGATTTTCTGTTCCCATTATTAGTGTGGGCAATATAGTCTGTGGAGGATCTGGCAAGACACCCGTTGCCATTGCCATTGCGAAGCTTTTGCAAAAAAAGGGACATCATGTTCATTTTGTCACGCGCGGCTATGGGGGAGCTCTCCAGGGACCTCTTGAGGTAAAGCCCCATATCCATACCGCTCGGGAAGTTGGGGATGAGCCCTTATTGCTTGCCCAATGTGCGCCAACATGGATGGCAAAAAAACGCGTCTTAGGAATACAGGAAGCGATCAGGAATCAGGCAGATGTTATTATTTTAGATGATGGCCATCAAACCTTAGGTTTCTATAAAGATCTATCCTTTGTGGTGGTGGATCTCCTCCAAGGGTTTGGGAACGGTTGTGTTACCCCTGCGGGGCCTTTACGGGAAGAACTTAGAGCAGGATTGGGGAGAACAGATGCTATTATTGGTGTAGGGAAGGGGAAGACAGATCTTGGTAAACCCTTTTTCGGTGCTTTACGTCGTCACCCTCGCCTTACTTTTACACACCCTGTCTTGGCTTTTTGTGGTCTTGGCTTTCCTCAAAAATTCTATGAAACCCTCAAAGAGAGTGGCGCTGAAGTTGTGGCGACAGAAAGTTTCCCAGATCATTATATCTATCAAGAGTCCGATTTACAGCACCTCCAAAAGCTTGCTGCTATCCATCAATCTCTCTTAATAACTACCCGTAAAGATTGGGTGCGCCTACCACCTGCCTGGCAAGATAAAGTTCAGGTATTGGATATAGAGATTCACTTTAAGGACCAAGAGCACCTCTATGGTTTTATTGTGAGTAAGGCACTTGTGTGAGAAAGCGTTAGGGAGTGTGCCTCTTCCCTCCTTTTTTCAAAGGTTCCCTTTACATTAAAAAACATCAAATTTTAATAATTTCTTAAGTAAGACTGCTCTTTAATAGACGTAGAAACTCTATTTTCTGTACGGAGGAAATATGCGGATCGAATCCTTTTTAGAGAGATTCATTAAAGTTGGAAGCCTTACACTTATTGATGTGGATGGAAAATCCTATCGATTTGTGGGGACACCTACCCCTGACGTCACCATTCAACTGTGCTCTCGTTCATTTGCCCGCCGTCTTCTTCGCTCTCCCCAATTGGCCTTAGGAGAAGGGTATGTTAATGGGGATTTTATCATAAAAAAGGGGAACGTCTTTGATTTACTTATGATGTGCGCTAGCAATTTGCAGTACACATCTCTTTCTCCTCTCAAAAACTTCTTCCGGACGCTTGGAAAGCGTTTTTTTCATTCTCGTACCTCGATTTCTCAATCCCAACATAATATTTCCTATCACTATGATTTATCAGAAGCTCTTTACAGACTTTTTCTTGATAAAGATATGCAGTATTCATGCGGATATTTTAAAAATATTCACGATGATTTAGAAACGGCACAAGAGAATAAAAAGAGACACTTGACGGCGAAGCTTCAAATAAAGCCGGGCCAGAAAATTCTTGATATTGGATGTGGTTGGGGCGGTTTTGCTTTGAGTTTAGCTCGGGAAGCAAATGTACAGGTTGTAGGGCTTACCCTTTCAAAAGAACAACATCGAGTTGCCACAGCGCGGGCAAAAGAGGCAGGTCTTGCAGATAGAGTGAGCTTTCAACTAAAAGATTACCGTCAGGAAGCGGGGCTCTATGATCGCATCGTTTCTATGGGGATGTTTGAGCATGTAGGACCCAGGCAGTATGACGAGTTTTTTAGTAAAGTTTCGTCTCTCCTTAAGGAAAATGGCTTGGCCGTTCTTCATTCCATTGGCCGTTCTACAGGGCCAAATATGCCTAATCCTTGGCTTGATAAGTATATTTTCCCAGGGGGATATTGTCCCGCTCTTTCAGAAACAATGGAAGCGATTGAGGATTCAAAACTTCATGCTACAGATATTGAAATCCTTCATCACCATTACGCCGAGACTCTTCGCCATTGGCGCAAGCGCTTCTTGGACAATCGGGAGAGGGTTCTCATTGCTTGGGGGCCTCGCTTTTTACGCATGTGGGAATATTATCTCACGTTGTGTGAAGTTGCCTTTCGTAAACAAGGATTTATGGCCTTTCAAATTCAAATGGTAAAAAATCAAGAGAATGCTTCTCTGACGCGCGATTATATGCGGGAGGAAGAGAGGAAATTTAAGGGAGTCTTAATTTCTTTAGATACCAAGAGAAAGACCGCCCAGCAGGCTACTCGATTTTCTTAAAATCCCCTAAGGCGCTGTCAAAGGTAGCGGCAAGGGAGCGGTAGTTTGCTGGCGGAGGTATGCAATAAGAGCCGCCCTTTCCTTATCATCCTTAATCCCAGCAAAAGACATCTTAGTTCCCGGAACAAACGTACGGGGGCTATAGAGTAAAAGATTGAGGTCATCATAGGTCCAGGCCCCTCCTTTTTGAGTCATTGCTGAGGAATAAGAATAGGCAGGATGCGTGGCTTTGGGGGCTCCCACAATGCCATAAAGATTAGGCCCGATACGATTTGCGCCTCCCTTGTCAATCGTATGGCAGCTTGCGCATTTTTTGAAAACTTCAGCTCCTTGCTCAATGTTAGCAGCCGCCAGAAGCGGTTCTATGGGCGGCGGTCCCTTGGATTCTGTTGAGGGAAGCGAAGTCGGGGAGAGAACACCCGCAATTTTATAGGCAGGGTCCTTTAAGGAAACAGAAGGAATAAGATGTTGAGAAATAAGATCTGCCCCCTTTATGACCAAAAGGGCAATTAAGATGGCGGCTGCAATTTTATTAAGCTCGAAACTATCCATGGGCGCAGTATAATAGAGGAGCGAAGGAAATTCACCTCTCTTCTTAGCTAACACCTTTTGCAGAGGCTCCATGAGCTCTTTTGTTTTTTAATACTTTGGAACATTTTGTTTTCTTTTTATTTTTCATGAAATATAACTATATATTAAACATTTTCAATAATAATTTATTTGTATAAAAAAGGAGATTTGAAAATGAAAAACCTTAATACAAATATCGTATATGGCGCCGCCTTTCTAGCGTTTTTGATTGGAACAACCGTAGAAACATTTGCTGTCGAAACAAAAGAGATAACATGTAGATCGGGATGGTTTCCTGGACCACGTAATATGTGCTGCAAGCGTCCAAAGCAGCCGGACCAATCTCTTGTAAGACGATTGGGTATAAGGTGTGTACCTGCCGGTACCGAACGCTAGACAGTGTTAGCCTTATTGGCTGCCACAAGGATATGAATAAATTAAGAGACATCATGGGGATGACGATTCTCAATAATTGATGTATAAAAAATCCGGGTGCCCGTAGCTCAGTAGGATAGAGCACAAGATTCCTAATCCTGTTGTCGGAGGTTCGATTCCTCTCGGGCACACCAGTTCCCCATCAAGTTTTTTTAGAAGAATAAATGTATTTAAATAGCCAATAGGTAGCATTTGAGAGAGCGTTAGATTTACAGTTAAGCCTCTGCAAAAGGTGTCCCCCCGCTGTCATCAACATAGTTGTGGGAGAGCCACTTAACATAAATACCTTTTGCAGAGGGTTCTACAGTCTAGTTTCTTAGCTCAAGGGAGGAAATGTAATCTTGCTTTTACAAAAAATTAAGAATACACACTACTTCAGTTGTATAATGATATGTTTTTTAAATAGGTAGTGATTCAGAAATTACACCCCATCTCTTCTCATCATCTTTTCTCTTTTGTTTTTCCCTTTCTGCTATGTGCAAGGGGATGAGGCGTCACTGTTAAGAGACGTAAAGCATGGGAGAATTTGGGGGGCAGGCAGGTCTTCCTTTTAAAGTCAATCAGGCCATTAGACAGCTCGTTATTCTCTTCTTCAGTATATAACTTTAACTAAAAAGGAAACCGATTGTGAAAAACAAATTTTTTCAGATGGTATTAATCACCGCTTGCCTCGGGCAGGGGCTTTCCTCTAACGCCATTGCCATCAAAGTGGTAAACGAGAGTGACCAGACAGTGCCCGGTTGGAGGATTACTCGGTGTGTGTATCCAGTGGGGAAATCGCCCCCTGTGGAAGGGGACGAAGGTATTGCTGAGGAGTTTGAGCTGAAGAGTGGGGACGTCACTAAGGTTCTGCCAATCCATAAGATTTTTGATGTTAATATCAGAGAACGTTTCTTATCTGAGGATCGCCTTTATTCGCCCGGAGACACATTTAGATTTACGTTCTGGTCCTCGTTTGCTCGTGATTGCCCTATCAGGTTTATAAAAGATGTGGATTATGTCTTGACCACAGAGGATCTCAAGAACAATGATTTTTCGTTGGGTCGAGCTCTGACTCAAAGCGAAACAACTCTTTTTATCCGTAATCCAGTTCTCGAGATGTTTAATGCTACTCGTCTCCCGATGTCCAGTCTGCGGGTTACTCTTAATTGCAACGAGCAAGGGGGTGAGAACAAGACTCTCAAGGTATACGCGACATCCGTGAATGCCTTGGCCGCGTTGTTGGCTGGGGCAATGGATCTGATCTTGGACCAGCCTTCGTCTGAACGCGTAACCCTGCGATCGATGGGCTTCAAAGCTGGTGATGTTGTGCAGACTAAGATTAACGTGCAAGAGATGTTGACGAATGAAGGCTGGAAGAAAGTGTGGAGTCATTCGTTCGTTCAGCATACTCTCACTGACGAGGTTATTAACCTGGACATTATTGGCCTTGTTAATCGCCTAGGCATGACTGTCAAGATTAATCAGACTCTTTCTGATCATAGCTGGTAAACTGATAAAGTACGTCTGCTCGCGTGTTTCCAAAAGGGGGCTAACGTGGATTGGCGGTGCTGTTGCAATTTATTCCGTAAGGCGTACATCATAAATAATGATGGCGTTAGGTAAAAAAAGGGGGTATACTTAGCCCTGCACTATCGTTAGGAGGATTGCCCTTGCTAGACATAATCTTTTTTCCTCTTTTAGTTATCCTGAAATCAGTTCTTGCCATCTATATATGGATTATCATTGGTCATGTCGTGATCAATTGGTTGATTGTTTTTCAGATCATTAATTATAAAAATAATTTTGTAAAAATGGTCTTGGAATTTCTTAGCGTTACAACCGAGCCTATCCTTTCAAAAATTCGAAAAGTTTTACCTCTTGTAGGAGGCTTTGATTTTGCCCCTTTCATCCTGATTCTTATTGTTTGGTTTTTGGAAGGTGTTGTTGGGCAGCTCATGATGAAAGCATTTATGGTGGGGAGTGGCTAAGCTTATTGATGGCCGTGAGGTAGCGGAAACTTTAAAATCTAAGCTTTTAACTCTGACTGAAACCCTTGCAAAAGAAACTGGCGTTAAGCCCGGCCTTGCCATTTTAAGGGTGGGGGAGGACCCGGCCAGTCAGCTTTATGTCCATACCAAAGGAATTTCAGCCAAAGAGATAGGGTTTCACTTTGAAGAGCACGCTTTCCCGGCCTGGGTCGCGCCTGCTGCCCTAGAATCAACAATTCAGGAACTCAATCAGAGCCCGCATATCCACGGTATTATCCTTCAGCTTCCTCTCCCTACACCTTTGGATAAGGCTTATTTTTTATCGCTTGTTGACCCCCAGAAAGATGTGGATGGGTTGCACCCTCTTAATGTTGGAAAGCTTTTTCAAGGGAGCTCAGGTGGGTTTGTTCCGCCAACCCCTTTGGGGTGCTTGCTCTTGCTTCAGACGCTTTACCCCTCTTTAGAAGGGCGTATGGTAGGGATTGTGGGAGGCTCTGCCCTTGTTGGGAAGCCAATGGCCATGCTTATGCTTCAACAGGGGGCGACGGTATGGGTGGCCCATTCCAAAACAGTTAATCTGCCAGCTCTCTGCGAAACTGCGGAAATTCTTATCGTGGCTATAGGCAGCCCTGGGTTTATCCAAGGCGAGTGGATTCAGAACGGTGCTACGGTTTTAGATGTGGGCATTAACCGCCTCGCTTCTGGCAAGATTGTTGGGGACGTTGATTTCGCTACAGCTGAGAAACGAGCAGGAGCGATTACGCCTGTGCCGGGTGGGGTAGGGCCCATGACCGTTGTTTCTCTTTTGCGAAATACGCTGGAATCAGCCTATCGAAGTGTGGGATGGGAATTCCCCGTACTTTGACCTCGCCCCAATTTCAAAAGATTAAATATATCATTGATAGACTATCCTCTTGTGTGCTCGGTATAAGTCCATCCCGGATATTGCTAAGATAAGAGAAAGAAAGTATGAATAGGCATTAATTTCGTAACTCCTCATTAAAAAATGTTATATGAGACTAAAAAACAACGATGAGATTTATAGTTTCTTTCTTCCCTATATGGAAGAAGCGCGAAAGTTTAGTCTTCCCTTTTTAACTGAATATAAACTTCTTCATTTTTGGTATTCTCGTATCTACCCTGATGGTTCTGCAATAGACCTGGGGATAGACGCCTCTTGGTTTGAATACAACCTTGAGAAACAATATAAATTAGGGCCGGCGGCTATGCCTGTGCAACAGTTAAAACTGCTTTCAACCTATGGGATAGAGAGGGAAGTAAGATTTATAAATACGCCTGCTAATTTTGTTGAGATTCCAGCTGAAGATATAAAGGTGATGATTGAGGTATATAAAATTTTTTATTGCTTTAACATTGTAATGGATAGAGGTAGTTATATAGAGAACTTTGCTTTTTCTGCACCTCAAGAAAACCCTGAAGTTCTAAGCATTTATACACATCAATTTGGTGTTTTAAAGTCTTTTGGTATTGCCTTTAGAAATAAATTTCGTGCTCAAATTGAGGAGCTCGAATTAAATGCAAAATTTTTTATTCCAAAATTGAATATGACTGCGGCATTTGAGAATTTTCTTTTTTTAGGCGGTGCAAAAGTAGGTGAAAAAGAAAACTGGACTCTATCTAATTTGAGGTATTTCTATCTCTCCACACCTAAAGGGGACGTTCCTATTTCCCCCAAACAGCGGCAATGTTTGTCTCTTTTGGTGCAAGGAAAAACGTTTAAAGAAATCGGGCAGATTCTTGTGAAGCCGAGTGCACGTACAGCTGAAGCTCATATTACACGTTTAAGAGATAAAACAGGTTTGACAAGCGCTGAGCTCTTGAGAGCATTTATACAAAGCGGCCTTTCATTAGCGTAACTGCAGTGGCTTGGTTTTTTCCCTTTTTTATATCCTTAATGCCTCCTATGAATTTCGCAAATGACGTGATTTTCCCGTAAGTGTTCTTCACAACAATACAATTGAATCATTGCCAGTCATTATTTCAGAAGAGCTGCACTAATAGGTAGCGCAGTTCTTTGGCTAAAACATACAATGGAGAATAAAATGATGGCTGGAAATTTAAGAAAGATAAGTTATATGGTTTTATCCTTTTCTTCCCTTACCCTTATTTGTCATGTGCAAGCAAAGAGAAAAGATGAAGATGTCTTTGTTAGGGGTGGAAGAGTCTCTTCCTATTTTTTATTGAGAAAGACAGAAGGTGTTTATGAAGGCCCCAATCTTGTAGGTCCAAGATCTAAATTATTTGAGGTTGATCCAGATAAGGGGGAGGATAAACGAAGTATTAGCAGTGCGGGAAAAAACAAGAAGAAATCTCTTTTGGAGGATGCAAAGAAATTTTCACAATCAGCAAAACAGTTTGCAGATAAGAAAAAAGAAGAAGAGGAAAAGCTAAAAGAATACTATTTGCTTATGGCGGATGTTTTGATTAAGGCGATTGTTCCTACAAAACTCCAGCCAGCAGTAGATAGACTGAAGCAGAAAATGTTTAGAGACTCAGATTCGGACCGTTTTCCTAAATAAATGAAGTGGCTACCCACCTTATAAGGGTAGCCATTTTTTATATCCTTAAAGATTATCATCTAATATTATTATTATGTAGATCTTTTTACGAAAAATTAAGATTTGTTTGTTTATTGTGAGTCTCTATGATTTTAAGGCCCTTAAAACCCTGTCAGGTGTCGAGCTGTTTTGCAAGAAAGGCTGGCTTTTGAAAAGGTTACGGTGTAGGGTAACAAAAGAAATTTAAGATTTAAGTTATAAAATGAGGCTCCATGTTTACCACCCTTTTTCGTAAGCTTTTTGGTTCTGCCAATGATCGCTATATTAAAAGTCTCGATAAAATCGTTGAAAAAATAAATGGCTTTGAGCCTGCTTTAGAGAAGCTTAGTGATGCAGCTTTGCAGAAAAAAACAGAAGAGTTTCGTGCGCGCCTTCAAAAGGGAGAAACCCTTGAAGAGATATTACCGGAAAGCTTTGCTGTTGTAAGAGAAGCTTCAAAGCGGGTTCTAGGGATGCGCCACTTTGATGTGCAGTTGAAGGGCGGTATTATTCTCCATCGTGGCATGATTTCTGAGATGAAAACCGGAGAAGGAAAGACGCTTGTGGCGACTCTTCCTGTTTACCTGAATGCCCTGAGCGGCAAGGGTGTTCATGTGGTGACGGTCAATGATTACTTGGCAAAACGTGACTCGGAATGGAATGCGCCCATTTATAAGTTTTTGGGCCTCACGGTAGCCTCTATCGTTCATGATCTTGATGATCTGGAGCGCCAGATTGCCTATCGGGCAGATATTACGTATGCCACCAATAATGAGCTAGGATTTGATTATCTTCGGGATAATATGAAATTCCGCCTTGAAGAAATGGTTCAGCGGCCTTTCAACTATGCCATTGTGGATGAGGTAGATAGCATTCTTGTGGATGAAGCAAGGACGCCTCTTATTATTTCTGGTCCTGCAGAAGATTCTTCCAATCTTTATATGAAAATTGATGTGCTTATCCCAAAGCTTGTGGAGGGCGATTATGAAAAGGATGAGAAGTCTCGTTCGGTAACTCTTACAGAGCAAGGGACAGAGCACATTGAAAAATTGTTAAAGCGCGCTAAACTTTTAGAAGATTCTTCTCTTTATGATGTACAGAACGTGCCTGTCGTTCATCATGTTAACCAAGCTCTCAAAGCCCACAAACTCTTTTCTCGAGATGTGGATTATATGGTGAGAGATAACAAAGTTATGATTATTGATGAGTTTACAGGGCGTGTGATGGATGGGCGACGGTATTCGGAAGGCCTCCATCAAGCTCTTGAAGCGAAAGAAAAAGTCGAAATCCAACAAGAAAATCAGACGCTAGCAAGCATTACCTATCAAAACTATTTCCGGCTCTACCCGAAATTAGCGGGAATGACAGGAACGGCAATGACGGAAGCGGCAGAATTTGCCGATATTTATAAGCTAGAAGTTATTGAGGTTCCCACAAACAAGCCTGTTACACGTAAAGATTTGCATGACGAAGTTTATCGTACGGCAAAAGAAAAATATGATGCCATTCTTAAGCTTATTGAGGAATGTCGGGACCGTAAGCAGCCAGTTCTCGTCGGAACTGTCAGTATTGAAAAATCAGAGTTGCTGGCTGCCCTATTGAAACAAAAGAAGATTCCCCACAACGTATTAAATGCAAAGTTTCATGAGCAAGAAGCAAAAATCATTGCAGAGGCGGGTGTTCCGGGGGCTGTGACCATCGCAACTAACATGGCGGGGCGCGGAACAGACATTAAGCTTGGGGGAAACTTGCAGATGCGTCTGGACGAAGAAGTTGGCCCTATTAAAGACGAAAAAAAGGCGGCTACTCGTGCTCAGGAAATTGAAAAAGAGGTTGTTCGTAATGGAGTCATTGCTCGTGAGGCTGGGGGGCTCTTTGTTTTAGGGACAGAGCGTCATGAAAGTCGTCGTATTGACAACCAATTGCGAGGTCGTACCGGTCGGCAAGGAGACCCTGGTGCTTCTAAATTTTTCTTATCTTTGGAAGACGACTTAATGCGGATTTTTGGCTCAGAGCGTCTGGATAGCTGGTTACAGAAACTGGGGATTGAAGAAGGCGAAGCCATTATCCATCCTTGGATTAACAGAGCTTTAGAGAAAGCACAGCAGAAAGTAGAGGCGCGGAACTTTGATACGCGCAAGCAACTCCTTAAATATGATGATGTGATGAATGACCAGCGGAAGGTTATTTATGAGCAGCGCAAAGAGATTATGGAAGTTTCAAGTGTTCGTGAGGTTATTTTAGCTCTCCGAGAAGAAGTCATTGAGATGCTCGTGGCGCGGCATATTCCTGAAAACGCATATGCAGAGCAATGGGATGTATCGGGTCTTCATGCGGAATGTTTGCGTGTTTTTGGACTTACTTTGCCTATTCAAGACTGGGCAAATGAGGAAGGGATTGCAAATGCAGAGATTGGGGCTAGAATAACAAAAGCTGTCCAAGAGCTTATGAAAAAGAAAGAAAAGGGCTATGGAGCTGACATGATGCGAACGGCTGAAAAGTCATTTCTTTTGCGGGTCTTAGATCACCAGTGGAAAGACCATTTGTTGACTCTAGATCACCTTCGCCAAGGAATTAATCTAAGAGCTTATGGGCAAAGAGATCCTTTAAATGAATACAAAAGTGAAGCTTTTGAGATGTTCCAACATATGTTGGACCGCTTGCGAGAGAATGTAACGGCTATCCTGGCTCATTTGAAAATGGGCGAGGAAACACCTCAAAAACTAGAAGAAGAAATTTTTGCTGATGAAGAAGATCAGAAAATGACTCTTGAGTGCCATGAAGATCCCTATGATCCTGGTCAAAAAGAGGATAAAATTCTTAAGGGACCTGAAAATTTTAAAAAGGTTCCTCGGAATGCCCCATGTCCCTGTGGTTCAGGGAAGCGTTATAAACAATGTCATGGAATGATCACGTAAGGCAAAGGAGAAAGAGTTTATGGTACCGAAGCCACATATTATTGTTTTGGGTAATGAAAAGGGGGGGACGGGAAAATCAACGGTAAGCATGCATGTCGTTGTTGGTCTATTGCGTAGGGGATTCTCTGTAGGGATCATTGATGTAGATGCGCGCCAAGGAACGCTTACTCGCTACATGGAAAATCGCAAGCAAACAGCGCTAACTACACCTCTTCCTCTTGCGGACCATGTTTCTATTTTGCTAAGCCAACATGGCTCAAGAGAAGTGGCTGTTCAGGAAGACAAACAAAACCTTGAAAATGCCTTGTCTCATTTTTCGTCCAAACAATTTATCCTTATTGATACTCCGGGAAGTGATACGCCGTTATCTCGTTGTGCTCATGCCGTTGCAGATACATTGATTACGCCTTTAAATGATAGCTTTGTAGATTTAGACGTTCTTGTGCGCCTTAAATTCGATACGTTAGATATGGAAAAGCCCAGCACATATGCTGAAATGGTGTGGGATCAGAAAAAACAGAGAGCCATTCGGGACAAAGGGTCTGTAGATTGGATTGTGCTTCGGAATCGATTGACGAATATTAATGCGCGCAACAAACGGCAAATGGATAAAGCGATGCAGTTGTTGTCTAAGCGCATAGGCTTTCGCTATGTTCCTGGTTTTGGAGAGCGGGTTATTTTCCGCGAGCTGTTTTTGTCAGGCATTACAGTTCTTGATTTGGAAGACTGTAAGATTCCCCTTACAATCTCCCATGTGGCTGCGAGACAAGAGTTGCGTAATTTAATTGATGCTATGCGGTTACCTTTAGTTGAGCAACTCGTTGCGTAAGTAACGTCTGGAACAGAATATGGCCGAACTCTTTATTATTGCCTTTGTGTTTGTGCTGTTGCTCCTTCTTTTGCAAAAGCTTGAGTACGTAGAAAAAAGCCTTCTCCTCAAAACCCTTAAATGGACATTCGTAGGCGTTTTGATCCTGGCGGCGATCTATCTTGCTCTGGTTGGTCGATTACTGCATGTGGCAGTTATTGTGGGGTTGTTGGTAGTGCTTCTCAGGAAAGATGTTCAGCGGTGGCTTAGAAAATCCCATTGAAGTGTTTCCGTGAGGGTTGCCAGGGAAGAGGCCTCGGTCAGGAAAAATCTCAAAAAAAAACAAGACAATGCTTGACTTGCGTTTGGTAGGCGACTAGTATTTGCCCGTCATAGATGCGCTGGCGGTATAGCTTTTCAAGGGCGAAGAAAAAATTTTCTCGCATAATCTTGATTTCTGCTATAGACGCAGCTCAAAAGATTGGCTAGAAAATACTCACTCTTTGGAGGCATTCTGAATTTCAGCTGTGTGGGCGGGAAATTTAGGGCAAATATGTGATGTAAGGTATGAATGTGAAAGGAAAAGCTTTTAATGCCGACAATTAACCAGTTGATCAGAAAGCCACGGCAGAACAAGGAAGTTCGCAATACGTCTCCTGCGCTGCAAAACAATCCGCAGAAGCGAGGCGTATGTACGCGAGTGATGACCAAGACCCCAAAAAAGCCAAACTCGGCTTTGCGTAAGGTTGCCCGTATACGTCTGACCAATGGATATGAAGTCACAGGATATATTCCTGGTGAGGGTCATAACCTTCAAGAGCACTCAGTTGTGCTGATTCGTGGTGGTCGCGTGCGCGACTTGCCGGGTGTGCGGTATCATATTATTCGTGGAACCTTGGATACGCAGGGCGTTCAAAAGCGTCGTCAGCGTCGTTCCAAGTACGGCGCAAAGCGTCCAAAGTAAGAGAGGAATCTAATGTCAAGAAGGCACAGTGCAGAGAAAAGGGCCGTTTTACCAGATGCAAAATTTGGGGATGTGGTCGTGTCAAAATTCATGAGTTGCCTGATGTATAAGGGCAAAAAGTCTGTGGCGGAAACCATTGTTTATGGAGCCTTGGATCATGTTAAAGAAAAAACAGGGCAAGATTCTATTCAGGTATTCCATGAGGCGCTTGAAAATGTTAAGCCTTCCGTGGAAGTGCGTTCTCGCCGTGTAGGTGGGGCAACCTATCAAGTTCCTGTGGAGGTGCGTAGCATCCGTGCTCAAGCTTTGGGGATTCGTTGGATTATTGCAAGTGCACGCAAGCGTTCTGAGACCACAATGACGGCTCGTTTGGCTGCTGAGTTAATGGACGCGGCTAATAATCGTGGGGCGGCTGTGAAAAAGCGGGAAGATACACATAAGATGGCGGACGCGAATAAGGCGTTTGCTCACTTTAGATGGTAAGGTATTAAGGTAAATGACACGTCAAACTCCTCTTCAGAATTACCGTAATATAGGAATTATGGCCCACATTGATGCGGGCAAGACAACGACAACCGAGCGTGTTCTTTTCTATACGGGAAAATCTCACAAGATTGGTGAAGTTCATGAAGGCGCAGCCACCATGGATTGGATGGAGCAAGAGCAAGAGCGTGGAATCACGATTACTTCTGCGGCGACGACTTGTTTCTGGAATGATCATCGTATTAATATTATCGATACCCCTGGTCACGTGGATTTTACCATTGAGGTAGAGCGCTCTTTGCGCGTTCTCGATGGAGCTGTTGCTGTTTTTGACAGTGTGGCCGGCGTTGAGCCTCAGTCTGAAACTGTGTGGCGTCAAGCTGACAAATATAGTGTTCCTCGGATTTGCTTTGTCAATAAAATGGATCGTACCGGAGCAAACTTCTTTCGTACGGTTGATATGATTGTTGATCGCTTGGGGGCAACACCTCTCGTGCTTCATTTGCCTATTGGTTCAGAAGCTGAGTTTGTGGGTCTTGTGGATCTCATCCAAATGAAAGCCGTTCGTTGGAAAGACGAGGCTATGGGTGCAGAGTATGTTCTTGAAGACATTCCTGCGGATCTTTTGGCGCAAGCAACAGATTACCGTTCACGCCTTGTCGAGGCGGCGGTTGAGCAAGATGATGTAGCTCTAGAAGCCTATCTTGCTGGAACTGAGCCTGATGTTGCGACATTAAAGAAATGTATCCGTAAAGGGACTGTGACCGCTCAATTTGTTCCCGTTTTGTGTGGGTCTGCCTTTAAAAATAAGGGGGTTCAGCCGTTGCTAGATGCGGTTGTTGATTTTCTCCCTTCTCCGCTTGATATTGGGGCTGTAAACGGGGAATCTGTGGATGGAGAGAAAGAGCTTGTTCGCAATCCTTCTGATGATGAGCCATTCTCTGGTCTTGCCTTCAAAATTATGACAGATCCTTTCGTGGGATCTTTAACTTTCGTCCGCGTTTATTCAGGCGTTTTGAATGCCGGTTCTTATATCTTGAATTCTATTAAAGATGAAAGAGAGCGGGTAGGGCGGATGCTTTTGATGCATGCAAACTCTCGCGAAGATATTAAGGAAGCTCGTACGGGTGATATCGTGGCGTTGTGTGGATTAAAAAATACAACAACGGGCGATACGATTTGTGACCCAGTTAAATCTATTGTTCTCGAGAGAATGATTTTCCCTGAGCCTGTGATTGAAGTTGCGGTTGAGCCTAAAACAAAGGCAGATCAAGAAAAAATGGGGCTTGCGCTTGCGCGTCTTGCTTCTGAAGATCCTTCTTTCCGAGTGGCTAGTGATATTGAATCAGGACAGACGATTATTAAAGGAATGGGAGAGCTTCATCTCGATATCATCGTTGATCGCATGCGACGTGAATTTAAAGTGGAAGCTAATGTGGGGGCTCCTCAGGTAGCTTACCGTGAAACCATTACCAAAAAAGCAGAAGTTGATTATGTTCATAAGAAGCAAACGGGAGGTTCTGGTCAATTTGCGCGAATTAAATTGCGTTTTGAGCCTGTAGAGCCTGGGGAAGCTTACTCTTTCGTGAATGCGATTGTGGGAGGCTCTGTTCCTAAAGAATATATCCCTGGTGTTGAAAAAGGTCTTTTGCAAGCAAGTGGTAACGGTGTTATTGCTGGGTTCCCGATGATTAATTATAAGGTAACTCTTTTTGATGGTGCTTACCATGATGTGGACTCAAGCGTGCTTGCGTTTGAAATTGCAGCGCGTGCAGCGTTCCGTGAAGGGATTCCTAAAGCGGATCCAAAACTCCTCGAGCCAATCATGAAGGTTGAAGTTGTGACGCCAGAGGAGTATATGGGAGATATTATTGGTGACTTAAATAGTCGCCGTGGTCAGGTGTCAGGTATGGATCAACGTGGGAATGCCCGTGTTGTAGATGCGTTTGTGCCTCTTGCCTCTATGTTTGGCTATGTCAATACATTGAGGTCTATGAGCCAAGGACGTGCCCAATTTACGATGCAGTTTGACCGCTATGAGCAAGTTCCCCAGCATATCGCTGAGGAAGTAAAATCTAAATACGCCTAGAGGAGAAGAGACATGGCAAAAGCAAAATTTGAGAGAAAGAAGCCGCATTGTAATATCGGCACCATTGGTCACGTTGACCATGGAAAAACAACACTAACGGCAGCGATTACGAAAGTTTTGGCTGAGCAAGGTGGAGCTGTTTTTACGGCTTATGACCAAATTGACAAGGCACCTGAAGAAAAGGCGCGTGGTATCACCATTTCAACGGCGCACGTTGAATATGAAACTGCTGATCGTCACTACGCTCACGTGGATTGCCCAGGTCACGCTGACTATGTCAAAAACATGATCACAGGTGCGGCTCAGATGGACGGAGCTATCCTTGTGGTAAACGCAGCAGATGGTCCTATGCCTCAAACTCGCGAACATATCCTTCTTGCTCGTCAGGTTGGTGTTCCAGCGCTTGTTGTTTTTATGAACAAGGTTGATCAGGTTGATGATCCTGAACTTTTAGACCTCGTGGAAATGGAAATTCGTGAGCTTTTGACTCACTATGGTTTCCCTGGAGATGATATTCCTATAGTCAGAGGGTCTGCTCTTTGCGCGTTGGAAGGTCGTGAGGATCCTATTGGAAAGGATGCAATTCTTAACCTTATGGTTCAGGTTGACACCTATATTCCTCAACCAAAGCGTGAAATTGATAAGCCTTTCTTGATGCCAATCGAGGACGTATTCTCAATCTCAGGTCGTGGAACAGTTGTGACAGGCCGTGTTGAGTGTGGAGTTGTTAAGGTCGGAGAAGAAGTTGAAATTGTTGGTCTTACCCCAACTCAGAAAACTATTGTTACTGGCGTTGAAATGTTCCGCAAATTGCTAGATCAAGGGCAAGCTGGGGACAACATTGGAGCTCTTCTGCGTGGAACAAAGCGTGAAGATGTACAGCGTGGACAAGTCTTGGCAAAGCCAGGGTCCATTACGCCTCACACAACGTTTACGTGTGAGTCCTACATTTTGAAGAAGGAAGAAGGAGGACGGCATACTGCGTTTTTCGCCAATTATCGCCCTCAGTTCTACTTCAGAACAACTGACGTAACAGGAACTGTAAAGCTTCCTGATGGTGTGGAAATGGTTATGCCAGGAGACAACATCACTATGGAAGTTGAGTTAATTGCTCCAATTGCTATGACGGAAGGTCTTCGCTTTGCTATTCGTGAAGGTGGACGTACAGTGGGAGCTGGTGTGGTAACAAAGATCCTTAAGTAAGGAAAAAGGTTTGTGGGAATTAGGGACTCTCTCTAGTTCCCCGTAAACCTAAAAGAGGAAAAGATGAGTGAAAGCCAAAATATACGCATACGTCTTCGGGCCTATGATTATCGTATCTTAGATCAGTCGACGAGCGAGATTGTCAATACAGCGAAAAGGACAGGGGCCAAAGTTTGTGGACCTATTCCTCTGCCGACTGATATTGAGAAATATACGGTTTTGCGCTCGCCACATATTGATAAAAAGTCTCGGGAGCAATTTGAAATGCGCACCCATAAAAGACTTTTAGATATTACGGAATGGTCACCTCAAACGGTAGATGCTTTGATGAAGCTTGATTTGCCGGCAGGTGTAGATGTTGAAATTAAACTCTAGGAATAGACAAATGCGAACAGGTTTGATCGCTGAAAAATTGGGGATGACCCGCCTTTTAACCGCCAAGGGAGAGCATATTCCTGTGACCTTGGTGAAGATAGAGGCCTGTCAAGTTGTTAGTACCAAGACCCCTGAAAAAGATGGTTATGCAGCCATACAGCTAGGCGTGGGTGTTGCAAAAGCAAGCCGTACAACAAAAGCGATGCGAGGGCACTTTGCAAAAGCAAAAGTTGAGCCAAAGCGGAAGCTTGTTGAGTTTCGGGTTGCTGAGGATGCTTTGTTAAACCAAGGCGATACATTGTCTGTGGATCACTTCCTTGAATGGCAATACGTGGATGTGACGGGAGTCTCCATTGGTAAAGGTTTTGCTGGTGGTATGAAGCGTCATAATTTTGGCGGCTTACGGGCCAGCCACGGTGTGTCGGTTTCTCACAGAAGCCTTGGGTCAACAGGTCAACGACAAGATCCTGGTAGAACCTTTAAAGGCAAGAAAATGGCCGGTCATCTTGGTGCGGAGCAAGTGACTATTCAAAATCTAGAAGTTGTACTAAAAGATGTTGAGCGTGGTTTGTTGGCCATTCGCGGAGCCATTCCTGGAAATCCAGGGGGATATGTGTTGATTCGGGACGCGGTTAAGAAAGTCGCTCCGAAAAACCTCCCTTATCCTGCGGGTTTGCTGAACGATAAGACAAAAGCAGCCTCAGTTTCTGTTGAAGAAGTTTCCCTTGAGGAAGTTTCTGTTTCAGAGACGCCAGCTGAAGAAGTCTTTGTAGAAACCCCTTCTGTGAAGGAAGAAGAGTAAGATGAAGTACGAAATTCGAAATTTTGATAATAAAAAAGTAGGGGAAGTCCAGCTTACTCCTGAGATATTTTCTGCTCCTGTGCGGTCAGATATTTTGGCACGTATGGTTCATTGGCAGCTTGCAAAGCGCCGGGCTGGAACGCATTCTACAAAAGGCATTAGCGAGATTAGTGGAACAACACGTAAACCTTGGCGTCAAAAGGGAACGGGACGTGCGCGTCAAGGAAGTTTGAGATCACCTCAATTCCGTGGAGGCGCCGTTATTTTCGGACCTCTTCCTCGTGATCATGGATATCAGCTCCCCAGAAAAGTACGTCAACTTGCGTTGAGGACTGCTCTTTCCAGCAAAGTTGCTGAAGGCCAGCTCTTGATTGTTGATACTTTAGATACAGGCACGACAAAGACAAAAGATCTTAAAGCAAAGTTTGAGGCGTTGGGGTTGCGTTCAGTTCTTATTATTGATGGGGCTGAAGTGAATAAAGATTTTGCGCGTACAGCAGCAAATCTTCCTCTTGTAGATGTGTTGCCGCAACAAGGAATTAATGTTTATGACATTTTACGCCATGAGCACTTGGTTTTGACGAAAGCCGCAATTGAAAATTTAGAAAGCAGGCTAAAATGAGTAATATACGCGTAGCTAATGAAAAGCTTTACAAGATTATTACCTCACCAGTTGTGACGGAGAAATCCACAAGTCTCACTGAGTATAATAAGGTGACTTTTAATGTAGCGCTTGATGCAACGAAACCTGAAATTAAAACGGCTGTCGAAAGCCTTTTTAAAGTGAAAGTGACTGCTGTTAATACGCTTCGCGTTAAAGGAAAACAAAAGCGTTTTAAAGGAATTACTGGTCAACGATCTGACCGTAAAAAAGCTGTGGTGACCTTGGAAAAAGGCCATTCAATCGACATTGCATCAGGATTATAAAGATGAGTTTGAAGCATTATAAACCCGTAACGTCCTCTCAACGAGGGCTGATTCTTATAGACCGTAGCGCCTTATGGAAGGGCGCACCTGTCAAAGCTTTGACGGAAGGCCTCAAGAAAACGGGAGGACGGAATAACAATGGACGTATTACAACCTTTCACATTGGGGGCGGACATAAGAAACGCTACCGGCTTATTGATTTTAAACGCAAAAAATGGGATGTAGCTGCAACAGTTGAGCGTTTGGAATATGATCCTAATCGGACAGCCTTTATTGCGCTTTTGAAGTATGCGGATGGTGAGCTTTCTTATATTTTGGCGCCACAACGCTTAGGTGTTGGAGATCAGGTGATTTCTGGCGAAAAAGCAGATATTAAGCCTGGCAACGCTATGCCATTGAAGAATATGCCTGTGGGAACTATTGTGCACAATGTGGAAATGAAGCCTGGGAAAGGCGGCCAGCTGGCGCGCTCTGCAGGGACATACATCCAATTGGTGGGCCGTGATGGACCAGCTGCTATTTTAAAATTAGCTTCGGGAGAGCTTCGTAAAATTAGCAGTGAATGCATGGCAACAGTTGGCGCGTTGTCTAACCCAGACCAAAAGAACATTAACCTGGCAAAAGCTGGGCGGAAACGCTGGATGGGCGTACGTCCAACAGTGCGTGGTGTAGCGATGAACCCAATTGATCACCCTCATGGTGGTGGTGAAGGACGTACCTCTGGAGGACGCCATCCATGTACACCGTGGGGTAAGAAAACAAAAGGTAAGAAGACGCGTAATAAGAAAAAGGCTTCAACGAGCCAAATTATTCGACGTCGGAAATAAGAGTAGTAAAGAGGAATAGAGAGCATCATGGCACGTTCAATTTGGAAAGGACCGTTTGTGGATGGGTATCTGCTTAAGAAAGCAGATGCGAGTCGTGAATCGGGTCGTAAAGAAGTCATTAAATCATGGTCCCGCAGGTCTACCATTTTGCCTCAATTTGTAGGGCTTACTTTTGGAGTCCATAACGGACAAAAATTTATTCCTGTGCTTGTTACCGAAAACATGGTAGGGCACAAGTTTGGAGAATTTTCCCCAACTCGCACCTATCATGGGCATTCTGGGGATAAGAAGGCGAAAAGAGGATAGGCATGTCAAAGTCAAAAACACCACGGCAACTTCCCGAAGATTCAGCAATGGCAAATTTGCGTACAATACGCGTGAGCCCTCGCAAGCTTAACCTTGTTGCACAGATGATTAGAGGCAAGCATGTAAGCAAAGCTCTTAATGAATTGACTTTTTCTCCAAAAAGAATTGCAATTGATGTCAAAAAGACGCTATTGTCCGCCATCGCTAATGCGGAGAATAATCACGGTCTCGACATAGACAATCTCTATGTATCCGAAGCAACCGTTGGAAAGTCCCTGTCGATGAAGCGGTTAGATATTAAAGGACGAAGCCGGAGAGGGCAGATTGTAAAGCCCTTCAGCAATCTTCGTATCATTGTAAGTGAAGTTGGAGACGTTGCATAATGGGTCAAAAAGTCAATCCGATAGGTTTGCGCCTTGGAATTAACCGGACGTGGGATTCTCGTTGGTTTGCGCATCATGAGTATGGAAATCTTCTTCATCAAGATTTGAAGTTAAGAAAATATATTCACGATAAGCTTTCTCAAGCAGGTGTGTCTAAAATTGTGATTGAAAGGCCAGCTAAAAAAGCTCGCATTACAATTCATACGGCTCGTCCAGGTATTGTAATCGGAAAAAAAGGCGCGGATATTGAAAAATTAAAGTCTGAGCTTTCCAAAATCGTTGGCACAGATGTAAGTTTAAATATTTTAGAGATTCGCAAGCCTGAGTTGGATGCAACGCTAGCGGCAGAATCCATTGCTCAGCAGCTTGAGCGTCGCGTGACTTTCCGTAGAGCTATGAAGCGAGCGATTCAAGCGGCTATGAAGCTGGGAGCAAAAGGAATTCGTGTCAACGTCAGTGGACGCCTTGGTGGATCTGAAATTGCCCGTATGGAATGGTACAGAGAAGGTCAAGTGCCTCTCCACAGCTTGCGAGCTGACATTGATTACGGCGAAGCTACGTCTAAGACCACTTATGGAACCATTGGTATAAAGGTTTGGATTTATAAAGGTGAGATTATGGAGCATGACCCTATGGCTTTTGATAAGCGTAGTGCCCTTCATACAGTCAACCGGACAGAAAGTTAAGGATTGGTGAGCCATGTTAGCCCCTAAGAAAACAAAGTTCAGAAAAGCCTTTAAAGGGCGCATTCATGGGAATGCAAAGGGTGGGTCTCGCTTGAATTTCGGTGCTTTTGGCCTTAAGGCTATTGCTCCCGAGCGAGTGACATCGCGTCAGATTGAAGCAGCTCGACGGGCTATTACCCGTCATATTAAGAGAATTGGCCGCGTGTGGATTCGAATTTTCCCGGATGTGCCCGTTTCTCGGAAGCCTGCGGAAGTTCGGATGGGTAGCGGAAAAGGATCAGTAGAGTTCTGGGCCTGCCGGGTTCATCCTGGACGGATTATGTTTGAGCTTGATGGAGTACCAGAAGAGCTTGCACGAGAAGCCTTTGCATTAGCAGCGGCAAAACTGCCTTTGGCTACAAAGTTTATTTCTCGTGAAACAAGAGGAATTGAGTAATGAAGTGGATAGATATTAAGCAAATGGATGACGCAGGATTAAAGACAAAAGTTGTCGAACTGCGAAAAGAAGTAATGGGACTTCGCTTCCAACGGGTGACCGGACAAGTGGAAAAAACCCATCAATTTCGTGTAGCGCGTCGTACCATTGCTCGCATTAAAACGTTGCTAAATCAACGTTCTGCGGTACATTGAGGAGTTAGGAATGCCAAAACGTGTTTTAAAAGGAACGGTTGTTAGCGCAAAGTGTGATAAAACAATTACGGTTAAGGTTGAGCGTCGCGTAAAGCACCCTCTCTACCGTAAATTTATTACCCGCTCTAAAAAGTATGCAGCTCATGATGAGTTGAATCACTTTAAAGAGGGGGATGAGGTAAGCATTCAGGAATGTAAACCTTACTCAAAAAGCAAGACATGGAGTGTTGTAGAACAGGAACAAGAGAAGGCCTAGGCCTTGGTGTTTCTTACTGCGGTTAAGAAAGGAATGAAGTAATGATTCAGATGCAAACCAACCTTAAGGTAGCCGATAATTCTGGGGCTCGCCGGGTGCAGTGCATCAAGGTTTTAGGTGGATCCAAGCGGAAAAGCGCCTCCATTGGGGACGTTATTGTTGTGTCCGTTAAGGATGCTATTCCACGGGGAAAAGTTAAAAAAGGAACGGTTCACCGGGCTGTTATTGTGAGAACGGCAAAAGAAATACATCGTATAGATGGAACTTCTATTCGTTTTGATGATAATGCGGCTGTTTTGTTGACAGCTCAAGGAGAGCCTGTAGGAACACGTATTTTTGGTCCTGTCACCCGTGAATTAAGGGCGAAAGAGTTTATGAAAATTATTTCTTTAGCTCCGGAGGTGTTGTAATGATCCAGAAATTTCGTATCAAAAAGGGAGACACTGTTTGTGTCATCGCGGGTAAAGATAAAGGAAAGTCTGGCCAAGTCTTAAAGATGCTGCGAGAGAGAAATAGGGTTATTGTTCAGGGTGTGAATCTTATAAAAAAGCACCAGAAACAAACTATGACACAAGAAGGCGGAATTATTCAAAAGGAAGCCTCTCTTCATATTTCTAATGTGTCGCATATAGACCCTAAATCTAAGAAGCCGACACGGGTAGGATATAAAACATTGACGGATGGTCGTAAGGTGCGTGTAGCAAAACGTTCTGGCGAGACGATTGAATAGGTAAAATGATGGCACGGTTAAAAGAACACTACGAAAAAGTTGTAAAGCCTACCTTGATGAAGGAAATAGGGTATAAGAACCCTTTTCAAGCTCCTCGCCTTGAGAAAATTGTTATTAATATGAGCTTAGGGGAAGCTATTACCGACAGTCGTAAAGTGCAAGGTGTGGTTGATGAATTGGCTTTACTGGCAGGACAAAAACCAGTTCTCACAAAAGCTAAGAACTCTATCGCGGGCTTTAAGTTGCGGGAAGGCATGAATATTGGACTTAAAGTCACGTTGCGACGCAGCAGAATGTATGAATTTCTGGATCGCTTAGTGACCATTGCAATGCCGCGGATACGAGATTTTCGAGGGATTTCTCCAAAAAGCTTTGATGGAAGAGGAAATTACTCTTTAGGCATAAAGGAGCATATCATTTTTCCAGAAATCAACTATGATAAGGTAGATCAGATTCGAGGGATGGATATTACCATCGTTACGACAGCACACACAGATGCGGAAGCACTTGCCCTTTTAAAGGGTTTTAATTTGCCCTTTTCAGGACAGAAATAGGGTAGGAGAGACAGATGGCTAAAGTAAGTTCAGTTCAGAAGAATATCCGGCGCGAGCAGATGGTAAAGCAATATGCAGGACGGCGCGAACGGTTGAAAGAAATTGCAAACGATAAGGATGCTCCCCTTGAAGAGTGCTTTAAAGCGCGACTTCAATTGGCAAAGTTGCCACGGAATAGCTCTCCTTGTCGTGTGCGGTTACGGTGTGAGCTCTCTGGGCGTCCCCGTGGTGTTTATCGTAAGTTTAAATTGTCAAGAATCGCGTTGCGCGCACTTGCATCTTCAGGGCTTATTCCTGGGATGACAAAGTCAAGCTGGTAGGAGGAAAAATGTCGTTCTCAGATCCAATAGGAGATATGTTGACTCGGATTCGGAATGGTCAAAAAGCAAGAAAGTCGACCATTACTTCTCCAGCATCAACTCTTCGAGAGAATATCCTTGAAGTCTTAAAAGATGAAGGATACATCAGAGGATATGCTCGGGGGAAAGTCTCCGAAGGCATTGATCAGATTACAATTGAGTTGAAATATTATGAAAATCAGCCTGTTATACAGACGCTGACACGTGTTTCTAAACCAGGTCGTCGGGTTTATGCGAAAATAAAAGATCTTAAGCCCATTAATAATGGGTTAGGGGTCATCGTCCTTTCAACGCCTAAAGGGATTCTTTCCGATGGTAAGGCTCGGGAGTTGAATGTAGGCGGCGAAATTCTTTGCAATGTATTTTAGGTGAGAGAGAATGTCACGTGTTG
>JAGVLE010000014.1 GCA_020049895.1 Alphaproteobacteria bacterium | reverse complement strand
TCGTAAGTCTTGAGAATATGATCTCATGATGCTTCCTCTCCATTAGAAAGGACCATCATATCACAAAAATGTAATGACTTAAATCAAAAATGCTCTAGACTTTTTTCTCGAGCGAAGGGAGAGTTAGAAAGGCTTGGAATCCGGGACCCCAATATGAACGGAGGCACAGCAAACAAGTTTGCACGCGTTACGTGTAAACCCTTCGACCATCAAAAGTAAGAGCCACGACTTTTTTACTTGTTTCCAACGAGAAGTAGGCTTTCCCTATCAATTAAGAAGAATACTCTTTAAGCCATATAGTCTACCGCAGTTAAATAGAGTCCTTCAGCAGGAGCCGTGGGCCCCGCTTGGCGTCGATCTCGCGCTTCGAGGATTTCTTTGATTTTTTCAGGGGACCAAACTCCCTGCCCTACTTTCTTTAAAGTTCCCACGATATTGCGTACCTGATGGTGCAAGAAAGAACGGGCTTTCGCCTTTACAAAAATAAAATCTCCCTCACGTTCCACTGTTAAGACATCTAAGGTTTTGAGAGGAGAAGCCGCCTGGCAATGAGCAGCACGAAATGAGCTAAAATCATGATGCCCCACAAGAAAGGCAGCCGCCATTGCCATTTTTTCTTCGCAAAGTGTAGGAGCTACCCACCAGACCCTGTTTTTTTCAAGAGCCGGCCGAGCCCTTCGGTTGAGAATTTGATAGCGATAGCTACGAGCTGTTGCCGAAAACCGAGCATGAAAGGAAGGCTCAACTTCTTCAACTCGCAAAATCGTAATAGGAACTTCCCGTAAACGCTGATTAAGAGCCCCTTGAATGGCAGAAGGCGGATAGTCTTGTGCCAGTTCCACATGGGCCACTTGCCCTTCTGCATGCACGCCTGCATCCGTGCGCCCACTTCCCAAAGCGGGGGTGAGAACACCGAGAAAGTCATACAACGCTTCTTCCAAAACTCCTTGGACGGTTGCAAATCCATCTTGCCGTTGCCACCCATAAAAAGGTGTCCCATCATAGGCAAGAGTTAATTTAAAGCGCTTCATGGCTTAAGCAAGCCGGTAGCTTGTATCCCCTTAAAAACTCAGTTGCGCACAAAGGGGATTTCCCTACCTTTTGCACCTGGAGGATCTGCAACGCCCCTTCTCCACAGGCCACCGTAAAATTTTCCCCTAGAAGCATCCCGGGAATCCCTGAACCAGGAGATACCCTGGCTTCTAAAACTTTTATGACGTCCTCCCCCACCTGAAACCACGTCCCTGGCCATGGGGTGAGTGCACGCACTTTGCGCTCCAAGACCTCTGCAGGAAGTGACCAGTCGAGCTTGCCATCAGCCTTTGTGAGTTTATCCGCATAAGTAATCCCTTCCTTACTTTGAGGAAGAGGTGTGAGCTCGCCGTTTGCATAAGCAGGAATGGCCTTAACCAAGGCTTTGGCGCTTTTATCTGCTAAAATATCTGTAAGAACAGGCGTTGTCATTGTTGGATCCAGAGGCATTTTTTCTATCCACAGAATGTCTCCTGTATCGAGCCCTTCATCCATTTTCATCAGGGTCACGCCGGTTTCCTTATCTCCCGCCAAAATGGGGGATTGGAGAGGCGTTGCCCCACGCCACCGAGGAAGCAAAGACGGGTGAACATTAACACACCCCAGCCGGGGAGCGTCTAAAATAGGTTTTGGTAACAAAAGGCCATAGGCCGCCACAATCGCTAAATCTAACTCCAACCCTCTCCATTGTTCTTGAGCGTCTTGAGTTTTAAGAGATTCTGGGGAAAACACGGGAAGACCCCAAGCTTCTGCAAGAGTTTGCACAGAAGATGGCGTAACCCTATGGCCACGCCCCGTTGGCCTGGGAGGTTGTGTATAAACCGCAACAATAGGCATTTTCGCGTCTAAAAGGACTTTCAGAATATGAGCCGCAAAGGGGGGCGTTCCCATAAAAGCAATGCGCATAGCGTCCCTTATTTTCGTGATGTCTTCTTCTTAATCACTCTGCGAAGGATCAAGCGCCGCTTTAAAGAGCTAAGATGATCCACAAACAGCACTCCATCAAGGTGCTCAATTTCATGGTGAATACAATGGGCCAAAAGGTCTTTGGCCATCAATAATTGCGGCTGGTCATTTTCATCGAGATAAGAGACTTTAAGCTCTAAGGGGCGCTCAACTTCTTCATAATATCCAGGAACAGAATAGCAGCCCTCAGTCTTGATTTGTGTTGCAGGAGACATCCAAAGGATCTCAGGATTGGCCATAAAAAGAGGAGCCGGCGCACTCTTTCCATCGGCAGAACGATCAACAACAATGACCCGTTTCTTTTCCCCGACTTGGATAGCAGCAAGCCCTACCCCGTCCACATGGAAAAGCGTGTCTGCCATATTATCCATAAACCTACGCACACCACGGTCCACCTTCTCAACCGGAAGGGCTGTTTCACGCACGCGTGGATCTGGAACTGTCAAAATCTCTAAAAGAGCCATGAATTACCTTTTTTATACAATACTCCCTTAAATAGGTAAAAAAAAGGTGAAAGGCAAGGATTTTGAAGAATCTATAATGACCAATCTTAACAAAACCCTCTGCAAAAGGTGTTCATGTGAAATGAATAAGAAAATATTTTCCCGGTTTCGTCATCCCGGAAATTAGGAAATCCCCGCACATTAGATTTCCTTATTATCCGGTGACAAGCCCCCGAAAGCAGGTCCAGCACTAGGGGCTAGTGTTTAAGTTATGAGAAAAAATATTTCTAAATTTTTTCTTCTAAAAGATCGAATTGAGAGGACGATACGTTCATTTCATTCTTAACTGTAACCTCTACGCTAAGGCTCGCCATCCAGACCTCAAGACTTCTAGATGTGGAGGTTAACTCGTCTGGAGTGAAATTTTTTATAAAATTTTTCCGAGCAATAGCGGAGGTAGTATCTACACTCCAATCTTCTTGTACATCAAAAGAAGATATAGTTATTCTTACAGCTTTCTCTTCTTCGTCTTTTAACAACTGATAAATATTACAAGCTGGGAATTGATGTGTTTGGCGAAGTCTTCCTCCAATAGTTTTAGGACCAAGCTTAGCAATTTCAGTGCGTGAATTTTTTAGCGTAAGAGAAACTACAAAAGCTCTAAGGTCTCCATCCTGGTTGTCAAAAACTATAGCCTTGGATTCTAAAATAAAACACGTTGAAAGGGATGTAAGAAATGCGATCGTTCTAAGTGTATTTTTCATGGGGTAGCCTCCTAAAATTTAGTCGTTAAAATAGTCGTTTCTTTTTAAATTAACGCAGATGATATTTCAAGTAAAAACTCATCTGGGGAATGCGCAGGTACTAAGCTTCGCCAAAGTTTGAGGTAAGCAAGAGGCTTTATCTAAACTGATGGGTGTTAAAATGGCCAATCAAAGATTTTGATCTTTTCAAGAAATCCGTTACACTAAAAAGAATGGAAAGTTTATAATCTGATTCGTGACAGGGGAGGAAATATCATGGCTCTATCATCACGATTAAACTTCGCACACACTCTTTTGGATTTAATTATCCCTTTACGATGTATAAAATGCGGAGACTTACTGGATGGGCAGAGCGGCTTGTGTCCTCCCTGTTGGGCAACTGTCCCCTTTATCTCAAAGCCCTTTTGTGCTTGCTGCGGATTTCCCTTTGAGTTTGAGATTGACGAGGGAGCCCTCTGTGCCCCGTGTAGCCACACGCTTCCTTCCTACACAACGGCTCGATCTGTCTTCTCATATACGCCTGACAGCAGAGATCTTATTCTCAAATTCAAACATCTTGATGGAATAAGCGCAGCTCCTCTCTTTGCTCACTGGATGTCTCGGATAAGAGATGAGACGGAGGCTCTCTGCATACCAGTTCCTCTGCATTGGACACGGCTTTTTATGCGCATGTATAATCAAGCCGCCTTACTGGCCCAAGAACTCGCAAAGATTAAAAAATGGACATATGCTCCCACCCTTTTAGTTCGAAAAAAACGAACACCTTCCCAAGGATATCTATCGAAAAAGGAACGGATCAAGAACGTTGAAAGAGCCTTTGCTGTTAGAAGAGACGCAAAAGAAATGTTAACAGGAAAGGTTATTATTTTGGTAGATGATGTCATGACCTCAGGTGCTACATTGAATGCGTGTGCCAAAACCCTTCTAAAAGCAGGCGCACAAGAGGTCCATGCTCTTACCCTAGGACGAGTCGTCCTCCCCCAACACCTTAGCTAATCTTTTCCCTTCTCTTGCTAATCCATGCATTAAAGTTTATATTCTCTAGAGAAACTAAAACAGGAGATGTCGAATGAGTGATCGTTCAAAAGATAGAGTTATTTTAGGTGCAGAAAGGAAATCCTTAGCCTTTAGCGAAGGCTTGCGCACTTATATGATGAGTGTTTACAATTACATGGCTTTGGCTCTTGGATTGACAGGCGGAGTCGCTCTTTTCGTTGTCTCTTCACCTACCCTTCTCCAAGCCATTCTGCCCATGATGTGGCTGTTTGTCCTTGCTCCTGTAGCCTTAGTCTTTTTCTTAAGCTTCAAGATCAATACGCTCCAATATTCAACAGCTCAAGCCCTCTTCTGGCTTTATGCTGCCCTTAATGGTGTAGCGTTTTCTGTTTTGTTCTTGGCTTATACCTACGAAAGCATTGCACGCGTCTTTTTCATTACAGCCGGTATGTTTGCTGCGATGAGCCTTTATGGATATACGACGCGTAAAGATTTAACATCTATGGGATCTTTCCTTTTCATGGGGCTTATAGGGCTTATCCTTGCATCTGTTGTTAATATGTTCTGGGCTAATGGGATGCTTCAGTTTTTAGTCTCTGTTGGAGGGGTGGTTATTTTCACTGGCCTTACCGCTTATGATACCCAAGCCATTAAGGAATCTTATATGGAAGGAAGTACTAAAGAAATTGCAGGAAAGCGGGCGATTTTTGGAGCTTTGCAGCTTTATCTTGATTTCATTAACATCTTCCTCAGCCTCTTACGCCTTATGGGAGACCGTCGTTAATTACAGACTAGGATTGCTTCTGCTGAGAGCCAAGGTAAAAGCGCTCAAACCGTTGTCCTAGGCGAGTGAAAAGCTCCCAAGAAACTGTCCCTGCCTTCTCAGCAAGTATGTGAGCAGGGACATTCTCTCCAAAAAGTTCAACCCAGTCTCCTGGATGAATATCAATGCCTGTTACATCAACAGTGATATGATCCATCGAAATACGGCCTACCACGGGGAGGAAATGTCCTTTAAAATATACTTCTCCTCGGTTTCCTAGTGACCTAAGATACCCATCGGCATAGCCCACCCCTAAGGTCGCAATACGAGACGGACGCTGAGCGATAAAGTCTGCATCATAGCCAACTGATGTTCCAGGAAGGATATAATTAATTTGAATGACTTGAGTATACGCTTTCAATACGGGCTTTAGGCTTAGATTCCCAGCAAACGCACAGCCTGTAAGAGCAAGCCCCACACGAACAATATCATATTGATAAGAGGGAGCGAGACAAAGTCCCCCACTAGACACAAAACTTGCAGGAATCGTGTGAAAGCGTTTACGAAGTTCATCAAACGTCTGCCGTTGATTTTCATTCATGGGGTGGGCTGGCTGATAGGCGCAGGCCAAATGGCTCATAACACACACGAGCTCGACATTAGAAAGATCCAAAAGAGTTAAATTTTTAATAGCTTCTGGCGAAAAACCTGTCCGCGTCATTCCTGTATCAAGATGAAGAACCGCTTTTACAGATTTATTTTTTCGTTGTCCCCAGATATTCCAATTTTGTACCTGGGAAATATCCCCCAACACCGGAATAATATTATAGTGGTCATAGGCCGCTTCATCCCCTTGTCGCAAGCCTGCTAAAACATAAATAAAACTATCGTCTCCTACATAGGATTTGATCTCTAATGCTTCAGAGAGGTGCGCCATGAAAAAATGCCGACATCCTTCTTGGTAAAGGCGGGGCGCAACTTCTTTAACACCCATTCCATAAGCATTCGCTTTTAGAACAGCTGCGCAAATCGTTCCTTTTTGAAGACTTGCACACAGCGTGCGGTAATTATGACTTAAAGCCTCAAGATCAATCAAAAGAGCTAGGGGAACAGACGGATTGTGCGGAAAAGGAAGATCAGCCATGGCTTACCGGGAGATAAGCAGGATCTGCCAAGTCTGAGAATTTTGTAAGTCTGCCTTCAAAGTGAAGAGGAAGCGTATTAATAGGACCATGCCGCTGTTTTGCAACAATAACATCCGCGAGATTAGCAACTGATTGCATGGATCTTTCCCACTCTGCCATTTTATCCTCACTGCCTGTAGGTTTTTTCCGGCCAAGATAATATTCTTCTCGATAAATAAACATAACCACATCAGCATCTTGCTCAATGGATCCTGATTCGCGCAAATCTGAGAGTTGGGGGCGCTTATCATCCCGCTGCTCCACTGCACGAGAAAGCTGGGAGCAAGCTAAAATAGGGACCTGCAATTCTTTTGCTAAGGCTTTTAAATTTCGTGTAATTTCCGACAACTCAAGAACACGATTTTCGGCACTCTTTCTTCCAGATCCTGAAAGAAGTTGAAGGTAATCAATAACAATCATTCCCAGGCTTTCTTGACGCATAAGGCGTCGGGCCCGCGTCCTCAGGGAAGCTACAGACAATGCAGGCGTATCATCGATAAATAAAGGCAATGAATTCAGACAGTTAGAAACTTCCACAAGCCGCGGAAAATCAGATTTCCCAATGTCTCCTCGACGAATTAAATCTGAAGATAGGCCTGATTCTTGGCCTAAAATACGATTAGCCAGCTGATCTGCTGACATTTCAAGGGAGAAGAAGGCCACTGCCCCCCCTTCTTTTTTTTCTAACGAGGCCTTTGCTGCATTAAAAGCAAGGTTGGTAGCCAAGGCTGTTTTACCCATGGAAGGACGCCCCGCAAGAATCACAAGGTCTGAAGGGTGGAATCCGCCTAAACATTCATCCAACCTTTTAAAGCCCGTTGTCACTCCCACCACATGGCTATCTCGCTTAAAGGCAACTTCCGCCATGGTAAGCGCTGTTTTAAGAGCCAAAGAGAAGGTTTGAAGCCCGCGGTCCTGCTGCCCAACGGTGGCAAGATCAAAAAGCTTTTTTTCTGCGAATTCGATTTGATCCGTAGCTTTTACTTCCAGATCATAGGTGTGAGCTTCATTCACCATGCCTTCCCCTACGTCAATGAGCTGACGCCTGAGATAAAAATCATAGATTTTTCGACCATAATCTTCTGTATTAATAATAGAGACCATAGACCCTGCCAAGTGAGCAAGATACTGGCCTCCTCCTACCTCTGATAAAGAATCATCTCGATCGAAATATTCCTTAAGGGTAATCGGATCAGCAATATGGTTGCGGCTGACTAGATTAGTAATGGCTTCGTAAATGCGACCGTGTGTGGGATCTGAAAAGTGCTCAGAACGCAGAAAATCCGACACCTTTTCAAAGGCAAGATTATTGTGGAGCAAAGCCCCGAGAAGGGCCTGCTCTGCTTCAATACTATGGGGTGGAATTCTCTCTAAAGAAGTCGTTGCCTCGATCGTTGAAACATCAAATTGAGGACTTAAAACGGCAGTCATGGCTATCCTGTAGGGCTAGATAATTTGGCCCTTATTCTATTTCAGCGTCTTCCGTTGCTTCAATTGCTTCAGTTGTTTCGGTGTCTTCTGTTTTAGCTTTAGCTTTTGACTTTGCCTTCGGTTCAAGATTTTCTTCTTCTTTTTCGCTCACTTTGGCAGATTTTGCCCGGGTCTTTGCCTCTTCTTCTGACATCGCCACGTTCACATTAATGATCACGGAAACTTCAGGGTGAAGATAAACCTGCAGGGGATGAATACCAATCGTTTTAATAGGGACATGAATGCGAATATTATTCTTTGTCACATGCTCTTGCTTTAAAGCATCAGCGATATCCCGTCCTGTCACAGACCCATAAAGTTGTCCTGCTTCACTGGCTTGGCGAATAAGAATAACTTCTGTCCCTTCCAGTTTTTTTGCAAGCTTTTCAGCTTCTTCTTTATGTTTGACATTAAGCTTTTCAAGAGTTGTTTTTTCTTTCTCAAAATGAGCTATATTTTCCTTGGTTGCCCTCAAGGCTACTTTCTGAGGAAGAAGGAAATTGCGCGCATATCCTGGACGGACAGTAACGACTTCTCCTAGAAGTCCTAATTTTTCAACTCGCTGTAAAAGAATAACCTGCATTTCTTAAGCTCCTCAACTCACTAAATAAATTTTTCAATCCATGGTCTCAACAGACCGACTCCCATTACAATAAGGATAGGCCAGAAGAAAAGCAATAACAGATAAAAGAGGGTCAGGGCAATGGTTGTGTGCGATGTTTTTTGGATTAAACGATGTCCCACACCAAGACCGACAAGAAAGAATGGAAAAGCAAGCACACACGCCAGATTTTTAGCCAAAACATCTGTGTACCCTATGCTTATAAAAGAAAGAAGCAGACACGCTGCAAAAAGAAGAGAAAAAGATTTTGGAACATCTAACGTTTCTAAAGAAGGGGATGGACGTAAATTCTTCTTTAAACGGACCAAAATCCCTTGGGCCATTGCCCCATTAATAAGAACCATCAGCCCCCAAGATATAGAAAATACTCCAGGAAGTAAGGGGAAAGCTGTTGCAAGAACGTATTCCGCGTCCTTCCCAACCTGTTGTTGAGGATCTAGCACTTCTAAAAGTTTAAGAATGTAGGTCTGTGGATCCTCCCCTTGGGTTGTGTAAAAGTACACGCCAAAGGCTAGGACAAGGAAAGCTCCCAAAGAAAGAGTGAACATTTTTAAGAGTTCTGCAGACGGATACCAATAAAATTCTCCCGAAGATTTTGTGCGATACAAAAGCGCTCTGTTCACAAGAAAAATCGGCCCTAGAAGAATTGCCAACAGAGTCTGCACTACCGAGAGAGGCGTATCGATAAGAAAAGACAGAGCAATGACCAGGACAGAGGCCCCATAAAGGGGTCTTAGTCCCAGGCCTAATCCCACTAAGAAAAGGGGGAGAAGGCTAAAATAAGAAAGAACAACAGCCCCCGGAAAAGGGAATACAAGAGCACAAAGCCCTAAGGCAGCACTCGCAAATCCACCCAACAAGGTCTTCAGAAGTATTTTCTGCGCTGTTGTCATTATTCTCTAATCAAGCACGTACGGCATAAGTGCCAAGAAGCGCGCCCGCTTAATTGCTTGTGAAAGCTCACGCTGCTTCTTTTGAGACACAGCCGTGATACGACTAGGGATGATTTTCCCTCGCTCTGTTGTAAACTTTTGTAAAAGCTTCACATCCTTATAATCAATGCAAATAGCTTCTTGCCCAGTAAATGGACAGCTCTTGCGCCGACGAAAGAAAGGTTTACGGGTGGTAGGAACATCATTCATCGTCATTTCCTCTTTCTTCACTGGAACGCCCAAAGTCTTCTATCTCACGGAAAGAATCATGATGGCGCTCGCGGCTTTGTTTGCTTTGCATTAAAGCTGATGGATTGGAATCGAGCGTTTCAAGCTTAAGGGTAAGGAAACGCAAAATATCTTCATTAAGACGCATTTGCCGTTCCATCTCTTTAATAGTATCAGCCGGGGCGTCAATATTAAAAAGAACGTAATGTCCTTTGCGATTTTTTTTGATACTATAGGCTAATGAGCGCAAACCGCAAAATTCAGTTTTTGCGATGCTTCCTTTGCCTTCTGTAATAATGTTTGTCAAATTGGCGCTAAGAGTTTCAACTTGTGCCGCTGAAAGATCCTGACGCGCAATAAAGACGGTCTCGTATAATGCCATCTTTTACTCCTTATGGCTAATTATGACAAACCCAATGTTCGTCACAAGCAGGCTTTGCCTGCAAAGAGTTGATCTTTTCTTAACGGAGTTGGATCCATAAGGCAAGCTTTAATTCATCTCTGGCCTTCCACATTTTTTTCCAAACATGTAATGAGACCTTCCTATTGACGCTTTCTTTCAAGGTATGCATTAATGACAGAATAACTTAAACTTTATGGAGAATATCATGATGTTGGAGCGATTTAGAAGCGGGCGCCAAAACTTATTAACTCTTTTGACCCCACGTGAATACAGGATAACCCAATGTCGATACCGAACCTCTTAAAAAATACGTTAAAATCCCTTCTTCTTTCTCTTCTACTCTCTCATTCCTCCTACGCAGATCCCTCTCCTCAACATATCGCTATCACCCAATTCGTCGAGCACGTTGCTGCTGATGCCGTGCGTGAAGGCGTTTTGGAGGCGCTTAAAAAGCGCGGCTATGACGCAGAGAAAAACCTAACGATAACCTTTGAAAACGCGCAAGGAAATGCGGCGACAGCTGGCCAAATTGCTCGCAAATTCATAGGCATCAAGCCAGACGCAGTGGTTGCAATCACAACGTCTTCCGCCCAAGCGATGGTGAAAGCAGCTGGACGAGAATCCTTCCCTATTATCTTTAGTGCCGTCACAAATCCTGCAGAGGCTGGGCTCGTTTCCGCCCAGAAACATGGGAATGTGACAGGTATTATGGATGCTCCGCCTATACACGAACAGCTAAAGCTTATTAACACCCTCCTCCCTACAGCAAAAACCCTAGGCGTTCTCTATAATCCTGGAGATAGTGGCTCTGTAGCGTCTCTTGATACTATTCAGAAAGAAGCTGCTGAGCAAGGATTGACATTGGTTTATGGAACACCTTTAAAATCCTCAGATATTCAATCAGCGGTCCTCCAACTTGTGGGCAAGGTGGATGCTTTGTATGTGCCTTTAGATAACATGCTTGTTTCCGCGATGAGGACCGTCTCTAGCTTAGCTTTGAAGTATAATATTCCCCTCTTCTCAGCCGATAGCGGTTCTGTAGAATCAGGCGCTTTCGCTTGCTTAGGATACAGCTATTCGCAAGTAGGACTGACCACAGGGGAGCTCACAGCAGATATTCTAGAAGGGAAAGATCCAAAAACCATCCCTGTTACCGCCCCCACTAAGACAGAGCTCTTCATCAATAAGAAAGCTTTAAAAGCTTTAAACCTAACCTTACCGGAAGAATTGAACAAAAAGGCGATTTTTGTGGACTTGGAGCCATTATAATTAAAGGCTAGAAGAACTCTTTTTGTGGAGCCAAGGCTGAAAGTTCGCCGCTTCCTCTAAAACCCGTCCCCCACGAAAGAGAACGTTTTCATCAAAGGCCGGGCCAATCAGCTGCAGCCCCAAAGGAAGGCCTTCCTGAGAAAAGCCAGCTGGCACAGAAATAGCCGGAAGCCTCGCAAGATTGACGGAAACCGTTAGCACATCATTTAAATACATCACGACAGGGTCCGTTGATCTTTCATCCAAAGCAAAGGCAGGCGTAGGCGTTGTTGGGGTCAAAATCATGTCTACTTTTTGAAAAGCCGCTTCGAAGTCGTGAGTCACAAGGGCTCGTATTTTTTGAGCCTTCACGTAATAAGCATCGAAATACCCCGCTGAAAGCACATATGTCCCAATCAGAATACGGCGTTGAACTTCCTCCCCAAATCCTTCACTTCGTGTGTTTTCATAAAGCTCATCCAAGGTTTTTCCTCGGACACGCAACCCATACCGAACCCCATCATATCGGGCAAGATTTGCCGACGCTTCAGCAGGAGCCAGAACATAATAAGTAGGCAAGCTGTATTTTGTATGAGGTAAATTTATATTGACAATCTCCGCCCCAGCTTCTTGAAGCCATTTAATTCCTTGCTCCCAAAGAGACAGAACATCGTCTCTTAAGCCATCTAATCGGTATTCTTTGGGAATACCAACACGCAATCCTTTAACGCCCTGGCCCACAACTTTTTCAAAACAAGGAATCTCTCGAGAAGAGGATGTAGAATCTTTTGGATCATAACTCGCCATAGCCTCCAACATGATGGCGGCATCTCGTACGTCGCGGGTGATAGGGCCTGCCTGATCTAAAGAAGATGCAAATGCAACCATACCCCACCGTGAACAACGGCCGTAAGTTGGCTTTATTCCGACTGTTCCTGTAAAAGAAGCAGGTTGCCGAATAGATCCTCCCGTATCCGAACCTGTGGCGGCAATGGCAAGGCCCGCAGACACGGCTGCAGCCGCTCCTCCAGAAGATCCACCCGGGGTCAATTCCTTACCATCCTGCCGCTTCCAGGGACTATTAACACTCCCAAAATAACTGGTAATGTTTGCTGACCCCATAGCAAATTCATCAAGGTTTGTTTTCCCCAGGAACACAGCGCCTTCATTTTTAAGATTTTGCGTAATTGTCGACTCGTACGGGGGCTTAAACCCCTCTAAAATATGAGAGCCCGCTGTGGTTTGAATACCTTCTGTACAAAAAAGATCCTTAATAGCAAGTGGCAACCCTTCAAGAGCCCGTCCCTCTCCTTTTGCCAGGCGTTTGTCACTCTTGAGAGCCTGTTCTAAAGCCAATTCTGGGGTTTCAAGAATATAAGCATTCAAGTGGCGATGCTCTCCCATAGCTTTAAGGTAAGCTTCCGTTAATTCAACCGCCGAAAAGATTTTTTTCTTTAATCCATCCCTTGCTTCTGCAAGGGTCAAGTGGAGGAGATTTGTTTTCATCAGCATAGACCTCTCTTATTCAACCACTTTAGGAACGACAAACATATTGCACGCGACTTCCGGTGCATTAGAAAGGATTTTATCAACATATCCCCCATCATTTACAGTATCTTTACGGAAGGAGAGCGTAGAAAAAGTTCCATCCCCCAAAAGATCTACCTGGGAAGTATCGACTTCGTTAAGTTCCTCAATAAAGTCTAGAATTCTATTTAAATCATGCTGAAGAGATTCAATCCGATCAGGATTCAACTTTATCCGAGCAAGGGTTGCTATGCGCTTCACAGTTTTTTGGTCTAAACTCATTCATCTCTCCACAAGCAAGTAGGGGCCTATCTTATAGAAAACCTGGGAACCTGTCATCTAGAAAAGGGGAAAGCACGTGTTACTAGCTATAAACATCTCATGACTACCTATAAGGCGCTTCCTGCTCTAATCGAGCCGCAATAGCAGCCTCCCACCGGTCTCCATTGTCCAAAAGCTTTTCTTTCGTGTAATAGAGTTCTTCCCGCGTTTCTGTCGCAAATTCAAAGTTCGGGCCTTCAACAATAGCATCCACAGGACAGGCCTCTTCACACAGGCCACAATAAATGCACTTAATCATATCAATATCATAACGAGTTGTCCGTCGACTCCCATCGTCTCGCTCTTCAGCTTCAATGGTAATCGCTTGTGCCGGGCAGATTGCTTCACATAACTTGCAAGCAATGCACCGCTCTTCCCCATTGGAATAGCGCCTCAGAGCATGTTCCCCCCGAAAGCGAGAAGATAAAGAACCTTTTTCATAAGGATAAGCAAGAGTTACCTTCTTGCGTGCAACCATATAGGTAAACGTAAGGAAAAGCCCCTTCCAAAGTTCTGCGAGAGAAAAGGCCTTAAAAAGGCGAACATACTTCATGGACTAAACCCTAACACAGAGAAAGTATACATTTCAATATATTGACTTAATCTCTCTCTCAGCAGAGGATAGACCTCTCATAATCTATAACAATGGCCAGTAACTATGAATAAACGTTATTTTCCCTTCATTTCTCTCCTTTTTCTTTCAGGTTGCATGGCCACATTTCTTACAGAGGGGGAAGGAAAATATATAGATGCAGACTTTCCGGACATTCGCTGCGTTCCTAGCCGAGAAGACGCTGCAGCCCCCAGACTTCCTTGCAATTCCGGGAAAGAAGTCGAAAAAAGTGCCCACGATCTAAACGACTTAGAAAAAGAAAGAAAAAAAATAAAAGCTCGCGATGAAGCCCTAAGAGAAAGAGCGTTCCCCTCTTAATCTCTTTGTTTTCTGCGGTTTTTTTGCTGTTCTCAGTGTTTTGCATTCGCCTAAAATTTTAGCTTCAACACTTTATCAAGGTTTCCCTAGAAAAATATTAACTATCTTACGATATCCTGATTTTAATATTAACCAGCAGAAAGGGAAAAGAATGGCAGACATTATTGATTTGGACTTTTATCGTAAATTTAGGATTATTCTCCCAGTATATTCCCCTCCTCTTCCATCCTCCACTCTTTATGAAGAAGGAAAAAATACTGTAAAACCCTGTCGAAGGCGGCGCAAAGCCAGCTTTTCGTTCATCTCCGAAACGAAGAGACAAAGAAAGGACGAATAGATGGAATGGCCATTGGGTTGGTCATTAGATAAGGAAAGGTTAGAAATACTTAATTAGCCTTGACTTGCTTCCTCGAGCTCAGGCAATTCCCCTTCCCTCTTTCTGTCTACAGAAAGTTGACGCAATTTACGGTGGAGGGCGGAACGCTCCATTCCTACAAAAGAGGCGGTACGCGAGATATTTCCTGAGAATTTCTGGACCTGAGCCAAAAGATATTCTCTCTCAAAGTATTCTCTGGCCTCCCGCAAGGACATGGACAAGAAATCTGGCGCATTACTGGTGCCTAATGATATCTGTTCTCCTTTTATTTCTGGGGGAAGCTCCTCCAAGGTTACAGTTTCATCATTGGCTGCGGGCGAAAACACCAGAGCTCGCTCTACTACATTGCGGAGCTCATGAACATTCCCAGACCATTTATAGGTTTGCATTAACGCCAAAGCACTCTCTGAAAATTGGCGTTTGGAAACACCTGCCTGCTTAGACAGGCGTTCTACAAAATAAGTCACAAGAGCTGGGATATCCTCAAGACGTTCTTTTAACGGAGGAATCATCAGCGTGACAACATTAAGACGATAATAAAGGTCTTCTCGAAACTGCCCTGCTGCGATGGCTGTCTTAATGTCTTTCTTTGTAGCGGCAAGAATACGCACATCAACCGTTACTTTCTTGTCCCCTCCTCTACGCTTAAAGGCATGCTCATGGAGAAAACGTACAAGCTTTGCTTGAGTTTCAAGAGAAAGCTCCGTGACTTCATCTAAAAAAAGTGTGCCTCTATGCGCTAATTCTAAAAATCCCAATTTACATGCAGAACTCGTCGTGGCTTCTGCTCCAAACAGAATGTCATCAATAGATTCAGAGGAATCCATCAAACAATGGAGTACGAGAAAAGGCCCCGAAGCCCGTTTTGAATGAGCGTGAATTTCAGAAGCAGCCAGTTCTTTTCCTACCCCCGCATGCCCCATAATAAGAACGCGACTGTTGGCAATGGCTATTTTTTCAATTGTTTTCCTCACAGTTTGTATCGCAAAAGAGCTTCCAATCATTTGAGGGGGCATAAAGGCATCTTTAAACTGCCGATTTTCTTTGCGCAGAGTGGCTGCTTCAAGAGCCCGAGACACAATCATTAGCAAACGGTCTGTTTTAAATGGCTTTTCAATAAAATCGTATGCGCCCAATTTAATGGCATTAACGGCTGTTTCAACGGTTCCATGACCACTAATCATAACAATAGGAAGATCAGGATTTGTTTTCTTAATGATCTCCAGAATTTTGAGCCCATCGTATTTAGGATCGCCTAACCACACATCTAAGATCAAAAGAGAGGGTTGCCTTAAGGAAATTTCTTCTAACGCTTTATCGCCTGTTGCAGCCACACGTATTGTAAACCCTTCATCCTCCAGAATGCCCGCCATAAGCTCTCTGATATCAGGCTCGTCATCAACTATTAGAATGTCATGGATCATATCTTGTTCTTATGCCTCATGTTTTTTTCTACAAATACAAGCTGAACCATGGCTCCCCCCTCAGGGTTATCTTCAAAATTTAATGTTCCCCCATGATCTTCCACAATTTTTTTCACAATCGCAAGCCCCAGTCCTGTTCCTTTCTCACGAAATGTTACATAAGGATCTGTAAGGCGTTCACGTCCTGAAGGAGGAAAGCCTACGCCATTGTCAAGAATGGTTAGTATCGTTTTTTTCGCTTCCGTTTTTAAAATTATTTTTATCTGTCCGTTTTGTTCATCTTTTATGTCAATAGCTTGAGCGGCATTTTGAATAAGATTAGTCAAAACCTGACCCATTTGCTCTCGATCACAGGTAAAAGGCAGGCGTTTTAAAAGTGTTGTAAACTCTATTTTTATCTGAGGGTATATTTGCTGTTGAATGGCCATTTCTTCTTGACAAACTTGAACAAGATTTTCCTCCCCAAGGTGAGGAGCTGGCATGCGTGCAAAAGAAGAAAACTCGCTAACAAGCTGGTCAATGTGACCTACTTGACGCATAATTGTATCTATACATGTTTGAAAAATATCTGAATCTTGAACGATGTATTTTAAAAATCTTCGTTTAAGCCTTTCTGCAGAAAGTTGAATAGGTGTTAGCGGATTCTTAATTTCATGGGCAATACGCCGAGCAACATCTGACCAGGCTGCCTGTCTTTCCGCTGATTGAAGTTGCGTAATATCATCGAAAGTAAGAACATATTCCCGCTGTTTGTCAGAAGAAAGGCGAACTAAAAGAATATAATTATGCCCTTTTCGATTAAGAATAACTTGCCTCTCAATGAAGCCCTCTTTGTTTTCTTTAATTTCATCAAAAAGAGGAGCCATCTCTGGAATGAGCATTACGAGCTTTTCACCAATTTTATCCTTCAAATTAACGCTTAAGAGTTTGCTAGCCGCCTCATTCGGAAGATGAATTCTCTGCTTTGCATCCAATCCAATGACCCCTGCGGAAACGCCACTTAAAACAGCTTCTGTAAAACGACGTCTTCCATCAAGTTGCTCACGCTGCGATTCAAGTTGAGTGGTCATATGGTTGTAGGAAGAAATAAGTGAAGAAAACTCTTCATTTCCCTCATCTTCAGGAATATGAACAGAGAGGTTCCCCTTAGATACCTCTTCAGAGGCTTGAATAAGTCGACGCATGGGGCGAGCTAGCTTATTAGCAAAGAAGAATCCTCCCAAAACCGCGGCTAAAAGAAGCAAAATGGCAATACCAACGAAAATAAGAGCAAATTTAAGAGCAAGATTAGATCCTTGAGCCTCAAGATTTTTATACTCTTCTGCCGCCTTCTGGGCATGCTCGATACGACTCAGAACTGTTGGAGAAACCTGGCGTCCCACAAGCAAATAAAGCTGCTTGAGCGGATTAATTTCCACCAAAGCACGAACTCTATCATTCGCTTCATTTGTATGAATAACTGGCGATGTATTGGCTCTTTCCAAATCTGCTGCCGGAATTTCTTCAAAATCTAAGGAAAATGAAAAACGCGATCGTCCTAAAACGTCCATGTTTCCATTAAAAATAATGGCTTCATCCAAAGAACGCATTTCTGTTTCTTGAGTAAGCTTTTGATTGAGTGCTTCCGGTGAAGGAGGCGAATTTTGCAAAAAATGGGCAAGTTCTGCAGCCATGGCTTGCGCATTGGCCGTAATAACTTTTTGATGCTCGCCTAAATAAGCGCCCGCAACAGCAATGGACTCGCCTATGGCAGTTTCCACTCGTTGACTAAACCAACTCTGAACAACAATGTTAAAGAAAATAGCTGAGAAACCCGCAACTAAAATGGTGGGGATAATAGTAACAAGACTAAAAATAGCGACAATCCGTGCATGAAGCTTGGCGCCGGCTTGATCTGTTTTCCGCTCCACCCATAGAGCTATAAGATTTTTTGCGACGACAGCTGCAAGGATCAGCAAAAGACCAAAATCAAGACTTAGAAGAAGAATAAGAAGATTCTTGTCTTTAAGGAAAGGAGGCGAATGGGTTAACGTAACATAAGTTGCAAGAACTGAAATGATAGACCCGGCCACTAAAAAGATAAGAAACTTGCGCTCCATCTGATACTGACTGGAGTATTTTTTTAAGTTCTCAAAAGTGCCCTTAAGAAAAATCACGAGAAATCTCATCCATATGAATATCAAGTTCTTGCATTTTTCGATGCAATGTATTTCGATTAATGCCAAGAAGTTGGGCCGTTTTTACTTTATTGCCCTTTAAGCGCTTTAAGGTAATTTCGATTAAGGGTTTTTCTATTTCCTTAAGCAAGCAATGGTAGAGCCCCTCTGCTGGTAGAATATCTCCATGAAGCTCAAAAAAATGAGACAGATATTGTTCCATCACCCCTTGAATTCCTAAAGTATAAAGCTGTTTATTAAAGGTGCTCATCGGCTCGCTGAGTTATATTTTTATCGTAAAAAGTATTAATAAGAGAGGCAACTCCTTCAGGAACTGTCGTCTGGTTAACCGCAACTCGAAACTCTGCAGATCCATTGAGTCCTTTGCTATACCATCCAATATGCTTGCGAGCCATTAAAAGTCCTGTAGAGATCCCATAATGGGAAAGCATATCCTGGAAGTGTTCCAGAAGGATGTTTTTTTGGAGGGAAAGAGAAGGATTAGGAAGTTTTTCTCCTGTTTTCAAGAAATGACTCACCTGATTTAAAAACCAAGGGCGCCCATAAGCACCCCGACCCACCATAACACCGTCTGCAGTTGACATTTCCAGAAGCTGCTGAGCATCCTCAACGGTTGTTACATCTCCATTTCCAATCACAGGAATGGAGACATTTTCCTTTACTTTACGAATAAAGGCCCAATCCGCTCTTCCTGTATACAGCTGACACCGAGTACGGCCATGGATAGTAATCATTTTAATTCCCACGTCCTCTGCGATCTTAGCAAGACTGGGAGCATTTCTGTTGGAATCGTCCCAGCCTGTCCGCATTTTAAGAGTGACAGGGATAGAGACTGCTTTAACCGTCGCTTCCATAATCCTGGCGGCATGAAGCTCATCCCGCATAAGGGCAGATCCAGCGTGGCCGCCCACGACTTTTTTAACAGGGCACCCCATATTAATGTCGATAATGGTTGCGCCTCTGTCTACGTTAAGTTTTGCTGCTTCTGCCATCACTTCGGGATCGCATCCTGCCAGTTGCACGGCCATAGGATATTCCTCTGGCGTATGGCTAGACATTAAAAGAGATTGACGCGTTTGTCGAATCATCGCCTGGCTTGCAATCATTTCAGAAATAACAAGTCCCACACCTTGACGCTTTACAAGCCTTCGAAAAGGCATATCCGTCACGCCCGACATGGGCGCTAGGATCACTTTATCTTGCAAGGCAATTGAACCCACACAGAGTGTCATATGCGACCCTCTGTGATGTATTTTTGATACATTAAAGACACCTTGTTAACTTTTTAGAAAGCTTTAGCTGGTATTCTATCGTTAAAGGACCAAAGAATTCAAGTGAGGAAGTTATGCACGCTAAATCTATTGCCATCGTAAAAGAAACCACCCAGACTTATAGAGTGTGTCTTCTGATGGGAACTCCTCTTCTTCTTGGATTGATTTTCTTTTTGATTTCCTAACACACCTCTCTTTTCTTTTTTCTAAAACAAGTGAATCAATTTTGATTTGACTTGCCAAAATCATTGCATTAAATTTGGTAGAATCTAAGGGGGGAGAGATGGAAAGGGAGAGCCTATCTCAAGAAAATATTGCTCAAGCTTTAGCCTTAAGCTTTGTCGAAAAAGGGCTTTTATCATCTGATCAAATCGATGTTGCGTTAAGGGAACAACGTCGAAAGGGGATTTCATTAGAAGAAGCGCTCCTTACCCTTGGTTTTATTACCGAAAATGCCTTAACAGAAGCCTTAGCTACGGTCAGTGGGCATGAACGTATTCATTTACACCAGACACTTCTTGACCCTTCCTTAAAAACGCTTATTTCCCAAGATCTTGCTGAGCGCTACTCTCTCCTTCCTCTTTCCTTGGAAGATGGCATTCTCCGCGTTGCGCTTGCGGATATTTACAATTTAGAAGCTCTTGATTTTTTACGCCAACATATCCCTGGTATCCATACAGTTATCCCCCTGATCGCCTCAACAACAGATATTTTTGAGTTGATTGATCACTATTATGGATACGATTTATCGATTCCGGGATTGTTGCAAGAAATTGAAAAAACAAGCGGCATATCTCTTAGCCAAGACGGGAATAAAAACCCCACCATCCGGCTCGTTAATGCCATTTTAATGGATGCCATAAAGCTCCAAGCCTCTGATATTCATTTTGAGCCTGAAGGGACTTTTATGCGCCTTCGTTACCGTATTGATGGGATTTTGAGCCAGATTTGTACCTTCCATAGCTCTTACTGGCAAGCCCTTTGTGTGCGCCTTAAGGTCTTGGGAGAAATGAATATCGCTGAATCCAGACGACCTCAAAATGGTCGACTAACTTATTTTGTCGGGCCTCGAGAAATAGATCTTCGGTTTTCTTCCCATCCCACAATTCATGGAGAAAATATTGTTGTCAGAATTTTAGACAAAAACCGCTCGTTATTAGCCCTAGATAAACTTGGCTATTCTCCAAGAGTTATTGATCATATAAAGCAGGCGCTTCAAATCCCAGAAGGAATTTTCATTGTAACAGGGCCTACAGGATGTGGGAAAACAACTTCCCTTTACTCCCTTTTAAGCTACATGAATGCAAACACCCTTAATATTATGACGTTAGAGGCCCCCGTTGAATACAAGCTGCCTTTCATCAGACAATCGGATATTCGTGATTGTGGGGGAATGGATTTTACAGAAGGGGTACGCTCCATTCTGCGACAAGATCCTGATATCATTTTAATTGGTGAAATACGCGATTCCGCTACAGCTCAGATGGCTTTACGCGCTTCCATGACAGGGCACCAGGTTTTTTCCACACTCCATACAGCAGATGCGCTAGGAGCTATTCATCGTCTCCTTGATTTAGGTGTTTTCCCAGGCACGCTTGCAGGCAATCTTGTCGCTGTCGTGGCTCAAAGACTCTTAAGAAAATTATGTTCTTTATGTAAGGAAAAAAGGGAAATGACTTCTCTGGAAGCTTCTCTTCTTGGCCTTAAAAATCCTTCCCACCTCTTTTCTGCAAAGGGATGTAAGGCTTGCAGAAAAACGGGGTATTCAGGGCGCTTTGCCATTGCTGAAGTTTTAAAATTTGATAATGAAATGAACGAATTACTGCTCTCCAATGTCTCTTGTGCTGCTTTAAAAAGAGCAGCCTTAAAGAAGGGATATAGTCCTCTTTTACAAGAAGCTCGACAAAGAGTTGTCGCTGGCGATACCAGCCTTGAAGAAGCCTTGCGTATTGTTAATTTACATGAGGAGCCATGACTCTTTATCATTATCGAGCCTTTGATAGGGAAGGAATGATGAGTCAAGGAATAATGGATGCCTCTTCACGAGTTTCTTTGAGTACAAAATTACAACAACTTGGGTATTCCCTTATTTCTGCCTCTTTGTCTCGTACAGAAAACAATTTTTTATCGCACTTTTTTTTGCAACGGGTAAAACTTGTTGACCTTAAAAATTTTTTTCTTCATCTCGAACAATTTGAAACAGCAGGAATTGCCTTAAAAGAAAGTCTTGAAGAACTTTGCGCTATTCAGGAAAGCAAAGTTTTCAGAAAAATACTTTTAGAAATAAATGAAGATATTCAACGAGGAATTTCGCTCTCGCAGGCGCTTTTAAAGCATCCTCGTGTTTTTGATGCGATTATGGCGAGCTTTATTGTGGTAGGAGAAAAAACAGGACGTTTCTCTCCGGCTTTGCAGCACCTTACCCAGTATTTACATTGGAAACATACTGTTCACGCAAAGATCCTTAAAGCCCTCAGATATCCTTTGATTATGGGGATATTTCTCTTAGTAACGTGTGTCATTTTAGTTGCCGTATTTGTTCCAGAACTTCTTAGCTTTATTCTGAGTTTTAATCTCGAACTTCCCCTCTCGACTCGTATTCTTGTCGGATGCGCGTCTTTTTTATCCTCTTTCTTGCCACTTCTATTCACACTTGTAGGAGGAACCTCGTGTATTACACTTTTTTTCTTTCACCTTCACCCTGCCGGACCTTCTTGGAAGAGCCGCATCAAAGAAGCGCTGCCTTTTGTAGGACCTCTATGGTGTAAACTTGCTTTGTTGCATTTTTTTCACCTTTTTTCTGCCCTTTGGGAAAGTGGGATTGATGTTCTTGAAATCCTTAATCTAACGCAAAACAGTTCTTCTTCTTTTCATCTCAAAAGAATTCTTGGAAAGGTAAAAGAAGACGTTCAAGAAGGGCAATCTTTATCTCTTGCCTTCCAAAGAACTAACGTCTTCCCTTCTATCGTCATTCGCATGATTAATGTTGGAGAGAAAACAAGTACTCTCGCTCCCAATCTTGCTGCGATAAAAGATTATCTCAACACCTCTCTCCAAGAAGAAATCGATCACTTTATAAGCCTTCTTGAGCCTCTTATGCTTCTTATCATTGGTGGCTTTATGGCATGGATCATTATGGCTGTCTTTTTGCCACTTTATGAAACATTGGTGACCCTAGAGTGCTAAAAAAGCTTCAAAGTTCCACAATCCTTTATGCTACAAGCAAAAACATAGAGCTCTTTAAAGGAGAAACAGAAGAGCAGTTTCCTATTAAAACAGGCTGTGAACAGCTTCAAATTCCCCCTAAAGATCGTATTTGTCTGGTTATTGATCGCTGTCAACAGGACCTTAAAGAGGAAAAACTTCCTTCCCTCCCCTTCTGGGATCGCCTCCGAATTTTATTTCACAAAAAAGCAAGCTGTGTTTCTCAAGGAGGATATGCCAAGTTTTCTCTTTTTAAAGAAGAAGGAAACTTTTATTTAAGGTGGATACATATTCTGCCAAGTGATCCTCTTTATCCCTGGATTTCTCTGACTCAGTCTCATTCAGGAAAGGTTTTATTTGCAGAGCTCGAGGCCATTTCTTTTTTAAAAAGGCATGAACCTGCAAAGACATTATATCAGCTGCTTTGTTATTCTGTTCCAGGAGGAGAAACCCGACATATTATCTTTAAAGGAAGACGAGATTTCAAAAAATCTCTTTATTTTTTAAGCCGTCACTTTCCTGACATTGAACATAACATCCAACCTGTGACGTCAACTCTCAAAGACTTTCTTATTTTTATAAGTAGCCAGAAAAAAGCTTCTCTTTGCTTAAAAAATTTTTCTGATTTTAAAAAATCCTTTGTACGGGCAGGCGTGATAAGTTGTTTTTCTCTAACCTGTTTAGGAAGTGGCGTTGAGATCTATCGAGGATATGAATTTAGAAATGAGACACGCTGCCTTTTAGATAAAATAAAGAAAGTTGAATTCTCCTTAAAAAAAATACAAGGAACATCCTATGATGGTGGATCCTTTCGAAAAGCATTAGAAGCTTACGTAGCCATTCAATCTTACACAGAAAATCCATTGAAGGAGTTTGAAAAATTAGCCAATCTCTTGAAAAACAAGCCGATTATTTTAGAAGAAATAAAGTGGAGCCACGAAAAAACAAAAGAAATTACATTAAGTTTTTTTATAGAAGAAGAGGTTTTTTCAAAAGTTACCGCTCACTTTGAATCTATCCTCCTAACTCTCAGAAAAGCCTTCCCCTCCGCACATCTGGCTGTTGTGACAGCTCCCTTTAATAGTGGAGAGCACGAAGTATTTAAAGGTATTCCGGAAATGACACTCCCTAGGGCCTCCCTACATATCCGGTTCCCATGAAGCAGCATATTTCCCTAATCATTGCGCTAACGCTAGGCTGTATTTTTACTTTATGGAAGAGCTTTGATTTTCAACAAACTGAAGAGAAGCACTTTAACACAACACAATACCGATTAGATTCTTTACAAAAATGTGTTCTTTTTTTCCAAGAAAACATTGGTTTCTGCAAAAAACACAAAAAAGAAATGCTTCTCTTCTCCAACAAGGGATGGATACGTCCTCATAGCCGATTAAAAATAGGCAGATTTTTGGATAAATTGCGCCCTCCCTTTCGAAGGCTGACTTATCAGTGTGAACCAGAAGAAACAAGAGAGAGTATAAACCATTCCTTTCGTGTAAGCCGTATCACTATAGAAACAGAGTCTTTCCAAGATGGCTCCCTTTATCAATTCCTTCGAATCCTCTTTGCAAAGTTTCCTGGCGTTCTTATTGCTCGTGAAATCAATCTTACCCGCTCTAGCGAAGATTCTTCTTATAGCCTGATCTATATAAAGCGATCATATTGATTGGAAGAGTTGATCGATAGAACAATTGGTTTTTCGTCTATAGGATTTAGCCTGAGCCCATTTGTG
>JAGVLE010000025.1 GCA_020049895.1 Alphaproteobacteria bacterium | reverse complement strand
TTCCCCACTGCTGCCTCCCGTAGGAGTCTGGGCCGTGTCTCAGTCCCAGTGTGGCTGATCATCCTCTCAGACCAGCTACAGATCATTGGCTTGGTAGGCCTTTACCCTACCAACTACCTAATCTGACGCGGGCTCCTCTTTTTGCGACCGAAGTCTTTCCTCCGTAGAGCGTATGCGGTATTAGCTGAAGTTTCCCTCAGTTGTCCCCCACAAAAAGGCAGATTCCCACGCGTTACTCACCCGTTTGCTACTCAGCAATAAGCCCGAAGGCTTATTCTGCGTTCAACTTGCATGTGTTAAGCATGCCGCCAGCGTTCGTTCTGAGCCAGGATCAAACTCTCATGTTAGAGTTTTTTCCATTAATTCTTAAAGCCTAAGGCTTTAAGATAGTCATACTCATTCAACCTTAGGTTTACCCTAAGGTTGTCAATTAATTAACGAGCCCTTCTTTAAGTTTCCTTAAAGAATTATGTTTAAAACGCTTGGCATCATAAGTCATCAAGCTTTATCAGCTTAATGCTTAGATTGCTCGATACGCGTAAAACTGACTCGTTTTGCGAGCCACTTCCCGCGTATCCCTTCTATTTATACTTGTCAAAGATCTACGAGCCGACAAGGGCCCGTCTTTAATACGTAAAGATGAGAGAGAGAAAGTTCAAGCTCCCTCTCGTCATCCGGTCTCACCCTTATAGGGATCTCTCCCCCCCCCGTCAACACTTTTCTGAATTAATTTTTTGTTTTTTGCCTCCCCACACTCTCTCTTGTATGCCGGTGAGAGGACACATATGGCCAATTAGAAAATTTTACGCCTTTATTTTTTGGTGAGATAATCACTCTTATCATAGGGAGGAAGAAAATATGCATTTCTCAAAAACAAAACACCGTGGACGCCCTCGCCTCAACCATCCACTAGTTGATAAAGGAACCGCAGAGCTTTGCCAGAAAAAAAAGATCTTATTAATAAAGGGAACGATCTGGCTTTAGCAGAATCATTACTGGGGATACTCTATGCCCGCCACCTTATTTCACGCCCCCTTTTTGAGGCTGGCCAGTTTTTGGGAGAACTTGGCTGGCGTTATCAACCGTGTTTAGGATATCGATCTCGCTCACGCTCTTGTTCTTTTTTACCCAGGGTTACTCCCTCAAAGAAAGAGCCAGATTCTGTTTTTACAGAAAAAGAAGAAAGGGCGCGAACACAAGCTTGGCGAAGAGCCCTGTCTGTACTCCGTACAACGGGGTTGCCTTCCTATCACGCTGTTTTAAGGGTCGTTTTTTATGAACAAGACCTTTATGAAGATTCTTTCGTAAAAGCAATAAAGAGCCATATTAATCCCCTACACAAAGGGCTGACAGCGCTTGATCTTTATTTTAGAGGAGAGTCGAAAGGTACCTTAAACAAGCGGTCCTATCAGGCTCAAGGTCCTGAGAAAGCCACCAGGCCTCTACCTGTTTTAAAAGAGAGCCCACCTGCTTTCCTTCCGGAATGTTCCTCTCAAGGATATCCTGTCCTGTGAGAGGAAGCGGAGGAATTTCTTGCGAAGAAAAGGTTTTATACAGAGCACAAAAAAAAGAAGTGCCCTCTGTTAATGAAATTTCTGAAGACGCTATACGCATAGCTGTTTGAAGGAAAGAAATCTGAAAGGCAGGCTCTTTTTGAAGCAAATAAGCTTGTTGTTTAAAAGATGTTTCCGCTACAAGAGGATGAATTTTTAGTAAAGAGGAAAGAATTTTTTGTTGATTAAGAGAAAGGCGTAAATGCTTTTTAACTTCCGCAAGATCTGGCCTCAAGGCTGCAAAACGCACAAGGGCTGAAGAAGTCCATCCTGTACTCTGCTCAAGATCAATCAGAGCTTTGAATGTTTCTGGGGAGCTCGGGTGAAGAATATAAAAAAGAACCCCTGTTTTTTCCATCTCTTCGAGAGTGTAAAGCGGATTTGGCAGGGCAAGAATTTTAAGGAGCTCATCTGTTACACGCTCACGCGCAAGTTCCGACACATGGGAAGCATAAAGAGTACATGCCTTGAGGCCTTCCTCATCATAAGGCTTTTCTCCAAATCGCGCTGAAAAACGAAAGAAGCGTAACATACGAAGATAATCTTCTTGGATACGTTGATTAGGATCCCCAACAAACCGAATCTTCCGGTTTTTAAGATCATCAAGTCCATTAACTGGATCAAAAAGTTCCCCAGTTTTATTGGCATAAATAGCATTCATGGTGAAATCACGACGTTTGGCATCTTGAACCCAGTCTTCTGTGAAAGCGACCTCAGCCTTACGGCCAAACGTTTTCACATCTATGCGCAACGTCGTGATTTGATAGGGGCGTTTGTCAATAACCGCAGTAATTGTTCCATGATCAATACCTGTAGGGATGGCTTGAATGTGCTGGGACGTTAAGAAATTCAGAACCCAGTGAGGATCTCGATCAATGGCTAAATCTATGTCTTCAACAGGAAGCCCCAGAAGCCCATCACGCACCGCCCCACCAACGAGGCGAAGAGTAGCTCCCTCATGTTCAAAAAGGGTGAAAAGGTGCTGCAGGGAGGGAGAAGAAAGCCAAGAAGCGGTCAGTCGCACCATATCTAGAAAAGAACTTGCCACAGAGCAAGCGTAAAGCACACCGCTAAAAAGCTATCAAGCCTATCGAGAAACCCGCCATGCCCGGGAATAAGAGCTCCTGAATCTTTCACATGACTCCATCGTTTAGCCTGAGATTCTAAAAGATCTCCCAAGTGAGAAATAATAACCAGGACTACGATGGCTCCTAAAGGAAACACACCTGGTAACAACCAAAGGGAAGCAAAGTACCCAACGGTAGTTCCACTGATAAGCCCTGAAAAAAATCCAGACCATGTTTTGTTAGGACTCAAAGAAGGAGCAAGCTTGGGGCCTTTAAGAAGTTTTCCTCCAAAATAAGCTCCCGTATCTGTGCTCCAGACAAGGAAAAGAATCCAAAAACTTAACCGCCACCCGTCAGGGAGTCCAAGGTTCGAGAGAAACCATAAAATAGCAATGCCTAGATAAAGAGTCCCTAAAACGCCATAACTCATTTTTCCAAGAAGAGGAAAAGAACATTTTATGAGCAGACGCCCCCATTCGACTAAAAGGCAAAGAGCCACCACAGCTCCTAAGCCCACCGAAAAAGGAGGTCCCTTATAAATAAGATAAAGACAAAGAGGAATAAGAACGCTCGCCGAAAGAATTCGGGGAAGAAGGGTGGATGTTTTTCGAAATTTAGGCCGCCGTGCCAAAGCGCCTCTCTCTATTCTGATACACTAGAAAAGCGTCCATAAGATCCTCAGACGTAAAATCAGGCCAGAATTTTTCTATAAAAACAAGTTCTGTGTAAGCTAATTGCCACAACAAGTAGTTACTAATGCGTTGTTCTCCACTCGTGCGAATAAGCAAATCAGGATCAGGGATACCGGACGTATAAAGATGTTTCTCAAACACTTCTTCGGTAATATCTTCTGGATTTAAGCGATGATCACGGACTTTTTCAGCAATAGCTTTTGTCGCATGAATGAGCTCAGAACGACTTCCATAGCTAATAGCCATCTGAAGCGTCATTCCTTTATTTGATTTCGTCAGCTCTTCCATCTCTTCAATGAGCGTAAGAATAAGGGTAGGAAGAAGCTCCCTCTCTCCAATAACCCTCAAACGAACGTTTTCTTTATGTAAATCTTGCATTTCATGCTCAAGATAATACTTAAGAAGCGCCATGAGCCCTGAGACTTCCTGTTGATCGCGCCGCCAATTTTCAGAAGAAAAAGCATAAAGAGTAAGATAAGAAACTCCTATTTTCGCAGCCGCCTTAACGATATCGCGAGCAACCTCAATGCCTTTTTTATGACCTTCCAAACGCGATAAAGATTGTTGGCGAGCCCACCGTCCATTACCGTCCATTATAACGGCTACATGATCTGGAACTTTAGAAATTGTCTTTTTGGTCATCACTATACCTGCATAATTTCTTTTTCTTTATGGGCCAAAGCTTCATCTATTTTCTTGATAAATTCATCGGTAGCTTTTTGAATTTCTTCTCCAAGTCTATGGGTTTCATCTTCAGAAATATGCCCATCTTTTTCAAGTTTTTTTATCCCATCCATCCCATCACGGCGAATATTACGAATAGCCACCCGTCCTTGCTCAGTATATTTTCCCGCAACCTTGACAAGCTCTTTGCGGCGATCCTCACTAAGTTCTGGAAGAGGAACACGAATAACAGTCCCTGCAGCACTTGGATTCAACCCAAGCCCTGCTTCATGAATTGCTTTTTCCACAGCTGATACAAGCCCTGCGTCCCAAACAGACACCGTTAAAAGGCGGGCTTCTGGAACCGCAACAGATCCTACTTGGTTAATAGGCATCCGACTCCCATAAGCATCGACGACAACAGATTCAAGCAGTGTCGGGGACGCACGCCCGGTTCTTAAGCCTGAAAACTCTTTGTGAACAGCGTCAAGCGCAGTTCCCATTCTTTTCCTTAATTCAGAGATGCTTTCCTGAGTCACGGTATCTTTTCTCTCCTATAATAAATACCCCCCTACTATACCTAATTCTATGGAAAGGGGAAAAGAAAAATTTAAAAGTTTTCCGCCCCCTTCCCCCCCTCGTCCCTACCTAGAAACGTAGCAAATCCACAGGCAAGCTCTTAACGTTTCTTGGTGAGCACCTTTATGCGGCGTTAAGGTGTATTCCAAAAATGATAGAGTGAGCCCTCCCTCCCCTCGCCATTGGAAAGATTTAGAGAGCCGCATAACATATAGGTCCTCACCAAGAACGTCGCCGCTTGCTTTGCGAGTGCTGTATTTTTTCTAGGTAAGGATGCAGGGGTTTGCGGTAAATGCTACGCACTCTTCTCGAAAATGAACCTATTGAACCTTTATATTAATGTTGTATATCTGAAAGCATGGATTCCAAAAACTAAAAAACTTGGTATAAAGGATATATGATCAATTTAAGAAAAATATCTGATACTACCCATATCCGCAGCGCTGCCTTTGCATCTGTAGTCGTAGCGAGTATTCTTATCGTTCTGAAGTTTTTTGCATGGGAAATGACCCATTCTGTTAGCCTTCAAGGCTCTCTTATTGATTCCCTTTTGGATGCCTTGGCTTCACTGATTACGATGATAGCCGTCTATCACGCAACAAAGCCCGCCGATAAGGAACATCGTTTTGGTCATGGGAAAGCCGAATCACTCGCAGCCCTGGGGCAAACGCTCTGTATTTGTATAACCTCCCTTTGGGTTTTATATGAGGCAAAGGAGCGCTTTTCTACTCCTGAGCCCATCAAAGAGTCAGAAATAGGCATCATCATTATGGGAATAGCGATGATCCTTACAATGATCCTTATCACCTACCAAGCCTTTGTGATCAAAAAAACTGGCTCCTCCGCCATTGCAGCCGATAGAGTCCATTACCAATCAGATTTTTTAATCAATGGCGCGGTTATGGTTTCTCTCGTGGGATCTAAATTTTTTCATCTTGAAATCCTAGACTCTCTCTTTGGGGTGTTTATTGGTCTTTATATCCTCTGGACCGCTCTTAAAATTACCGTCAAGGCCTTTAATGTTTTGATGGACCGGGAGCTTGAGGATGAAGAGCGCGAAAAAATTCTTTCCATTATCAAGTCTCACCCAGAAGTCTTTAACGTAAAAGATTTGCGGACGCGCACCTCAGGCCTCCAGCAATTCTTTCAACTTCGTCTTTTGCTTCAAGAAGAGCTCCCTTTGTGCCAAGCCGATCAAATTGCATGTGAGGTTGAGAAAGAAATTATAAAAGCCTACCCTAAAAGCCAGATCATAATTCGTCTTGAGCCTATAAAAAAACGGTCAAAATAAATGAGCCCCTGCTTCAAGATTTAATAAAAAGGTATTAATAGATGCAAAAAACACGACTATCTCTTCCAGAGATTAAATTAGTAGGGCTCTCTGTTCGAACAAGCAATACAATCGAAAATCCAGCGTCTTCTAAAATTGGCCCCTGTGTACAAAAGTACGTTGAGGAAAACTTCCCCGCTAAAATTCCGCACCGCAAAAACAAGGGAAGAACTTTTTGCGCATATAGCCACTATGAGAGTGATTACACGGGCGAATATACGTTCTATATTGGAGAAGAAGTAGAGTCCTTTGGAGAACTCACAGAAGGACTTGTTTCTCATATTATTCCCTCTCAAACTGACAACACCTTCTGGTGTCATGCCGGATGTGATCATAAAGGCCTGGCAAGACATTTGGAATATGTCTCCCCAAGAACTCGGGGGAGTACGACGATATGAGACTGATTTTCAGATCCATGATGAGCGAGCCCTAGACCCTCTTCATACTGTTTTAGATATTTACGTAGGGATTCAAGACTAAAGATGTATTGAAGAAGGAAAACCCCTTCGTATACTAAATATATGTAGCCTATAGTGAGGATAATTTTATGTTTAAAAATTTTTTACTGTATTTTATGCTTTTTTCTTTTTCTCTGAATGCAGACTCTTCCCTACCTAAAATTGTTTTTATGCACGGATTTAAAGAGGAAGATTTTCTGGAAAAAAAACTAATAGAGCTTGTAGAAAATTATAACAAAAAACCAAAAGCCAAAGGCCAAGTCACTCTGCTAGCAGGGGGAAACTACACAGAAAGTTTCCAAAACTTATTATCACGAAAAATACACCCTCATATAGCTATGGTTTCGGAATACAACAATTTAACAATGCATAACCATCCTGATATGTATGTCCCGATTGAAAACGTATTGGATATAAAAGCTATTTCGTTTTTGCCTGTCATTCGAGATTTTTATAGTTTTGATGGGAAGATGGTCTCTTATCCATTCAACTGCTCTGCTCCTGTGCTTTACTATAATAAAGACGCTTTTGAAAAAGCGGGCCTTCCAAATAAAGCTCCGCAAACATGGGAAGACATTGAAGCTTATAGCAATAAACTTGTAGCTGCAGGATACGGCGGCTTTACATTTGCGTGGCCAACAGCCTATGCCTTAGAACATTTTGCTGTTGTCAATAATATCCCTTTTGCCTCACATCATAACGGCTTTAAAAATCCCCAAAAAGCACGTCTTTTATTAAATACCCCGCATTTCATCCAGCAATTGACCTTTTTACAAACACAATCCAACAGAGGTAATTTTATATATGCAGGAGAGAAAGCTGAAGATGCAGAGCAACTGTTTTTGGATCAAAAAGTCTCAATACTTATGCAAGGAGCCCATCGTTTCCCTTTAATTCAGGGAAAAAATCCTAAGCTAAAGATCGGTGTTGGACCTTATCCCTATAAGGCAGCTCTTGTTAAAAAGCCTTACGCTGTCAATATAGGCGGAACTTCCCTTTGGATAATGAACATTTATCCCAAGGATAGAACTGCTGTTGCAGATTTCTTGACCTACTTATCCTCTGCAGAGGTTCAAGCAAAATGGCACCAAGATACAGGCTATCTTCCCGTGACCCATGAAGCCTTTGATCTAACTAAAAAAAGTGATTTTTATAAAAACCATCCTGTAGCTCGTGTTGGTGTAGAACAGATCATTCGTTTTCCTCAGAATTTACCAGCAGGAATCCGTTTGCCAGCCTATGAAGCCACCCGCAAAAAAATTACAGATATGTTAGGGCGCCTTTTTCTGGATAATGCCTCGATTGAAAAAGAGATTTCAGCCCTTATTCAAGAGCAATGATTGAAATTATTCAGAACAATTATATGTCTTCTATATCTCGTTTTACTTTAGGGGAACTCAAAAGGGCTTCAATGCGTCGAGCTTCATCGAAAGAAGCATCAAACTGAAAAACAAGACGAGGGGCGATTCGGGTTTGTAAGTTCTGAGCTACCGCTTTTCTGAAATACCAAGCTTTGTCCTTAAAAGCTGCAAGGATTTCAGGGGTTTTTTCTCCCCCAAGAGGCATAATGTAAACTGTAGCGTGATGAAGATCCGGGCTGACGCGAACTTCTGTTATACTAATGGAAGCGGTATCCAAAAGAGGATCTCCACTTTCAGCGCGCAACAAGGTGCTTGCTAAAATATGGCGGACTTCTTCTCCAACACGCAGTTGGCGCTGGCTCGGCGGTTTTGGTGGCATGCTTATGTTAGTGTTCTCGCAATTTCTTCAATCTCAAAACACTCGATCACATCGCCGGTCTTGATATCATTATATCCTTCAAAGGCCATACCGCATTCGTAACCTTCACGCACTTCTTTTACTTCATCTTTAAAGCGCTTCAACGTTTTAAGAGTTCCTTCGTGAATAACAACATTATCCCGTAGAAGACGAACTTTGGCACCACGTTTGACGATACCTTCCGTAACCATACACCCAGCAATTTTTCCGAGCTTTGAAATGGAAAAGACCTCTCGAATTGCCGCAGCACCCAAGTATTTTTCGCGCAAAGTCGGAGATAAAAGCCCACCCAAAGATGCCTTTATGTCATCCACGACATCATAGATGATTGAATAATATCGAATATCAATTCCATCTCGACGCGCAGCATCTCGAGCTTGAGGGTTTGCGCGGACGTTAAAGCCAATAATCATGGCACGGGATGCCTTGGCCAAGGTCACATCGCTTTCTGTGATTTCACCAACAGCAGCATGAAGGATATTCACCTTTACTTCTTCATTCGAAAGCTTAAGAAGAGTACCGCTAATGGCTTCCATAGAGCCCTGAACATCAGATTTAATGATAATGGGAAGATCTTTGATTTCCCCAGCAGCAATTTGAGAAAACATTTGCTCCATCGTGCCGCGTGCAGAAAGAGCCGACTTGGCTTCTCTCGCCCGACGCTGACGGAAAGCTGATACTTCCCGAGCCTGGCTTTCATTGTCCGTGACAACAAAGTCGTCTCCGGCCATAGGAGCACCATTAAAGCCTAATATTTCTACGGGAACAGAAGGACCAGCCTCTGTAATTTGATTGCCACGGCCGTCCACAAGAGCCCGCACGCGCCCATATTCAGCACCCGCTACAAAGAGATCTCCGACGCGCAAAGTTCCCTTTTGTACAAGAACTGTCGCAACCACACCACGACCTTTTTCAAGCTTGGACTCAACGACCACACCTTCAGCAAAACGGTCAGGGTTTGCCTTTAGATTAAGCATTTCAGCTTGCAAGAGGATCGTTTCCTCAAGTTTATCGAGATTTTGACCATCTTTTGCAGAAACTTCAACATCCAGAACATCTCCTCCCATTTTTTCAAGGAAGACCTCATGCTGCATAAGCATCGTTCTGACTTTTTCGGGATCTGCTCCTGGTTTATCAATCTTATTGATAGCAACAATTATCGGCACATTTGCAGCTTTTGCATGACGAATTGCTTCAATGGTTTGATCTTTCACGCCATCATCCGCAGCGACAACAAGCACAACGATATCGGTAACGTTTGCACCCCGGGCACGCATTTCTGTGAAAGCAGCGTGGCCTGGTGTATCAATAAACGTAATTTTAGCTCCTGATTTTAAGGACACCTGATAGGCCCCAATATGCTGAGTAATTCCACCCGCTTCACCAGAAACAATATCTGTTTTACGTAAAGCATCCAGAAGTGATGTCTTTCCGTGATCCACGTGCCCCATAACCGTCACAACAGGAGGACGAGATATTAGCTTCTTTTCATCATTTTCTTTGATGTGAAGACCTATTTCAATATCCGATTCTGCAACCCGCTTTACCTTATGACCAAGTTCAGTTGCCACAAGCTCAGCCGTATCTGCATCAATGGATTGGGTAATGGTAGCCATCACCCCCATGTTCATAAGAGTTTTTATGACATCTGCGCTGCGCTCAGCTAAACGATTAGCAAGCTCTTGCACAGTAATGACTTCAGGAATAATGACATCGCGGATGATTTTTTGTTGGGGGACTTCCATACCCGCCATTTTCCGCTTTTCTCTCTGTCGTCGAAGAGAAGCTAGGCTTCGTCCTGGTTTATCTTCGTCTGCTCGCAGGGCTTGATTCACTGTCATTTTTCCATGACGACGTCTGGGCTCCAGGCGTTTTGTTACAGGAACTTTAAGCTTATCTTCCCCTTTACGAGAGGCCTCATCATCTTCTCCCTTATAAATGGAGTGAATAGGCTTTTTCTTGTGCGCCCCTTCATCAGGGATGGGAGCCAAAAGGTCTGAAGGAACAGTAGACGCCTCCTCGGAAGCAAGTGCTTCTGCAGAAGCTTTTTCTTCTTGTAAAGCCGCCTCAAGGCGATTTTTCTCTGATTCAAGGACTTGCGTCTTCATCGTCCCGTGAATAGTTTGGAGGCGCTCTTCGATTTCCTTAGAAGAAAGACCTGCGCTGTTCAGAGATTTATCTGAGCCAGACTGCTTTGTTTTCCCTGTTTCTTGTCCAGGCAAAACAACGCGCTTCTTCTTGACTTCCACGGCTACGGTTTTTGAACGCCCGTGAGTAAAGCTTTGACGCACATGCAGTCCCCTGTCTCCTCCTTTAGTAAGAGTAAGGGTTTTTGCAGAAAGAGTCAGAGGCTTTTTGTCTTCTGTTTTATCGTCTGTATCCGTCATGTAGCCGTACTATCTGTTGGTGTCTCTGTGTCTTCAAACCAGTGGGCGCGTGCTGCCATAATAATTTTTTGAGCTTGAGGACTTGTCATCTCTCCTTCTGGAAGAAGCTCGAGAAGCTCGTCCACACTCAAATCTGCAAGACTATCACGCGTTTTGATGTCTTTTTCAGCAAGAGCCACAACTAAATCGAGAGTAAGTCCCTCTAAAGATTGCAAATCTTTGTCTACCTTGAGCGCCTTTAGACGTTTTGTCAAATTTTGCTCTTTTGTATCCAGATAAGTTTTTGCACGCGTCTGCAGTTCAGCAGCCAAGTCTTTATCAAATCCTTCAATGTTTGCAAGCTCATTAAGGTCGATATAGGCAACCTCTTCAACCTTTGAAAATCCTTCATTGACCAGCAAATGAGCTATCATTTCATCAACATCAAGCGCTTCCACAAAAAGCTTGGAACGGCTTTTGACTTCTTCTGTGCGACGCTCAGATTCTTGATCTTCTGTTAAAATATCAATCTTCCAACCAGAAAGGAGCGAAGCTAACCTTACGTTTTGGCCGCGTCTACCGATGGAAAGGCTCAGTTGATCTTCTGCTACAACCACATCGATGCGCTGATTTTCTTCATCAACAACGACCTTTGCTATTTCTGCAGGAGCGAGCGCGTTGACAATAAAAGTGGCAGGGTTTGAAGACCAAGGAATAATATCGATTTTTTCCCCTTGAAGCTCAGCAACCACCGCTTGGACACGGCTCCCGCGCATTCCCACACAAGCTCCCACTGGATCAATGGAAGGATCTGGAGTTGTCACAGCAATTTTTGCGCGACTTCCTGGATCCCGTGCGACAGCCTTAATCTCTATCACTCCATCATAGATCTCGGGAACTTCTTGCATAAATAGTTTAGCCATAAATTCAGGGCGAGTACGCGAGATAAAGATTTGGGCCCCACGAGGTTCTTCTCGTACATCATAAATGTAAGCCCGCACGCGATCACCAACACGAAAGCTTTCGCGTGGAATCATGTCATCACGACGCAAGAGAGCTTCAGCTTTGCCTAATTCAATGAAAACGTTCCCGTATTCAATGCGTTTGACGATACCATTGACGATCTCTCCAACACGATCCTTATATTCTTGATATTGACGCAAACGCTCAGCATCTCGAACTTTTTGGAAAATAACTTGCTTTGCTGTTTGAGCAGCAACCCGTCCAAAATCAATGGGAGGGAGGAGTTCTATTATAGACTCACCCACCTTAATGGAAGGATTAATTGCCTGGCCTTCTTTAAGAGTAAGTTGCGTGAACGGATTTTCAATTTCATCTACGATCTCTCGATATCGCGTAAGGGTGACTTCCCCTGTCTTACGATCAATGGCAGCACGAATGTCATGTTCATAACCATATTTTGAACGCCCAGCCTTTTGAATGGCTTGCTCCATGGCTTCTAAAACTTGATCTTTTTCAATCGATTTTTCGCGTGCTACGGTTTCCGCAACAACTAAAAGTTCACGATTCACTAGATTTGTATAAATATCCGTCATGTCTTCCTCAATTGACCATTATGATTCATAAGTAGGAATAAGCTTAGCCTTTTGTATGTCAGAAAAAGCAAACTCCGCAACTCCAAAGTTTTCGTGCTTAGCAGAAGGAGCTATGTCAATCTTGATGATATCCCCTTTCAGGCCTTGCAACACTCCTTGCCACCGTCGAGTGCCCTCAAACGGGGTTTTTAGTTCAATTTTCACCCTAGATCCCGCAAACCGATTAAAATCCTCTTTTTTTATAAGAGGCCTATCAAGGCCAGCAGACGTTACTTCCAATGTATAAGACTCAGAAATAGGATCTTCAACGTCCAAAAGGACCGAAACAATATCATTCGTCGTAATACAATCGCTCATAGAGACATTTCCCGCGTCCACTCTCTCGATCATTATCTGCAGGGTTTTCTTTTGAGATCCCTGCAAGTCAACGCGTACAACCCCGATCCCTTTATCTAAAAGGGGTGCTGTAATTAAAGCCTCTATACGTTCTCCTAAGGTCATTTTATGAATCCAATAAAAAAAGTGGGCTGGTGACCCACTTCCTGCTTAACAATAGGTGATATTAGACACAGATTACTCCATTTTAAAAAAAAAGCAAGCCAAAGATGATACCTCCCCTTCTTCCTTGTCCTTTTCTTTCATAGTGGATCCTAGAAAATTTGACGTCTTCTTATATTTGATTTACTCTTAATATAGGCAATAGAAAGGGAGTTTCATGAGCGTTGTCATCAAGGGAAAGAAAATGGAGGTCGGTAGCGCCCTCCGCACCCAAACAGAGCAAAAATTACATGCATTGTGTAAGAAATATAATCTCAACCCTTTAGATATACGGGTTGTTTTTTCAGCGGAAGGCTCACCCTTCCATCCACTTATCCGCTGTGACATCGAAATGCATGTCAGTCATGGCCTGGATCTGCGGGCTCACAAGGAAACTGATGACGCGCATGTTTCTCTTGATGAGGCTTTAGAAACCTTTGAAACCCGACTCAGGCGTCACAAAGATAAGGTCGTTGACCACCTTAAGCACGACGGGCCAAGAGAGTAGTAAGGAGTCACTAGCCCTGCCAACAGCGTGGGAGCTTTGATTGAGAGCTACACTCGAAACAATTAGTCATGACTTAAGCGCAAAAACACTTATTATCGATATAAACAAGAAGCCTCTGCAAAAGATATCTCCCCCCGTTGTCATCCTTACCTAGAAACGTAGCGAAGCCGAAGGCAAGCTCTTAACGTTTCTTGGTGAGAACCTTTATGGGGCGTTACAAAGAAGTATTATGCCATGAATTCTCCTACTTCCAGGCCCCCTCTTCCCTACTGAGAAGGTTTAGAGAACCGCTTAGCATAGAGATCCTCGCCAAGAACGCTACCGCTTGCTCAAAGAGAGCGCGGAGCTTATCTAGGCAAGGAAGACAAGGGGGAGAGAACCAATCTGGATCCCTTAATTTTGAATTGCTTGTTCGCAATATTTTGAACTAAGCCACCGCTTTTTGAAATGTCGGGACAATTCCCCCAAGAGTAATTTCTCTCCCGTGGAAAGCCCTCAGGCTCTCTCGGTGACCAATCGACACGAACGTGGTTTCAGGCAATTCTTGCTTTAAAAGCTTGTAAAGATGCCCTTCTGCTTGTTCATTCATAGAGGAGGTTGCTTCATCCAGGAATAACCAGCGTGGTTTTGCAAGAAGCGCTCTGGCGATGGCAAGGCGTTGTTGTTCTCCGAGCGATAACACTCGTGCCCAATCATTCACTTCCTGTAAACGAGAGAAAAGATCTCCAAGACCCACTTTTTCAAGAACAATTTGAAGAGCCTCTTCTTGAGTCCCTGGAGAGGCCGGATAGAAAAGGGCTTCCTCAAGAGTTCCTAACGGCATATAAGGCTTTTGCGGCAAGAAAAGCATGGGGGCCATAGGGACACGCACCTCTCCTTTTCCATAAGGCCAAAGACCAGCGGCTACGCGCGCAAGCGTACTCTTTCCAATCCCTGTAGGTCCTGTAATAAGAGTATCTTCCCCTTCCTTGAAAGTAAAACAAAGGCCTTCTTGCAGAAGGGCACCTGTTGGCAAAGCAATTTCTTCGCAAGCAAGTTCTATATTTTTACCCTCATGATTCTCATAAGAGAATTCAGATGGCGGCATTGTGTCTAAATTCATCTTGAACTCCAGCAAACGATCTGTTGTTGCCCGCCAATGTGCCAAACTAGGGAAGTTTGTAATAAAAAAAGACAATGACTGATTAACCCGATGACAAGCTGAGAGTGTCTGCATAAATGCCCCAAGCGTAAGCTCTTTTGCAAAATAACGCGGAACAACAAGCAAAAATGGGAAAAGGTGCTCGGCTTGCTCATAAAAGCTTGTCCATGAATTAACAACGAGCATCCGGCGAATAATGCTATAAAAGTTATCCACAACATGGCCAAACCGTGTGTTAAAAATTTTCTTTTCCTTAGCTTCACCTTGGTAAAAAGCGACGCTTTCTGTATTTTCACGGAATCTTACAAGACTATAACGAAAGTTAGCTTCTCTCTTCTCATTCTCATAATTAAGCTTTACCAAGCTTTTCCCAAAGAAATAACTAAAAAAGGTTCCCCCAAAGGCAAAGGCCACTGCTGCCCAGCACATATACCCGGGAATAGAAATAACATATCCTCCTAAGGGAATATGAAGAATACCAGACAGTGACCACAAAATCCCCAAAAATGAACCAAGAGTCAAAATTTGTTGGAAGAAAGAGAATCCTATGTGCAAGGATTGAGAAATAAAATTCCCTATATCCTCTGCAATACGTTGGTCTGGGTTATCCGACCCATCCCCTTGTAGTTGCAGTTTGTAATAGCGACGTTCTTGTAACCACCCTTTTAGAAAATGGCTCGTCATCCATTGGCGCCAACGAATCTCTAAATGCTGAAGGAAATAGGACTTTAACATTGAAATAACAATGGCACAGGCTGCAAAAACAGCAAATGTGCCTAAGGCAGACAAGAATGCCTGAGAGTTAAACTCTTGAAGAGCATTAAAAATATCATTATTTAAATAATTAAGACGTACTGTAATAGCAATGAAAAGGCTCATAAACACCACATGACCTACTAAAAAGCCCCGGGCCTTCCAACGATCCTCAGAAGTCCAATAGGGACGTATAAGATATTTCCAAATGTCCCGCAGATACATCAATTTCATATTTATGCCATTCTATTAATAAATAGTTAATATTGATTATATAGTATACTATTCTGTTTTTTGCAACCAACCTCCCTAGTTATTTAAATCATTAATGGAATCAAAAAATCTAACTATTAATAGTATCCATAAAACACTGCGCGTATGAACTCCCAACTTCACCTTTTTAAGGCGCAAACTAAAATTTCACTTTTAGTAGGTATTATATTTTCTACTAGAGCCATTCTTGGAAAATTTTCCAAGATGTGTGATTAGGTCCACTACACTTTAGGCTCTGTGGAAAGACAATAGAAAGGAAAGCTCAAATGCCACATAAATTGCTCAAGCTGATTCTCCTCAGTGCCTGCTTCTATCAAGGCCTCGCTTGCGGGGATTGTTTTGCTATAAACAAAAATAAAGACAAAGCGTCTGCTGATAGTAGCTCCAGCTCATGCAGTAGCAGCACTAGCCAAGCACAGTGCATGGCAAACTGCCCCTCCTGCGGTTCATGTAGTAGCCAACAGGCTGAAAACTGCAGTAGTCAGAGCTGTTCCACCTGTAACCTTACTCGAGTCTTCAATAGTGTGGCTTGCGCCTGTTATCATACGTGTAGTGACTGTAGTTGGGATTCACTATAGACATTTAATTAAAAAAGGTGGTTTGACGAAAATATACATTGGACCCTGCTCCCTGTAGAGATTATGGGGGGCTAAAAGAACTATTATCTCACCTAGACTTTATGGATACTTCTAATTCCACAGATCTTTTATTTTAGCAAAGAATCCTTCAGAAATAGGGCTGGATTTATTCTTTTTCTCAAGAGACTGAAATTCCTCTACTAACTCTTTTTGACGTTTCGAGAGGTTGACAGGTGTTTCAACACTTATTTCCACATACATATCTCCCCGCGCACTGGAGCGCAAAATAGACATCCCCTTCCCTTTCAGGCGGAATTGTTTGCCCGATTGCGTCCCTGCAGGAATTTTCATACGCGCTGTCTGATCCAGGGTGGGAACTTCAATCTCTCCCCCAAGAACAGCTGTACTCATGGGAATGGGCACTTCACAAAAAATGTTGGAGCCTTCTCGTTGAAAAAGCTTATGAGGCTTAATATGTAGAAAAATATAAAGATCACCTGGAGGACCGCCTCGCAAGCCAGCTTCCCCCTCTTCGGCAAGGCGAATGCGAGCACCATCCTCAATCCCTTCTGGAATAGTCACAGAGAGCGTCTTTTCCTTACGAACTCGGCCTGTCCCACTACACGTTTTGCAAGGGTTTTTGATGACACTTCCTAAGCCGTGACAGTGCGAACATGTTCTCTCAATCGTAAAAAATCCCTGACGCGCGTGAACTTTTCCATGACCATGGCAGGTGGGACATGTTTCAGGCTTTTCCCCCTTCGCAGCTCCCGATCCATCACAGGTTCCACAGGCGGCATTCGTAGAGATTTTAATGTTCTTCTTGAGGCCTTTAAAAGCGTCTTCAAGGGAAATCTCCATATTGTAGCGGAGATCTGCGCCTCGGAGGGCAGCCGTTTGTTGTGCGGCTCGAGAACCTCCCCCCATAAATTCACTAAACATATCTTCAAAAATATTTCCAAAGCCTGCGGAAGAAAAATCGAAGCCGCCTTGCTGAAAACCGCCTCCACCGCCGCCGCCCATACTTCCATCAAAAGCGGCATGACCCATTCGATCATAAGCCGCCCGTTTTTGATCATCTTTGAGGACGTCATAGGCTTCGTTGATTTCTTTAAATTTTTGCTCAGCTTCTTTATCGTCCGGATTTCGGTCAGGATGATACTTCATCGCAAGCTTGCGATAGGCTTTTTTTAACTCATCTGCACTGCTATTCTTTGCAGCGCCGAGGAGATCATAATAATCTTTTTTTGCCATGTTTAGTCATTGGTAATCAGAAATGAGTCATCAAGAATAGAAGAATTTCTTCTATTCTCGAATGACCAAGACCTAATTACTCGTCCTTTCCTTCAACTTCCTCGAAATCCGCATCAACAACGTCTTCCTTATTAACACTAGAAGACTCCTCAGCCACCTCAGCGGACGTGTTTTCTTGAGAAGCTTTATAAACAGCCTCTCCAAGAACCATAGCCACCTGTGTCAAGGCTTCCATTTTTTGCTGAATGACTGAAACTTCAGGAGAATCCAGGGCTTCGCGAAGATCTTTGAGTGTAGCTTCAATTTTCTCGCGATCCGTTCCGCCCACCTTATCTCCATGTTCTGCAAGGCTTTTTTCTGTACCATGCATGACTGCTTCTGCTTGGTTCCGAACCTCTACGAGCTCGCGCCGCTTCTTGTCTTCGCTTGCATGAGCTTCAGCGTCCTTAATCATCTGCTCAACATCCTTGTCAGAAAGGCCTCCGGAGGCTTGAATACGGATCTGCTGCTCTTTTCCTGTCGCTTTATCCTTGGCAGACACTTGAACAATACCGTTGGCATCAATGTCAAAGGTTACCTCAATTTGAGGCATTCCGCGCGGAGCGGATGCAAGTCCCATCAAATCAAATTGGCCTAACATCTTGTTATCTGCTGCCATTTCTCGCTCTCCCTGGAAAACGCGAATGGTCACAGCGGTTTGATTGTCTTCAGCTGTTGAGAAAGTTTGGCCTTTCTTTGTCGGGATGGTGGTATTGCGGTCAATCAACCGTGTAAAGACACCCCCAAGGGTTTCAATTCCAAGAGAAAGCGGTGTGACGTCAAGCAAAAGAACATCTTTGACTTCGCCTTTCAAAACACCACCCTGAATCGCAGCCCCTAAAGCAACCACTTCATCTGGGTTTACACCCCGATGAGGCTCTTTTTCAAAGAATTTCTTGACGATTTCAATGATCTTAGGCATGCGGGTCATTCCCCCCACGAGGATCACTTCATCAATGCGTCCAGCCGTTAACCCTGCATCTTCAAGAGCAGCCTTACATGGCTTAATAGTGCGCTCAATGAGATCTTCTACTAAGCTTTCAAGCTTTGCACGGGTCAACTTTATATTAAGATGCTTAGGCCCTGAGGCATCTGCTGTGATAAACGGAAGATTCACATCTGTCTGAAGAGCACTTGAGAGCTCAATCTTTGCCTTTTCCGCTGATTCCTTCAAGCGTTGCAACGCAAGCTTATCCTTGCGAAGGTCAATGCCATTCTCTTTCTTAAATTCGTCGGCTAAATACTCAACAATACGGTGGTCAAAATCTTCACCACCTAAGAAAGTATCGCCGTTTGTGGATTTCACTTCAAAAACGCCGTCGCCAATTTCAAGGATGGAAACGTCAAAGGTGCCTCCCCCAAGGTCATAAACCGCAATGGTTTCACCAGCTTTTTTATCTAATCCATAGGCTAAGGCTGCTGCAGTCGGCTCGTTAATAATACGCAAAACCTCAAGGCCTGCAATTTTACCTGCATCTTTTGTCGCTTGACGCTGGGAATCGTTGAAATAGGCGGGTACTGTAATAACAGCTTGAGTGACTTTCTCACCTAAGAAATTTTCTGCAGTTTCCTTCATTTTCTGAAGAATGAAAGCACTGATTTCGCTAGGGCTATATTTTGTTCCCTCGACTTCAACCCACGCATCTCCATTGCCCCCATCAACGATTTTATACGGAACAAGCTCCATATCTTTTTTTGTGAGGGGGTCATCAAAACGCCGTCCAATCAACCGTTTAATGGCAAACAGAGTATTTTCAGGGTTCGTAACAGCTTGACGCTTTGCGGCTTGGCCAACAAGGCGCTCGCCTGTATTTGTAAAAGCCACCATTGAAGGGGTTGTGCGCAGGCCTTCCGCATTCTCAATAACACGGGCCTCCTTTCCCTCCATGATAGCCACGCAAGAGTTGGTCGTTCCAAGATCAATTCCAATAACTTTACTCATATGATAATTCCTTTTTTTCTAATAAATATTCCTATGTTTTCTTATGTAGTAAGGGAGTCTGGCGATTTCAACGGTTATCCCTCACTTTTTTTATTTTTTGCAACTCCAACAAGTGCTGGTCGCAGAAGACGACCATGAAGTATATATCCTGGCTGAAGAACCTGAACAACTGTTCCGGGCTTGTGGTCTTCATCTTCCGCCTCAAACATCGCTTGATGAACTTCATGATTGAAGGGCTCCCCCATAGGGTCAATTTTTTCAATACTATGCTTAGAAAAGATAGACAGCAGTTCTTTTTCAGTGATTTCAACACCTTTCAAAAGACCATCTAAAAGGTTTTCGGATTCCTTGTGGTCCCCAGGAACGCTTTCGAGGGCACGTCTAAGATTGTCTGAAACAGTCAGTAGCTCACGAGCAAAATTCGTCACAGCATACTTAGCCATATCTTCTCGTTCACGCTCGGCCCGTTTCCTATAATTTTCTAACTCCGCAAGCGTGCGTAGAAGTTGCTCTTTAAGCTTTTCAACTTCGGCTTCAAGTTCTTCTTCACGAGAGAGACCTTCTTCTGCGAGCTCTTCTGTAAGCTCTTCAACGTGTTCTTGCTGATTCATATCGTTATCTTCAGTCATGCATTACCTATTGTTCTACTAATTAATTTTGCTGTGTAATCTACCATGGAAATGATGCGAGAGTAATTTAATCTTGAGGGCCCCACAACTCCAATCGCTCCAATAACTTTCCCATTCTCCTTTGAATAAGGAGAAATAATAAGAGAACAGCCAGAAAGCTTAAAGAGACTATTTTCCGATCCTATAAAAATTTGGACCCCTTCCGCAGCCATAGATGCATCCAAAAGCTTCAACAGCTCATCTTGGGTGTCTAAAGCTTCGAAAAGACTTCGAATGTGATTGAATTCTTCCATATGCCGCACATCTTGGAGAAGATGAGATTGCCCGCGCACAATAAGAGATGTAGAGGCTCCTTCTCCTGCCCAAATAGCAAGACCTTCCTCAACAACTTTTGTCGTCAAAAGGTCAAGCTGGCTTTTGTTCTCGTCTCGTTCCCCAAGTATCTGAGCTTTTGCTTCCGTCAAGGTTTTCCCTACTAACCGACTATTTAAATAATTACTGGCCTCCACAAGGCTTGAAGGAGGAAGTCCCGGCGGGGTTTCAATAACACGGTTTTCAATCAATCCATCGTCTGTAATAAGGACAACAAGGACTCGTTCAGCATTTAAGGACACAAACTCTATGTGCTTTAACCGGGCTTCTGATTTTGGGGCAATAACAATGCCCGCACAACGACTCAGTCCTGACAACGCTTTGGTAGCATCCTCCAGCAAAAGAGCGAGGCTTTTACCCTGCGCCTTGCAATGCTTGGTAAGCTCTTGCTCTTCCTGAGGGGACAATGCCCCAATTTCCAAGAGCCCGTGAACAAATAATCGCAGACCTGCTTCGGTAGGAAGGCGACCGGCTGACGTATGAGGAGCATACAAAAACCCCGCACTCTCCAGATCAGCCATGATATTACGAATGGTAGCCGAAGAAATCCCCATTTCTAAGCGATTAGAGAGGTTTTTAGAGCCTATAGGCTCGCCCGTTTCTACATAGGCCTCAACAAGATGGCGAAAAACTTCTCGCGATCGTTTGTCCAATTCTTCAAGATTTGTCATAAGGTTATTGTAGTAAGAAATTGAGTAAAATTCAATAATTGCCTGCAAAAAGGTTTTTCATCTTCTTGCTAAAGACCCTTTTCAAAAAACGACTATCGTTCCACAGTGAAATCCTTACAAACACGAAGATGTCTCTTGGAGCGTTTTCATAAACCCCACAAGCCCCTTTTGACGGTGTCTTTTGAGACACTCGGCCTGAATAATAGAGCGAACCGCTTGAACACATTGATCGAGATTTTCGTTAATGATGACATAATCATATTCTGCCCAGTGGCTTAGCTCTTCCCCTGCCTTATTCATACGCTGATGAATGATGTCTTCATTATCTTCTGCACGCCCGGCAAGCCGCTTCTTAAGAACAGACAAACTCGGGGGTAAAAGAAAAATACTGACGACATCTCCTATTTTATTCTGCTTTAATTGTTGAGTTCCCTGCCAATCAATATCAAACACGACATTGATACCAGATTTAAGCTGTTCTTCAACAGCCGCACGAGGGGTTCCGTAATGATGGCCATATACTAATGCATGCTCCAAAAACGCGCCTTCATCACACAGCTCCATAAACTTGGATTTACTGATAAAATAATAGTCCTTTCCTTCTTTTTCAGAAGGTCGTGGAGATCGTGTTGTTGCAGAAATGGAGAGCTCTATATTCTGTTCAAGCGCTAATACTTGCCGAGCAACTGTTGTTTTTCCCACTCCTGAAGGAGAAGACAACACAAGCATGAAACCTTGGCGCTCACTATCAACAGCAGAATTCAGCATAGTCTTTGCTTCCTAAAATGAATAAATGTATACTTGTATTCATACAGGAGATGAAGGCATGACAATAGTCAGAATTTTTCAACCAGTAAAAACAACAATGCAATCTGGCCTGAGGAAGGCTTGTGGGTGGGTTCTTGCTTTTGAGCAAACGACACCTCCCTTACCAAGCTCTCCTATGGGGTGGATTTCTGGGCAAGATATGAATCAAGAGTTGTCTCTTGAATTTCCCTCTCTTCTCAAAGCTATAGACTACGCAAAACTCCACGGATTATCTTACACAATCCATACTCCCTCAAAGATAGAGACCCGTCCAAAAAATTATGGAGACAATTTCACCTGCCCTCGAATAAGAGGATGACATATCTTCTTTTACGTTAAGCAGCCTTAGAATGCGCCAGTAGTATATTGCTAATTTCTTCAACAATAGCTTGAAGGTGCGCTTCATCCTCACCTTCTGCCATCACACGAACAAATGGCTCTGTCCCTGAAGGACGAATAATCATCCGTCCATTTTTTTCAAGCTTTTTCTTTGCCGTCTCAATCGCTTCCCTAACCTCGGGACTCGTCAAGCAAGCCGGCGAAACAGCTACATTTTTTAAAACTTGAGGAAAAGGAGTAAAAAGGTTCATAAGCTGACTGGCTGGCTTCTGTTTTGATATTAAGATGGAAAGAACCTGCAATGCCGTAAGAAGACCGTCTCCTCCGGTGGCATAATCAGAAAGGACAATATGCCCTGAAGGTTCTCCCCCAATATTGCATCCTTCTTCCCGCATCTTTTCTGTAATATAGCGGTCTCCCACAGGGGCACGGAAAAGAGCGATCTCTTGAGATTCTAAATATTTTTCAAGCCCCAAGTTAGACATAAGAGATCCGACAATAGCGTTTTTTTTCAAAAGGCCTCGCTCTTTCCAATCAGAAGCTAATAGGGCGATAATCTGATCGCCTTCTATAAGATTTCCTGATTCATCAGCGAAAGACACTCGATCCGCATCTCCATCAAAGGCAATTCCAATATGAGCTTTGACTTCTTTAACTTTTGCACACATGGCTTGTGGGTGCATTGTTCCACATCCCTTATTAATATTTCGTCCATTGGGAGAAAATCCCAATGGAATCACAGTCGCTCCTAATTCTTTGAGAACCAGAGGACCCACCTTATAAGCAGATCCATTAGCACAATCCACCACTACCCGTAATCCTTCAAGAGAGAGATGGCGGGGAAGCGTGGCCTTAATAAATTCAACATACCGCCCCACAGCATCTTCCACACGCTTCATTTGCCCAAGATGCAGAGGTTGAACAGGAGAAGCCTCGGACTCTAATTGCTTTTCGATGTTTTGTTCCACAGCATCACTCAACTTACAGCCATTAGGGTCAAAAAGCTTAATGCCATTATCAGAAAATGGATTGTGACTTGCAGAAATCATAACGCCCAAGTCTGCACGGAAAGAGCGCGTTAACATAGCAATTGCTGGGGTCGGCAACGGGCCAACAAAAATAACATCCATTCCAACCGACACAAAGCCTGAAGCTAAAGCAGATTCAAGCATATACCCAGACAGCCGCGTGTCTTTCCCTATAACAACCCGGTGGCGATAATTCCCTCGCATAAAACATTGACCAATAGCCTGGCCTAATCGCGTAAGAGTTGGGGGAGTCAACGGCTCAACATTCGCTTTTCCACGAATCCCATCCGTCCCAAAAAATTTTCGCATTAGTACTCCTAAAAAATGAAGATTTATTATTAGATAAGAATACCTTTTTTCAAAGTCTAACCCTAGAATATTTAGCAAAAACAGAATAACATTTTATTTCATTTTGTTAACTTGTCTTCCAAAAGCATCCAAAAACCCTTGTAAAATATAGCTTGCAGCCATTTTATCCACCAGAGGCTTTCGCTTGGCTCGAGAAACATCTGCTTCTAACAGGGTTCGCATGACAGCACTTGTTGAAAGGCGCTCATCCCACAAACTCATTGGAATATCTTTTATTTTCAAAAGGTTAGACACAAACTGGCGCGTGGCCTGACACCGAGGCCCCTCTGTCCCATTCATATTCAAGGGAAATCCGACAATGACTCCTCCCACTTTATAAGAGTCTATTTCTTTCAAAAGAGTGACAGCATCCACCTTCCATTGCGTCCGTTTAATAACAGAAAGAGGGGTGGCAATGATTTTTCGGGTATCGGAGAGAGCAAGGCCTATTGTTTTTTCCCCCACATCACACCCTAAAAAACGAGCTGCGGGCTCAAAAGAAATAGCACTGAAGTCTTCAAGAGATACTAAAGGCATAGCTGTTCATACTTTATTAATAAATTTCCTTATACAGTTAGCACTATAGAAACCGAAACTAAAGAGAGAACCATGATTTTATCCCGTAATTCCTTAGAAATCCTCTTGGATTTGATCGAAATTAAAGTATCTGCTTTAGAAATTGAAGATTATGAAGATGCAAGAGAGATGACGAGGCTTAAGCGCTGTCGCCAAGAAGTGAAAACGACTTTACTTAATGTCTCATCTCACACCGCCCAGTCCTCTCAAATCCCTTTTCTTGCGTCTGCAAAGGCTTGAGAGACTCCATCCTTATAAAATTTAGGACGTCTCCCTCCAGCGAAGGGGTCCTAAATTTTTTTTCTTCCCTTAACCTATTTTTAAGGAACCTCGAGTCTATAATAGGACAAGTTCAACATTTTAAAGGAAATAAACCCATGAAAGTCTCTATTTTATTATCCTCCGCTGCTCTTTTAACAGCCTGTTTTATTCAGGAAGCGAATGCTCAGCTTAAGATTCCTAGTTTGGGACAATGCTATGCCCAAGCCGACGACAAATCCTCTCGCGAGCATTGTGATGCCCTTAAAGATTGCGTTGAAAACCAATCAGACGATCAAGCTTCTTTAACAGGATGTATAGATGAAGCTGAAGATGCCTACGTTGCCAAGAGCCTGGAAAAAGAAAACGCAGAAATTGGAATGGGAATGACTCCTGAAGGAATATTTTATGAAGATATCCCTGGACGTGTCCGTTCTTCTGAGCAGATCAGAACCAACACCTTAAAGGCAAACTCTGACCTTGTAGGATCGATTCAAGGAGACAAAGGATTTACACAGCAACAAGAAGGGCCAATGTAAGTACCGCTTGAATAAAGCCATGTGAATAGGCTAACGTTGAGCATGACTCTTCGTTGGCCTATCGCTCCTCATCTACATCTTCTTATCCATGATGAAAGATGGCTCAAAGAGAACATTCTCAATGAAGATGAGGTTTTACGTGCCCTTGCAAAGGCTACAGAAATCTTAAGCAAAGATTTTTCTCCCCACGACATCACCATTGCTTTAAGCAATGATGCAGAAGTCCACTCTCTTAACAAGGCTTTCCGGAATAAAGATACATCAACAAATGTTCTTTCTTTCCCTTCGGATGAAGGGGAAAGTCTAGGAGATATTATCCTTGCCTTTGAGACCATCATAAAAGAAGCAGAAACCACCAAGATTTCTCCCCTTCACCATACCCTCCATTTAATTATCCATGGATTTTTACATCTTTTAGGGTATGATCACGAAAAAGACGACGACGCTCTCCAAATGGAAGGATTGGAAGTCCAAATTTTAGAGAGCCTTAGTATTGCAAACCCCTATGAGGAGACATGAAAAACTGGATCTCGCGACTGAAATCTTTCTTTTTAAAGAAAGATAGCGAAGGATCTCTTAGAGAAACGCTTGAAGAGTTAATTGAAGAAGAAGAAGTTGAAGATAACTCCCTCGCCCCAGACGAACGGGAAATGCTTACAAACATCCTGCATTTGCGGGATTTAACAGCTAAAGACTTGATGATTACCCGTGCTGAAATCATTGGAGTTCCCTACGAAAGTTCTCTTGACGATATAAAAAAGGTTTTTAAAACCAACAAAGTCATGCGCTTGCCCGTATATCGCCAAACGTTGGATGATATCTTGGGGTATATCCATCTGCCGGATCTTTTGGATGTTCCTATCAAGGAGTTTAACCTTCAGGAATATCTTCATAAGATTGATTTTATCTCTCCCAGCATGCGTGTCCTCGATCTTTTGCTGCAAATGCGCTCTTCTGGAGAAAAGCTCGCTCTTGTGGTTGATGAATATGGAGGCGTGGATGGCCTTGTCACTATGGGAGACCTGGTTGAGGAAATTGTAGGAGACATCCAAGATGTCGCTCATTTGAGTGCAGCCCCTGATTTTTTTCGCAGACCCGATGGCGTCCTTGTCGTTGATGGACGCATGGATATTGATGACTTAGAAACCCAAGTCGGTCCGATCCGAACCACTGAGGAAAAAAAAGAAGATATCGATACGATTGGAGGACTGGTCCTTCATCTCACTGACCGCATTCCTCAACGAGGCGAGCTCATTCCTCATTCCCCTCCCATAGAATTTGAAATCATTGAAGCAGACTCTCGACGCATCAAACGTGTGGGAATCCATGGCCTAAAGAGCTAGAGGGTGCGCTTTACTCTTTGTTAACTTTTCTCTCTTAAAATAACTAAAACTTGAGATAATTTTAACATAAACAAGAGGAAAATTTTATGGGAAAGATAGCCGAATCCTGCCTAAAGCAACTGTTTCTTGACGCAAGAACCCACAACAAATGGCAAAATCGCCCTGTGGCCATTGAAACAATCACAGAATTATATAACCTTATGCGCTTAGGCCCTACGAGTGCTAACTGCACTCCTTTGCGTATTCTTTTCCTCATGTCCACAGAATCCAAGGAAAGGCTCAAGCCTCACATGGCCCCCGGAAACGTCGATAAAACAATGCTGGCGCCGGTGGTTGCCATTTTGGCTTATGATACTCAATTTTACGAATATCTTCCTCAGCTCTTTCCTTTTGCTGATGCAAAAGCATGGTTCGATGGAAAGCCAGAGTTCGCTGAAATAACCGCTTTCCGTAATAGCAGCCTCCAAGGCGGATATTTCCTTATGGCAGCACGCGCCTGCGGTTTGGATTGTGGTCCGATGTCTGGCTTTTCCAATGAAGGAATTGATAAGGAATTTTTTCCTGACGGTCGCTTTAAAACCAATTTTCTTTGTAATTTAGCCTATGGAGATCCCTCTGGACTTCCAGGGCCACGCGCTCCCCGTCTTTCATTTGACGAGGCCTGCAAAATCCTTTAAATTCTGCTTATGAAAAAAGATATAGTTCGCCTTTTTGAAGGCTATCAACATTTTCGTGAGCAATACTTTGGGGAGGATGATTCCCCCTTCGCACAGCTTGTGCGGGGAGGACAACGCCCTAAAGTCCTCATGATTGCTTGTTCTGATTCTCGTGTGGATCCTGCCCTTATCATGAATTGCGAGCCTGGGGAGCTTTTTGTGATTCGTAATGTGGCCAACCTTGTGCCCCCTTACGAAATAGATCAGGCCTATCATGGAACAAGCGCTGCTCTTGAATTTGGTGTCTGCGTCTTGGGCGTGAGTGATATTATTCTCATGGGCCATACCCAATGCGGTGGAATGCAAACGCTTTTAGAGGCTTGTCCCGAAAAGAACGGCTTCTTGGGCAAGTGGTTAGACTTGGCCACAGAATCCAAAGAAAGGACTTTTTCAGCTTCCGAAGGGCTGTCCCAGAAAGAAAAAGTGGACCTATGTGGTCACTATTCCCTTATTCATTCTTTGGAAAATTTACAAACCTTCCCCTGGATCGCCGACAGATTAAACGAAGGCTCTCTCACTTTACATGCTTGGAATTTTGATATGACAAAAGGGATCCTTGAGGAATATGATCCCCAGACCCAAGTCTTTAGACCTCTTCAGAATCCTTCTTTTGTGCCCCCTCCTCCACCGCCTATTCCCCAAGAGGAGACATCTCCAGACCTTGCAAAAAAACCAGAACAGCAAGTCCTCTTCCAATTTATGGAATGAGCCTTTCTTTTTAGGGGATTTTCTGGACGGTGTTGAATGAGGTGAAACTGAAGAGTGGCGTCCCCAGCGGGATTCGAACCCGCGTTGCCGCCGTGAAAGGGCGGCGTCCTAGGCCTCTAGACGATGGGGACGGACGATAGTTCTTTACAAGGTCTTGTCTTCAAAATCAAGATAATTATCTCACAGGATCTTGCATGTTTTTTGAGGCAGAAGAGGGATAAAGTAAGAAAATGATGGAATTGCGTTCACAATAAAAAAGCACGAACACTCTCGTGCTCGTGCTTAAAAAATTTCTTTCTGGTAAAAAATTACTCAGAAATCATTCTTTATTTAGCGATCTCCACCAGGAGTAGCATCTGCTTCAAGCTTGTTAAGCATTGCTACATCTGAAGTAAGCTCTTTCATATCGTCAGCAGTTTCTTTCGTATCGCCAAGTTTTTTGTCAACAGCAACTTCATCTGTATCATGAGAAACTTCATCTTTCACAGCAGCAACTGCAGCGTTAGCATCTTTCTGTTCAGCTGCATTATCTGCAATGATTTGTGGATTGCTTTCTGTTGCAGCGTTTCCTTGGTTAGCAGCAAAAACTGTGGTGCTCAATGAAAGAGTTGCAGCTACAGCGAAAAGTCCGAGTGTTAATTTCGTATACATTATTTTCTCCTAAGTTTAAGTTAACAATTTCCAACGCACCCTCAAAGGGTACGCCATAGTTTTCACTATACCGAAAATTTATTAAAATTCTATTAATATATGCATGATACCTATAAAAAATGTAGAATTAAGGTCATAGAGCTTGTTTTAAGAAGATAACGCAAGGGATGGAGGGGCTCGAGGAAAATTTTTCTGAATTTATTGTTTTTTTTAAAGAATTTTTTCTCACCTTTAGACACATTCAGTCTAGAAAAGGCCTCCCCTGCTCAAAGTTAAAACATCTTTTTGGTGATCTGTCCTCTTCCCCTCCAAGAGAGGTATAGAAAATCCTGATCACAAACCCTTGCGTTTATAGGAAGTTGTTGGTATAGATCTATAAATTTTCTAGCTAGGCAAGGGGAAAATCCCCGGGCATGCCACCCTAGAATACTATGGATTAAGTGAAAGAGAGTCAAAAAATGCCCAAATTAAAGACAAAAAGCAGCGTGAAGAAACGCTTCCGCTTGACAGCGACCGGTAAAGTTATTATGGGTCAAGCCGGTAAGCGCCATGGTATGCGTAAGCGTTCTCCTGAAATGCGGAGAACAGCTCGAGGAACTGCCATTATGAGAGAATGCGATGCCAAGATTGTGCGTCGCTTCATGCCTTACGGAATTTAAGGAGATAAATCATGGCTCATGTAAAACGCGGAACAACCACCCACGCTCGTCACAAGAAAGTCCTTGCCCTTGCAAAAGGATACAGAGGACGGTCTAAGACATGTTATCGAATTGCCCTGCAGCGCGTTGAAAAGGCGCTTCAATATGCTTATCGCGATCGCCGCACCCGTAAGCGGGATTTCCGGGCTCTTTGGATCCAACGCATTAATGCAGGTGTTCGTATCCATGGATTAACCTATTCCAAATTTATCAATGGCTTAATAAAAGCTGGTATTGAGATTGATCGGAAGGTTCTTTCTGACCTTGCGATTCATGAACCGGCTGCATTTAAGGGAATTGTTGACCAAGCGCAGAAAGCCTTGGCAGCGTAAATTTTAGTAATTAGCAACTAGAGATTAGTAATTGGAAGAACGTAAGTTGACGTTTTTCTGATTACTACTTGTTGATTACTAATGACTCTTTAAGGAGCCCTATCCTTGAAATTAGAAAAACCTTCATGGATCCGTGTCAAAGCCCCCGTTTCGAAAGAATATCACGAAACGCGTGAGCTTATGCGCCGACAAAAACTTAATACTGTGTGCGAAGAAGCCGCTTGCCCAAACATTGGAGAATGTTGGACAAAAAAACACGCTACCATTATGATTTTGGGAAGCGTATGTACTCGAGCCTGCCGCTTTTGCAACATTGCCACAGGCCGTCCGGACCTTTTAGACCCTCATGAACCTGAGCGCGTTGGCAAATCTATCGCAGAATTGGGACTTCATCATATCGTGGTGACCTCTGTCGATAGAGACGATCTTCCCGATGGAGGAGCTAATCATTTTGCGGAAACCATTCAAGCTATTCGTCAATATGCTCCCCACACCACCATTGAGGTGTTAACACCTGACTTTTTAAGGAAAAAAGGGGCGATTGAGATCGTCGTAAAAGCGCGACCTGATGTGTATAACCACAATCTTGAAACTGTTCCCCGGCTTTATGCAGACGTGCGCCCCGGGGCTCGCTATTTCCATTCTTTGCGGCTTCTTAATACAGTTAAGGAACTGGATCCCTCCATTTTTACAAAGTCGGGCATTATGGTAGGCTTAGGAGAAGAAAAAGGAGAAGTTTATCAAGTCATGGATGATCTGCGAGCCGCTTCAGTAGATTTTATGACGATTGGCCAATATCTGCAACCAACCCCTCAGCATTATTCCTTAAACCGCTTTGTAACCCCAGAAGAATTTGAGGGTTATACCCAAATGGCCAAGGGCAAAGGTTTTTTGATGATCTCTGCCTCTCCCTTGACCCGTTCTTCTTACCATGCAGGTGATGACTTCTTACGCCTTAAAGAGGCGCGCATGGCCCAAATAAAGCAAGCTATTGCCTAAAAAATGGGCAGCCATCATCATACTCATCATCTTCCCTATACCCAAAAACAACTCTATGATTTGGTAAAGGATATAGAAAAATACCCTCACTTTCTCCCTGGATGCCAAGCTGCACGAATCTTGTCTCAATCAGAGGTGGAAATTGTGGCAGATTTGCTTGTAGGACATAAATTTTTTCAGGAAACTTTTCGTTCCCGGGTTCATTTAACCCCTGAAAGCCAAATTGAGGTAGACTATATAGACGGCCCCTTCCACCATTTAAAAAACAAATGGATCTTTCACCAAACCTCTCCTCAGGGAACAACTCTTGAATTTTTTATTGATTTTCAGTTTAAAAACTCTTTTTTTCAAAAAGTCATGCAAGGGGTGTTTGAGGCAACGTTTGAAAAAATGCTAACCGCCTTTGAAAAGCGTGCGCATCATTTGTATGGAACTGGCTAACACTACCCCGCTAAGGACATGAGATCTACCAGTTTCCGTATAGGTGCGAAGCTTTTGCGGTGGTGTTGAGTAATTCCATAGGTCTGTAAAGCCTGTTGATGATGGGCTGTTCCATATCCTGCATTTGATTCCCATCCATACACAGGATAGTCTTTCGCTAACTCTGCCATAAGCGCATCTCGTGTAACTTTTGCCACAATAGAAGCTGCTGCAATGGAAAGGCTGATGCCATCTCCTCCAATGACTGGATGAGTTTGGATACCTGGAAAAGAGGGGATAAATTTGCCATCAATGAGAAGGGTTGCGGGACGCTCTGGAAGAGCATTCACAGCTCGTTCCATGGCTAGGAACGTAGCCTTCAAGATATTAAGACTGTCTATTTCCTCAACAGAGACCATGCCTATACCATAGCAACATCCGTCTAAGGCCATAAGTTCATGATAGAGGGCGTTTCTTTTCAATGCAGAGAGCTTTTTAGAATCATTAATTCCTTGGGAGAGAGAAAGAGGGAGAGAAGAAGGATCAAGAAAAACAAAGGCGGCTGCAACGACTGGCCCCGCCCACGGGCCCCGTCCGACTTCATCAACGCCACCGACAGGGCTTTTAAAAGTGGCTTCAAGAGCAAAGTTTGGCATGATTTTCTTACCTTTTTCTTATGCTTTAGCATACCCACATCAAAAAAACTTTCAAAAAAAGCTTGCAAAAATAGAAAAAATTGTTACTATATATAAAGGAAAGAGAGATTTAATCGAATCTCCCTCTAATTGAGCTCTCTAAAAAGAGACAAAATTACTGTACATATCATAGATAGATTAATACATGAAACAAGTTGGTTATAGTAAGCGACCACGTGGCCGTTCTTTTGAACGCCGCCCTCCAAGAAATACGTCGAGAGAGACTACGCCTGAGATCCGGGGTCGTGGTAATCCTCAGCAATCTGTTGATAAATACCTTTCTTTAGCACGAGAGGCGGCTTCCTCTGGGGATCCTGTTTCTGCTGAAAGTTATTATCAGTACGCTGATCATTACTATCGCCTTGTGGTAGCTCTCCGTCCTCCGCGCCCAATTGAGCGGCAGCCCGAAATCTCTGAGGAGATCCCTCCTGCGACTTCCTTAGAAAACGCACCTCCCGAGTTACTTCCTCAACCCTAAATAAGGAGTTCCCATGAGCCTCATTATCGATATTTTAGGCCGAGAAATTTTAGATTCCCGTGGGAATCCTACCCTTGAAGTAGAAGTTGAACTTGAAAGCGGCGCACGCGCACGCGCAGCTGTTCCTTCTGGAGCTTCTACAGGAACCCATGAGGCGGTTGAAAAACGTGATGGAGATAAGGCTCGCTATAATGGTAAAGGCGTTTTAAAGGCTGTAGAGTCTATCAACGACGAGATTTTTGATGCTCTCTGTGGCACAGAAGCTCAAGACCAACTCTGTGTTGATCAAACTCTGATCGATCTTGACGGAACGGAGAACAAAGAACGCCTAGGGGCTAACGCTTTGCTAGGAGTAAGTCTTGCGACGGCAAAGGCAGCAGCTCAAGAAAAAATTATGCCTTTGTACCGTTATATTGGAGGGGCTTATGCCCATGTTCTCCCAATCCCCCTGATGAATGTTATTAATGGGGGTGCTCATGCAGATAATCCCATTGATTTTCAAGAATTTATGATTGTTCCTACGGGAGCACCTAGTTTTAAAGAAGCTCTTCGCTGGGGAGCAGAAGTCTTTCACGCCTTGAAGAAAACTCTTTCCGAGAATGGATTTAGTACAAATGTAGGAGATGAAGGAGGCTTTGCGCCTGCACTTCCCTCTGCTCAAGCAGCGCTTGATTGTATTATGACCGCCATAGAGTCTGCTGGATATCGTCCAGGAGAAGATATTGGTCTTGCCTTAGACGTAGCGGCGAGTGAATTCTATCGTGATGGGCGCTATTGCATGAGTGGAGAAGAGAAGGTCTTAACTGCAGAACAGTTGGTCGCTTTTTACCAAACTCTAGCGGCTTCTTATCCTATTATATCCATTGAAGATGGAATGGCAGAAGACGATTGGGACGGCTGGAAGATGCTTTCAGAAGCGCTCGGCGATCAACTCCAAATTGTAGGGGACGACCTTTTTGTGACAAATCCTGTACGGCTTGCGCAAGGAATTGAACAAGGAATTGCCAATAGTATCCTGATTAAACCCAATCAAATTGGAACCTTAACAGAGACCATCCGGACCGTTGAGTTAGCTCATAGAGTGGGATATACAACCATTCTCTCTCACCGTTCAGGAGAGACAGAAGATACAACGATTGCTGACCTTGCTGTGGCCTTTAATTGTGGCCAGATTAAAACTGGGTCTCTCTCTCGCTCAGACAGGCTTGCAAAATATAATCAACTTCTCCGTATTGAGGAAGAACTTGGCCTCCAGGCCGTTTATGGTATGTGAGGTATTCATCGGTAGGGATTGTCCCCTAAGATATTCAGAATACACAAACAGTAATCTTTACATTTAGAGAGACTATCCTTCATACTCGTACGAAATAGAGTTGAGGAAAACCTTATATGCCTGCTAAGTCTTCGTTTTATTCCCCTCCCCTTTCTGCTATTGACCTCAACTCCCCCCTGAAAGCCTCTTCTCTTGAGACGCCCTTAGGAAACATGTTGCTCATTGCAGATGAAAAGGCGCTCTATCTCCTTGAATTTTCTAATTGGAAAGGGCTTGATTACACTGTTGAAAAGCTTTGTACAAAAACTGGGCGAGAGCTTATCTCAGGCACTACCCCGATTGCAAAACTGGTGAAAACTGAATTAGACGCTTATTTTGAAGGCAAAATCCACACCTTCCAAACACCCCTTCGCCCTTTAGGGACTCCCTTCCAAGTGAACGCCTGGGAAGCTTTACTAAAAGTCCCTTATGGCGAAACCAAAAGCTATAGAGACCAAGCGGCTGCTGTTGGGAATCCTCTGGCTGTCCGAGCGGTTGCTCGCGCAAATGCAACCAACCCCATCGCCATCATTATCCCCTGCCACCGGATCATCAACCATAATGGTCAATTAGGTGGGTATGGAGGTGGCCTTGATCGTAAACAATGGCTTCTTAGCCATGAGCGCGAGCACCGTCTATAAATTGAGTTTTTGGCAAGGGGAGTGAAAAATTACCCCTAGCTAAGGAAACTCCCCTTCTTAGACACGCATTGGCATCAACACATAAAGAGACGTTGTTTCTTCAATGTCCTTTAAAATAACAGCCTGGTGCGGCCCTCCAATAAGAAATTGGAGAGTTGAATTGGAAATTTGTTGGGCGACATCAAGAATGAAACGCGCATTGAACCCCAAATCCATAGAATCCCCGCTATAGCTGACATCAAGCTCTTCTACAGCACTGCCCGTTTCTGTGCTATGGGCAGAAATGGACATCACTTGGTTTTCAACGTGGATTTTTATAGGATGGAGCTTATCGGTGGACATTAAGGAGATACGATCCACAGCCTCAGCAAATGCCTTTACGTTTACTTCGAGTGTTTTATCATTTCCAAAAGGAATCACTTGCTCGTAATCTGGAAATTTTCCTTCAATAAGGCGAGAAATAAGAATGGTAGCTCCTATTGTAAAGCGAACTTGATTCTCTGATAGGGCAATGCTTAATTCGTCTTTTGTTTCGTCTACTAATTTGCGAAGCTCTTGAATCGTCTTACGAGACATAATCACCGATGGCATAGCAGAAGCATCTGCAGGCAAGTTAACTTGAGCCTGAGCAAGCCGTAATCCATCTGTTGTAACAGCGCGTAAAAAACCATCAGTTGTCTTATGAAAGAAGATACCATTAAGGTAATAACGCGTTTCCTCTGTTGACATAGAAAATCGAGTTTTATCGATTAAAAATGTCAAATCCTCTGACTTCATTTTAAAGTGACAAGGAAGCTTTTCTTCTTTCATAGACGGAAATTCTATGGGAGGGAGACATGGAAAGGTATAAGATGATTTCCCTGATTGGAGAAGCAGCATTTCCCCCTCTTTTTCCACTTTAAGCTCAATTTCTGCCCCATTGGGTAACTTCCGAACAACATCAAAGAGTAAATGGGCTAAAACTGTTGTGTTTCCTTCCATTCGGATGTTTGCAGGAATTGTCTCTTGAAGGGACAATTCCAGATCGGTAGCTGTAATTTTAAGAGTACCTCCTTGGGCTTCAAAGAGGACATGAGAGAGTATGGGAACCGTATTACGACGCTCTACAACACCTTGGCAATGCGCTAATGCTTTGTAAAGGGAGGTTTTATCCACAGTTAAATGAAAAGGGGCTGTTATCATATCTTAGGTCTCCAATATCTTGCTTAATAGTTCAACATCTTCACACATCCGTTTGTCATTGGCCATAAGTTCTTCTATTTTTTTAACGGCATGTAAAATGGTTGTGTGATCTCGTCCTCCAAATTTCCTGCCGATTTCTGGCAAAGAACGTGAGGTCAGGATTTTTGATAAATACATAGCAACTTGCCGAGGGCGGGCCACAGTTCTGGCGCGCCGGGGAGAATGCATGTCAGAGACACGTATACTATAATACTCAGCAACCTTCTTTTGAATTTCGTCAATGGTGACACGACGGTCATTCGCTCTTAATAAATCTCTTAGAACATCATGCGTTGATTCAAGAGTAATCTCACGTCCAACGAGAGTTGAGTGAGCAACAACGCGGGTTAGCGCCCCCTCAAGTTCACGAATATTTGAGGAAATCTTAGAAGCAAGGAATTCCAATACCTTTGGAGGAACAACCGTTTCAAGTTGATCAGCTTTAGAATGCAGAATGCCAAGGCGTAGTTCATAGGTTGTGGGATGAATATCAGCCACAAGCCCCCAACCAAGCCGAGACTTTAACCGCTCTTCCATTCTTTCAAGATCAGAAGGAGACTTATCCGCAGAAATAATGATTTGGCGGTTTTGGTCAACAAGTGCATTGAAAGTATGGAAAAATTCCTCTTGAGTCGATTCTTTCCCACTGATGAATTGCACATCATCAATCATAAGGACATCTACAGAGCGAAAATAGTCTTTAAAGGCAACCGTATCTTTGAAACGTAAAGCCCGCACAAATTGATACATAAACTTTTCAGCCGACATATAAATAACTTTGCGCTTGGGATGGCACTTTGTAATGTGCCAAGCAATCGCATGCATAAGGTGAGTCTTTCCAAGCCCAACGCCTCCATAGAGGAACAGAGGGTTAAAAGTAACATCGGTAGATTCTGCAACTTTACGCGCCGCCGCATGGGCTAATTCATTAGGCTTTCCTACGACAAAGTTATCAAATGTAAAGCGGGTATCAAGATTTGAGCTAATTTCAGTAATATCAACAATAGGTTTATCGACTGTAGGTTTTTCTTCCTCAGACGCACTTAAAATAATGTCTAACTGAGAAAAAGTATCATTGATCGTTTGAAGAATAACCTTAACGCGTTCTGCATAATGGCTTTTGACCCAGTCTCGTGCAAACGCATCCGGCGCGGACAAGCGAATGCAGTCTTTTTGCTGATCCACAATACACAGAGGTTTGAGCCAGCTAGCATACGTTGCTTCTCCGTACTCTTCAAGAAGACGTCCTTGAATGCTCTGCCATTGTCCTTCAAGATCAGATCTTACTGAATAACTCATACTAAGTTTCAATTCTAAGTAGTAATTGAGAAAGTATTTCCCAATAATAAGGTAATATAAATTAGGTGCTTTTAGAAGGAACCCTCTGGATTGCCAGAGGGTTTCCTTTAGGTAAACTTAGTCTACTAGGATACAGCTTTTACGCGTACATTCAATCGAGAAATTTTACGAGCTGCGGTGTTATGATGCAAGACCCCTTTTGTAACTCCCCGCATAATTTCCGGTTGAGCTAGCTTAAGAGCGGCTTGAGCGGCTACTTTGTCTTTTCCAGCAAGCGCAGTTTCGACCTTTTTTATAAAGGTACGGATGCGGGAAAGACGAGAGTGATTCCGCACGGTTTGCTTTGCATCCCGACGAATCCGCTTCATTGCTGAGGTATGTTGTGCCATAATAAATTCCTTAATTACACGATCTCTACTAGAAGCATGTTATACTCAACTCTAGAGCTGTCGTCAATAAAAGCATGAGTCTATTTTGACAAGATTAAAAATGAAGAAAAAAATTATTGCACTCCTTTTTATAGGAAACCTTTTCCTAGACGTTCTCCATGCCTTACCAAATGCAGCGCAAGATCCCCGTGTTCAAAAAGTGTATGTGCAGTTTCAAAATCATCTTTTATGGATAGAAAATGGGGATTGGACTCCTTGTGCGAAAACATTTTTTGATGTTTTTGCTCGTGTTGAAGAAGAAGGACTTTGGGGAGAGAACTATCTTCCTTTAAGGGAAGAGCTGATGTCTTTACCCTTGAATTCTCCCGAGACTCAAAAGGAAGCCGATGCTGCCTTTACCTTGCTAGCCCTTACTTATATTGCTGAAATGAAAGGGAAGCGCTTAGACCCACACGCTGTAGACAAGACAATTTACGAAAAACCAGAGCCTGTGAATGAAGTAGACGTTCTTATTCAACATCTTTCTCCTCCTCACCACTGCGGGTGGGCCGCTAGTTTAGCCCCGGATCATGAGGAATATCAAAGCCTTAAGAAACTTTTAGCTCATTATCGTCAAAAGAAGTCAGAAGGAGACTGGCATCTTCTCCCCACAGATACAAAACTTGAGATGGGGGATAAGGGAGACCTTGTAAAAACCCTTAAAAAACAATTGATTGAGAGAGAAGTGTTGGCAGCAGAAGCAGAAGAAGGAGACACGTTTGATAAGACGGTCGAAGACTCCATTAAATTATATCAACACCTCCATGGATTGGAGTCAGATGGAAAGCTAGGGGCAGAGACTCTGAAAACTTTAAATAGGCCTATAGACGAGAGAATAAACTCTATTATTGTAAGTCTAGAACGTCATCGTTGGCTCCCCTCCCCCCTTCCTCCACGTTATATTCAGGTGAATATCCCTGGTTTTTTCTTGAAAGCGGTGGGGGAAAATGATGTCTTTTTTATGCCCATCATTACGGGGAAAGAATATCGAAAAACGCCTGTGTTTGATGCACCTTTAACGGACATTATTTTCAATCCTTCCTGGCATGTTCCTGTGAGTATTGCTGTGCGAGACAAGCTCCCCAAATTAAAGAGAAACCCAAATGCTCTCATGGGAAAAGGGTATCTCTTCTATACGGCTTCTGGCGAAAGAATAAGTCCAGTATCTATTAATTGGGAGAATTACTCAGGCGGCCATTTCCCTATAAAAATTGTTCAGAGTCCTGGAAAAGCAAATGCTTTAGGGAAAATTCGGTTTACGCTCGATAATCCTTTTTCAATTTATATGCATGGAACGCCTGACACTCAACTTTTTCGTAAAACGAAACGCGCGCTCAGTTCCGGCTGTATTCGTGTAGAGGACCCGGCAAAGCTTGCGGAATTTGTCTTAAACGACCCTGAAAAATGGCCTCTTGAGAAAATTAAAAAAGAATCTGATGGGTTGAATACGAAAAAAGTAAAATTATCCGAGCCCCTTCCTGTGTTCGTCACGTATTTTACTGTTTTTAAGAAAGGAGAACATTGGCACATCGTTCCAGATGAATATGAGCAAGACCGTCGCATTTTAAATGCCTTGGAAAAGACAAAGAACGAAGAAGAACCGGAAGATGAAGAAGAATAATAAGAGCCAGATGACAACCAGGATCTGAGTATGCTACTTTCCCCCTTATGATAGGTATCAATAATACGGTAAAAGAGTCATGAGCTGGTATACAACGGTTGTTCGCCCCAAAATTAATGCGCTTATACGCAAGCAAGAAATCCCCGATGATCTTTGGCATCAGTGTACCCACTGCGAGCAAATGATTTATCATAAGGATTTGTTGTCTCACCTTTATGTCTGTCGACATTGTGGGCACCATATGCACATTCCCTTTAAAATGCGCTTTGAAACCTTGTTTGATGATGGGCATTATACGCGCGTTACACTCCCAAAGGCGCCTGCGGACCCCTTAAAATTCAAAGATTCCAAAAAGTATGTAGACCGTCTTAAAACGGCTCGGGCAACCACAAAAGAAGACGATGCCATTGTTGTGGCAGAAGGCCATATAGGTGGATATCCTTGTGTCCTTGCCGCCTTTGATTTCTCGTTTATTGGAGGATCAATGGGAATGGCAGTAGGAGAAGGTCTTGTAAAAGCCGCTGAACGGGCCTGTGAACTGAAAGCTGCCTACATTACCCTTCCTTCTTCAGGGGGAGCTCGAATGCAGGAAGGCATTTTCTCGTTGATGCAAATGGCGCGCTCTGTGATAGGGGTTGAATCTGTGAAGGACGCGGGTCTTCCCTATATTCCTATTCTTGTTAATCCCACCATGGGAGGGGTGGCGGCATCCTTTGCTATGCTTGGAGACGTTGCTATTGCTGAACCTGGGGCTCTCATTGGCTTTACAGGAGCACGCGTGTTACAAGAAACAATCCGCCAGGAACTCCCTGCAGGCTTCCAAGAGGCTGATTTTCAGCTGGCTCACGGTATGGTGGATATGGTAACTCCACGCAGAGAAATTCGGCAAAAACTTATTAATATTCTCAGCGTCTTAATGGCTAAATGACTCATATACGGCTCATAGCTCCCTCTTCCCCAGCTTCTCTAGAGGACGTGTCACTCGCAACGCATTATTTCGAATCACACGGACTGCGCGTTACGGTACCGGACAATTTTTTGGGCAACGATCTTTTATGCGCCCACCAAGACGATGTGCGTTTCGCCCATTTGCAAGACGCGTTGATGGATCAATCCATTGATATTATTTGGTTGCTGCAAGGAGGATATGGATTAACGCGGCTTGTCCCCCAGTTGCTCTCTCTTGAAAAACCGGAAAAACAAAAGCTATTTATAGGTTTTAGTGATGGCTCCGTTCTCCATATGTTTTTAAACCAAGTCTGGGATTGGCCTTCTCTTCATGCGTCCGGGGCTTCCCAGATCTCTCAGAAAGGCATTGCTGAGTCTTCGATCCATGAAACTTTAGACGTTGTTAAAAAGGGAATTTCTTCTTATCGTCCTCGTTCTCTTCAGCCCTTGAATGCCGCCGCAAAAAAAATGGAAACACTGACGGGAAAAATTGTTGGCGGAAATCTCTGTTTGGCAACCTGTTCTTTGGGAACAGATCTTCAAGTCAATCCAAAAGACAAAATCTTGTTTTTGGAAGACATTGGTGAGCGGGGATACAGAGTGGACCGATTCTTGATGCACCTTCAACAAGCCCATATTTTTGAAACAGTGAAGGCCATTATTTTTGGAGATTTTGTTGAAGGTGAAGAAAAGGATGGGACATCCCTTGTAGATCCTGTCCTTGAACGGTTTGCACGGGAAACAACAATTCCTGTCTTCCGCTTGCCAGAACATGGGCATGGAGAAGAAAATTTTCCTCTTCCCTTTAATATCGACCTTACCTTCCTTGTTAATTAATTAAGAAAATCTGCTTTCCTGACCTCTGATTTCCTGGTATCTGTCTTCTGAGATGGGGGATAGTTTAGCGGTAGAACTCCCGGCTCTGGACCGGGCAACCCTGGTTCGAATCCAGGTCCCCCAGCCATCTCTTACTTTTTGTTCATATTTATGATATATTTTTTAAGTTGGGCGCCTATTCCCTGTTGCCTGCTAAACAGAAAGTGAACGTTATGCTTATTGAGGAACTTTATTTGTACAACATCCTTGCCTTCCTTATGACTGCTGTTGGTATCTTATTCCTCTTCCAGCGCTTCAATATAAGCTCTATCTTAGGCTATTTAGTAGCAGGGATATTTATTGGCCCACATGTTCTTAATATCATTTCAAATCCTCAAGAAACGCACTTTTTGGGAGAACTAGGCGTCATCGCCCTTTTGTTCACTTTAGGTCTGGACTTACCTTTCCAACGCTTAAAAAGCCTCCAAAAGCATGTTTTCGGGATTGGTCTCCCGCAGGTTCTTTTGACGGGAGCTTGTTTTACCGGGATCGCCTTTTGGATGGGATTTTCCAGTGGGGCCGCTGTGTTACTTGGAGCTGCTCTGTCTTTATCTTCAACAGCCATGGTTTTGCAAGTTTTAAATGACCGGAGAGAGCTTGCAACTCGCTTTGGCCGAGTTTCATTTTCTGTCTTGCTGTTCCAGGACCTTATGGTTGTTTTGCTTCTTATTTTGGCCACAAGTTTAGGTCTAGAAGGATCAAGTGTCTTTGAAGAGCTTTCCTACGCAGCCTTTAAGACAATCTTGGCTCTTACGCTTATTATTGGATTGGGGCGCTTTGTATTCCGCCCATTTTATCGAGCCATTTCGATTCACAAAAATTCTGAGCTTTTCATGGGGACAACCTTTCTCCTTGTTCTAGGGATGGGCTATATCACGGATACGCTTGGCCTCTCTATGGAATTGGGAGCATTTTTAGCCGGAATTCTCCTCGCAGAAACAGAATACCGCCATCAGGTGGAAGCTGACATCCAGCCCTTCCGCGGGTTGTTGCTAGGAATATTTTTTATCTCTGTGGGAATGGAAATTGATATTGAAACATTGTTCAACAATTTCTCGACAGTCATGCTTTTTCTCAGCCTTGTGGTGGTGATAAAGGCATTTCTTGTCTTTGGAATCGCACGGATATTCAAACTAGGCAACTTCACAAGCCTAAGAGTCGCTCTTTTGCTCGCAGGGGGTGGAGAATTTGTTTTCGTTATTTTTTCGCCTTCGGTTGCTGAAAAACTTCTCTCTCCCGAAACCTTAAGTCTTTTATTTCTTGTCGTAACTCTTTCCATGGCGCTAACTCCTCTCTTAGCCTTCCTCGGGAAGCAACTCGAGGATAAATTCCAGATCAGAGAAGTACCTGGATTGCCGCATCTTTCTCCTCCTGAAGGGGAAGATGTTCTAAAGAATCATATTATTATCGCTGGCTTTGGGCGAGTTGGCCAAATGTTGGCTGATATTTTGGATGCTCGCCTTATCCATTACGTAGCGGTGGATGTAGACATGAACCGAATTGCGGAAGGACGTGCACAGGGGCGCCCTGTTTTTTACGGGGATGTGAAAAATGTTGAGGTTCTTAAGGCTATTGGAGCTGAAAATGCAAAAGCAATTGTCATCACCCTCAATCATGTCCCGTCTTCTGTTCGTGCGGTTACGATAGTGCGTCGTTATTTCCCAGATATTCCTGTATGCGTAAGAATCAAAGATCATAAACATCGGGATAAATTAGCAAATTCAGGTGCTCATCTCGTCGTCCCCGAAACCGTAGAACCCACAATTCAATTGGCCGGATCTGTCTTAAATTTAATGGAAGTTCCCGGGGATGAAATTGATCAAATCATTACTAAATTCCGCCGACGAGTAGAGGAATAAAAGCAAGCTCTTTCTTTAAAAATTTTATAACGAGCTTTTTAAACTGCCCATTGGCTTTCTATAGGAATGATGGAAAAGTTGGTGGGCGGCCTCCTTATCCTCGTATTTCTTTTACCCCCACAAACATCAACCTTCTTTTATTCATAAGGGTGAGCAAAAAAATTACCGCTCATTAATTTTTTTTTTACTTTTCTTAGTCTATTATAAAACCATCAAGAAAGAAAAAATTCAATTCTTAAGGAGAAACAACATGAATAAACGTCTTTTCAATCTTTCATTAATTGCCATTTTTACATTTTCCCTTATTTCTAATAGCACTATATGTATGAGCTCATCAGATGCAGAGACCAACGCTCAGCCCTCTTTGCAAAAGGCTTTGGCTAATAAAAATAATAAAAAACCTCATTGAGGCTGAGAAAGTGAGGGTTTATTACCTATCTAATAAACCCTCTCACAGCCCCAGAATGATTTATACGTGTATGGAAACAATCCTCATGCACATCTTCTTTATTTCTTTTTTTACACTCTTTGCTCTTTTCCTTGTTCCCCAGTGTGGATTTTGTCAAACATCAGTATCCACTTTGGAAAGAGCATATGGATCTCCTACGACTCAACAGGCTATTTTAGACAATCCTCTTTTGCTCGATATTATTCACCATGTACGAGAAAAATACGGTGTTTCTGCAGTAATACTCTATGGGTCTCGTGCCAGAGGAACCGCCAGTGATAAAAGTGATTATGACATCATTGGAGTTTTAAAATCGGTAGAATCTCAGAAGCACATAGAATTTTTTAAGGGAAATCGCTTAGATATTTCTCTTTTTCCACAAAAAATTGAAGATGAAGATGACGGCGAAAATCTTCCTGCACCTTTTTTCTGGGAAGAAGCCATTATTCTCTACCAATCACATGATGTAGGTGAAAAATTTATTAATGATGCGAAAAAAAATTTTTATCGTACTAAGAGTAAACCCTCTAAAACAAAAGAAAACAGTTGTTCCTCATTGGAGATGAGTTTAAAGCGGGCCGGAGACAATAAAATAAGGGAACACTTTTACAGAAATATATTTTTAGTGTTGAGCCTTAAAGAATATTTTCCGATACACGATCTTCCCTATAAAGGTCCTAGAAAGAGCTTAGCCTGGCTTGAGAAAAATGATCCTTTAACTTATGCAGTCTTTACTAAAGCTATGGATCCCTACGCAAGCATTAAGAACTTACAAATACTATTTGCACAAATAACAGGGGCTAAGTTTAGCAGAAACCCTCAAGTTAAAAAACAGATGACTCCCTCACAAGATCCCTTGCTACCCCATATTGAGCACCATATTCGAACCACTTATGGAGCCCATACAATTATCTTATATGGATCTCGTGCCAGAGGAGAAGCCAAGGACAATAGTGATTATGACATTATAGCTTTTCGCGGGTTAGGGACACCAGAGGAAAGTAAATATGATCTTTTTAAAGGTGCATCTCTTGATATTCATTTCTATCCTGATGAAGTTTTAAAAGATATGTATCCAAGTATGGTCTTAGGTTTTGTGAAGGGCAATGTAATATTATGTCAAAAAGACCATTTTGGTGATCAATTCATTCAACATTTCAAAAAAATATATGATCGTGGATTTAATCTACCCGATAGCTTAAAACAACAAGTTGTTGATGAAATCAAAACAACCTTTTTGAAAATCGATAATACTTTAGCTGGATATTACTATCAGTATCGTTTGCTCTCTAGCTTGCTAGGGCATTATTTCACGCTACGTAATTTTTACTATCTTGGGCCAAGAGAAAGCTTTGCATGGTTGAAAAAAAATGATTTATCTACGTACTATGCTTTTGAAAAAGCGTTAAAGCCAGGGGCAAGTCTGAACTCAATAAAACAACTCGTCAATCGTGTTATAACTCCCTTTGAGAAAAGGCTACACAAGGAAGAAAGAACTATTGGGTCATGCCCTTAGCACCTTTCTCATCTTCACATGGGGAACAGTGTGTTCCTCAAAATAATCTCCTTCAATTTCGTACCCGCTTTTTAGATAGAAGCTAATGGCTGTGTGTCGAGCATGGCAATAGAGAGAAGTAAACCCTTTCTCTTGAGCACTCTCCTCGCAAAAGGTTATAATTTGAGAGCCAATGCCCGTATTACGAAGATCCTCTCTAACCGCCACCTGCCGCATTTTGCAAGTTTGCCCTTCGGGAACCAGCATTACTGTTGCAATCACTTCCCCTTCCTGAAGTCCCACAATGTGAAAGTGCTCTCTCTCCGCTTCCAGTTCTTCGGGGACAAAAAAAAGGCCTAAAGGTTTTCGCAATACCTCTTCTCGCAAATGAACTGCCTTCTTATAGAAGGCAGAATCATAAGGAGTAACTTGAAAGGTTATTTTTAGGGTCATGAGTAACGTTTCTCCCCTGCTAACATATTTAAGCAACTCACCCAGAAACTAGGCAAGACTTCAGATTCCAAAAAGCTTAAAAGTAAAGTCCTGAAGAGCAGGAGTTCCCCAATCGACTCCGCCGACAATGCGTTCTATTTCCTTACCATTAGCATCAATGAAAATGGTGGTAGGAAGACCTGCAGCCGCATACGCTGTCATAAGCTGACCAGCATTATCTAAGTGAGCAGCAAGATTTGTATAACCGTTACGTGCCAAGTAAGCTTTGACAACACCCATTCCGATATCTTCAGAAATGGAAATAACTTTGCCACCTTGTGCTTCAAAGGCTTTTGCAAAGGTATTAAAAGAAGACATGTTTTTCACACAAACGGGACACCACGTTGCCCAAAAGCTTACAATCAGTGGTTTCCCCTTAAATTTTTCAAGAGTAACAACGTTTCCATCCTCATTAAAAAACTCAATTTGAGTCACTGACGAGGAAGATGGCATATTAAAGGCTGCACGAAGAGCACAGATGTTTGGCCAAAAAAAGAGCCCCCCTAAAAAAATGATAACGGCAGCAGAGATAATTAAATTGTCTTTTTTCTTCCAAAAAGCCATGCTTTTTCCTCTCTTCTATGATTAGTATGAATGTGTCAAAAATTTAGCATGAGATACCGTTATGAGGCTACCAAAAATTCTTACCATTCTTTTTTTGTTAACGTCTTGTGTATGGATAACAGGGTGTGGCCTTAAATTGCCTCCAAAACCTGCCGATGGAGCTCCTTCCCAGTATCCAGGGAAATACCCTCAGCCAGAATAAAATTTATTTAATTGGCCATAGAGTACAAAAAACTTTCCATAATTTTATAAGTACTTCACTGTACAATAAAAATACCATTGGAACGAAAAAATGTCAATTAAAAAGCTTCTCTCTTACTTAGAACTAGAAGTTGAAAATCGTAAAGAAGACTTACTTTCCTACAATTGGAAAGATTGGGCACGCCCAACACAATCCCCTCCACAAGGAAATTGGAGAATATGGATCATTTTAGCAGGGCGTGGCTTCGGGAAAACCAGAGCGGGGGCAGAAACTTTGCGGTTGTGGATTCACCATAAACTTTGTCGTAGACTTGCCCTTATCGGAGAGACCCGAGATGAAACACGTCAAGTGATGGTAGAAGGACCTTCTGGCCTTTTAGCGGTTCACCCTCCCGCAGAGCGCCCTTTTTATAGTCCTTCAAGAAATCAGCTTTTCTGGCAAAATGGAGCGGTTGCAACCTGCTTTAGTGCAGGAGCCTATGAACATCTGCGTGGACCTCAATTTGATGGAGCTTGGGTGGATGAACTCGCAAAGTTTAAGGATGCTCACAAAGTCTGGGATCAACTGATGTTTTCTTTACGTCTTGGAAAACTCCCACGAGCCATTATAACAACAACGCCTCGACCTACTCAATTTTTAAAGAAACTTCTCACCAATCCTGCGGTTGTTGTAACCACAGGATCAACCTTTGAAAATGAAAAGAACCTTGCAGCACCTTTTCTTGAATATATGACCTCCCACTATGGAAAAAGTGCCCTCGGTCGCCAAGAACTCTATGCAGAAGTTATCGAGGATACTCCAGGAAGTCTATGGACGCGGCCTCTGGTAGAAAAGGCGAGAGAGAACTATCAAGAAAAACCTTTAAAACGCCTTATCATTGCAATTGATCCTGCCGTGAGTCATGGAGAAAAAAGTGATGAGACAGGAATCATTGTGGCAGGTTTGGCGGAAAATGGGATGGGCGTTATTTTAGAAGATCTTTCTCTCAAAGCATCCCCCAGCGTTTGGATTCAAAAAGCGATTGAGGCCTACCATCGTTGGAAAGCCGATCGTATTGTTGCTGAAGTTAATATGGGGGGAGACCTTGTCGAGCAGTTGTTACGCACCTTTGATACATCCGTTAGTTATAAAGCTGTGCGGGCAACGCGTGGGAAAACGACGCGTGCCGAGCCTATTTCGGCTCTTTATGAGCAAGGAAAAGTGTGGCATGCACGCCATTTTCCTGAGCTTGAAGATCAATTATGTTCTTATGTGCCAGGGAAAGGAAGCACCTCGCCTGATCGACTCGATGCTCTTGTTTGGGCTTTGTCAGAGTTAATGCTCACGGCCCCCTCCCCTTCTTCTGTCAGAGGAGTTTGGGGGGCTTAATCACTCATTTAATAAATATTAAGACTCCCAATGCTACAGTAAGTTTGGAGAAAAACATTGGCAGCTAAGTATAATCATTTATTAGGTCCTGGAAAAAAATGTGCTATTTTAGTATCGGACATGCAAAGGGCCTTTACAGAAGGTTTATTTGATGCTGACTTTCGTCAGGATAAAGAAATCGAAATAATCAAAAGACTCCTTCAGATAGCCTATCAAAACAATATTCCCGTAATTTACACCCTCATTGCATATAACGACTATGAAATTCACCATCCCAATATCTGGCTACAAAAAATTCCTGAATTGAAGAAGCTAAAAATTAGCAGCTTTGCAGCAGAATTGGATCCAAGGCTTCCTTTTGACGAACAAAAAGCATGTCTCCTTACCAAGAAGCATACGTCATCATTTTTTGGAACACCCCTTGCAAATCAATTACGGTGTCAGGAAGTCGATACCATAATCGTTACAGGATGCACAACAAGCGGCTGCGTACGAGCTACAACTGTTGAAGGGCTAGAAAACGGCTTTAGGATGATGGTTATAAAAGATGCGGTAGCCGATCGTTGGCCAGAATCTCACAAGCAATCGCTCTTCGAGATAAACGCTAAATATGGAGATGTCATCGATTCTTCTCAAGCCACTAGACTAATGGAAAAAAATAGGGGAAAACCCTAGATAACAACCACTATTCCTGTACTGCCTTAATGATCTCTTCGCACATTTTCTTAGCGTCGCCAAAGAGCATGAGGGTGTTGTCTCTATAGAATAAATCATTGTCTACACCTGCATACCCAGGCGCCATGGAACGCTTGACGAAAAGGACGGTTTTGGCTTTTTCGACATCTAAAATAGGCATTCCAAAGATAGCGCTGGTAGGGTCTGTTTTTGCCGCAGGGTTGGTAACATCATTCGCACCAATCACAAAGGCAACGTCCGTAGTAGCAAAGTCGCGATTGATTTCATCAAGTTCTTGGACATCCTCATAAGGAACATTAGCTTCTGCCAACAACACGTTCATATGTCCTGGCATACGGCCTGCTACGGGATGGATTGCATAACGCACTTGAACGCCATCTCTTTTGAGAAGATCCACCATTTCCCGCAACGCATGTTGAGCTTGAGCCACGGCCATTCCATACCCAGGAACAATAATCACAGAGCGTGCGTTTTTCATGATAAAGGCAGCGTCTTCTGCACTTCCAGCTTTATAGGGGCGCTGATCTCCAGTTTTTTGGACAGCAGCTCCCTGGTCACCTCCAAATCCTCCAAGGATAATGTTGAAAATGGAACGGTTCATTCCTTTACACATAATATAACTTAGAATCGCTCCAGAGGCACCAACAATGGCCCCTGTGATGATTAAAAGACTATTGCCGAGGGTGAATCCTATCCCAGCAGCGGCCCATCCTGAATAAGAGTTCAGCATGGAAATCACAACGGGCATATCTGCGCCTCCGATCGGGAGAATTAAGAGAAACCCGAGAAGAAGTGAAAGAACGACCATTGCCCAAAAAAGGAGAGGTGATTCACTCACCGCAAATAAACCAACTAAGATCACAAGAGCTATCCCAAGAAGCGCGTTCAGCGGATGTTGCCCTTTAAAGATAAGAGGATTTCCTGAAACAAGACCTTGAAGCTTAGCAAAGGCAACCAAGGAACCTGTAAAGGTAATGGCTCCAATGGTGACTCCCAGTCCCATCTCAATCAAGGATCCTGCTGCAATAGCTCCAACATGGCCAATATTAAAGGCCGCAGGCTCATAGAAAGCAGCAGCAGCCACACAGACAGCCGATAACCCCACCAAACTATGGAAAGCGGCCACCAGCTGCGGCAGGGCCGTCATCTGAATTTTCTGAGCAATCACGGTTCCAATAATTCCGCCTATCATTATCCCTGAGATAATCAATCCATAATTGAGAACCAGGGGAGACAATAATGTCGTTCCAATGGCCAAAAGCATTCCTGCTATTCCAAAGGTAAGTCCTCGCTGAGACGTTTTTGCGGACGATAGGCCTTGGAGCGCCAAGATAAAGAAAACGGACGAAACAAGATAGGCAAGGGCTGAGAGATTTGCTGACACGGCAATTTTCCTATTTTTTTGTATTAAACATGTTAAGCATTCGGCGAGTCACGACAAAACCACCAAAAATATTAATAGATGCCATCACCACAGCAGCGAACCCAAAAATTTGAGTGCAAAGATCCTGAGCCGCCCCAGTTGCAAGAACAGCGCCCACAATAATGACGCTTGAGATAGCATTTGTTACGGACATAAGAGGCGAATGAAGGGCAGGAGTAACCTTCCAGACCACATAATATCCTACAAAAACGGCCAAAATAAATACGGTGAGGCCAAGAAGAAAGGGAGAGATAAGTTCCATCTAATGTAATCCTTGTTATTGTTGGTCTTTACCTTCATGGGTTAAGGCAATGGCTTTGATAATTTCATCTTCCCAGGGAATAAGCAAGGAAGCATCTTTTACACAAAGAGTCAGTAAACTTAAGAGATTGCGAGCATACATAGCACTTGCATCCGTTGGAATGCGACCGGGAATATTGGCATACCCTACAATTTTAACGCCATTTTGTTCTACAATCTTTCCCAGAGCTGATCCCTCGCAGTTACCGCCTGCTTCTACAGCTAGGTCCACAATGACAGACCCGGGCTTCATTCCTTCAACCATGTCCTTTGTAATGAGACGTGGAGCAGGCTTTCCAGGAATCAGAGCCGTTGAGATGGCAATATCAGATTTTTGGAGAGTTTCTTTTATTTTAGCGGCTTGTCGGGCTTTATAAGCCTCATCCATTTCTTTGGCATACCCTCCAGCAGTTTCCCCAGTCCCCTGGGACTCCACCTCAACAAAGATGCCTCCCAAGCTTTCCACTTGCTCTTTTGCAACTGCACGAACGTCAAAAACAGACACAATAGCCCCTAAACGCTTTGCTGTTGCAACGGCTTGAAGGCCTGCCACTCCAGCTCCTAAAATAAGGACACGTGCAGGAGGAACCGTTCCAGCAGCGGTCATCATCATGGGGAAAGCACGCTCAAACACATTTGCTGCCTCAATAACAGAGCGATATCCAGCCAGGTTACTTTGAGAAGAAAGAACGTCCATGGCTTGCGCCCGCGTAATACGGGGGATGGACTCAAGAGCAAAAGCAGTAATTTTTCGCTTGTTAAGAGCCGGCTTCAGTTTTGGCTGTGTATGGGGACTCAGAAGACCTAAAAGCAAGGCGCCTTCTGGTAAAAGAGCGACTTCATCCTCAAGAGGAGCTTGGACTTTTAGCACAACGGTGGCTTTCTCAAGAGTCTTTTCAGGCGTCGCGCCAAGAGTAGCTCCTGCAGCCTTGTACATCTCATCAGAGAAATAAGCAGCGTCCCCTGCCCCTGCTTCTACAGAAATCTGAAAGCCAAGAGCAATGAGTTTTTTAACAGTTTCGGGGGTGGCTGCAACACGTGTTTCGTAAGGTCTACGTTCTTTGAGGACAGCTAATTTCATCCTTCTCTCTTTCTTATAATTCAATCTGCAGGGGACCCTACCATACTCTATTTCCTTTGAGGAGAGGGTATCTCTTGTAAAATAATTTTTGCGGCCCTATCAACAGGCGCCCCTAGCATGGAGATGGCACGGTTCATGGCTTTTTGTTGATTTTCCCTGACATCCTTGTCTTTTAAAAGAGAAGAAATCCCTTTGGCTAGGAATTCAGGCGTACAATTTTCTTGAATATATTCGGGGATACAGGTTTTTTGTAGGAGAATATTAACCATACACGCCCACTGTGTTTTCAAGAGAAGCCGGGCCATAAATGCAGTGATGGCGCTGGTTTTATAGGCAATCACAAAAGGAAGGGCCGCTCTTGCAAGTTGCAGAGCAATCGTTCCGGAGGCGGCAAGCGCGATAAAAGAGTGTGAAAAAGCCTCTTGCCGAGCCTCATCGCCCACCACAACCGTCACGCTACATGGCCAGCCCTCAAGACCTTTTCTCACCTGAGACTCTCTAGACGGGAGAGTCGGAATAACAACCTTAAGATGAGGAAAATCCTTACAAATCAAGGCAACCGTTTCTTTAAATATAGGGAGCAATTTCTTAATTTCAGAAGAACGACTTCCCGGGAGAACACAGAGAAGATTCAGATCTCTCTTGGCTTTTATGACTTTCTCCTCTGCTATAGGATGTCCCACAAAAGTAGCAGAAAGACCGTGTTTCTCAAAATAAGGAGGTTCACAAGGATACAAGCACAAGAGATGATCAAGAAAAGCAGAAATTTTCTTGGCCCTTCCTGGGCGCCAAGCCCACACAGTGGGAGCCACATAGTGAATAAGACGGGGTCGCTGCGCGAGAGTATGAAGGCGCTTCATAACACGAAAACTAAACTCTGGTGCATCAATCGTTACCACCACATCAGGCTGTAACTCTTGGATTGTTTTGATTGTCTGGGTTAAACGCTTTCGAAGCGCGGGAAGAGATCGAAAAATTTCCAGTCCCATTAGGGATAGTTCTTCCATAGGAAAAAGACTTTCAAGTCCTTCCCCCTTCATCGCATTCCCCCCAATGCCTGAAAAACGTACTTTCCCAAGGGATTTAAGGGAAGCCATCAGATGAGCTCCCAGCTGATCTCCTGAGGCTTCTCCAGCAATGAGAAAAATTAAAGGTGCCTGTGACATTGATTGTGTCCTAGCGCCACCAGAAAGAGCTTTTTTTCTTCCGCTAGGGCAAGCGTTTCCTCGCGGTTTAAAAGCAATGTTTTTCCAGCCTCTATCGCAATCCCTCGAAGTCCTGATTGACTTGCGCGCCGAATGGTTTCTGGACCAATGGTGGGGAGATCGACTCGATGGTCTTGGGTGTGTTTTGTAATTTTAACCAAGACTCCCCCTCGTCCAGGCCGTTGTAATGAATTGACGCGCTTAATTAAAGCATCTGTGCCTTCAATGGCTTCGATTCCCAACACAAGATTTTCTTGTACGACAATGGCTTGTCCTACATCAACCGGGCCTAGGGCTGAGAGAACATCAAGCCCACGACCTATATCTCTCCAGGCTTGGTCGTCAGGGACAACGGAGGTAAGCTGGCCTTCTGGGGCTAGAAGCTCGGCTAAAATTTGATCTGGAGCCACAATCTGGTATCCACATTCTTCTATTAACTCGATAAGAGCCTTTAAAAGACTGTCGTCTCCTAATGCTTTTTTTGCAAGACGTGCAAGCCACTTAACCCCTTCCCAGTCGGCCTTAATATCACTGAGTGCTGGGCGAGAGACGGCTCCAGCCATGACAATCCGTTTGATCTTATTTTCTTTCAAATAAGCCAGGGCTTTGCCAATTTCTCCAAATGATATCCACAGATGAGGATTCTCCTCTACAAGGTGATCCTCGGCTTGATTTTTGAGGGCAAGAACGACGAATGGATGATTCTGAGCTTTAAAAACGTCAACAAGAAGGCGCGGAAGGGATCCCTTCCCCGCAATCAAGGCGATAGGGGAGAGATTAGGCACACGCGACACGCGGAGATGGCTCTATATCGGAAGGAATAGTAAATTCCCAATCTTCCGAAGGGAGACACAAGTGCCGTTTTGGATTTTCTCCAATAAACTCTAAAAGCTCCTTAACAGCCGGCGAGTTCTGATAAAGGTCCTTGATTTTACCTAACCGTTCTTCGAGGGTGCCCACTTGATTTTTAGCTAAAAGCTTATAAGCATTTCGAAGGTCGTGAATATCTTGGCGTTCAAACCCTCTGCGCTGCATTCCTATGATATTTATGCCCGCTAGCTGCCCTTTTATTGCCATAACAGCCCCGAAAGGAATAACATCTTCATTAACACCTGCTGTACCAGCAATCATTGCATATGCGCCAATCCGGGTAAACTGATGAATGGCCGCGAGCCCTCCAATGTTTGCATAATCGCCAACACTCACATGGCCTCCCAGAGTTGCGTTGTTGGCCAAGGTAACAAAGTTGCCAACGTCACAATCATGCCCTATATGAGCTCCGATCATGAACTGGCACCCTTTGCCAATGGTTGTTTTCATTCTTCCGATTTCTGTTCCTGGATGGATAGTCACTTGTTCGCGAATTAAACAATTTTCACCAATCTCAATAGTTGATAATTCTCCCTTGTATCTGGCGCTTTGCGGAGGCATGCCTATAACAACATAAGGAAAAATTTCAGTCTCTTTTCCGATGGTCGTTCTGCCATCGATAATGACATGAGGGTGTACCTTTACCCCTTCTGCTAAAACCACATGAGGGCCAATAAGGCTATACGCACCAATAGAAACATTGGCGGAAATTTTGGCCCCATCGGCAATAATAGCTGTTGGATGAATAGAATTTGACATGTTAATTACACCTACTAATCTGAAATCATCGCTGTTTTTACAGCTTCAGCGACGACCTCTCCGTTAACTCTCGCAATTCCTTTGAATCGCCAAACTGGACCGCGCTTATGGGTTTTCTTAACCTCAAGATGAAGAGTGTCTCCTGGGCTCACCATTTTACGAAAACGTGCTTCGTCGATCCCCATAAAATAAACCAATTTTTCTTGATCATATAAATCAAGAGTATGCATAGCAAGGGCTGCCGCTGTTTGAGCTAGCGCCTCAATAATCATAACGCCAGGCATAACCGCTTTTTTTGGAAAATGTCCTTGAAAATACCAATCATTCAAAGAAACTGTCTTCACTCCAATAGCACTTTCGCCTGGGACAACCTCAATTAAACGCTCTACCATCAGCATCGGCGAGCGATGCGGAATTAAGCGTGTAATTTGGTCAAGTGTTAATGTTAATGTTTTTTCTTTATTCATAGATGCAAACTGGTTTTCTATAAGAGACATTTTACTACCTTAATTTCTCTTTTTTCGATGGGTTTCTTCTAATTTTTTTAAAACTGCGACTTGCCGATAGTATGTTTTTATTTGCATGGCTGGACTCCCACATAAAATTTCTCCAGGGTCTACATTTCTCATAATCCCACTTTGAGCGGCAATACGTGCATAATTACCAATTTTCAGATGCCCCGCAAAGCCAGCCTGGCCTCCCGCAGCTACATAATCTCCAAATTTGGTACTACCGGAAATGCCAACCTGAGCCACTATAACACACCCTTTTCCAAGGTGTACATTATGAGCAATTTGGACTAAATTGTCAATTCTGGTTCCCTCTCCAATAACTGTATCAGAGGCAGCACCTCTATCAACCGTTGTATTTGCCCCAATTTCAACATGATCATGAACAATCACACGTCCTAATTGAGGAACAGGAACATGTCCTCCCATATCTCCCTCATCCATAAAAAAGCCAAAACCATTTTGACCGATGCGAGCCCCAGGCTTAATATGGACATGCTTTCCCAGTAAAGCGTAAGAAAGGGATACGTGAGTTTCAATAATGCAAGACTCTCCAATAACAACACCTTTGTCTATGGTAACAAACGCTTCTATGTGGACATAATCCCCTATCTCAACATTTTCCTTAATAACTGTATAAGGCCCAACAGATACCCCTTTGCCAAGCTTTGCAGTAGGATGGATAATAGCTGTAGGCGCAATATCATCAACAGGAGCCTCTGGGGGATAAAAAGCATTTGCAATTAACGCGTAGGATCGCGAAGGATATTTTGTCATAAGCAAAGGCAAGTGAGTCGGGGCTTTTTCTTTAAGTTCCGGTGAAATAATGCAAGCAGCAGCTTTAGTTGTCCCCAATGTCGCAGAGTATCTTGGATGTGAAAATAAAGAGAGTTCCGTAGATTCAGCACTTTCTAGAGAAGCAATGTCCTCAATAGAGATCAAGGGATTTCCTCTGATTTCTATACACTGCCCAATATCGGCGAGCTCTGCTAAGGTAAAGGGACCCTTCTTTTTAAAAAAACGAGCATCCGTCATAAAATAATATCTGCCTTTAAGAAATCAGGTTATCGGGAGGAGTATGGCAAAGATAGGTAGAAAAGCCAATCTGTTTGCCCAACGAAGTTGTTAAAATTTTATTACGAATTCTTTAGCTGTGACTCTTCACAGACTGGCGGAGGGAGAGGGATTCGAACCCTCGATACGGTTTTGCCGTATACACGATTTCCAATCGTGCGCCTTCGACCGCTCGGCCACCCCTCCTAATAAACTCACTAAGAGCCTTTTGATAAGTTTAGTAACTATTTTTTTATCTTTTTGGCAACTTAAAAATGAACGAAAATCATTGACAGTTAAGTTTTATTTCCTGATAACTCCCTCTTGGCATGACTGATAAACTTAACCACTCCTTTAAAAGCCGAACCTTTGCACGGCTTTCGGCTGTACAAGCCCTTTTTCAGATTGAGCAAACAGAAGCGTCAGCGTCTGCAGTCGTTCTGGAATTTCTTGAACATCGCTTAAAGCAGAGAAAGAAACAGATTAATACCTCCTTCTTTTGCAAACTTGTCGAAGGGGCTTGGAGAGATCATGTTAAAAGTGATGAGCTTATTGCTGGGGCTTTAAAAGAAGGATGGGAATTAAATCGTCTTGAATCAGTAAGTCGCGCTATTTTACGTGCAGCTCTTTACGAGATTACAGAAACAAAAACACCCACAGCTGTCATCATTAACGAGTATCTTAATCTGACGAAATCATTTTTTGATGATACGGAAGTCGCTTTTGTTAATGGGGTGCTCAATACCATTTCTCAAAAAATAAGACCTAAAACCAGTACTTAAGACCTGCACAAAAAGCCGTAGAGGCATCATGCACACCATTAAATAGACCGAACGCTCCCGATCTATGGTGGTAACGACCTACAAGAGCCCATTGTGGCTCGGAGGGGAGAGACAAAGTAACCTCAGCCATTACATAGTTAAGAACTTGAGACGTGTCCTCAATGCCTCTCCGGCTCTCTTCATACTTAGGCACTTGAGTGGCTATACTTAGCCCATCTCCAATAGCCATTGTCGTGCGTATGACATGATTCCACGGAAAACTTTTCCATCTTGCGATAAGAACAAACGGGTTAATTTCTAGATGAGTTTGCCCATTAAAATGCTCGACAAGTTGAGTTTCTAGCTCAAAATCAAGCCTCTCTTCAAAAAACCAGACCAGTTCCTTAGAAACAGTTTCTGCAATAATGGCAGATCCTTCAAAGTCAGGATTGTAAACAATTTGACTTGTTGTCTGAGAAGTAAGCGGGCCGCTATACACCGTTACCGCCCATCCTTTTTCCCACCACGACGGCTCTGATTGAGGGCTTGGGGGAATCGCCTGAGACGCAAGCGCTGCGGAAAAATAAAATCCTACTAAAAATCCTAAAGCATAACGCATTGTTTGTTTTTTCTTTCTTTTTTATTCAGGAATATGAATTCCCTGACGTGTTGTCTCAAATAACAGAGCTTGTGGAGTCGCATCAAGCTTCTTTAAAAGATGAGTCGCTTTTTTCGACATCTCTTGCATACTGCCTAAGGTTTGAAGCAACTCATAAGAGCCACTCTGAGTCAAGGTATCAAGCGCTATTTTATTTCTTGAAAAATAAGAAGAAATGTCATCTGCCATACGATCCATTCTTCTCAAGGTTTTTTGAGACTCAATCCCAAGGGTTTTGACTGTATCGTTAGTATTATGAATAAGCGTTTCAAGGGGCCTTGAGCTTTCTGCTAACCGTTGAGAAAGAATATCAATGTTTTTAAGAGTGTCTGTAAAGCGAGCCCTATTTTTTTCATCGAAAGTGATATTTATTCTATCCACCAAGTTCGTTAACTTTGACATCATACGTGGTAAAAGAGTCATAATTTCGTCTACGCCAGAGTAACGAGAGGGAATCACAGGGTACTCTTGTCCAGCGTTTGCTTTCAAAAGAGGACTATTTGGACTTCCTCCATAAATTTGAACGAATTTATATCCTGTAAGTCCTTGGAGTTCTAATGAGGCGTAAGCATCTTCTTTTATGGGAATATTTTTGCTAATGGAAAGAGTAACATCAACCACATTGAGATTTTCAGGGTGAAGTTTGATTTTTTTCACCGTTCCTACGGGAACTCCAAGAAAACTAACCGCTCCTCCGAGAGAAAGTCCTGTGACAGAACCAGAGAAATACGTCGTGTAGTAATTTACATTGTAATCAACATCTTTTTTTGCAAGCCACAGAAAAAAAGAAAGAGTCCCTATTATAGAGGCAAGAACAAAAGTACCAACAAGCAAATATCCAGCGCGTGTTTCCATAATTACTCCTGAGTCCCCGCAAGTGCGAGCTGGCCGCGAATACCATGAAAGTAATCATGGATCCAAGGATGTTTATTGTGTAGTAACGTCTTTAATGTCCCAAGAACAGCATGTTTGTCAACTAAGACAGCAATACGATCGCAAAGTCGTCGAATGCTATCCAAATCATGAGTAATCATAACGACAGTTAAATTAAGGGTTTCACGAAGGGTTAAAATAAGATTATCAAACGCTTCTGCGGCAATGGGATCAAGACCCGAAGTCGGCTCATCAAGAAAAAGGATTTGCGGATCTACAGCTAAAGCGCGGGCAAGTGCAGCTCTTTTAATCATTCCGCCTGAAAGCTCAGAGGGGTATTTAAAAAAGTCGCTTTCTTTAAGATTAACCATTTTTAATTTAATCAAAGCTAATTCATAACAAAGATCTGGGGGGATATGCTCCATCTCTTTCATAGGAACTTGGATGTTTTCCCCAACAGTTAAAGAACTAAAAAGCGCCCCTCCTTGGAAAAGGACCCCCCAGCGGGACTGCAGGTGAAGTGCAGTCACTTGCTCGAGAGACGTAATAGGATGACCTAAAATGCTAATGGATCCTTTGTTTGGTTGCCGAAGACCAAGGATTGTATTTAAAAGAACAGATTTTCCTGATCCAGACCCCCCAACAATGCCAAAAATCTCGCCTTGGAAAACATCCATATTTAAATTGTCGTGGACCACCTGAGAACCGAACTTTGTAACCAAATTTCTGACAGAGATGATGGGAGTTTTTGAGGACATTTACATTCCTATCTTAGAAAAGAAAACTGATAAAAGCGCATCTGCCAATGTAACCAGAAATATTCCCTCTACAACAGAGCGGGTTGTACACCGACCAATACTTTCTGCCGTATTTTTCACACGCATTCCCTCAAAACAGCTAACAACCCCAATGATAGCACCGAAAAAGGGGGCCTTTATAATTCCAATCCAGAACCCTCCCACCGTAACAGCTTCGGCAATTCGATAGATATAGAGTTGAGGAGAAACATTAAGAGATTCGACAACCATGATGCCTCCTCCCAAAAGACCTCCAAGATCAGAAATAAAAGCAAGACAAGGCATAATAAGAATAAGCGCTAAAACGCGAGGAATGATTAAAATATACATAGGATTGAGCCCAATGGTATTAAGCGCATCTATTTCTTGGTTCATTTTCATAATTCCAATCTCAGCGGTCATGGCACTTCCAGTGCGCCCAGCAACCAAAATTGCTGTGATAAGAATGCCAACTTCTCTAACAACCGAGATACTCACAAGATTAATGGTATAAATCTCCGCTCCAAATCGACGAAGCTGCTCTTCTCCTTGATAAGCAAGTACAAGCCCCAAAGCCGTTGCCATCACGGTAACAATGGGAATTGCATTAACCCCAGCTTTTTCTATTTGAGCGATAAGGGCAGTTAATCGTAGACGCCGAGGGTGGAGGACCACAAGAAAAAGACCAACAGCTATCTGCCCTAAAAAAATGAGAAGGTCGCGCGCTGATGTTAAGATATCAATCGTTATTTTTCCTAAATTCTCTAATCGACTTAAAAAACCAGAAGAGGAAAGATTCTTTTCCTGAGAAGGAGGAGAATATACTGTAAGATACTGAGAAAGAATTGAGAATGCCTTAGGTGCGTTCTCAACCTTAGGACTATATCCGCTAGATTTAAGGGTTTCCAAAGTCCTTTGGAGTAACCATACACCAGCTGTATCAAACTCTTTAATTTTTGATAGATCAACAAGAAGAGTTTTAGGTAAAGATTGCTTCAGAAGGTTAAGACACGTATTCTCAATATCTGTGGCATTCTTTGCGGTCCACTCTCCTTCAGGAATAAGCATCGCAAGGTCTTTTTCAACCTGAACTCTTAACCACGGCTCTTTCGTCCTTTTTATCACGAAAAATGTTTCCTCTTGTTAAGCAATTAATGTATGGTACCAGAAATAAAAGAATTTTCAGAAAAATGAAAGAAAAACCGAAACGCTATTCGGCAACGCTTGTTTTGCCTAAGACATTAGTTCTTGTCGGAATGATGGGAGCGGGAAAAAGTAGCATTGGATGGCGACTTGCGCGCAAACTGCATGTACCTTTTCACGATACAGATCAGGAAGTTGAACGTGCGGCAGGATGTTCAGTTGCTGATATTTTTGAGACATGGGGTGAAAAGGCCTTTCGTGATGCAGAACGTCGCGTTATAAAGAGGCTGTTGTCCGAAGAAATACAGATTATTTCCACAGGAGATGGGGCATTTATAGATAAAGAAAGTAGTGAGTTTATAAAAAAAAATGCATTCTCTCTATGGCTAAGAGCAGATCCATCGGTCTTATATGATCGTGTTATTAGACGAGACACCCGCCCCCTCTTATTTGAGGGAGATACAAAAGCTATTCTGGAGGAAATGATAGAGCGGCGCTATCCTCTCTATGAGAAAGCAGATTTGATTGTAGAAAGTAATGATGATGCTCACGAAGCAACTGTTGAAAAAATAATTAAGGTCCTTAAAGATCATGTTTACGATTAAAAAAGTCATCAATAGGACCTTTCAGCTTCTTTTGATTGCGGCCCTTTTAACCTTGCCTGTTTATGCCCAGGAAGATGCCTGGACTTATACGACGACAGACGAACATCCCGGAGAACAAGTCACCCTCTCTCCTCAAGAGTATGCGGAAGATCGCAATCCCCCTAAGTCACTAGAAGACTTAGACCCTATGGAACCCGTTAATAGATGGATTTTTGAATTTAATGAATTTTTTGATTTCATTCTGTTTAATCCTGTGGGGTTTGTTTACAGGACAATTCTTCCAGAAGAATTACGCATTAGGGTTGGCTATATTTTGCGGAACATCAGTGAACCTATCGTTTTTGTAAATAACCTTCTTCAAGGCAACGTGGAAGATGCCCGTATTACCTTAGCAAGACTTGTTGTCAATTCTACAATAGGAATTGGAGGTATTTTCGATGTCTCAAGCTCTCTCGACCTTCCCTATAAAAGAGAAGATTTCGGCCTTACTCTAGCTTCTTGGGGCGTTTCCCCTGGTCCTTATATTGTCTTGCCTATCTTAGGTCCATCGACCCTGCGGGATACGTGCGGTCGTATTGGAGACTATGCCTTTGATCCAGTAAACTGGTGGGCCTTCTTTGACGATAAAGCATACTATAGCTATGGACGAACTGCGCTTCAGATCATAGATGCCAAAGCAGATAGTCATCAAATTATGAAAGAACTGGAAAAAGGTACGCTTGACTATTATGCTACAATTCGGGCGTGGTATATAGAAAGACGAAAAGCACTTGCTCGAAAAGAACTTGCAGGAGATAATACAGAAACCCCGCACCCTGATGATGAAGATTAAATAACAAAAGGATACTATTATGCTAAGAAAGATTTTCTTTACCGTTACAGTTCTTCTGTTTTGCCTTCAAACAACAGCATCCGCACTAGATCCAAAGAAAGCAGAACTATTTATGGAAGATATTGGGGATAAGGTCATTTCAATTCTGGCAAACTCTCATTTGTCCATTGAGCAAAGAAGATCTCAATTTAAAGAAATTCTTGATACAAAGTTTAATCTCCGGGCTATTGGAAAATTTGTTCTTGGCCGCCATTGGAAAGAAGCCACTCAGGAAGAACAGGAATTGTTTTTATCACTTTTTAAATCAACCACTATTGCCAACTATGCTTCACGCTTTCAGGAATATACAACAGAAAAATTTGAAGTTCTTAGTTCTCGCCTTGAAAAAGACGGAGGGGTTACAGTGCTAACGCAAATTATTCGTTCGAGTGGTCAAAAAATTACGATTGACTGGAAGATCTTTGAGAAAGAGAAAGAACTGCGGATCTATGATGTGGCCTTAGAAGGCATTAGTATGGGAATTACTCAACGGTCTGAGTTTTCTGCTGTTATTCAAAATGCTGGCGGAAAAATTAGAGGTCTTTTAGAAGCCCTTAAAGCTAAAGTTCAAGGTCTCACTCAAACAGGACAGATACAGACTGAGCATCCCGAATACGAGCAATAGCTTCCCCCAAAAGGGGAGCTAACGAAATTTGGCGGATTTTTTTACACGCTTTCACCTCGGCTGTTGCAAGGATGCTATCCGTGATAACGAGTTCTGCAAGTTTTGAGGCTTCTAAACGTTCCATCGCTGACAAAGACAACACTCCATGAGTGACATATCCTCTTACAGAGGATGCTCCAGCTTGTAAAAGCGCTTCGGCTGCATTACAAAGAGTTCCGCCGGAATCTACAATATCATCAGTAATGAGACAGTCGTAACCTTGCACTTCTCCCACCACATGCATCACGGATGAAGAGCCAGGCTTATCACGACGTTTATCAATAATAGCAAGGCCACAAGACAATTTTTGAGCTAAAGCGCGCGCACGGACAACACCTCCAACATCTGGAGAAACAACGAGAAGATTACCGGAAGGTAGGTTAACGTTGATATCTCGCTTAAAGAGAGGAACGGCAAACAAATTATCGAGAGGAATGTTGAAAAACCCTTGAATTTGAGGGGCATGTAGATCGAAGGTAATAATACGATTTGCTCCTGCTGTTGTCAAAATATCAGCAACTAGCTTGGCACTAATGGGGGTGCGTGGACCTGATTTGCGATCTTGACGTGCGTATCCAAAATAAGGGAGACAGGCCGTAATTCTTCCTGCTGATCCTCTCTTAAGCGCATCCAACGTAACAAGGAGCTCCATAAGATAGTCATTTACAGGCTTGCTTGTAGATTGAATCACAAAAACATCTTCCCCCCGTACGGTTTCCAAAATTTCAACAAAAACTTCGTTGTCTGGAAACTGTCGGATCGTTGCTTTGGCTAAGGGCATATTGAGATAGTCTGCGATTCCTTGTGCTAGGGGAATATTACTGTTGCAAGAAATAAGTTTCATAGGGCTCCTAAAGTGTTAACTAATTTCGTGTAAATGGCCTTCTTGCAGCATCACAATACGATCCATACGTTGTGCAAGATCCATATTGTGGGTCGCGATAAGCGCCGCAAGTTTTTCCTGGCGCACTAAATGAAGTAATTTTTCAAAAACAGAAATTGCCGTATACTCATCCAAATTGCCCGTAGGCTCGTCAGCTAAAAGAATTTTTGGTTTATTTGCCAAAGCTCGAATAATGGCTACACGCTGCTGTTCCCCTCCAGAAAGACGTGCGGGGCGATGGTCTGCTCGCTCTAAAAGTCCCACCTCTTCGAGCAGATAACGAGCTCGCTCCTGGGCTGCGTGAAAAGGCGTTCTGTTAATAAGTTGGGGAAGAATGATATTCTCTTCTGCATTAAATTCAGGCAAAAGATGGTGGAATTGATAAACAAATCCTAATACATTTCGGCGAACATGGGACCGCTCTGAATCATTGAGAGAAGAACACTGCGTTCCTTCAATAACGACCTCCCCTCCATCAGATTTTTCAAGAAGTCCTGCCGTTTGCAACAACGTTGATTTTCCTGATCCTGAAGGACCAACAAGTGCAACACTTTCTCCCGGAGAAAGAGTCAGGTTAATTCCTCGAAGGACCTGAAGAGTTTCTTGGCCTTGGTGAAACGTCTTTTTCAAATTTGTGAGGGAAACGAGAAATTTACTCATAGCGAAGCGCCTCTACTGGATCAAGACGAGAGGCACGCCAAGAAGGATAAAGAGATGCTAAGAACGTCAAAAGAAGAGCAATAAAAACGACAAGGATAACCTCTTGTGGCTCTACACGCGCAGGAAGCTTAGAAAGAAAGCGAATTTCGGGGCGAAAAAGCTGAGTTCCAGAGAGGGTCTCAATAAATTTTCGAATGACATCAATATTCCATGAAAACACAAGGCCAAAAATAGCCCCTACGAAAGCTCCCAACGTCCCAATCAATGAACCAGCAATGAAAAAGATTCGCATAATCATTCCTTGGGTGGCGCCCAGCGTCCGTAAAATCGCAATATCGCGACTTTTATCCTTAACCAACATGATAAGAGTAGAAACAACATTGAAAGACGCAACTAAAATAATGAGAGTTAGGATAATAAACATAACATTTCTCTCAACTTCGATCGTACTGAAGAAATCTTGATTAGCTTGCTGCCAATCAAAAATACGAACCTTTTTATCCCCAACAAGGGTAGAGAGCTCTTTTTTATAGTGTGTTATCGCTTCTGGGTCTTTCGTAAAAACTTCAATACCCGTCACTCCGTCTCCGAGCTGGAAAAATTTTTGAGCTGAAGGAAGCGGGATAAAGACAAAAGTTGAGTCATACTGATACATACCTACATCAAATATTCCAACAACCTCAAACGTTTTTGTGCGAGGCATAACACCAAAGTCCGTCGCATTTCCCTCAGGAGCGACAAGGGTGATCTTATCCCCCAGAATAAGCCTAAGTTTTTCCGCAAGGCGTTGACCAATAATGGCGGCATTGGGCTGTTTAAAAAGCGTCATGCCTCCGCCAACAAAGTTTTCTGTTACGCTTTTTCTAGCATTTAAGTCTTCCCAAGCCATGCCATGAACAATGACACCCGTTGCATTTTCATGGGCAATTGCCATGGATTGTCCTTCTACCAGAGGATTGGCCTCTGTAATGCCAGGAAGCTTCCGCACCTCATCGGTTAAAGCATCAAAGTCAGGTAACGATCCCGTATTGCTGTAAATAGCTAAATGCCCATTCATTCCAATGATTTTGCTGATAAGTTCATGGCGAAAGCCATTCATAACGGACATAACAATGATAAGGGCAGCTACCCCTAGGGCAATTCCCAAAAAGGAAAACCAAGCCGTAACAGAAATAAAGCCTTCTTGACGTCTCGTTCTTAGATAACGAAAAGCTACATATCGTTCGAACTTGGATATCATTGTTGGTCTCGCTTTGTCAGGAAGCTTTTCCTAAGGGATCATATAAGATGCCCACATCGGACGCAAATAATTTTATTCTTTAAAAACAAAAAATTAACCAAATCTTAATTCTTTGCTTGCAAAACTAAGGAAGAACGATAAAGCTCGATTCTTATAAAAATATTAACAATACCCCGTAAAGGAGGAGGAACCATGAGAATTTTAGTTGTTGAAGACGATGCTTCAACTGCCAAGGCTGTTGAACTTGCCTTACGTACCGATGGATTTGTTGTAGATACAACCGATCTGGGAGAAGATGGCCTTGAGATTGGAAAACTCTATGATTACGACCTCATTATTTTAGATCTTATGCTTCCCGACATGGATGGCTATGAAGTCCTAAGGCGCTATCGTGCAGCTCACATTACAACCCCTGTTCTTATTCTCTCTGGACTTAATGACGTCTCGGACAAGGTAAAAGGTCTAGGATTTGGAGCTGACGATTACCTGACGAAACCTTTTAACAAAACTGAACTTACGGCACGTGTTCAGGCTGTTATTCGTCGTTCAAAAGGACACGCAGATTCTATTGTTCATACAGGACGTCTTGTTGTGAATTTACAGGCACGAACTGTAGAAATTGATGGTCGCCCTATTCGCCTAACAGGTAAAGAATACGCTATTCTTGAGCTGTTATCTCTTCGTAAAGGCTCCACGCTTACCAAAGAGATGTTTTTAAACCATCTCTATGGAGGGATTGATGAGCCTGATCTTAAAATTATTGACGTGTTCATTTGCAAACTTCGCAAAAAGCTGATGGATGTTCTTGATGGAGTCAATTACATCGAGACAGTCTGGGGACGTGGATATGTCTTAAGAGCACCAGAAGAGCATTCTACCGCTTCTCTTGAAAAAGTCGCCTCATAAGGACCGATTATTGATGTTGGAGTCTTTTCTTTGATGAGAATTGATTCCAACATCTCCCCTATCTTCTCGCGATTCAGTCTATTTTCACCCCACCTGACTTTCATTTTATGTGAATCAACACAGAATTTTTGAGACGTCTTGACAGGGGTAGACCCTTCTATTACGCTTCCCAAAGCATTGATTTCAAGATAAGAAATCAACAAAATTTGATATGAAACGCTTGCAAAAGCGAAAGGGAAGAAATGTTTTTTAAGCTAAACAAAAAAATCGGAACCGCTATCGCCTTGCTCATTGCGAGTTTTATTTTTTCACCCCCCCTGCAAGCGGCTGTCAGCCAAAAAAAGATACCCTCCCTCCAAAAGATAATAATTGTCGGGGGCGGCCATCTTGGTTTAATTGAAGCATATTCAACCTATGTTGAAAGCAAAAAAACGGACGAAGACATTGTTGTCGAAATTTATGAAAAAAACAAATCAATCCAAGACACCACAGCCGCAAACATATGGAACAGCCACACGCCTGATGAAATTGCCGCCGTCGTCCCACGTGGCCAACAATTAGCTGAAAAACTAGCAATCCCTTTTGATAAACCAGGAGGCATACGTGTCCAAGATGTTCCAGGCGCCAATGACTCCCCAAGTGCTAAACGCTTTATCGAACACGTAAAAATCGACGGCCAGAACACACTAGCTTTTGAGAAACGTACCAACGCTTTATTGGCGCTAGGGAAAGCTGGCATGGCGATGTGGAAACACCTTTATCAAACAGCAGATCCTCAATTAAAAGCTGTTTTCAAAGAATCAAACTTTAACCCTTGTTGTGAAGTAGCAGAGGATAATAAGGGAAAGCTTCATAAAGGATATCGAATAGATTTAATTTATGATGTTTCCGATGCGAAAGCCCACGCAGCCAGTATGATGAAAAGTTATCAAGATTTAGGCTTTCAAAACTGTCAATTCTTGTCACCCGATGAAGTGATAGCCCGTGATCCCAGCCTTACAAAGTTCTGTGCATTGCATTCTGCTGTGGATAAAGCAGGCAAGCGTCAATGGAAAGAAGACAGCATGGCTTTATGGCGTCCAGGCGGGTGCCTTGATACACAAACCTTTTTACCAAAATTTGCCGCTTACCTTAAGAAAGTTATGGGTAAATATAGAGATAAAAATGGGGTGCAAAAAGACCGCTTTCAGCTGCATTTGAATAAAAAAGTAACCGGGGTCATTTATGGGAATGAAGATCCACAGCACGTCATTATCAATGGCTTGAACTTTGAAGATGGCTCACACATTAACACACAGGACATCAATGCTACTTATGTATTCTGCCCAGGAGAAGCTGTTGGTACACTCGAAAAACTTGGGTTTAATGAGCCTGCTTATGCTGGGTTTGCCGGAGCCTCTTTATGTCTCACTGTTCCCGTCACATCAAAACAACTCAAGCATTTTGAGACACTCAACCATTGCATGGAAGTTCATAAAGTCGGTGTCGTTCTTGCATGGCAAGCTCGCATCAGGGATGGCAAAATCTTTCTGGGGGGGGCGGGAACAAAAGCATTCTATGGAGACAAACAGCCAACCATCAATCAAGCCTTTGCCAAAAATAGAAACCTCTTACAATTACAAATGTTTAATGATGTATTGCCTCAAGTGGTTTCTATCGCCCTTGACAGAGATACGACAAGCCAGAACCTGACAGAGAAAGACATGGCTTACCTGGAAGAAAAAGGAATTGCAAAACGCTGGGTCGGCAGACGCTCTGTTGTTTATGATGGTTTCCCTACACTAGGTCATCTCTACCATCACGGTAAAGTTGTTACCAATGCTCGCGTGACAACTCATCTTGGTTCCGGTGGGGGATCTTTTGCTCTTATTGCATCTTTAATTTCCAGCTGCTCCTTGAATCCGGCAGTCGCCCAAAAAGAGCTTAGTGCCCTGAATTTAAGTCCAGAATTTGTAAAGAACGTCTTAGATTTTGCAGATTCCAGACGGAATGCCGTTGTACAAGAGAATTAGGTATACATTAGCTAGGATCTTAGAAAAGTTTCTTTTCATCTTTACTGAGAAGAAATTGTGCACGAAGGGACAACCAAGCTTCTTGTGACAGGTTAAGAATTCTATTCAGATTAACTGGATCACCCTGTTGATCATATTCCATTCTTGATAAGATATCCTTGAGATAGAGATCCAAGCTATCGGATCGAGTACGAAGAGTCTTATCCACCTCTGCCCAAAAAGCTACCCCCTTCGTATAAAAAGCAGCATATTCTGAACGATCTCCTTTTTCCACTGCGGAATGAATAGTCAGGAGTCCTTTTCGAAAGCGGTCTGCTTCTTTCTGAAAACGATCCATCAAACTAGCTCCTTCCTCTGGCATTATGACTTCTACTGCTCGAGTCCCATAGTAGCTCGCAAGGCTTTCCTGAATCCACGTGGGCTCGTCAGGATAATACGTTTGCAACTGATGGAAGGCTTCATGCAAAACCACATAGAGCATAAGCGCTTTGTCAATTGGAGACGTTTTACTAAGAAGGTAGTTGGCAAGCAAAATACCACTACCTGTAGCACCAGAAATGCCGAGGCTTTCGCCTACATATTCACACCATCCAACAGTAAAATTTTCCTTAGTCTTAATGTCGGCCACTTCCATTAACCACTTGAGCCCTTTGATGTTTTCTCCCATGTCTGGCAGCAGAGAATGAGATTTTTCATCATCGAGAAGATAGGTTAATGTAATTAATCCATCTTTTAACGTACGCTCTGTAAAATTTAATAAGAGAAAAAGAGGAGGTTTAGAAAAGCCAGGCAGAGCTATGCTCTGTGATTGACCTGGTTCAGGATAAATTGTTCTGACAGTGGGCATGGAGATTCTAACACCCTCAGGCCCATAGATATCTTTAAACTGTGGAAGAGACGATCCCCCAGACAGAAGGATAGAGCTGTCAAGTTTTATACTTTGCTGCTCACAAGCCTCTACTCCTTTGCCTTCCTTCAATTGAATCTTCCAACGAAGATCTTTAACATCCTCAGGTATTGACCAAGAACCTTCTGGGCGTTCTATGATTGTTTCACCATCACAGGTCAAGTTTGTAACTTGTGACCTCACACAATGAGTAAGGGTGAGAATCCCCCCTTGAGAGGGTACAGGACTCATGCGAACAGTTAATATGTTGGGCTCGATTGATTCTTCAATGGAATAACCAATATGGGTTGGTGGTGTTGCCATGGCAACGGCCTGAAAACAAAACAAACATAACAAAGATTGAAAAAAGCTCATCACTTACACCTTTCTTAGTTGCTTGAGAGTAGGCCATAATTTAGCACCAGACCTTCAAACGCATACTAGGGGTATATCCAGACAAGTTCTAGGATTTTCTAAAACCAGGAAACCTAGGGATTTCCTGGTGGGCGATGAGGGATTTGAACCCCCGACCCTCTCGGTGTAAACGAGACGCTCTCCCGCTGAGCTAATCGCCCCCAAGGGCTATATACCCTACTTACACAAAGATTTCTAGAGAAAATTACAAGACTGGTCTCGAAGCATCTTTCAAGAAAACGCTAACACTTTGAGATTTACCTCCATCTTACTTTTTCAGCTTATATGATAAGCCTACATGTGCCTTAATCCGGCTTGTAAATAATCATAGCCTGTTCTTAAGGTCAAAAAAGCAGCAATCCACAAGCCCACTAGACCTATTTGCTCTATGGGGAGGGAAACACCAGGAATATGCTCAATAATAAGAAAAGTTAGCGCTCCCATCTGAAGCGCGGTTTTCCACTTTGCCAAGCGTGTTACGGGAAGAGCAACACGGAGTTCTGCCAGAAACTCTCGAAGAGATGATACAAGGATCTCACGACAAAGAATAATAACGGCAGGAATCAAACTAAGCCCTTGAATGCGCCCAACCCCCACAAGCATCAAAAGAGTAGCCGCCACAAGAAGCTTATCTGCTACAGGATCTAAAAAGCTCCCAAACTGAGTTGTTTGCTTCAACGCTCTTGCAAAATACCCATCCAGATAGTCTGTCACGCAAGCAATGATAAAAATACTGGCAGCAATCCAATTACTCAGAGGTTTGTCAAAGTAAAATAATGTCACCACAACGGGAACGAGGGCGATCCGTGCAAATGTTAACAAATTTGGAAGAGTCGTTGATTGCATAAAAGATATCTTACTCATTTCCATGAAAATAATCATATACTTTTTTTGCTAAACTTTTGCTGATTCCCTCCACAGCTTCTAAATCCTTTAATCCTGCCCCTTCCACGGCTTTTGCAGAACCAAAATACCGCAAAAGCTCTCGCTTGCGCGACGCTCCCACCCCTGGAATAGAGTCCAATCGAGAGGCTGAAATAGCCTTAATACGCCGAGCCCTATGGGCGCCAATGGCAAAACGATGAGCCTCATCCCGTAATCGTTCAAGAAAATACAAGACTTTATGACCGGGGGGCAATTGGAAAGGCTTACGATTTGGCATATAGAATGTTTCTCGCCCTGCATTCCTCTCTGGCCCCTTTGCAATGGCAATGAGCTGAACATCTGAGATTCCTAAATCCTCAAAAATCGATACCGCCGTTGACAGATGACCTTTCCCGCCATCAATCAACACCACATCTGGCCATTGAGACGTGTCATCTTTATCTTGAGCTAAAGCTTTTGAAAAACGACGCGTTAAAACCTCTCGCAACATCCCATAATCATCCCCTGGCACAAGATCCAAGGTGCGAATATTGAACTTACGATAGGCGTTTTTCACAAACCCCTCCCCTCCGGATACAATCATTCCTCCTACCGCAAAGGATCCCTGGGTGTGACTATTATCGTAGACCTCAATGCGATGTGGGACGAGAGGGAGCTGAAACACCTCCATAAACTCCCTCAAAAGGGCTTCCATAGAAGCCTTCTCAGCTCGATAGCGCTCAAGGGATGCCTTGGCATTCTCATAAGCATGAGCTACCAATTGCTTTTTAACTCCTGTTTGAGGCACAGAAATATGCACTTTATGACGGGCTCTTTGAGATAAGGCTTCCTCGAGTAGTTTTCTCTCTGGAAGAGAAAGATTTACAAAAACATGAGGCGGCGGCGGGGCATCCTGGTAAAATTGAGCCATATAGGCCGCAAGAACATCCTCAGGCGCTACATCCTCTCCATGGCTGGGGAAGGCTGCTGACGTCCCATAATTTGATCCATTCCGGAAGAGGAAAAATTGGATGCAGGTTCTCCCCTCCTCCGTATGTAAGGCAAAAACATCTGCGTCTTTAATAGTAGATGTATTAATAACCTGGCGTGCTTGAATAGCCGTAAGTGATTTAATCCTATCCCGGTAGATAGCCGCTCTCTCGTATTCCAGAGCTTGACTAGCCTTCTCCATTTGCGTGGCAAGTTGCTGCTGTACCCGGCTGGTCTTTCCTTTTAAAAAATCTCGCGTTTCTTGAACAAGCTTGGCATATTCATCTTCGGAAATATAGCCCACACAAGGTGCACTACAGCGCTTAATTTGGTATTGCAAACAAGGACGCTTGCGCGCAGCAAAAACTGAATCTGAGCAAGATCGCAAAAGAAATATTCGATGAAGAGTCGTCAACGTCGTATTCACAGCCTCCGTGGAGGCAAAGGGCCCATAATAGTCCCCAGAAGCAGTACGCGCTCCCCGGTATTTTGTTAACAATGGATAAGGATGATCTCCCGTCAGGCGAATAAAGACGAAGGTTTTGCTATCTCGCATAAGGATATTGTAACGAGGAGACAGCTTCTTAATAAGATTTGCTTCAAGAAGCAGCGCTTCTGCTTCCGTATGGGTGGAAACAAACTCCATGCGGTAGGTTTCCGCAATCATGCGCTGGAGTCTAATGGGAAGCCGCTCGGGTTGAGTATAGCTGGTAACGCGTTTTTTGAGGTTTTTAGCTTTCCCGACGTAAAGAACTTCATCCTTTACGCTGAACATACGATAGACCCCTGCGGAGGATGATAAGGTCCGCACATACTCTTTGATCAGGGTCACACCGTGGGAAGGGGGAGGAGAAACGGAGTGCATGGCAATACAGTACCTAATTTAGGTCGCTCTTAGTGTGGGATAAACCCTCCCTCGTCATCCCGAAAATTAGGAAATTCCAGCGATTGCGAAGCAAGAACTTTTGATTTCCTTATTATCCGGGACCCAGGAGCGACAAACGAATCTCTTGTGGCCCCTGGGTCCCAGATAGCAAGGGCTTCTATGGCTCGTTTCACTCGCCGAGAAAGCCTAGCTTCTGGGATGACGAATAAAGAGGACACTCAACGTTCTATGTCATAAAAAAATTTTGTTCACAGAACCTAATAATTTAATTGCAAAACCTTATTATTTGGCCCGTTCAACGTAACTTCCATCAGCCGTATTCACGACGACCTTTGTTCCCGCTTCAATATGAGGAGGAACCATAATGCGCAACCCATTTTCTAAGATAGCCGGTTTAAAGGAAGAAGACGCCGTCTGGCCCTTTACGACAGGATCAGCTTCTGTAATTTCCATGACAACAGTTTCAGGAAGCTCAGCCCCTACCACTTCTCCTTCATAGGACACAACCTTAAGGATCATTCCGTCCTTTAAAAAGGAAAGTGAGTCTCCCAAAATTTCCTTAAGTAACTGAATTTGCTCGAATGTTTCCAAGTCCATGACAGCAATGGACTCTCCTTCTTCGTAAAGGAACTGATATTCTTTTTCATCCAATCGCACTCGCTCAACGGACTCGCTGGAGCGAAAGCGTTCATTTAACTTTGTTCCATCCCGAATATCCTTAAGCTCCACCTGAAGGTAGGCCCCGCCTTTACCTGGCTGAGTATGCTGTATTTTCACAGCAACCCATAAGCGATTCTTATGATTAACAATGTTGCCTGGTCGAATGGCATTTCCACTAATTTTCATTTAGTCTCTTCCTTGGTAAATCTTGATCATTTTATCAAACATATCCATGGCTTCCTTATGAGGTCTGCGGAATGCATTGCGGCCTATGATAGAGCCGTTTCCGCCACCCTCTCGAATAGCCCGTGCATCCTCATAGACTCCTTCCAGACCTTTGGCCGCTCCCCCTGAGAAGACGACAAGCCGACGGCCTTGAAAGCACGCTTCCACAACATGGCGCACACGAGCCGTGAGCGTCTTAATATCCACATGGTGCGCTAGGTATTCTTTCTTTGCTTCTGGAGCTTCCAAATAGTCTGTTGGTAGCTTAACCTTGATAATATGTGCGCCCATAAGAGCCGCTATGTGGGCTCCATAGGAAATGGTATCAATAGCCGTTTCGCCTTGTGTCGACATATTTCCCCGTGCGTAAGACCACACAATCACTGCAAGTCCCACAGATTTGGCTTCTTCCGCCAATTCCCGAAGATCTTCTAGCATTTTCAAGGTCGCGTTAGAGCCAGGGTAGATAGTAAAGCCAATGGCAGAACAACCCAGTCGCAGAGCATCTGCCACCGAACCTGTCACGGCTTGATCTGAATCATCTCCACCAGGTAACAGGCTGATAGAGCTGTTAATTTTTAAAATGGTCGGGATAGCTCCTGCAAACGTAGAAGCGCCTGCTTCTAGCATTCCTAAAGGAGCGGCAAAGGCCGATAGACCTGCATCCACAGCCATTTTATAATGATAGAGAGGATCATATGCCTGAGGATTAATGGCAAAGCTACGGCCTGGACCATGCTCAAAGCCTTGATCCACCGGCAGGATAATCATTTTTCCTGTGCCCCCAAGGCGCCCTTGCATCAAAATGCGAGCAAGATTTGCCTTTGTACCGGGGCAATCACTTTCGTAACAAGTGAGAATTTTTTTTACTTTTTGAGATATTTTCATAAGCACATCAACTATATTTCTAAGGTGTTTTCCATTTTTAGACGAGAATACCGCATTTGACAATGGGGTGGTGCTCTATCTTTTAGTCCATAAGACTTTCTATCTGCCGTTGCCGCAGTTTAATATATTCTTCTCTATCCATTAAATCTTCTTCCTTTATATGATCGAGGATACACTTTCCATTGAGATGGTCGACTTCGTGTTGAAGAACCCTTGCCAGAAATCCATGTGCGATTCCTTCTATAGCATTTCCGTCTCTATCGTGCGCAAAATAGCGAACAGTCGTATGACGTGAGACAGGCCCCGTTAGTTTATCCACCGAATAACACCCCTCATAGGCTGCACTTTTTTCCTCTCCTATTTCTTCAAGGCAAGGATTAATAAGAAGAGTCCTCACCATTGTATCTGTTAAATCTGGGCGCCATTTTTTTAGGGTGGGATCGTCGGGGACATGAACAAAGACAAAGCTTTTATTGATTCCAACTTGAGGGGCAGCAAGTCCAACCGGGCTCGGGGTCTCTTGGTCATATTTAGCAATTAATGTTTGAATATCTTGTTTGTCTTCCTCAGAGAGAGGAAAGGTAAGAGATGGTGTCGGTGTGGTGAGGATTTCCCGCAGTTTATCCTCTGGATCATTGATGATAACGTAGGGCGGAAGATCTTTTTTCATGCTGTATGCTTTCTTCTTTCTAGGTGGATACTTAACTAATATATCTTAAATCTCTTTATCTTGCAGCTTTGATAAGAAATCTGTAAGATTTTGACCATATTAAAAAACAACCATAAAGACATCAATGATCCAGTCATTTCAAAAATTTTCCCAGTCCCGCGTTGCAAAAATTTTCCTTGCTATCCTGGCCCTAAGCTTCGTAGCCTTCTTTGGCGGAAGCAATTGGCTTCCTTCCCGTGATCCTCATGGAGTAATCGCAGAGGTTGGCTCTGAGACCATTGACCACCGCCAATTTGCTGAAAAAGTTCACCAGCGCGCTCAACTTATCATGACACACTCACAAGAAGCTCTCAGCCGAGAAAATCTACTCGCTGCAGGCCTCCCTCAAATGGTGCTCAGCCAACTCGTTCAAGAAAATCTTCTGAATTTGGAAGCAGCACACCTTGGGCTTACCGTCAGTGATGAGGCCATCCGAAATTATATTCATTCTCTTAAAGCTTTCCAGGCTAAAAACGGAAAATTTGACCGTGCTCTCTTTGCGCAAATTCTCCGCTCCAATGGTCTTTCTGAAGATGCCTTCATTTCTAATCTTCGTCAGGAATTGATTCGGGAACAGTTAATAGAAGCAATTGTAAGAGGGGCGTATCTCCCTGACTCCATGGTAGCTCGCTTGTTCAATGCACAATATCAAACCCGTCAGGCAAGCATGCTGCTTGTTTCTCCCAAAGATATACCTGCGCCTCCTCTACCCTCTGAAAAAGTATTAGAAGCTTTCTATAAAGAGCATCAAAAACAATTTGCTTTGCCAGAATTAAGAAGTTTTACCGTCCTTACCGTTGATCCAAACCTTTTCGCAAAGGATGTTGCTGTCACAGACAAGGACATTGAAGATCTTTATGCCGCAAAACAGGCTGATTTTCAGAAAAAGCCCCTTAAAGAGGTAAAACCTCTCTTGCTTGCTGAAATCCAAAAAGAAAAGGCCCTGGAACAAGCTTACCAGCTAACCCAGCAGCTTGATGATAAAATCGCTGGGGGCGCCACTCTGGAAGATATAACAACCTCGTCACAAGGCGTCGCTTTACTTAAGGTTTCATTGATTGATGCACAAGGCCGCGCGCCTTTGCAAGAGGGGCCATCGGCTCTCCCTCAAGATAAAGACCTTGTACAGGACATTCTTCAGACTGGTTTTGGCCTTGAGACGGATACGGACAGTCCCTTTTCTCAAAGCCGGAACGGAAGCTATTATATGATTCGGGTTGATAAAATTAATCTACCTGCCCTTCCTGCCTTTAAGGATATCAAAAACCGTGTTCAAAAAGCATGGATTCAAGTTGAGCAATTTAAAGCCGCAAAAAATAAAGCAGAAGCCTACGTTAATTCTTTTAACAGAGGCGATCGTAAAGCATCTTTAATGGCGCGCTTACCCAATCTTTCTCTCGCCCTGCCGTCTCCAGATGTTCAAAATGAAGTGAAAAATCTTGTGTTTTCCTTGCGTCCTCACCAAACGGCCACGACAATCACCCCAAAAGGAATTGCTGTGGTCACCTTGAATGCCATTGCTCTTCCTGAAGAAAAAGTCAAAGAAAAAGAAATGGCATCTTTTAAGGAATCCCTCCTGAATAGTTATAAGGATGATCTGCTCGTGGCGTATTTGAATGCCTTACGAATTCGTTATACTGTAAAAATAAACGCAGAAGCCATTGCAGCTTTGTTTGCTCCAAAAGAGCCCTTACTTCCATAAGGAAAAACCTTCTGCCCTATGATTATAAAGATAAATTTATAAAGTCTATCCTTTCCTGTAAAATCTCTGTTGCCTGATGGCCAAGGTCTATTTATAGTCAGGGGGTTCGGAGCGTAGCGCAGTCTGGTAGCGCACCACGCTGGGGGTGTGGGGGTCGTGGGTTCAAATCCCGCCGCTCCGACCATTAAGCCTACTCTATGGAGTCGCCTATGAAGCTTTCCCTTCTTTACACCACATTCCCCACCCATGATGAAGCCCTCACGATCAGCAGAGAACTCCTTGCACAGCGGCTTATTTCCTGCGCGAATATCTTAGGAACAATCACATCTGTTTATACATGGAAGGGAAAGCCTGAAGAAAGTCAGGAAATTGCTGTGCTTTTAAAAACAACCTCGCCCCATGTCGATAAACTTATAGAGACCCTACAAAGTCTACATTCCTATGAAACACTCGCCATTCTCGAAATTCCCATCGAAAAATGTCCCCCCTCTTTTGCTGCATGGGTCGCAGACGCAGTGAATTAAACTATACCGCCCCTATTTCTTTGGGCACAAATAAACTAAGCCTATGGCTAACAAATACGCCGAAACCCATTTATCCAGCATATTTAATCCTACAAAGGCAAAAGGTTGCAGACCCTGCATCCCAAAAGAATAATTCACGAGAAGATCCATAAGGGGTTGCCGAATGAGGTTCCCTTTTAGCTCCAAAAGGATGCAAGCAACAATCAGGGCTTTAAGGAAATTAGATTTTATGGGTAACAAATGCTGTGTGTGATAGTACAAAAAAACAATCAACCCCACGGTAATAAAAGCCGTCCCATACGCCGCGATGATGATAAAGGGCGAGTAGGATCCTTGGTGTAGCCCTTGTGTCATTGCCTCCAAAACAGGCTTTACCCCTTCAGAAATATAAATATGACTAGTAAGCGCTAACATTGTCGTAATGATAAGGCAAAAAGCTATTTGAAGAGAGTTTTTATAACGCATGGATTTTTGCCTGTGTTTATGCTTTCCTTTAGCATACAGCCATTTTCGAGAGAGTTAAACTCCCAACTTTCTCACTGTCCGAAAGGATTCGTTTCTAGGAACTACAGATGGTTATGTAGGCCAAAGAAGGAAGTTTCGTGCTAACGTACTTTTAGATAGAGTCCATACCCACAAAAACACCTTGACAGCGCAAGGCGAAAACACTACAAAAATCTCAACCTTGTTGATTAATATGGACTTGAAGACAATGAAAACCTACTCCATGAAAGCTAGTGAAATCGATAAAAAATGGCATATTGTCGATGCAACCGATCTTGTTTTGGGCCGGATGTCTTCCATTATTGCAAACTATTTGCGGGGCAAGCACAAGCCTGCCTTTACTCCACACATGGATTGTGGAGATTATGTGGTTGTCATCAATGCTGAAAAAATTCAGCTTACCGGCAACAAAATCAAAGACAAAAAGTTTTACTGGCACACAGGTTATCCTGGCGGTATCAAGGAAAGAACTATGGGCCAATTGCTAAGCGGTAAACACCCTGAAAGAGTTGTTGTCAAAGCTGTAGAGCGTATGATCACTCGTGGTCCCTTGGGTCGCCAACAAATGAGCAATTTAAAAGTTTATGCGGGAGCTTCCCATCCCCACGAAGCTCAAAATCCGCAAGCCTTAGATGTGGCTTCTATGAACCCTAAGAATAAAAGGAGCATTTAACATGGCAAAGGTCAGCCTCGATACATTAAAATCTAGTTTTTCCGAGCAAGGTGCTGCTTCAGGAGAGGAAAAAGGACTTCCTGCCCCTAAAATTGATGCTCAAGGACGTTCTTATGCCACCGGCAAACGGAAAGATGCTATTGCTCGTGTATGGATTAAGCCAGGCAAGGGCAAAACTACGGTTAATGGACGTGAAATTACCACTTACTTTGCTCGCCCTGTGCTGCGCATGATTATCAACCAACCTTTTCAAATTGTGAATCGTCAAGGCCAATACGACGTTATGTGCACGGTTGTAGGCGGAGGCCTTTCTGGTCAGGCCGGTGCTGTTCGTCATGGCATCAGCAAAGCCCTTACCTATTTCGAGCCACCCCTTCGTCCTCTTTTAAAAAAAGAAGGCTTCCTGACGCGTGACGCTCGTGTCGTAGAACGTAAGAAGTACGGGCATAAGAAGGCTCGCCGTAGCTTCCAATTCTCAAAACGATAAATTTCAAGGAGTGCATGTCACTCCTTTTTCTTTCCCAATAAAAATCTTTTCTAATTCAGAAAACCTGATATTATTTTCCTTATAATCAAAAAAATACATATTTAGGGAAGTATTTATGGCTACTGCGCCTTCATCTCATTTATCCATGGAACGTAGAATCCTTTTGTCCGCCATTATTGGTAATGGGTTGGAGTTCTATGATTTTGCTCTTTTTGGAGCTTTTTCCATCGCATTCTCTCGTATATTCTTCTCAGGCGACGGGATCGCTCCTCTCCTCAGTACTCTTTGCATTTTTGCCGTCGCTTTCTTTGCACGCCCCCTTGGGTCTATCTTTTTTGGTCACTTAGGAGATAAACACGGCCGCAAGAAGGCTTTAACCTATTCCATTATATTTATGGGAATGTTTACTTTCTTAATTGGCTGTTTACCTTCTTATGAAACCGCTGGGTTTGTAGCCCCTTTTTTACTTTTATGTTGTCGCCTAGGACAGGGATTTTGCTTAGGGGGAGAAAACAATGGGTCAGCTATCTTCCTTTTAGAGCACCTCAAACAACGCAAAGGATATGCCGGAGCTCTTATCCTAACGGGAGGCGCCATAGGAACCATCTTTGCAACCTTGTTTGCAGCTATTGCTAACCTGCCAGAGATGCCGGAATGGGCTTGGCGTGTTCCTTTCCTTTTAGGAATTTTTATAGCGCTCCTTGGTTCTTATATTCGGAATTTTTTTACAGAAACGCCTGAGTTTTTAGAATCTTCAGCTAATAAACTACGCCAAGCACCTCTTCTGTTTGTTCTTAAAGAATACACACGTCCCTTTTTGTGTACCGTTGGAATCGGAGGGGTCAACGGTGTCCTAGCCTATACCCTTGTTGTCTATATCGGTGTCTATTTAACAAAAGTTGTCAATTATACATTATCAAACTCTCTTTTCTATTCGTGTGCTGGCCTTATTATCTTTGGGAGTCTTGCTCCTTTTATAGGTCACATGGCTGATAAATTTGGCGAGAAAAGGGTCATGACGTTAGGATGTCTTCTGACTCTCTTGGGGGCCCCGACCCTATTCTACTCCCTCCAGCAAGAAAGCACCCTCTCTGTTGTATTTGCTATAGCTATTGCTGCAACGATGATGGCGACCTTTAATGCCCCGACCAATGCTTTCCTCCAGCGCTTTTTCCCTACAAAAGTTCGGTACACTGGAATTGCTTTAGGATATGCAAGCGGGGCGGCTCTTATGGGAGGAACTCAGCCCCTTATCTGTACCTATCTGATTGAAGAGACCTTCAATCCTTTTGCCCCTGCATTTTATTTGATGTTTGCAGCAAGCATTGGACTTTTATCTCTTTCTTTAGTGAGAGAAAAACGCCTTATTCCTCGGCTTTTCACAAATTACGCCTGAGTATTCTCTTCCATCTAAATATAAATCAGAGGGAATCCCCTCACGTGAAAAAGAGGTTGCCTCTAAACCACGGAAATTAAAGCGGGACACTAGCCGACTTAGTTCGTGCATACAAAATACTGTGTTTTCCTTAGGAAGAAGATGAGCTCTATGGGGAACATACGCGCTAATATCCGGAATAAATCCTGGCCATTCTTCTATTCCCCTCTTTTTTTCGTAATCAGGAATAAAAGAAAAAAGCGTTCTTTGATAAGGACTACTTGTTGTTATAAAAAGCTTTCCGCCCTCTTTAAGATTATAAAATATTTTTTTCAAAGCCTTCTCTATCGTTTGAAAAGGAAGAAAATGAATCACCATTGAGAGGTTAATAGCGTCAAAATAATTCTCTGGAAACTCTACCTCATTAGGAAAATGCCCAGGCATAAATGTCACAAATGAACGCTTTTCAAGAGGAAGCTGGTTTTTGAGAACCTCCAAGTGCCTTGAATCTAGGTCACAGGCAATAATACGCCGGCCCTCCTTGGCCATAGGAACCGTAGCAACACCAAAACCACAACCTACATCTAAAAACAGCCCTTCTGGGGTCTGCTTACAATACTTAACAAATGACGCTTGGATATTATCCAAAGAAGGTGACATATACCCCATACGATTAAGCGTCGGCATATAATCACAAAAATCTTCTGTTTTTTTTAAAATATTCATCTGTAAATGAAGCCTCTCCTTACCTTATTAAGATATAAGTTTTCCTCTAAAGAAAGTCGATATAATTTATCATAAAAGCATATAAAAATTTAACTTTTCTAAAAGAAAAAATAATGTTAAAATGCGTTCATGATTACTATTTAAATAGAGTTTGTTAAATGTTTAATAGAATATCTTCTTGTGAGCTTCCTAAGGAAATTCAAGCAAAGCTTCATATTTTTTTTGAAGATCTAAAAAATATTGGCATTTCATATCTCGGGCATGGCGTTGTAAATAATAAGGGAAACCATACAGGCTATTTTAGTAATAATGACTGGGGGAAATCTTATATAAGCAACAGGTATTTCTTTAACGAACCTATTCTTCAAAATTTCGAGCAAAACCATGCTAACTTGATTTTATGGAGTGGTGTAAAAGACAGCAATTCAATTGCGCAGATAAGAAATCAATTTATAAACCTTGTGTCTGGCATGACCATTTGTAAGGAAGAGGCTGGTTATCATACTTTTTTTAACATAGGATTTACAACTGATGTAAACCTCGCTGATTTTTGTTTTTACAAACGAGATCTCTTGCTCGCTTACTTCAATATATTTAATAATTATCATCTTTCCTGGAGAAAAGAAAAAGAGTGTTAACCTGCTCTTTAAACTCCTGACTCACTCATATATGTTTAGTCTCCATAAATTAGTGTATTGAATCCTACCGTAGGCTCGAGATATAATCCCTAAATATTACTCTTACTCAATGATAGATTTCTTGTGACCTTTTCCCTATCCCCTGCTGACCTTATAGCCTCTCTGCAAACTTGGCCTTCCGAGGGACTAATCCTGCTAATGCTTGTAAGCTGTGGTGCGATTCTTTCCCTAATGGCGCGTATTTTTGGAGCTTTGGGGCTAATGCTTTACATAACCTTAGCTGTGATCATTGCGAATTTGCAAATTCACATAGCGACTCATTTTTCTTTTTTTCACGAACCTATTGCCTTAGGAACGGTTGTTTTTTCTTCAACTTTTATTGGAACCAGTATTTTGACGGAATTTTATGGGAAAGCCCAAGCCCAAAAAGCAGTTTGGCTGAGCTTTGTAGGGGTCATCATCCTCATGATTTTTATGATGATTACCCTCGGCTTCAAGCCAGCTGCTGGTTTTGGTCAAGCCCACCAGGCCATTCAAACTCTTTTTATGCCAACCCCGGCCTTAATTACGGCTAGCCTTATTGCTTATGTGATAGGTCAATATAATGACATTTGGATGTTCACTTTCCTCTCTCGCTTAACTCGAGGGAAGCTCTTATGGTTACGCTCATTCGTAGGGCCTCTTGTCGGAGCTTTTATGGATAATCTTGTATTCAGTGTGCTAGCCTGGATGGTCTTTTCTCCCCATCCCTTGTCATGGAACACGGTTTTCTTTACTTACGTTCTTGGAACCTATCTTTTGCGTATAGGAATGGCCTTGATATCAGTTCCTTTTATGTATGTTGTCAGGCGAATGGTTCGATAATGTTTAATTTTGAAATCCTTAAACGATCTGCACACTCGCGCGCCCGCCTGGGACGTTTGACAACTCCCCATGGAACAGTAGAAACACCCGCTTTTATCTTTTGCGCCACAAAGGCTGCCATTAAGGGAGCAACTCCCCAGGATATGCGACGGGAAAAGACCCAAATTATTCTTTCCAATACTTATCATCTCATGCTGCAACCGGGCTCTGAGGTTGTGGCCCATATGGGGGGGCTCCACAAATTTATGGGATGGGATGGCCCCATGCTCACGGACTCGGGAGGATTTCAGATTTTTAGTCTTGGCCATGGCTCCGTGGCAGAAGAAATCAAGGGACGGCGGTCTTCTTCGCGGCCTAAAAGCCTTTTGAAAATCAATGAAGAAGGGGCTACTTTCAAATCCTATCTTGATGGCTCCTACCACACCTTAACACCTGAGAAATCCATTCAAGTCCAACGTGGACTAGGGGCAGATCTCATTGTTGTTTTGGATGAATGTACGCCTTTTCATGTAGACAAAAGTTATACAGAAAAATCTATGCATCTCAGTCATCGTTGGGCAGAACGCAGCCTTAAGGAATTCCAAAAAGGTCCTGAAGATATTCAGGCCTTATATGGCATCACACAAGGCGGCGTATACCCAGATTTACGTAAAATCAGTGCAGATTTTGTCAATAGCCACCCCTTCTTTGGCCATGCGGTGGGAGGCTCTTTAGGAGAATCAAAAGCTCAAATGGAAGAGGTCGTAGAAATGGCCATGGAACCTCTAGACCCTTCTCGTCCTGTACATTTGCTTGGGATTGGGGGCGTTAGCGATATTTTTTACGGCATCGAACAGGGTATTGATACTTTTGATTGTGTCCACCCCACTCGGCTAGCGCGTCATGGAGGAGCCTTAATGATGCCTGTGAACGCAGAAGGGAAAGAACATATCAATCTCCGGAATGCTCGCTTTCAAAAAGATTCTCGGCCTATTGATGAGTCTTGCGCATGCCAAACTTGTCAAACTCTCTCCAGAGGCTACCTCCATCACCTTCTCAAAGCCAAAGAGCTTCTCGCTATGCAGGCCCTAACCATCCACAATGTGCATTTTATGAATAAATTGCTCACAAGCATTCGCCAAGCCCTTTCAACAGACACCCTTGCTGAAGAAAGAAAAAAATGGCTAGGAGAGCCTCATTAATAAACGTCTTAGGTTAAGAAATAGAATTTCCTTAACCCGCGCGACCATAAAAAAAGCCCCTTACGTATGCGAGAGGCTTTTTATTGGGCAGCAGTTTATGCAGCTTGGCTGGTGATATTGAGTCTTTGTAGGGAAGGAAAATAGCGTTGAAGAGTTGTAAGAACAACAAAATTATATGTTTGAAGAAATTCAACCATTTCCTCTGTTGTGCAATAAAGATCAAGAGCTTTATCTTGAGGAACACCCAATTGAACCTGAAAAATTTGCGCTGCAATGGGCCCCATAAGGTGAAGAATTTCGCTGCATACACGTCTCCATAGAGGGTCTTGTATGAGGGAAAGATTAACATCGCCGAATTCTAGCTGTTTCTTTTTTGGGGAAAAAGTATACTTAACGTTCAGATAAGAAGAAGGTTTAGAAGAATGAATAAAATCTTGTGAAGACTTGAAATTATTTAAATAAGTCCGATTGTAATTTTGATTATATTGCATAAACATCTTACCTTCCCCTACATATTAATGATTCTTTTGTAGGTTGTTTTTTTATCCTCCCTTTATCTTTAGGATAATGCTATAAATTTCAAAATATGAAGGAGGACCACTAAACACACCTCCTCCACATTCAGAAATACGCAGAATAGTCTTAGGGAGGCTAATATTCTGCGCTTCTTCTCACTTTAAATCGTGAGAATCTCTAGAAACACCATTAAAACCATGTAACAAGCTAAGAAATCTCTCGACTTCTTAGTTTTAGTATACAGACGTCAAAGTTTTTTAGAAGAACCGTTTCGCTATAGGGGGTATATCTCAATTGGATAGGGTGGGAGAAATGGTATATGCCAGCAGGGAAAAACAAGAACATAAAAGCACATGGACATACTTCTAAAGTTCATAATTATAAGAATATGGAGGTTTAGAACGTTTTTTTAATATTTCTCAATCCACTTTAATCCGTTAGATTATTTTTTTTGAGGAATATTCAGACTGCCCATTGTTTTTTTGCCATAACAGACTCCTTCTCCCCGTCCTTCTTTTGAACGGAAGACGAAATAGGCTTAGAGTATCGTAGGGCTAGCCATCCAATAACACTACAAAACATCAGATAAAACCCGGGAGCAGTAGTTGCCCCCGTTAAAACAACCAATGCTGTTGCTATTAAGGGCGCAGTCCCACCAAAAAGTGCCTCTCCGCAAGATATTCCTAGAGCTATACCGCTATAACGAGAAGAAACGGGAAAAAGCTTAGTGGCTAAAAACGCTCCCATAGGAGCAACGAAAAGGGCGCCACATAAACTGAGGACAACCTGAGCAAAGAGAATTTTTCCTACAGAAATTTCTTGGCTTACAAAAGAAAAAACAGGCACAGACAAAACAATAAGAGCAACCGCTCCATAATTCATCATCTTTCTTAAGCCCACTTTATCAGAAAAATACCCAATAATCGGAAGAAACGTTATCCAACAAAAAAGGGGGAAAATATTTAAGAGCATACCATAAGAAGGCGGTAATTTAAGCTGAGCTGTTAAGGTGAAAACATACACCGAAATCATATAAAACGAAGCCAATGAAGTGGCCCCCATTCCCATTGTACAGAGAAAATTACGTTTTTGGTATTTAAGAACGTCTAAAATCGGAAGACCAACCGTTAGTTTCTTTTTTTCAAGATGTGTAAACAATGGACTTTCCTTAAGTCCACTGCGCAGGTAAAGACCAAAGAGCCCAAAGATAAATCCCATAACAAAAGGAATACGCCATGCCCAACTCGGCATACCTTCCATGAGAAAAAGAGCTCCCAAGCCCGTTCCAATAATCGCGCCCATAAGGCTTGAAGCCGGGAGTAAGCTACAGGCAAACCCCGGTTGATTGCGTTCTGTATATTCTGAAATAAGAACAGTCGCTCCTGTATATTCCCCTGCCGTACAAATTCCTTGCGCTAAACGACAGATAACAATCATAAGTGGGGCAAGTACCCCAATCTGAGAATAGGTAGGCAAAATTCCTATAATAAGAGTAGGAAGAGTGATAAGAAACACAGAGAAAAAGAGAGCTTTTTTACGTCCATGTTTATCCCCTAAATGACCAAAAATTAGGCTCCCTACTGGACGCATAAAAAATCCCGCAGCAAATGCTCCAAAGCTCGTAATCAACGACGTGGTATGGTTATCTGAGGGAAAATAAAGAGGAGATAAATACGCTGCAAAAAAACCATAAAGAGTAAAATCATAGTACTCTAACGCATTCCCTATCATTGCTGCAAAAATTAGCTTTTTCTTTTGCATTTATTTTTATCCTTTTTCTAAGTAAAAACATAAAAAATCAATAAAATTCAATTATTTGAGAGCGATGGCTCCCAAGACAGAATTCCCGCCAATATTGATGCTATCATTATCAGATATATTAAAAAGCCCTATTTTTTCAATATGAAATCCTGCCTCTAAAAGGCAAGTCTCTAGAATGTCTATGTCTAATAGATTAATAGCTTTTGGAATTTCATGAGCTATCTGAGGAGCATATTGCACTGTATTTTCAATAAAACCAGGCCATTTCTGACCAGCTTTTTTGCGCTCTAAATAGAGAGGCAAGAAGTCCTGATAGAGTTTAGCATAAGGAGTTGTACTCGCAAAAAAGAGTTTTCCCCCTGGCTTTAGCCATTTATAGATCTGATCAATGGATTTTACTAAGTCTTCTCCAGATAAAAAATGTAACACGCCTGATGCAAGAACGGCTCCTAAACTATTTTCAGAAAAACTTACTTCTCCTGGGATTTTTCCTATTTTTAATTCAAGATTTTTTAGACAAGATTTTGGCGTGATTTTTCTTAATATTTCTAAGTGGCGATTATCAATATCATTTGCAATAACATGAGCACCTTTCTTAAGGGCAAGAATAGAAGCAACACCATAGGCCGCTCCGATATCAAGGACAGGGCCTGGAGCGATTGCTGAAAACTCAACAAATGCTTTGCTATATTCATGTAGGCTTGTCAGCATATATCCCTGTTTATTAAGGGTCGCGATGAGATTATCAGGAGAAGAAGATTTAGGTTTTTTTATTAAGGGTTGCTCTCCACGCACGGCTTTTTTAAGCGCGATATATCCCATTAAGCTCCCAAACATAATATAAAATGCAGAAGAAGAAAGCTTTCCCGTACTTTCAACAAGAAGACTTCCAATAAGAGGAGCTGTCCCCCCAAAGAGAGCTGTTCCAATACCTGACGCTACAGAAACGCCACTACACCTTACGGAGACAGGGAAAAGTTTTGTCATTAATGTACCACTAGGGGCTACATACCCAGCACTTAACCCACTGAGCACTATAAGTCCAAGGAACGCCAAAAACAAAGAATCCGACTGCTGAATCAACCAGCATAGAGGAAAAGAAAAAAGTAACATCCCGAGGGATGAGACCTCCATGACCCTTTCCCCGCCTACTTTATCTGAAAGGTATCCCATAAGAGGAAGAAGAATAGCCCATACTCCCATAAAACAAGAAACTATTAACATAATGTAAGAGGCTGAAAAATTAAAATTCGATGAAAATACTCTCCCTATCATATAAATTGAAATAATATAAAATGGAATAAGAGTAGCTCCAGAAATACTAATCACACACACAAAATTATTCAGATGTTTTTGAAAAATCTCGATAATGGGTCTGCGTTCTAGAATATTCTCCTTCTGGGCATTTTTATGTTCATCTGTTTCTTCCACTTCTCTCATAATAAAGTAACTTATTAAACCTAAAAGGCCTCCTACGATAAAAGGAATGCGCCACGCCCACTCAGGCATCATCTCCAACATGCATAAAGTACCTATAACCGTTCCCAAGAGTGCTCCCAGAAGGCTTGAAGACGCAAGAACGCTACAAGCAAGATTAACTCTATTTTTGAAGGCGTGTTCTACGATAAAGACAATCCGTCCATAGGCTTGTCCTCCCACGGCAAAGCCTTGAAGAAGACGACAAACAATAAGAATAAAGCTTGAAAGAATGCCGATTTGTGCATAGGTGGGAAGAATTCCAATAAGAAATGTGGGCAATGAGGTGAGGAGAATGGCTAAAATAATTGTACTTTTTCTTCCATACTTATCTCCAAAATAACCAAAAACTAAGCCTCCAAAGGGATTTGCCAAAAATCCTGCAGCAAATGTTGCCAAGCTTACAAAAATGGAAATATTAATATTGTCTGCAGGAAAAAACCTGGATGCTAAGATAAAAGAGAATACCCCATAAAGAATATTCTGATAGTACTCAAAAGAGTTGTATAATATAGTAGAAATAATTATATTTGTTTTTTTCATATCATTTGTTTGGAAAATGTTTTCTTTTTCAAAAAGTAAACATTAAATTAATGTAACATTTTTATGCTCAATGGGAATGGACTGTATAAGATATTCTTTCAGCACTTGAACACGCTTAGAACTCTTAAGGGCTAAAGGATAAACATAATATAAATCAATAGTTGGCCCCTGTATTTCTGGCAAGATATTTACTAAATTCATTTCTTTTATACCGGGGAATTCTTTAGATAATGCGACTATCCCCAACCCTAATTCTGCAAGTCGACTAGCCCCTCTAGAAGAATTAATGCTAATATATGGTTTTCGCATATTATTGGGTTTTGCTCCTACACGTAAAGGCCAATCAATATCAGTATATGGCCGAATTGTAGATTCTCCAAAAGTGATAATATGATGATTGTTTAGATCACTGACTGTACGAGGAACACCATGCTCTTTAAGATATTCGGGACTTGCATAGAGCTGTAAAAAGCACGAAAAAAGATAATCTTGAGTGAGGTTCTGTTGATCTTGAATAAAGGGGCGAATAGAAACGTCAGCTTCTCGTGTCTTAATATCCAATTTTTCATCATGACCAATAATATCAAGTTCAATGCCTGGATATTTTTTTAGAAAGCCTGGTATAATTTCCACAAGCCATAAACTTGCAAGGGCTACTGTCGTTGCTACTTTTAAAGCCCCTCGCGGCTCTAAAAACTCTTCTTGAATTGCACTCTTAGCATCTTCAAGAGAAGACACCATTTCTTCAACTTTCTCTAGTAAAATTTCTCCTTCCTTTGTTAGAACAAGCCCTTTAGGAACACGGTTAAAGAGTTGTACTTTAAGGAGATGCTCAAGAAGCTGAACGCTTCGGCTAAGAGCACTTTGCGCAATATTTAAATCATGAGACGCACGATTAAAGCTTTGAGCTTTCGCTACATGATAGAAGACTCTTAATTTATCCCAGTCTAATGTCATTAGATTTCTTTTTTAAGAATGTTTGAAAAATTTATAACCTTATTAAAAATAGGGTTCTTATTTTTTCTTTAATATAGGGTAATACGAAAAATAGATCAAGAACTCCATAAATTAATCTTTTTACTGAATAGACCAAATCCTTATTGCTCCTATAAATTTTTTCACTATTTCAAGGAATCCTCTGCAAAAGGTTTCCTCATACATATCATTTGGGAGGTTTTATTTCTTAATTTATCTTTAACTCTCTAGAGCGTTTTTGATTTAAGTAAGCACATAGCCTGAAGAAGCGAAGTAATTTTTACACTCATCTGGAGAAAAAGCATTCAGCAAGTTTCCAATTTCG
>JAGVLE010000019.1 GCA_020049895.1 Alphaproteobacteria bacterium | reverse complement strand
TCTCAGATCCAATAGGAGATATGTTGACTCGGATTCGGAATGGTCAAAAGGCGAGAAAGTCGACCATTACCTCTCCGGCATCAACCCTTCGGGAAAATATCCTTGAAGTCTTAAAAGAAGAAGGATACATCAGGGGATATGCTCGAGAGAAAATATCCGAGGGCATTGATCAGATTACAATTGAGTTGAAATATTATGAAAATCAGCCTGTTATACAGCAGCTGACACGTATTTCTAAACCAGGTCGTCGGGTTTATGCGAAAATTAAAGACCTTAAGCCCATTAATAATGGGTTAGGGGTTATCGTCCTTTCAACGCCTAAAGGGATTCTTTCCGATGGCAAGGCTCGGGAGTTGAATGTGGGCGGCGAAATTCTTTGCAATGTATTTTAGGTGAGAGAGAATGTCACGTGTTGGAAAAAATCCTGTTGCTGTTCCTCAAGGGGTAACGTGTCAGCTTAATGGCCAAGAAATTACCGTTAAAGGAAAAAACGGTGAACTTTCTGCGGTTCTTAGCAAAGACGTTAACGTAACCTTTGATAATAATGAGGTTCTTGTCAGACCAGTAGATGACTCTAAGCAAGCTCGGATGTTGTGGGGAACGTGGAAAAACCGTATTCGCAACATGGTTCAAGGAGTGAACGAAGGGTTTTCCATTCGCCTAGAAATTAATGGAGTGGGATACCGTGCAGCTGTCGAAGGACAAAATCTAAAGCTACAGCTTGGATTTAGTCACGATGTGCTCTATCCTATCCTTGAAGGAATTAAGATTGTATGCGAGAAGCCAACCGTTATCGTCGTTTCTGGTGCAGATCGCCAGCGTGTTGGTCAAGCTGCTGCTGAAATTCGTGCTTACCGCAAGCCAGAGCCTTACAAAGGTAAAGGCATTAAGTATGAAAACGAACATATTGTACGCAAAGAAGGAAAGAAGAAGTAAATCTGATGAATCAAGTAAACACACTCTTTGAGCGTCGTAAGCGTCGCACACGTTTTAAGCTTGGACAGGTAGCGGCTGGGCGTCCACGCCTTTCCGTTTTTCGTTCAAAAAAACATACCTATGCGCAAATTATAAATGATGGGACCTCCCACACAATTGCAGCTGCTTCTACCTTGGATAAGGATATGAAGAAAACAACAAAATCAGCCTCTAATGTGGCCGCGGCAGAAGGAATTGGAAAATTAATTGCTGAGCGTGCGCTTAAGGCTGGAGTTAAAGAAGTCATTTTTGATCGTGGTGGATATCTCTACCATGGCCGCGTAAAGGCATTAGCAGAAGCAGCCCGCACAGCTGGGCTCGTATTTTAGGATAGGTAAAGATGGCAGGAAAACAAAATCGTCCTCAGCGTTCAGACCGTGAGGAAATTGAATTCGTCGAGAAACTGGTCGCAATTAATCGTGTTGCGAAGGTTTCCAAAGGTGGTAAGCGCTTTAGTTTCTCTGCCCTTGTGGTAGTCGGAGATGGAAAAGGACGCGTGGGCCATGGAACAGGCAAAGCCCGTGAGGTGCCTGAGGCAATTCAAAAAGCTACAGAACAAGCTAAGCGTTATATGGTTCGAATTCCCCTCCGGGAAGGTCGTACTCTTCACCATGATGTGACAGCTTCTTATGGAGCAGGCCTTGTTCACATGCGTACAGCTGTTCCAGGAACAGGAATTATCGCAGGTGGGCCAATGCGTGCTGTTTGTGAAGCGCTTGGAATTCAAGACGTTGTTAGTAAGTCCATTGGGTCATCTAATCCCCACAACATGGTGCGCGCAACCTTTAAAGCGCTTCAGTTGATTTCGGCTCCCCGTCAGGTGGCAGCTCGTCGTGGCAAGAAAGTAACGGAAATCCTTGGGCGTCGTGCGCAACTGGAGGAATAAGAGATGGAAAAGAAAAAAACATTAATTGTCACCCAAACAGGCAGCCCCATTCGCCGCGAAGCAAAGCAGCGGGCTACATTGTGTGGACTCGGATTAAATAAAATTGGTCGTACCCGTGAACTGGAAGATACACCTGCAGTTCGGGGGATGATTGCTAAAGTTAAGCATATGGTAAAGGTAGAGGGTTAAGCCCATGAAACTCAATGAAATTCGCGATAATCCAGGCGCTCGGAAATCAAGATTACGGATTTGCCGTGGAATTGGATCTGGTAAAGGTAAGACAGGAGGCCGAGGTGGCAAAGGCCAAACGGCGCGTACTGGTGTTTCCATTAACGGGTTTGAGGGAGGTCAAATGCCTCTTTACCGTCGTATGCCGAAACGTGGGTTTACCAACATTTTTGCCCATAAATTTGCAGAAGTTAATTTAGGTCGCCTTCAATCAGCGATTGATGCTGGAAAGCTTGATGTCAAAGAGACAATTACGGAAGAACTTCTTGTGACAGCAGGTCTGGTGCGTCGTATTCATGATGGCGTTCGCCTTTTGGGCAAAGGAGAAATTAAAGCAAAAATATCCTTAGTTGTTACAGGTGCTAGCAAGGCTGCTGTAGAAGCGATTGAAAAGGCTGGAGGGTCACTCAAGCTTAGTGGTGCGTAATCGGCGATTAGAAGACTTAATCTTAGTTGATTTTTTCTGATTGTCTTTTTTACTTATTAATGACTGAATACTAATTGCCAATTACAAATTACCAAACCGGGGGTTACCATGGCATCAGCCGCAGAACAGCTCGCAGCCAATATTAATTTTAAAGCCTTTTCAAAGGCACAAGATCTTAAAAAACGCATCTGGTTTACCATAGGTGTGTTGATTGTCTATCGTCTCGCAACCTACATCCCCCTACCAGGAATTAACCCTGCCGTTATGGCTGAGTTTGCTCGTAGCCACGGGGGCGGCATTTTTGGGATGGTCGATATGTTTTCGGGAGGTTCATTAAGCCGTATGTCTATTATGGTTCTGAACATTATGCCCTACATCTCGGCAAGCATCATTGTTCAGCTGATGACAGCGATTGTTCCTCAATTTGAAGCTTTAAAGAAAGAAGGGGATTCAGGGCGTCGCAAATTAAACCAATACACACGGTATTTGACGGTTTTAATTGCCATCCTTCAATCCTATGGAACAGCAGCAGGCCTTGAATCTTTACATGGAGCAGCAGGCTCAGCAGTGCTTGATCCGGGTATGTTCTTTCGTCTTACCACGATTATTACAATTGTCGGATCAACCCTTTTCTTGATGTGGTTGGGAGAGCAAATTACAAGCCGGGGCATTGGAAACGGAATTTCTCTTATTATTTTTGCAGGGATCGTTGCCAACCTTCCTGCCTCTATCGTCAATGCTTTGGAATTAGGAAGAACGGGAGCATTGTCTTATCTTTTCGTCCTTTTTATTCTTGTGTTTTCCATGGCCATGATTGCCTTTATTGTCTTTATGGAGCGTGCTCAACGACGTATTTTTGTCCAATATCCTAAACGTCAGGTAGGAAATAAGATGTTCGGAGGGGATAGTTCCCACCTTCCCATTAAGTTAAATAGCACAGGGGTTATTCCGCCTATTTTTGCGAGCTCCTTGCTTCTGCTGCCTATTTCTCTGGCTCAGCTTTCAGGTGGTCAGGGCCCAGAATGGCTCCAGTGGCTTTTGGGAGGGCTTCAACATGGAGGGATCCCTTACGTTTCTCTTTATCTTTTCCTCATAGTATTCTTTGCGTTTTTTTATACATCCATTGTTTTTAATCCAGAAGAAACAGCTGAGAACTTAAAGAAAAATGGGGGCTTTATTCCAGGGTATCGCCCAGGGATAAGTACCGCTAATTACTTAGATTCTGTTGTGACGCGCTTAACTGTCTTAGGGGCAGCGTATCTGGCCTTTGTCTGTGCAGTTCCTGAGTTTTTCTATGCGGCTTATTCTCTTCCTTTCTATTTAGGGGGGACGACCTTCTTGATTGCTGTGAGTGTGCCTATGGATACGGTTGCGCAAATTCACTCTCATCTTATGGCCCACCAATATGAAGGGCTTTTAAAGAAAACACGTCTTCTTAAGGGATCTAAAAAATGAACCTTATCCTCTTAGGGCCTCCAGGGGCAGGGAAGGGGACGCAAGCACGCAAGCTATGTGAGACATATGATCTTGCTTTGATTGCGACGGGAGAGATATTAAAAGAAGAGATTCGGCAAGAAACTTCTCTTGGTCTTGAAGTCAAAGAAATTATGAACGCGGGGCGCTTTCCTGCAGATGAAATTATTCTTCGCATATTTGAAGAACATCTTTTAAAAGTTAAAAATCAAGGTCTTCTCCTTGATGGTATCCCACGTACGCTTGCACAAGCTGAAAAAATCGCTGAAATCTTTAAAAGACTGGGAATGACAGTGGATGCTGTAATCCAGCTTGATGTGAATGATGCAGAGCTGATCAAGCGCCTAGCAAGTCGTATGGTCTGTAAAAGCTGTGGAGCTTCTTATCCAGGAAAAGTTAGCATATGCAGCGCTTGTGGAGGGCATGAATTTGAAAAAAGAGCAGATGACACCCCAGAAACCATAAAGACGCGCCTAGAGGTCTATAATGAGCGTACGCGACCTCTTGTAGATTATTATACACAAAAAGGCCTTTTAAGAGTTGTGGATGGGATGAAATCTGTTCAAGACGTTTTTGATCACATTAAGCAAGAGCTTTCTTTTCTAAAGTTTTCTCAATAGCTTAAGAGTCAGATGGCGTGAGTAGTCTTTAGTTTGATGGACTCTCGAGAAAAATAAAAAATGTCTAAAGTTTTAAATTTCTTTCTTTACTTATTGGCGAATGAATAAATATAGTATATTCTCCCCTTTTAGAGGGATACTTACGGAGGCACATTTCATGATTAATACGAAGAATGCCCTTGTGATCCTTAATTGATATAAATTTTTTCTGTATGAGTAGGCACAGTAATGATGATAGAGCAACTTGTCGCAAGTGACGTTCAAGAAAGTGAAATTACGCGTATTGAAGCAAAAGTTAAGTGGTATAATCCTGAAAAAGGATATGGCTTTTTAGTTCCTGAGGATGAATCCGGGGATATTTTTATGCATTTTTCCGTGCTGGATGCTGCTGGATGTCGACGTGTAGAAGAATCAGATCAAATAGTTTGTGATGTCGGTACAGGCATGCAAGGTCGTCAAGTTCTTCGTGTTTTAGAAGTCAAGTTTGCTCCCAGAGAACCTCGCTTTTCTCCAGCATTCTTAGGACCACGGGGCGCTTCCGTTGATGCAGAGACTTTGGAAGAACTGGACGGGGTTGTGAAATGGTTTAATCCTTTGAAAGGATTTGGATTTATTTATCCTGATGATGGGGAACGGGATATCTTTTTCCATGCTTCTGTTTTGCGAGCGGCAGGATATGAATCTTTAGAGCCAGGAATTCGTGTGAGAATTAAGGCGTCTTTGTCAGAAAGAGGGAGAGAAGCTCGGTTTCTTTCTGTTCTGGCATAAGCCAAGAATAGAAAGCGATTAGAGAAATTAAATAAGATGTCAGAAAAATGGCTCTTTCTTGATTTTGATAATTGCCAAATGGCAACAGAACATTTAGCCATCCCCTCACTTATTAAACGATTCAATGACTTATACGCTACCCAGACTGGCGTTCAGCTTACCTATGAAGAGTTTCAGAAAAACTTTCATGGGCAAGCTCGAGAAACTCTCTGTTTGAACTTATCCAAGCATTTTGAAATCAATGTTGATTATGCCACTCTTTATGAGGCACGCGAATGGAGAATGATGCAGATGCTTAAAGAACTTGGGGTGGAGATGGCTGATAAGCTCATTGAAACCTTGGAATCTTTACAAGAGAATGGCTATAGGTTTGCTTTTGTGTCAAATAACCCCATCCAAAGAGGATTGGCGGCAATGCGTTACGCAACAAATGGTCAAGGGGATCAATTAGCACGCTTCTTTGGCACTGCGTTTTTTGAAGCAGGCGACATCCAAAAACCCAAGCCAGATGTTTACTTACGCGCGATGGAACAAGTGGGGGCTTCTCCACAAAATTGTTATGCTGTAGAGGACAGCCCTACAGGCGTAACAGCGGCCGTGGCAGCAGGAATCCCTACCTTTGGTTTTCTGGGCTTTTCGGATGATCCTCAGGGGATGGATACGAAATTAAGAGAAAAGGGGGCGATTGCTTGCTTTGATCATTGGCAAGATTTACCTTCCTTACTTCTTCTCGCTTCTTAAAATAGCGACATTAAATTCTATTTATTTTCGAGACTAGACATATAATTTTTATACATCTAGTCTCGAAATTGAAAAAGTATTAGAAAGAAAGTATATTTGATCTAGAGCATTTTTGATTTAAGTCATTACATTTTTGTGATATGATGGTCCTTTCTAATGGAGAGGAAGCATCATGAGATCATATTCTCAAGACTTACG
>JAGVLE010000006.1 GCA_020049895.1 Alphaproteobacteria bacterium | reverse complement strand
TTTCTGTCGAAAATCCACACTGTATGTCATAGCTCTTCTTATCCTTCTTTTCTTGCTATGACAATATTATAATCGATTTATATAGACTTTGCTATATTTCACACAAACACTTTTTGCAGGGGACTCTGACAGTTTATCACTTTGGATAATTACATTTCATATTTACAAAAAAAGAAAAAACTGAATAAGTATATGTGTTATTTTTGATTTCGTTTCAAAAATAGAAGAGTAAAGTTAAAAGGATTACGAATGACAAAGCTGGCTGTTGCTCTTTCCACCCCTACCGTTACGCACGCAGACTTAGCAGCTAAGTTTTTAAACGCTGAAAAGCCTATATTTCTGGCAAACTTTATTCAGATAGATTAAGTCTTGGTAAACTCAAGACAGAAGAAGATTTAAATTGCCCTCGAGAGGGTCGAAAATACAAAGTGACGGCAAACCGTTTGGTTGAAAATTAGGAGAATTAAGGTATGAGCACCGGTTTGCTAGAAGATTTTCAAGGGTCTTTCGTTGATGAATTAGAAATAAACCTTAAAAATAAAAAAGCGATAATTGGAGTTATGGGGCTTGGGTATGTCGGACTTCCGTTGGTAAGGGCACTCAGAAATCGTAATTTTAAAGTTATTGGTTTTGACACTGATACTCAAAAAATAAAATCATTAGAAGAAAATAGATCTTACATAAAGAGCGTTTCAAACGAAGAGATTAAAAAATTTAGACAAGACGATAATTTTATACCTACGCATGATGTAAATTACATCAAAAATATGGATGCAATTTTAATCTGCGTTCCCACACCTCTTACAAAATATCGTGAACCTGACATGAGATATGTCGTCGCTATCGCTGAACGGATTCGACAGAATCTACGCAAGGGGCAATTGGTTGTTCTTGAATCAACGACTTACCCAGGAACGACCGTTGAGATGCTTAAACCTATCCTTGAAAAAAGTGGACTTGTTGTTGATGAAGATTTCTTTTTAGCCTATTCGCCAGAGCGAGAAGATCCCGGGAACCTTCTCTTTGAAACTGCACAAATCCCTAAAGTTGTGGGCGCTGATCATGAGAATTCTAGGCGATTGGCAGTCGCTTTATATGAGCAAATTGTCCCAAAAGTGGTAGAAGTTAATTCAGCTGCAACGGCTGAAGCTGTTAAGCTTACTGAGAATATTTTCCGATTTGTCAACATTGGGCTTGTCAATGAATTAAAGACGATATTCGATAAAATGAACATTAATATTTGGGAAGTTATTGAGGCTGCCAAAACAAAACCTTTTGGCTTTATGCCCTTTTATCCCGGCCCGGGATTGGGGGGACACTGTATTCCTATTGATCCTTTTTACTTGACTTGGAAAGCACGGGAATATGGGTTGGCAACGCAGTATATAGAACTCTCTGGCCAAATTAATGGGAGAATGCCGCATTATGTTATTGAACGCTTAAGAGAAGAAATGGATTTGCGCTTTTCTAAAGGATTAAGAGGATCAAAAGTATTAATTCTAGGAATGGCTTATAAAAAGAATATTGAGGATGTACGGGAAAGCCCTTCGCTTGTCGTTTATGAACTCCTTAAATCAAAACAGGTTAACGTTGATTTTTATGATTCCCATGTTTCAGAAATTCCAGAGATACCAGGGCATCGTGAACTTAGTGGCCTAAAATCCATTCACTTCAGTGAAGAGTCTCTCAAAACCTATGATGCGGTCCTTATTTGCACAGATCATGATGACCTGGATTATGAACTTATTCTCAAAAACAGCAAACTTGTTCTAGATACAAGAAATGCTACGAGAGATTTTAGTAAGGACTATGACAATGTCGTTAAAGCTTAATGCCCTCTCGTCCTTTATTCCAACAAGGCTTGCGGAAAATTACAGAACACTTCCTGTAACGCTGTTCGCAAAGGCTTTTTCTATCTTTACATCAATGCACTCTCCAAAGAGCTCTGCGGGCACGTCTATGTGCACTGATTGAGCGTAAGGGGTTTTGCCAAGGCCCTGGCCTTCCCGGCTCCCTTTCCGATCCAACAAGACAGGCATGGTTTTTCCTATTGTTGATTCATTGAAGGCGCGTTGTTGCGTATTTAATAGCTCTTGTAAACGCATTAAACGTTCTGCCTTAACGTCTTCGGAAATTTGATTGTCCATAACAGCCCCTGGGGTTCCTGGACGAGGACTGTATTTGAAAGAATAGGCCTGAGAATAAGATACCTCTCGTACCAACGACAACGTATCCTCAAAATCTTGGTCCGTTTCCCCTGGAAAACCCACAATAAAGTCCGATGAAAAAGCGATATCAGGACGATACTGACGTGTTTTCTCAATAATTTTTTTATAAAAATCAGGGGTATGCTGCCGATTCATAGCCTTTAAAATACGCTCAGAGCCGGATTGGACAGGCAAATGCATGGATGGCATGAGTTGCGGAATATCCCGATGGGCTATCATCAGTTCGTCATCCATATCTCGTGGGTGAGAGGTCATATAGCGGATCCGCCTCAGGCCTTTGAGAGCCGCAAGGGCTTCTATCAGCCGCCCCAACCCCCATATGGCTCCTGTAGGATCTTCCCCATGATACGCATTCACATTTTGGCCAAGAAGGGTAATTTCCTTTGCCCCTTGTTCAAGAAGGAGTTTCGCTTCTTCCAAAATTGCTTGTGGTGGTCTTGAAAATTCAGCACCCCGCGTATACGGAACAACACAATAAGTACAGAATTTATCACAGCCCTCTTGAATCGCTAAAAAAGCGGAAGAACCAACATGGCTATGCTCTCCAGGGAGATAGTCAAACTTAGATTCCACGGGAAAATCCACCTCTACAATGCCCCGCCCAGAACCCGTTTTTTTATCTTGGGAGCGGTGGGCACGCGCAATCATTTCGGGAAGTCGATGATAGGTTTGTGGACCAAACACCATATCCACATAAGGAGCGCGCCGTATAATCTCTCCCCCTTCAGCCTGAGCCATACAGCCCCCCACTGCCACAATCGTTTTCTCTTGTTTATGAGCCCGAATTCGCCCCAAATCTGAGTACACCTTTTCTTCGGCTTTCTCACGAATATGACAGGTATTCAAAATCACAAGATCAGCATTTTCTGGCGTTTCCGTGAGAGCGTAGCCAAGCGGCTTCAGAACATCCACCATACGGGAAGAATCGTACACATTGGAGGCACAACCATAGGTTTTAATATAAAGACGTTTCAATGACATAATGACTCCATTTGTGTTGATAAGGGAGAAGCAAAAGCTTTTATTAGCCCCCCCTGAACGGCTTGAAAACTTGCAGCAGCAAGCGCTTTGCGAGACGAAAAATCTTTAGCCTTCAAAGGAGGGTGAAGTTCAACAATAACCTGAATTGTTCCAAGTTGCGCCAGCTCCCACAAGTGCGTTAACAAATCGACTTCCTCGCTAAACCATCCACACTGTTTGCGAAGAAAACGAGGCATCGAAAACCGATCCCACCCTACATAGGCAACGGAAACCGGTTGAACAACCAGATTCTTTTTCATAGCTACATCAAAAAACGAGCTTTTGAAAGGAAGGACACGACACCCATCAGAAGTAGTTCCTTCTGGAAAAAGAATCAAGTTTTCTCCTTTCTCAAGCGGTCCCACAAGACTTTCTGTGCCATCTGCAATAGCTTCTCGTTTCCTTTCAATATAGATCGTCCCTTGCTGCGTAGCGAGCCATCCCATCACAGGCCATTTGGCCACTTCTTGTTTAGCGACAAATCGTCCAGGAATACAGGTCCCCAAAATAAGGATGTCTACGTAGCTTGAATGATTCGCCACAAAAAGAGTTGGCTTTGCTGATGAAAGCTTTCCTTTTATAACGATCTGATGCCCTATGCACTTGCGCCAGTTGGAGAGATAATATCGCCCAAAGCGTCGTCCTGTTGCGGTGTGAAGCTTAAGGAGCATCCAGTATATGGGTGTATGGGTCAGATACACGCCCATAATTAAAAAAAAACGCCAAACAGCAAGGAAAGATGCACCGGGCATTTATTTATCCTTTGATGCTGCAGTAGCCTTGCGTGGGGTGTATCGTTGCGTATAGCGATTTTTTATCATTTCTTTTTTAACAATAATACACACATCAATAGAGTTAAAAGGCTCGTCAACAAATGCCCCTTCACCCACAAAAGCTCCCAAACGTAAGTATCCTTTAACAAGAGGAGGCAACTGGCGCATAGCTTCTCTTTCGTTAACTTCAGACAGAGGCAATAAATTCATTTCTTGGTAGTGGGCAGAAATCGCCTTTGCGCGAATCTCTACAGGAGCTAAGTGATTATGATAAAGATAGGATAAAGCTTGGGTGTACTTTGACACATCTGTCCCAACAAAACTCGCACAGCCAAAGCAAAGATTCACTTCATTCAAAAGAATATAAGACCCGATCCCTCTCCAGAGAAGTTGCATTGTGGGCTTTGTACGATAATCCTTATGAACACAAGAGCGTCCCAATTCCATAATTTGCCCAGGAACTTTAAGGAGCCTACTCACATCAAACTCACTGGCTGTAAAGTATTCACCATAAGAAAGGGCAGCCTCTCTCAACATAAATCGATAGGTTCCCACGATTTTATTGCAGCTTTTATCAACCACCACCAGCACATCACAAAATTCATCGATAGGAGAAACGTCACGCTTTAATCGAGCTATTTCTTCATTAGGTTGAGCACCACATTCTTCATAAAAAATTTCATATCGTAACGCTTGCGCAGCTTCTACTTCCGCTTGCGATTGAGCAAGACGAACTTCAAAGGATCCAGACCTTTGCGGAGGTAAATTCCTTGAAAACCGATTAAAATCAGAAGATGCAAAATTAGGCTTTATAAGTGTCACGTTTTTTTCTCAGCTCTTCTAAGGGAATTCCATGCAGTTCAAGACGGTGACCAACCAGGTAATAGCCTAATCCTTGTGCGCTTTCTCTTTGCAGGGATTCAATGCGCTCGTCATGAAATTCAATAATATGCCCAGTGTGCGTATCAATCAAGTGATGATGATGGAGAGAAGAAGCTTCCTCATATCCCGATTTGCCATCTCCAAAATCATGTCGAGTTAAGATATGCGTTTCTTCAAATAAACGCAAGATCTTGTGTACGATATGCATAGATTCCTTACATATAAAACAAAAGAGTTTATTTAAAAAATAAAAACTTCCGATACCGATAAAGCAGAACAAGATGAAGCTCTCTATATAAGTTCTTTAGAGCAATTGAGAGCCGCAACATACCCTTTTCCTTTTCTGGAATAATATTGGGGGCGTTTACTTAAAAAGGTAAATTCCCATTTCTGATAAAATGCCAAGGCTTTTACATTATCTTCTGCTACTTCTAGAAAAATCCGGGAAATTCCTTTGTCTTTCAACCACGCACATACATTCTGTAAAAGGTAAGTTCCTACTCCTTTTTGCTGATGTTCAGGATGAACGACAAATGTTAGAATTTCTGCTTCATCTATAATTTCTCGCCAGAGAATGTAACCAAGGAACTTTCCTTCTTCCTCTACCTTTATTCCTGTTATCAGTGGTGTTTGAAGCAATTCCTGGAATGAGCTTTCTTCCCAACCTGTTTCAAAAGCATTTTGATGCAAATGAGCGGCTTTTTTACAGTCTTCCAAAACTAAAGGAATGATGTTCATATTTACGTTCATACTATAATAATATTTTTACAGTACACAATATTCTCAAGCAATGTCAATTTTTTTAATTGTCCATTTTGACTTCTACCAATAAAATCTTTACTTTTTTGGAAAAGAAGCACATCATAAAAAATTCTCTCCAAGAAGGACGTTAACTAAAGGAGTTTTATTATGCATCGACATTATCATCACATCTCTTGCTTACAACTTTCTTTACAATTATATAAACGAATGAGGATCCAAAAATGTATATGTCGAACACCCTAATTAAAGTCTTTAAAACAGCATCTTGTTCTCTTTTATTCTTATTCTCTCCTCTTCTTTCCTTCGCCCAAACACCCCCTGTTAAAATCTCTATAATTCAGCTTATTGAACACCCCGCATTAAATGCCACGCGAGAAGGTTTATTGGATGAGCTTAAAGCCCTAGGGTATGAAGAAGGAAAAAACCTTATATTAGATTTTCAATCTGCTCAGGGAAGTCCTATATTAGCAGCACAAATTGCTCAAAAATTTGCCTCCAACAAACCAGATGTCATTGTGGCAATTCCCACAACAGCAGCTCAAGCGGTCATGTCCGCGACTAAAGAAATGGGGATTCCTCTTGTTTTTAGTTCTGTCACAGACCCTGTTTCTGCCAAGCTTGTGAATAATCTTCAGGCACCAGAAGGTAACGTAACGGGTGTGTCAAATTTTGTGCCAATCGAACAGCAATTTTCATTTTTTAAAAAGAGTCTTCCTTCTTTGAAAAAACTAGGGATTATTTATAATCCTGGAGAGGCTAATTCAGCTGCTCTGGTAGCCCTTATGGAAAAAACTGCTAAAGAATTCGGCTGGGAGCTTGTTCTCGCTTCAGCCCCTAAATCAAGCGATGTCTTATCTGCAACGCAAAGCCTATGCGGAAAGGTGGATGCCGTCTTCGTTAACAACGATAACACCGCTCTCAGTGCTTTTAAAAGCGTCGTAAGGGCTGCTAAAGAATGCGGAATTCCTGCCCTTGTCAGTGATATCGATATTGTCAACCAAGGCGCCTTTGCAGCGTTAGGTCCCAACCAACGTGAGCTAGGCGGCCAAACAGCACGTATGGTGGACGCTATCTTAAAAAATCCCGGAGCTCCTTTGCCACCCGTGGAATTCCCTGGAAAAACAGAAGAATTTGTGGACTCTCTTCCGTGACTTTCTTAGGAAGTAGCCTCTTCCTAATCTTTGTCATGTACACGGAGCTTGGCCTCGCAAGCCCCATGCCCACCGACATCTTTCAAAACAGAGCCAATGAACTTGCCCAAGAAGTGCGGTGTCCTGTGTGTTTAGGTCAATCCATTGGAGAATCAGATACAAAAGAGTCTCTTGCTCTTAAAGGGTTTATTCTTGACCACCTTCATCAAGGACTTTCCGAACATGACATTCGAAAAAAACTACGAACACTTTATGGAGATGATATTCTTTTTCGCCCCCCTTTTTCGTGGGACACATTGTTCTTGTGGTCTGCCCCTTTTGTGCTGTGTCTAGCTATCTTTTGGGTTTTTATCTATAGGATGCTTATAAGACGACGATAAGTGTCATAATCTGTCATATTTCTTTATTATTTTTTCTCAGAAAGTACTAGAACTACTTCATGTCATCTGCATAGATACAGATAATTAAAGAGTAGCAGATTTGATAATTTCATGACTAAAACATTGGATAGTTTTTTAGGTGGAAAGATTAAGCTTTTTCAACCTTCTGCAGGATATCGTGCAGGTATCGATCCTATTTTTCTAGCCGCATCCGTTCAGCCTCAGCCTCAAGACAAAGTATTAGACGTAGGAGCGGGGGTAGGAGCTGCATCACTTGCTTTAGCTGCGCGTTGTCCTGAAATAAAGATAACCTGCCTTGAAATGCAAGCAGATATGGTAGATTTAGCATTAAAAAACGTTCAATCTAATAATCTAATAGGATCTGTTGAAGTTATTCTAGGAGATATTCTATCACCGCCTAAAAGCCTTCTTCCTTATTCTTTTGATCATGTTATGACCAATCCTCCTTACCATGAACACGACCGCTCCCAATCTTCTCCCATTCCGGGGAAAGCGCAAGCCATGATAGAGACCATGGATCTCGCAAAATGGATGGACTTTTGTTTAAAAATGCTCAAGCCTAAAGGGGTTTTTACCATGATCCATCGGACCGAGCGTTTAAGAGAAATTTTGGGGCATCTCGAAAAAAAGATGGGAAATTTGGTAATTTATCCTTTATGGGCAGGCCCAGATAAACCCGCGCGACGCGTCATCATTCAGGGTCATAAAGGCAAGAAAGGAGAACTTTCTCTTCTTTCAGGCATGGTTCTCCATCGAGGAGATGAAAAGTATACTCCTGAAGCCGAATCTATTTTAAGAGATGCACAGAAACTTACTCTTTAGGGGGTAAGGCCGCCGATATCACAACAAATGCTGTCGAGTAAGGAGGCTCATCCGAAAAGGATACATAGCTGTGGCTTATATACCCAGAAGGAAGGCAAGAAGCCAAGTGCTCTAAGGCTTTACCATGAAAACAAAGGGACGGCGCTCCCGAGGGTGCTCGCAAAACTTCAATATCTTGCCAACTAATACCGCCTGCCATCCCCGTTCCAAGCGCCTTTGCTGCAGCTTCTTTTGCTGCAAAGCGATTGGCATAAGCACGCACAGAAGACGTATTTTTCTCTGCATAATCCTGTTCTGAAGGGGTAAATACTTTGTTGATGAAACGAGCCCCATATTGCTTTATCAGACGATCAATACGCCGCATATCCACAAGATCTACACCAATTCCAATAATCATTTTCTCTCCACAGAAATTACATAAGGGGACATGCGTAAAACCGCAATAATATTCTTTAATTGCTCGAGATTGTTCACATCCAACTCTATACTTATCTCATAAAATTCAGGCGTTTTATTATTAAATTTTACATCAAGAATAGGTGTGTTTTGGCGTGCAATAAGGGTGGTGATATCCGCCATACTTCCCAGATGATGATCAACGACAAGCGCTATACGCGCAGAATGTTGTTTTCTATTCTGGAGCTCTTCATTCCAATTAACATCAACCCAGCGCTTTGGTGAATTCATAAAGCGCTCAAGCGTTTTACATCCTGAGGTGTGAATAGTGACGTCTTTTCCCGTATTGACAATGCCAACAATAAGGTCTCCAGGGATAGGATGACAACATCCTGCTAAATGGATAGGCATTCCCGGCAAGAGACCTGTAATGACGTGGACTTCCTCTTGTTTCTTTCGGAGAGGCTCTGTCTTTTCCTGAGGCTTTCGTACCCGCGTGGTTGCTTTATGATCCGGATAAAGAATACGAATGAGCTCTGTAGGTGTTTTGAGACCTTCTCCCAGGTAAGCATAAACATCATCAACAGTTTTTACGCCAAAAGCCTCCATGGCCTTATTAAATTTCTTCTCCTTGAGCTCAAGATGTTCATGATCGAGAGCTTTTTTAGCCAAGGTTTTTCCAGTTTCAACAAATTCTTGATACATTTGTTGACGAACAAATTTACGGATACATGCTCTGGCTTTTCCTGTAATAACAAAGCGTTCCCATGTGGGGGAAGGATGCTGTGTTTTTGAGGTAATAATCTCAACCTGATCCCCATTCTCAAGCACTGTTCGCAAAGGCATCATTCGCCCATTAATGCGAACACTTGTACAATGATCTCCAATATTGGAATGAACCGCATATGCAAAATCAATGGCTGTCGCTCCATTGGGGAGGGGGATAAGATCTCCTTTGGGCGTAAAACAAAAGACTTGGTCTTGAAACATCTCAAGCTTTGTATGTTCAAGGAACTCTTCTGGTCCTTCTGCATGCTCAAGAATATCGAGAAGACTTCGCAGCCAACGATATTGATGGCCCTCATGGGAAACTCCCTGTTTGTACTGCCAGTGAGCAGCAACCCCTAACTCGGCAATTTCATCCATTTCTTTTGTGCGAATTTGGATTTCAATACGGTGTTGGTTAGGACCAATAACAGACGTATGAATAGATCGATAATTGTTTTGCTTAGGCGTGCTAATGTAATCTTTAAAGCGACCTGGAACCACAGGATATGTACTGTGAATGACCCCTAAAGCTCGATAACAGTCTGGGATTGTTTCAACGATAATTCGAAAGGCCATGATATCAGAGAGATGCTCGAAAGGAATATTTTTTTGCTGCATCTTTCGCCAAATAGAATAAGGATGTTTTTCCCTGCCTGAGATAAATACCTTAATACCATTTTCTTCTAGAATTTGATGAAGCTCTTGAATAATAGGGGTAAGTAGGTTGATTCCTTGTTCCCGCAAAAATTTCAACCGAGTAAAAATAGAATGACAGGCCTCTGGATGAATATGGGAAAATGCAATATTTTGAAGCTCATCTTTAACAGCATGTAGACCTATGCGCTCTGCCAGAGGCGCATAAATTTCCATGGTCTCTTGAGCTATTCTTAAGCGTTTGCTTTCAGGTTCAATAAACTGGAGGGTACGCATATTATGAAGGCGATCAGCCAATTTAATAAGAAGAACACGGATATCCGAAGACATCGCTAATAAAAGCTTCCTAAAGTTCTCAGCTTGTTTTGTCTTATCGGATTGAAATTCAATTTGAGAAAGCTTTGTAACCCCATCTACAAGGACAGCAATTTCTTTTCCAAAGAGCGATTCAATTTCTTCAAGAGTAACCGCAGTATCCTCAACGGTATCATGAAGCAAAGCTGTTACAATGGTTGCAACATCGAGCCGCATCCCCACAAGGATGCCCGCAACTTCTAAAGGATGGGTAAAATAAGGGTCTCCAGAGGCACGCGCCTGAGTCCCGTGAATTTTCATAGCAAAGATATAGGCGCGATTTAGAATGTCCTCATCGGCCTGAGGATCGTAGGTTTTGACGGCTTCAACTAATTCATATTGACGAATCATTTTTTAGTATGACCGCAGGGAAGATTCACTCCTCTTCCGTTATCTCTTCAGAGAGAGCCTCTTCATCCTCGTCACTATCTTCTTCAATAGCTAAGCTTTCAAGCTCTTCACGATGGGCCGCTTCCCCTGCATAAGCATTTTCATCGATAGAAATCTCTGTAAGATCTTCTTCTTCTGAATCATTTCCTTGTAAATGCTTCTGGAAACCATCAATAATTGTTTCTTGAAGATTTTCCAAAGAAACTGTCTGCTCAGCAATTTCTCGCAAGGCTACCACTGGATTTTTATCATTATCTCTCGGAATCGAAAGAGGAGACCCCGCTGCAATTTCTCGAGCTCTTTGGGATGCCATAAGCACAAGTTCAAAACGATTTGGCACAATACGTACGCAATCTTCAACGGTTACTCGAGCCATTTTTATCTCCGGTAATTAGAATTATCCCTGGCGGGCTTTATAGCGAGGATTCAATTTATTAATAACGTATGTACGGCCTTTGCGGCGAATAACACGACAATTTTTATCTCTGAGCTTAATCGTCTTCAGGGAATTTACAATTTTCATAACTTAATCTCCTACTTAATCCTGAGTCCTAACTGAAAAACGCCTAAATTGTCAAGAAAAAAGAGCTTTTTAGCCAATTAGAGGATGATTATTACCACTGGATTTTTAATCCGTCATGATTGTGCACTTTTTCTTTAACTTGAAGTTCTTTGCGAGCAATCTGATTTTTTTCTTCTAACAATTCAATTTTTCTCTGCTTGAGATCTAGCATTTCTTGATGCTTTTCCTGCTCTTTCATGCAATCTGCAAACTCGAGGGTTCCAGGCTCATACCCATATTCCAAACAACGTGTCCGATAAACAGCCAGCTGCTGGCTACGCGTGAAAGGTGGCTCACACCCAGAGAGCAATGCTAGCAAAGGACACAAGAAAAGGATTTTATACATAAACAACTCCGTCTAATAGTGGAGCGGGTGAAGGGAATCGGACCCTCGTCTGAAGCTTGGGAAGCTACTGCTCTACCACTGAGCTACACCCGCTAACTAAATTTACTTTCCCTTTGAGGCATTCAAACGCTCTCGCAAGCCTTTTCCTGTTTTGAAGAAAGGCACATTTTTGCCAGCAACTTCTACTTTTTCACCTGTTCGCGGGTTACGTCCTAAGCGACGCTCACGATACCGTACAGAAAAAGAGCCAAATCCACGCAGCTCAACACGGTTTCCTTTTACTAAGGCCTGGCTTATATCGGAAAAAACGATGTCCACAGCTTTTTCCACCGTTCTCAGAGAAAGATCCGTGAATTGTTGACCTAATTTATGAATTAGCTCTGATTTTGTCATGACACCCTCTTTCTAAATTTTCCTTAAGAAAGTACGCCTTTTTTTTCGAGACAGCAAGAAAATGTTATACTTCCAATAATACTCTCTCTGGATTTTCCAAGCATTCCTTAACACGCACTAAGAAGGTAACAGCCTCTTTTCCGTCAACCAATCGATGATCATAGGACAAGGCCACATACATCATCGGGCGAATTTCTACCTTTCCTTCAATCGCTACCGGGCGCTCTTGAATTTTATGCATACCCAAAATACCTGACTGCGGAGGGTTGAGAATAGGTGTAGACATCAAGGAGCCATAGATTCCCCCATTTGAAATGGTAAAGGTCCCTCCCTGCAGATCTTCAAGGGAGAGCTTCCCCTCTTTCGCTTTTTGACCAAGGCCCGCAATATCTTTTTCGATCTCAGCAAAGCTTTTTTGGTCGGCATCACGTACCACAGGAACCACCAGTCCTTGAGGAGCTCCCACTGCAACGCCAATATCATAATAATTTTTGTAAACGACATCGCTGCCCTCTATTTCTGCATTAACGGCAGGAATTTCCTTAAGGGCAACGATACAAGCCTTTACAAAAAACGACATAAATCCGAGCTTTATCCCATGTTTTTTCTCAAAAGTATCTTTGAGCTGCGCTCTTACAGCCATAATGCGGCTCACATCAACTTCATTAAAAGTCGTGAGGATAGCGGCCGTATTTTGTGCCTCTTTCAGACGCTCGGCCACCCGTTGGCGCAAGCGATTCATGGGAACTCGCTCAACTCGCCCGTCTTTAGGCAGCTGAGGTGGCACAATTTTTTGTTCAAGAGAGGGAGAAAGAGCGACCGTCTCAGGCGCTGATTCCTGTCGCTTTTCAACAGGCTTCTCAATAGGTTTTTCAGTAGGTTTTTCCTGGGAAGGCTTGGGAGCTTTTCCTGCTGTCACTTTTCCCAAAATCTCCCCAATCTCAACAGTCTCTCCCTTTTTAACAAGAACACTTGAGAGAATACCGGTAGCAGGAGCCCCTACCTCTAAGGTAACCTTGTCCGTTTCAAGCTCAACAAGAGGCTCGTCTTCAACAACCGCATCCCCTTCTTTCTTTAACCATTGAGCAACCGTTGCCTCTGAAATAGATTCTCCAAGGGAAGGAACTTTTATATCTTTTATTGTACTCATCATTTTACCTTTTTTAGCCCAAGAGCCTCTTGAAGAATAGCTCCTTGTTCGCGATGATGTCGTGCTGAAAGCCCCGTTGCCGGAGAAGCTGCCTCAGAACGCCCTACATAGAAAGGACGTGTATTCTTCATCTTTGCCTCTTCCAGCGCAGCCTCAAGCCTACGATCCAAAAAAGTCCAGGCCCCCATATTCTTGGGCTCTTCCTGGCACCAGACAACTTCTGCCCCCTTATAAGGACGGAGAGCTTTTACCAAAAGGTCATGCGGAAAAGGATAAAATTGCTCGAGGCGCACAAGGGCAGTATCCTTAATTTTCTGGGCTTCTCGCGCTTCCCATAAATCATAATAAATTTTCCCTGAGCATAAAATAACCCGCTTAGCTGAAGAAAGGGAATCTGGAATAACTTCCTGAAAAGAGGTCCCTTTTTCAAACTCTTTCAAAGAAGAAATCATATATTTCCGACGCAGAAGCGATTTAGGCGTCACGATAACAAGAGGTTTGCGATAATCCCGATGAATTTGCCGTCTCAACCCATGAAAATAATTTGCTGGCGTTGTACAATTAATCACCTGAAGGTTATCTTCCGCACATAACTGCAGATATCTCTCTAGGCGTGCCGAAGAATGCTCTGGTCCTTGACCTTCATAAGCATGAGGGAGAAGCATGACAAGCCCTGACATCCGTAGCCATTTTACTTCTGTAGAAGAAATAAATTGATCGATAATAACCTGCGCTCCATTCGAAAAATCTCCATATTGAGCCTCCCACAGAACGAGAGTCTTTGGAGCTGCAAGGCTATACCCCATCTCAAACCCAACAACAGACGCTTCTGCCAAAGGACTGTCCCAAACTTCAAAGGACGCCTGACTCTTAGATAACATGTTGAAACAGATGTGTTTTTCTTCTGTCTCCATATCTCTTAAAACAGCATGGCGCTGACTAAAGGTTCCTCTGGCTGAGTCTTGACCGCTTAAGCGAACAGGGTAGCCTTCCCATAAAAGAGACCCAAAGGCCAAGGCTTCTGCCATAGACCAATCCACAGGTTCTGTTCCTTCAACCATTTTTTTGCGAGCGTCAAAAAATCTCCCTAATTTAGGATGAAGGTGAAAATCCTTAGGAATTTTGCTAAGAGCCGCTCCCATTTCTACAAGAACTTTCTTTTCAACTCCTGTTGCCTGATGAACTTCTTTTTCTTGTTTGAACCGAAGACCTGTCCAACTTCTGCCTAGTTTTTGATCTTTTGGGGGAGCATAGGTTGCTGCTGCCTCAAAATTCTTTTGAAGAGTCGCCCGCAAATTTTCCCGTAAGGTCAAAATTTCTTTCTCTGATGTAACGCCTGTTCCAACAAGCTTTTGACTGTATAGCTCAGCAACAGAAGACTGTGCAGAAATAGCCTTTACCATGCGCGGTTGCGTAAACCCTGGCTCGTCCCCTTCATTATGACCAAATCGTCTATAACACACCAAATCTATCACGACGTCTGATTTGAAAACATGACGATAAAGAGCTGCCACACGTACGACGTTAATAACGGCATCAGGGTCATCTCCATTGACATGAAAAACGGGAGCCTGAACAACCAAAGCCAAATCTGAACAATAGGGGGAAGAACGGCCATCTTCAGGATTTGTTGTAAACCCAATTTGATTGTTCACAACAATATGAAACGTTCCTCCTGTTTCATATCCTTTAAGGTGAGACATCATAAAGGTTTCCGCAACAATGCCTTGCCCTTCAAATGCTGCATCCCCATGGAGTAATAAACCCATTACTTTAGAGCGGTCTGTATCCTTAATCTCATCTTGATAGGCACGTATTTTCCCTAAAACGACCGGATCCACAGCCTCAAGGTGCGAGGGATTAGGCATAAGAGAAAGATGTACTTTTTTACCGTCAAAGATACGATCTGTAGACGCCCCAAGGTGATACTTAACATCCCCTGATTCCTTTAAAGAGGATAAGTAGAATTCCTCTTCGCGAAACTCAGTAAAAATAGCCTGGATTGGTTTTTCTAACGTACTTGTGAGCACATTCAAGCGCCCACGGTGAGGCATTCCGATAATGACCTCTTCCACGCCTACCCTTGCCGATTGAATCAAAACCTCTTCGATTCCTGGCATAAGACTCTCTGCCCCATCGATGCCAAAACGAGTGGATGCTGGATATTTCTTGTTAAGGAATTGCTCAATTCCTTCTGTTTCTAAAAGTTTTTTTAGAACTTGCTTTTGATCCTCAGAAGATAAGGTTCGTTGGACTAAGGGAAGTATCCCCTCTCCGCCTTCCATATGGCTTTGCAGCCATAGCCTTTGCTCCTGGTTTTCTATATGCGCAAATTCGACTCCTATGGAACCACCATAAATACGGTCAAAGCGTGCAATAAGATCTCGAACAGTTGTGGAAGAAAGCGCGCCTTTTTCTTCAACAAACACACGCTCACCATCGTTTTTTCCTGCAAATCCATAGGTCTGAGGGGAAAGCTCTGGAGGAATAATTTTTTGAGCCAGATTTAAAGGATCTAGCTGCGCCAGTTTGTGCCCAAGACCTCGATAAGCATCTATAAGTTTTGTGGCTTGAACAGAGGCAAGAATAGTTTGAGAATCAACATCAGCCCCAGATATCGAAGAAGCCTCCAGGGAGGGAGCCATCTGAGAAAAATAAGCCTGCCATTCTGGACTTACTGCATTTGGATCCTGCAGATAAGCTGTGTAAAGGGAATCGACATAAACAGCATTATCAGCTGTCAAAAAAGATAAGAAATCATCTGAAAAAGCAGGCATTTATAGTGTACAAAATAATGTTCAAACTAAGGAGTGTATACCACTTTAAAAGCCCTCTTTAAAAGAGGAATCTAGCATAGACAAGTATTAACGCTGCCAACTCCTTTAAGGTAATCGAGTTTTGATGGAGGCTATTAGAAAATCTTGACCCCTTGAGCAGGGCACAGTAGGGTGAGGAAACAATAGAGAAAGCCCTATGAGTCTCGATTTTCAAACTCTTATTTTAACTCTTTCTACATTTTGGTCTGACCAAGGATGTGTCATCCTGCAACCCTATGACGCGGAAGTGGGGGCAGGCACATTTCATCCTGCAACAACCCTTAAAGCTTTAGGCCCAAAACCTTGGCGAGCAGCTTATGTACAACCATCTCGCAGGCCTGCAGATGGGAGGTATGGAGAAAACCCTAATCGCCTTTATCGCCATCACCAATTTCAAGCGATTCTCAAACCTGCTCCTGATGACATCCAAACTCTTTATTTGGAAAGTCTCAAGCATATTGGGGTAGATCCAACACGGCATGATATTCGCTTTGTGGAAGATGATTGGGAAAGCCCTACGTTGGGAGCAGCTGGTCTCGGTTGGGAGGTCTGGATTGATGGACAGGAAATCACTCAATTTACTTATTTTCAACAGGTGGGCGGCATCCCTTGCGATCCTGTTCCTGTAGAAATTACCTATGGGCTTGAGCGCTTGGCTTCCATCCTTCAAGGTCTTGAAAATGTCTATGATTTGGCCTGGAACAGCCCCACAGGTAATCAGCCCATGACCTATGGAGATGTAGCTTTCCAAATGGAAAAGGAATTTTCAGCCTTTAGTTTTGAACATCTCGATGTGGCGATGACCTTACGACATTTTGAAGATGCCGAAAAAATGGCTAACGAATTAATCAGAAATAAACTTGTACTTCCCGCTTATGAGTATTGCCTGAAAGCCAGCCACCTTTTCAACTTATTGGATGCCCGGGGAGTCGTCAGTGTCACTGAACGAGCTAACTATATTGGCCGTGTGCGAGCCATCGCACGTCAATGTTGTGAGCTATGGATGGAGGAAAACCATGGCTGAATGGTTGCTTGAAATATTATCTGAAGAAATCCCGGCGCGCATGCAACCCGGGGCTCAACTGCAACTCAAAACGCTCGCAGAAACGCATCTAAACAACGCAGGGCTAGGCTTTGAGGAAATAAAAACATATGTGACACCGCGCAGATTGGTTCTGGTTGTGCAAGGATTGTCCTTAGAAATCCCTGAAAAAAGTGAAGAAAAAAAAGGCCCTCTTGTCACAGCCCCACAAGCCGCCATTGAGGGGTTTTTAAAGACAAATGCTATAGCCCGAGAGCAATGTGTGGTAAGACCCACCCCAAAAGGAGATGGGTTGTTTATTTTAAAAACAATCCCTGCTCAACAGACGTATGCCGCTCTTCCCGAAATTGCTTTGGCTATCTTAAAAGGATTTAGCTGGCCAAAATCCATGCGGTGGGGAGCCCAACCAACCCCATGGGTACGCCCTATCCGGGGACTTTTAAGCCTGTTTGAAGGAAAGATTGTTCCTTTTACGTATGCTGGAGTCACAACATCCAATACAACGTATGGCCATCGCTTCCTGGCTCCCGGGCCTTTTACGGTCAAGGATTTCAAAGAGTATGAGAGAGAGCTTGAAAAGCACTTTGTGATGTTAGAGTGGGACGATCGCCGTCATTTTATTAAAAAGAACGTTGCTGAGCTTGCAGAACAATCTAACTTAGCCCCACTGAATGATGATGCCCTATTGGATGAAGTAGCGGGCCTTGTCGAATGGCCTATTGCCCTTAAAGGAACGATGGATGCACGTTTTATGGACCTTCCGCGAGAAGTCATTACAACGCCAATGCGCCATCATCAGCGCTATTTTCCCCTAGAAAACACTCAAGGTAATCTTGCTGCAGAGTTCATCATTATTTCGAATACAAAAGCCACAGATGACGGAAAAACCATCGTGGTGGGGAATGAGCGCGTCTTACGAGCTCGCCTTGCGGACGCAGAATTCTTTTGGAAGCAAGATCTTAAAATGCCTCTTGTGCACTTTAATGAAGCTCTAAAAACACGCCTTTTTCATCAACATTTGGGAAGTCTTTTTGACAAAGTCCAACGCCTTGTTGACCTTTCAACGCGCCTTGCAAAAACCATTGGAGCTAACGCTAGTCTCGTAGCGCGAGCTGCTCTTTTATCAAAAGCCGATCTTGCCTCTCAAATGGTTGCAGAATTTCCTGAGCTCCAAGGAATTATGGGGAAATATTATGCCCAGCATCAGGGTGAACCTGCTGAAGTGGCGCAAGCCCTTGAAGAGCAATATTGGCCAAAGGGGACGGACGGTCACCTTCCTCAAGCAGTGCCGAGCCTTCTTCTGGGCTTGGCCGATCGCCTCGATACGCTCATAGGCTTTTTTACAATTGGGGCGACCCCAACAGGATCCAAAGACCCCTATGCCTTACGCAGAGCCGCCCTGGGAGTCATTTCGCTTTGCTTAGCAGCAAATTTCAAGTTTTCTATACGAGAAGCGCTGATGTGGGCGTATGACGCTTATCCCTGGGCAGATTTACCCGCTCCCATCCTTAAGCCTAAAGAAGAAGCAGTCGCCCAAGTATGGAATTTCCTTTTAGAGAGATTCAAGTTTTTCCTCAAAGATAAGCAAGGAAGTGCTTATGATCACGTAGAGGCTGTCTTGAGCGTAGCTCATGACAACCCCTCTTTTGCGGATCTTGCTTTAAGGACAAAGGCCTTGGATCAGCTTATGGGAGGCGAGGATGGTCAAAACCTTTTAGCAGCCTATAAACGAGCTGCCAACATCCTGACTATTGAAGAAGAAAAAGAAAAGCGCCCCTATACGGGAGACGTTAGAGAAGCTTCCCTGGAAACACCAGAGGAAAAACAGCTTTTTAAAGAACTCCAAGATAAAGCCCCTAAGATTGAAGAATGTATTGCAAACGGGGATTTTGTGCAGGCTGTGCAAAGCCTTGCGGGATTGAGGCCTTTCGTCGATCAATTCTTTAACAAGGTTGTCGTTAATGTTGAAGATGCAAAAGTTCGCGAAACCCGTCTTCAGCTCCTAGCTCTCTTGCGCAAAACCCTCCACCAAGTTGCTGATTTTTCGAAGATAGAAGGGTAGATTTAAGCAAATGACAACGCTTAACCTATGTAAAATCAGAAATTTCTTACTTGTTCTTTCAGCAAGTATTTTGATTGACCTATCAGTCGCTTATGGAGATAACTTTGATGATCTCTGCACACACGTTACCTCCCTCTCGCAAAGCAGTTTTAAGGAGACTTATCTCGAGGAGATAAAAAATCTTCATACTTCCCCAAATGGAGTCGTTGACCCCTCCCTCAAGTATGTCTTTGTTTTGTCCGGCCGAGGATCTTATCTTAAAGAACCTGTGGATAGTGCCGATGTGAAGGATCCAGCGGATGATTATCATAGGATAGAGTTAGGCATTAACGTTGCCAAACAAATTGTCGCGTCTCACCTCGAAGAAGGATCACCCCTCACCGCTGAAGCAATCCAAAAATATGGTCCTATCATTGTTTATAACGGCCGACCAAAACATAATGAAGATTTAAGGAAAGCGTTCCATGAAGGGATCCTTACTCATTATCCTGAGGATAAATTTCGCATCCTTGACCTCGACCCCTCTGATTGGAGCACGAGAGGGCAATTTGTAAGCATAAAAAACGAGCTTTCCCTTTCCAACACCTCCGTTGCAATTGTGACTCACGCCTACCACGCCCCCCGAGTAAAGCGTATGATTGGCTCAAAGTGGCATCCTTTTGGACCCAATACGAACGTCTTCTTTCATCTTGTTGATCGAGACTTCAAAGCTCCAGGTATTGCCGAAGATATGCTTGGCGAGATCGATCGCATTCCCCGTTATATCAAAAATGGGGATTTAGCTCCTCATCCGTTCAATCAAAAAACAATTGAGATACTTGAATATAATACAATTGTATATTATATAAAAATTAAATATTATTTATGTTTTAGAAGATTGTTATGTTAAAAAAATCTCTTGTTTTTATGAGCATTCTTGCTTTTTCTTTCCAAGCCGCTGCTGGAAATACCCCAAGCATGAAGGGTAGTGATGCTGACGATGATACTCGGAGCATGGCCACATCGCATCAACCTGCTGAGCCTGCGAATATATCTCAAAGACTTGTATTTTTAGATCAAGGGCAAGATCCAGACATGTTGGATTTTCTTGCAAAAAAATATCCTACGACCCTCTCTAAGACTAAAGAGGACTTCTCGGAAACGAAGAGAGAAACAGCGAAGAGCTTACTGAAACTGATGCAGCAGCTAAAAGCACACAACCTAACAGTTGAAACTTATGCAAAAACCCGATGGGAAAACCTTGTTTGTCAACAGATCCTTGAGGATGGTCCCGATTATTTAAATCCCATTGAGGAAAAAAAAGCACTGACTGCTTATTTTAGGAATAACCCCTCGCAGATGGAAGAAAGACATCAACTCGCCCAACAAGATGAGAATCGTTCCTATCTAACCGATATCATTTTGGGAGCACAATGGATTAAATCTATTCGTCAAAAGCATGGAGATTGTCCCATTGTTTTTTTAGGGCGTAGCCCTTGTTTTCTTCAAGTGGCTTATGAGGAGCTTTGTAAGAATGAGTCTCCAGAGAATCCCCTTTGTTGTGATCATATTTATCATTTAAATTTTTCTGGATCTCCGGACATTGAAAATACTCGTACTGACACTTTTTTTACAGAAAACACACAAAGGACTAGAGAACGTAATCTTGTAACCAGCGGAAACCGAGATTTTTATTGTACATACATGACTCAAAAGGGGATGGATCATATCAGTCCTAAGTTTTACCTTGTGGATCTGATCTCAACAGGAGGAAGCTTAAATAGTGCTCTCCGTACAATGCGCTTTTATTATGAACAGCATCTAGGAAGGACAATGCCTGATATTCACTTTATGGGATTAGGTCTTCCATTGGTAGAAGATCGTTCTTTGGAGTTGTATACTTATAACGCTGCCGCTGGCCACATTACTTTTAATGACTTACCAGAGCTCGGGGTTCGTCCTTTAGTGATCCCAGCATCACCAATTTATATAAACCATAGACCTTTAAAGAACCTTCTAGATCAGGATGCTTTTCAAAGGGCTGCCGTACCGGGGATAGAATTTCCCGCTGAGAAATGGGATGCAGAATTTAGCTCTGAGCTTGAGACCGGGGGACGTTTTCATAAGGAAACATACGAATTACTCCGCTCAGAGGTTCAAATGATAATCTAAAATAAAAATTTAATATACTATTGTTATTGTTTGTATAAAAGTCAAAATTATATATTTTAATATTTTGGAGAATTGCTGTGTTTAAAAAAATTCTTGTTCTTATGATTATGCTTGTTTGTTCTTTCCAGGCCTATGCTATGAACTCAAACCCCTCTTCGGAAGAGAGTTATAACCAAAGTGTACCCGTAGCCTCGCATCAGCTTGCCCTAGCGCCCTATAAACATCAACCTGAATTTATGGGGACCCGAGAATGGCTTCGAAGGCAATATCCCAGCTTTTCGGAAGAATGTGTGAAGGACCATCCTTTATTTCCCTCTCTAACCGAAGCCATAGCCCTGGCTGATTTTGAACTCGATGTTCTAGAAACTTTTATGTTTAACTATATGCAAACAGACATGGATAAAACACAGGGAACATCTATCCTCCCCCTACGTGAAAATGTGCTAGCCGTTAAGTCTTTTGTTGGCAATATAATTGATATATTAGAAGGCAGAAAGACTATAGCCGACCAAACAGAAGACTTCTTGTTCTCGCGTTTTAAATGCATTGCTCAATATGCTGATGAGTTAAAAGGAAAAAAAATTGTCGTAGGTGGATCTACCTATACTGTCGTAGGAGAACGCATCACAGAAGACTCGGTATCTGAGTTTTTTTCTCTAAGGAACGGATTTCTACGATCATATAATACGAAAAACAAAATCATACAGGACCTTCTTTATTATTTAAAGGATCAAGGCTTTTCTCCTTTAAAAGAGCGTCTTTCCCCCCGTCTACTTGCACTTATAAAACTTTCTTCTTCTTTACATCCTTTTTTTAACAAGGAAGATGCATCATGGCTTGATTATGACATAGCCCTAGAGAGCGGTGAGCTTAGAAATTTTCTGGGAAATGCATCTGCGATTGAGGCAAAAAAATCTGGGATAAGAGAGGAAGATAAGGCTTATAGGGACTTAATTAATGAAATTAAAGGCCAACATCGTCTTCCAGACCGGGGCGATTATATACTTCTCTTTGATATGAAAACTCCCTCCTTTCTTGAAGAAGGACGGAGTGGTGAACAAGCTGCGAGTAGCAAACAAAAAAAAGGGAAAAGCTCTAAATCAAAAAAAGGAAAAAGCAAAAAACATAGAGCATCGAAAACCGTAAAGAACACGACGTTAAAAACAGAGGCAGTTAACGATGAAGAAGATAATAAAAGCTCTGAAGATGAAGTTGATGAAACGTTGACTTTAAAAGGTGCAGCTTTGAATCTTGAGGATGCTGCCGTTGCTGAGCAATGTTCACTCGACAACTCCTCTTTGGCAGCAACAGTTGGAGACGCGACTCTTACCTCTTTTTCCGATGAACAACCATCGGAAGGTCCGTCTGCCAAGCTACATCATGTGCCTGCAAAGGCTCTGGTTGCAAAAAAGAGATTTGCTACAGAAGAAGAGACTATGAGGGAAGATAAAAAAGTTGGAAGTGCGCATATAAACACCATATACGAGATTTTTAGACCTCAGGGTTATAAAAACGTAGACGATAATAAAATCATTGCAGCTTGGCAGCATGTATTGCAAGGAAACGGACATCATAAAATCGGGACAGGACGCTCGCATCAACCCCTTTATGCCGAACTTGATGATGGATCACACGTTGTCCTTGGCCTTTTCCGGAGTAAAAGCTATGGACCGAATTATATAAAATACGTCCGAGACGCCTTTGATAAGATTGGCTTTGGCCGAGCATGGTTGGAAGCGGCCGGGTATCGTTTGAATTAGCTTGGTCGAAGGCTAGAGACGAAAGTCTTCTCCAAGATAGACTCTGCGGACAACGGGATCTGCAACAATCTCTTCGGGAGTGCCTTCTTTCAAAACCATCCCCTCATTGATAATGTAGGCGCGGTCAACGATGTGTAAAGCATCCCGCACGTTATGGTCCGTAATAAGAACCCCAATGTCTTTATCTTTAAGATGCGCAATAAGCGTACGAATCTCAGCCACCGCAATAGGATCAATCCCTGCGAGCGGCTCATCAAGCAGCATGAAATGAGGCTGACTTGCAAGGGCACGGGCAATTTCCGTCCTGCGTCTTTCGCCCCCTGAAAGGGCCACGGCAGAGGTTTTACGAATATGTTTAATAGAGAATTCATCCAACAACATTTCGAGACGCTCTTCTTGGACACTGTGATTGGGCTCATACAATTCCAGAATGGCACGTATATTATCTTCCACCGACAAGCCTCTGAAAATAGAAGTTTCTTGAGGAAGATATCCAACGCCAAGACGCGCTCTACGATACATAGGAAGGCGAGTCACATCATAGTGATCTAAAAAGACTTTGCCACGATCAGCTTTTACAAGCCCCGTTATAATCGAAAAACAGGTTGTTTTTCCAGCACCATTGGGCCCTAATAAACCAACGGCCTCTCCACGGTTGACAGATATACTGACGTCCTTAAGCACAGGACGTCCTCCAAAGGACTTATATAAATTTTCAGCTCTTAAGCCGTGCGCTAAACTAGCACTATCTTCAGAAAATAATGTCATGCCCAAGAATTAACCCACCCCTTCTAAAAAGACAAGGGGCGAGGATCTTCTGTATAGGTATTATAAATACGAATATCCGCATCAACGACATGTGGATCTTCTATAATATGAGCCGTCAGAAAAATAACAAGCTCAGTCACCTGGCGTTCATCTTCTTTTCCTTTTACAAACTCTCCTATTAAAGGGATGGATTCAATCCCAGGAAGAGAATCACTCTCACAGCTTGTTCTATCCTCCATTAAGCCGCCCATGACCAAAACTTGTCCTGATTTCATTTTGAGAACAGAATCCAATTCACGCACCTGAACCACAGGAACAGACGATTTGACCATTTGCTGAGATTTGATAGCAACGGCAGGATCTTCAACTTCCTTTTGGACGCGCGAAATGGTAGGGCGCAAAATCAACGTAATTTCCCCTGTTTGAAGGTTTACGGAAGGTTGCACAACCAAGACAAGACCTATCGGAACAGTCATAGGATTGCTGGAAATATTTTCCACATCAGGCTTTCCTTCAGCCTGAAAAAGTCTTTCGAATTCAAGATGAAAAAAAACTTCATTTGTTGCTACTTTTAACATAGCCGGTTGATTGTTCATCACAGTTATCCGTGGATTTGAAAGCGTACGAACCGTTCCAAATTTTTTTACCAAACTAAGGACAGACGCAAATTTTTCTATGTTAACAGCAAAGGTGAACGCCTCACTTATAAGTTGTGCTGGATTAAGGGGACCCAAGGGGACCTTTAGTTGGAGGCTCTTCCCAAAATGATTCCAATTGATGCCTGTTTTGTAAGCATTATCAAGCGTAACTTCGATAATCTTCGCTTCAATCAGAACCTGAGCTGTTGTGTTTTGCTTAAGTTTTTTGAGATACTCGCAGACTTCGTGATGTTGTTTTGCCGTCCCCGAAATTATAATAAGTCCACCCTGCTTATGTAGCGTGTAAGGAACTGGCCCCTTCCCAAAACTTCCAAGAATCATTTTAAGATTTTGCTCAAGCTCTGCCCAAAAATCTACCAAAGTATTCCCCATCAAAACACTGTTGGAACCATTATCTTCCCCCTTTTTAGATTCAAGGGGCGAAAACACATCTGTTGAAACAGAAATGCGATTTTCGCTTTTACGTGTGTGGCTTAAGAACTGAACAGAATACGTCGCAAGATAGGGAACATCGGGCTCAATTAATAAACGATTTCCTTGAATTTGAAAGCGATGATTCGTCAACTGACAGATGTCCTTAACAACCTCAATAAACGGCATTTTGTTGGCTTTATACGTTATTCCTTTGGATAAAGCGCTTGTCTCGGGGCTAAGGGCAATGCCTACACCCGCCTGTTGCCCTAATTCTAGAAAGACATCCCTAAGAAGGATACCCTCATGCACTGTCAAAGATATATTCTTTTTCATGCCTGGCGTCAGGAAAGGCGCTTGAGGACAATAAGAACATAAAGGCTGGAAGGCTGGCGGAGTTTCAGGAAGGGCTGGAGGCTTTGTGATTTCCTCAAAATCCTCTTTCTGAAGTTTCAGGGCAGGATCATGAAACTGATAATGCTCCACAAAACCACACCCGCCCAAAAAGCTGACAAGGAGTCCACCTATAATAAATTGCTTAATCATATTTTTATGTTTCTTGTGCAATATATTCAAATCACTTTAATCGTATTTTTCGCAAAAGAAAATAGCATAGACATCCGAGAGAAGAATGATATGTATTTAAAAAAAAAACATCTACACGAGTAGGCTTATGGTCTCTTTAACCCAATTAGAATGTTCCCTCCCCAAAGCACTCGGAGAGGCCCTCTTTGATTTTTTAGAAGAAGACGCCCTTTCAGTAAGTTTAAATGAAGAAACACTGGAACAGTGGCAGCTTCTGATTATCATTAACCCTCTTGCCGAAACACCCATACGTCAAAAAATAACATCTTTTCTACAAGACCATCTGCGTTCTATTCCGCCTATTACAACACGTGTATTAGCCCCTACCGATTGGGTGAAAGCGGTTCACCAAGATTTACATCCCCTTACAATAGGGCGTTTTTATGTTTATGGCTCTCATGCTCAAGAAAATCCTCCCGCAGATTTGCTTCCCTTGCAAATTGATGCCGCAACAGCTTTCGGATCAGGCCATCATGAATCGACAGAAGGATGTCTGAAGGCCCTCAGCTTGCTTGCCAAGCAATCTTCTTTTCAAAAACCTTTGGATATGGGGTGTGGCTCTGGGGTGTTAGCTATGGCGATGGCACGTCTTTGGGAGGTCCCGGTGCTTGCATGCGACAATGATCCTGAAGCGGTACGCGTGACAACAGAAAATGCTCACCTTAATCATCTTGATACTCTTATAAAAGCTCAGGTAAGTGACGGATTCACAGGATTACCAATGCGAAATTTTGACATTATCACGGCTAATATTTTAGCAGGTCCACTTTGTCACATGGCCCAAGAGGCTTTAGATGTCCTCACACCTGGGGGAGCCATTGTGTTAGCGGGTCTGTTGAACCGTCAAGCCGAAGACGTTATTGATGCCTATCGCAGCGCGGGTGCCAAGCTTGTAGAGCAGCTTTTTATTGGAGAATGGTCAACACTCATTATGCGGAAAACAGAATAATGGATAAACTGACATCTCTTAGAAAGATTATGACAGAAGAAAGACTGTCAGCCCTTCTTATTCCTCATGCAGATGAGTTTCAAGGAATGACGCTGCCACCTCACGCGGAAAGGTTAAAGTGGCTCACAGGCTTTACGGGATCTGCAGGTTTTGTCGTTGTAACGCTTGATAAAGCAGCTTTTTTTACGGACTCACGTTATCTTCTCCAAGCAAAAGAAGAACTCCCCTCCGACTACGAAATCCACAATACGGCTTCTCTATCCCCCGCTCAATTGGTCTCAAATATCTTGGAAACAACGGAAAAAGTTGGCTATGATCCCTGGCTTTTCACAGAAATCCAAATCCAAAAATATACTCATTCTTTAACGCCTTTAGAAAGTCATCCTCTCGATAAACTTTGGATCAATCGCCCCCTTTCTTCTCACGCCCCAGTTGTCCTATATCCCCTTGAGTATGCGGGAGAAGAGACCCAGAGCAAACGTAACCGTATCGTAGACTCCTTAAAGGCAGATCACGTGCTCGTAACAGCTCCGGATTCAGTTGCATGGCTCCTCAATATTCGAGGAAGTGATGTTCCCTACTCTCCTATCGTTAATGCTATGTGCCTCCTCCATAAGGATGGTACTTATGATTTGTTTGTAGATTTGCAAAAAGTAACAGAACCCATCAGGCACTCTCTTCAACAGGACGGAGGTCACGTTTTTGACTTTAACACTCTTATCTCTCACCTCAAAAAGCTTAAAGGAAAATGCCAAGTCGACCCTAAGACAACTCCTATTTTCCTTCTTCACACCCTTCAAACAGCAGGGGTAAGTATTATACGAAAGTGTGATCCTTGCGTCTTACCAAAGGCTCTTAAAAACCCAACCGAATGTGACAGAGCTCGCCACGTTCATCTCCAAGATGGACTGTCCCTTTGTCGTTTTTTGGCTTGGATTGAAGAGCAACCTCTTCAAGGAGAAACAACGGAAATAACAGCCGCTGAGAAACTGTATAACTTCCGAAAGCAAGGGGAAAACTTTATGGGAGCCAGTTTTCAAACGATTTCTTCTTTTGGTCCTCATGGGGCTATTGTTCATTATCATCCCTCTGCAGCCTCTGATGTTCCCTTAAAAAGGAATGGAATTTACCTCATAGATTCAGGTGGGCAATATCTAGGGGGTACCACAGATGTAACCCGAACCCTGGCTTTAGGCACGCCTTCTGTGGAAGAGAAAACTTACTATACACGCGTTTTAAAAGGTCATATTGCCCTTGCTAACGCTATCTTTCCGGCAAACACCACCGGAGGACAACTGGATGGTTTTGCGCGTCAATTTCTATGGCAAATAGGCGCCGATTATGGTCATGGAACCGGGCATGGAGTAGGAAGTTATCTCAATGTCCATGAAGCTCCTCCCTCGATCTCTCCACGCGCCCTGGGAGAACCATTAAGGCCTGGGATGATTCTTTCCAATGAACCTGGATATTATAAGGAAGGCCATTATGGCATCCGAATTGAAAGCCTTATGCTGGTTAAGGAGGCTCCTAATCTTACAGGCTTTTATAATTTCGAAATCTTAACGCTTGTTCCGTTGGATCTGACTCTTATTGATATTTCTCTACTTACAAAAGAAGAGACAGCTTGGATAGAAGACTACCATTTTCATGTCTTTAATACGCTTGCTCCCTATCTCGATGAAAAAACAAAGCAGTGGCTTAAAAAAACAACACAGTTTTAAAACCACTTACTCCTCGCCTTCTTGTATGTAATAATGTTCCCATGACTGATATTGGCTTTTATCATTTAATCACATCTCCTTTAGAAAGAGCACTGCCACGCCTCTTGGAAAAAGTCCTTGAAGGACGCAAAAGGGCAGTTGTTTTATGTGCCACTCAAGAACGTTTAGATTTCTTAAATTCTACCCTTTGGACTCTTGGAAAAGGTAGTTTTATTCCCCATGGAACAAGCCAAGAAGGATTTGCAGAAGATCATCCCATATGGCTTACGCTTCAAGATGAAAACCCGAATGGAGCTCAATTTTTAATTCAGTTAGAGGGAGCAGAAAGTCCCTCTTTAGCAACCTATGAGCGCTGTCTTGATTTATTTGATGGGGCCGATGAACTCGCTGTTAAAGCAGCGCGGACCCGCTGGAAACGCTATAAAAATGAAGGACATAACATCACCTATTGGATGCAAACGGCTTCCGGCGGATGGGAAAAGGGGAAGAAATGAGCCAACATGTTGTTTTATGTATTTTAGACGGATGGGGACATCGCCATGGAGGAGAGGATAATGCCATTGCGCAAGCACGCACTCCCCATTGGGATGAGATATTAACAACCTCTCCTCATACCCTTTTAGAAGCCTCTGAACACAGTGTTGGGCTCCCCGACGGGCAAATGGGGAACTCTGAAGTGGGCCACATAAACATTGGAGCAGGTCGAGTCGTTTTTCAAGATCTCCCGCGCATTAATATGGCTATTTCTAATCATACCCTAGAAACCCTCCCTCCTTTAAAAGAGTTCATTGAAACACTGCAAAAGTCCAAAGGAACATGTCATCTTTTAGGACTCTTGTCCCCCGGAGGGATTCATTCCCATGAAAGGCATATGAAAGCCTTAGCCGCCATTCTTTCTAAGAATGGCGTTCCGGTGGCAATTCATGCCTTTTTAGACGGCAGAGATACTCCTCCCAAAAGTGCAGAAGAGTATTTAGGCTCTCTTTTCGCTTTTATAAAAGACCATCCAGGCGTTTATCTGGCGACGATGGGGGGGCGATATTATGGAATGGATCGAGATAACCGTTGGGATCGTATAGAAAAAACTTATCACGCTATTACTGAAGGCATCCCTCATGCAAAAGAAGCCATGCCTTACCTTCATGAGCAATATCTCCAAGGAAAAACGGATGAATTTATTCCCCCTATCGCCCTTGGATCTTATCAAGGAATCAAAGAAGGCGATGGACTCCTTATGGCCAATTTTAGGTCTGATCGAGCTCGACAGATCTTAAAAGCCTTCTTGGACCCTGAATTTCAAGTCTTTAAAAGATCCCAACCTCTTTCTTTTGCCTGTGCTTTAGGAATGACGGAATATTCTCAAGAGTTTGATCCCTGGCTTAAAACGCTCTTCCCTCCCCTTCCCCTTTCTGAGGGATTGGGAGAGATTATTTCTCAGCATAAGCTGAAACAACTCCGCGTTGCAGAAACAGAGAAATACGCGCATGTCACTTTCTTCTTTAATGGGGGCCGCGAGGATGTTTTCCCGGGAGAAGATCGTATCCTTATCCCCTCCCCTGCTGTAGCAACCTATGATTTGAAGCCGGAAATGGCAGCTTATGAAATTACAGAAGCGCTTGAAAAAGCCATTAAAAGCCAACAATATGCTCTCATTGTTGTCAATTATGCGAACACCGATATGGTCGGCCATACAGGTAATTTTGAAGCCGCTCAAAAGGCTGTCGAAGTCATTGATGACTGTCTTGGACGCCTTAAGAAAGTAGTGTGTGACACAAAGACGTGTCTCCTCATTACCGCTGATCATGGCAATGCTGAAAAAATGTACGATACAAAATTACATTCCCCTCATACGGCCCATACGTTGAATCCTGTTCCCTTTGTCATGGTAAATGGTCCAAAGATTTCACTGCATTCTGGGACACTCTCAGACATTGCCCCTACAGTTTTGGAAATTTTAAAGCTTTCTCAGCCTTCCGAAATGACAGGAAAATCTTTGTTGGAGAAACCTCATGCATAAGGTTTTTCTTCTTTTTTTCTTTTTTATTTCTACACTCTCAGCTCAAAACGTCACGAGAGAAAACCAAGAGCCTCTTCAAAAATGGCGCGCCTCCCTGTCTGAAAGAAAACAGTTGCTAGACACAGCATCCACCCTTGAACAAAAGCATGATGAATACGCTCGTCTTGTTCAAGAAAAACAAGAAAAAATTTCAGAAAATCGCAAGAAAATTTCTCATTGTCTTCACCTTTTGATACGTCTAGGACGCGTTAATCCTTTGCGATTTCTGGTAGATTTAAACTCAACTCAACATTCTATTCGGGGCATTATTCTCACTCGGACCTTAAGAGACACGCTTACCTGCCACATGAAGCAGGTTCAGGCGGATGTAAATGAGCTTCAAGCCTTAAAAGCAGATCTTGATATCCAAGACCATGATTACCAATCTTTTTGCCAAAAAATAGAACTCCAAAAAGATGCCATAAAAACGGAAGGAATGAATGCCGTTGAAAAAATAAGAAAAAAAGAAGAAGCTAGATTAGCAATCGAAACAAACGTTCATACTCTTCTAGAAGAAAGTCAATCGGTTCTTTCAAAAAAAGGAAGTGTTCTGCAAAAAAAGTCTTCACAAAAAAATTTCCCTTTTAACCGACTTGAACTCCCTGTTGTAGGCGAAATGATAGAAGATGCTGCTTTGCAAAAGAAATTCAGCCCTGAAGGAAAAGGCGTTATTATCAGAACCAAAAAAAATGCGGAGGTATGTGCGAGTGCAAAAGGAGTTGTTGCTTTTAAAGGCCCCTTCCGATCTCAAGGAGACATCCTAATCTTGAATCACGGAGACCACGTCCACACAGTTTATATGGGAATGGACAAGATTAGCGTAGACATGGAACAATCTGTCTATGCTGGGGAAAAAATAGGAACCATGGTTAGTTATGGAAAGACTACCCCCCTTTTATATATGGAGTTGAGGCATAAAGGGGCTCCGGTAGAGATTTTACCCCATCTTGCTCAATAAGCTCTTAAGCTCTCTCGAAAAAGCAAAAATAAGAAAGAGATTACCCCTAATTACTGCTTCTACTTTCTTCTCTTTTTCCCTTTTGTAGAGAGATTTTTAAATCCTCTAGATCTCTTTGAACTTTCTATGGATATCGTTTCTTCAACGTCATCCACACCATATTGATAGTTCTCAGGAGGCATATAGTCATAGGTTGGCTCTTACAACGGCCGATCTATCAGCGATATTAGGAGAAACTCCCTTGAGCATTGTTGTAATATCCGTCGGATTAACCCAAAACATCTTGCCTGAGGGAGCAATAACTTTCACAACAAAATAATTAAAGTTAAGAGCACCAGCTGGCATCTCCTCTTCGATATACTCGCCTTTTATTTTTCGCAAAACGACAGAATCCATGCTAAGATAAGGCATGACAAAAGACAGCGACAATAAGAAAACTCTTTATGGGGTCTCGCAAGAAACCATTCGTGCGTTAGAAGAAGCCCTTGAAGAAGGCCAAGAAAGCCATGTTCAAGCCCTCTTGAAACCCTTGCACGCGGCTGATGTTGCTGTTGTTATTGAGTCCATTTCCCCTGCCCTCCGCTACCTTTTATTAAATATTCTAAGGTCTCACTTTCATCCTGATATCCTCTCTCACTTGGATGAGACAGTTCGTGAAGAAGTGATTGAGCAGTTGGGGACCCGAGCCGTTGCCAAAGCCCTTTCAGGCCTCGAAAGTGATGAAGTTGTTGCTCTTATCGAAGATCTCGATGAAGACCAGCAAAAGGAGATTCTCGCATCTATTCCCGAGCTTGAACGTGGCATTGTGGAAAATACTCTCACTTATCCTGAAGAGAGTGCAGCCCGCTTGATGCAACGAGAGATTGCCTGCGTCCCTGGGTTTTGGACCCTTGAAGAAACCATGAAATACATAAAAGAAGGACCTCACCTTCCTGAAAAATTCTATGATCTTTTTGTAACAGATCCCAAACATGCTCCTCTTGGAAGCGTTTCCCTCAGCCTCTTGCTGCGCCACCCTCCCTCAACAACCCTGCACGAAATTATGGATACAGATATTAAGCGTATCCCGGCTCTCATGGATCAAGAGGAAGTGGCTCACCTTTTTCAAAAATACGGTCTCGTCTCTGCCCCTGTGGTTGATGAAACTGGCCGTACAATTGGGATGATCACAATTGATGATGTGGTAGACGTGATTGAAGAAGAAGCCGAAAAAGATATTATGCACCTTTTACGCGTCACGGAATCTGACTTTTTTGAGCCCCTGTTTAGTACCTCTTATTCCCGCATCCGTTGGCTTATGATTACCCTTTTGAATATGCTTATGGCCGCTTTTGTCATTTCACAATTCCAGCACACCATTGAATCCATGGTTGCCTTAGCCGTGTTGATGCCCATCAGCGCTGCCATGAGCGGAAATGCAGGGATGCAGGTTGTCACTGTTACTGTCCGCGCTCTTGCCACTCGAGAGTTGGGGGGAGTCAATATGAGTCGCGCCATTTGGAAGGAAACTCTTGTAGGGCTTTTCAATGGCGTCTTCTTTGGAATTGTCATGGGGTGTATTGCAGCTTTTTGGTTTTCTGACTCAGCGTTAGGATGTGTATTAGGAGGAACTCTCGTCATCAACATGGTCTGGGCCGCTATTGGTGGTGTTGTCCTCCCCATTGTGATTGAAAAAATGGGAATGGATCCAGCCATCGGCGCAGGGCCTTTCCTCACCACAACCACTGATTTACTTGGATTTGCTACGTTCCTCGGGTTTGCGCACTTGTTTTTGATGTAAGCATCCACTGTAGTCTTTATCCGCCTGGGACTAAATAAGAAATATGGCTCAAAAAAATCATCCTTTTCATCTTGTTGCTCCTAGCCCTTGGCCTTTTGTGGGGTCAATTGGTGGGCTTGTGTCTGCCATTGGGCTTATCCTGTTGATGCATGATGAGGGGATCTATGTCCTTTTAGCAGGCCTTGCGATTGTGCTAGCAACCATGGGAGGATGGTGGTGGGATGTCATCCAAGAATCAAAGAAAAAGAAGGATTATACGCTCCCCGTCCAAACAGGACTTAAGCTCGGGATGGGTCTTTTTATTACCTCTGAGGTAATGTTTTTTGGGGCCTTTTTTGGAGCCTTTTTTTACACCAGTCTTTTCCCTGCAGGTGGTGTATGGCCACCCAAGGGTATCCACCCGCTTAATCCGTTTGATTATCCTTATTTTAATACCCTTATCCTATTACTCTCTGGCACAACCATTACCTGGGCTCATCACGCGCTTTTAACAAGTCACGCAAAAGATCTCTTAAAAGGCTTAGGGCTTACCATCTTTTTGGGGATTTGTTTTACATGCATCCAAGCGTATGAATATAGCCATGCTTCCTTTGGATTTAAGGAAGGCATTTATTCCTCTACATTCTACATGACAACAGGGTTCCATGGCATCCATGTCCTTGTGGGAACGCTTTTCCTCTGTGTGTGCTGGCTGCGAGCTTATGGCGGAGAATTTACGCCAACCCGGCATATTGGATTTGAAGCCGCTGCATGGTATTGGCACTTTGTAGATGTGGTATGGCTGTTTCTGTTTGTCAGCCTCTATTGGTGGGGGGCAGGGTTTGACACACCCTCAGGATCTCACTAAGAATAGTATAAACTCACCTCCAACCCCAGATTTTATATGGCCCCTCATCCTCCTCAAATTTACCTCGTAGATGGCTCTGGGTACATCTTTCGAGCCTTTCATGCTCTTCCCTCCCTAACCCGTCCAGATGGGGTTCCCGTAGGCGCTGTATTGGGGTTTACAAACATGCTTATCAAGTTCCTGCGCGAGAAAAATCCAGATTACCTTGTGGTTGTCTTTGATGCAGCACGGGCCAACTTTCGTAATGATATTTACCCGGCCTATAAAGCCAATCGAGAGGAAACACCCCCAGAGCTAATTCCTCAATTTTCCCTTATTCGCAAAGCCTGCGAAGCCTTTAATGTCCCCTATATTGAAAAGGAAGGGTTTGAGGCAGATGATTTAATTGCAACCTACGCTCATTCCCAGCCTGGGAAGGTTACCATTGTTTCTTCCGATAAAGATCTGATGCAGCTCGTCACATCAACTGTCAAAATGCTTGATCCTATTAAAAATCGACTGATTGGCATTGAGGAAGTGATTGAAAAATTTGGCGTTCCTCCCTCCCAAGTTGTGGATGTACAAGCCCTTGCAGGTGATGCTTCCGATAATGTGCCAGGAGTGCCTGGTATTGGCGTCAAAACAGCTGCTGAGCTGATTCAAATATATGGATCTGTCGAAAATCTCTTAGCCCATGCAGAAGAAATCAAACAACCAAAACGCAGGGAAACTCTTCTGACCCATAAAGAAGAAGCCTTGATTTCAAAAAGACTCGTCACCCTTGATGACAAGGTTCCCATGACAGAAACTCTGGAATCCTTTGCTGTTAAGCCTTTTTGTATTGAAAAAGCTTTGGCATTCCTGAAAGAGCAACACTTTAATACTCTCTTCCACCGCCTAGAAAAAGAGAATCCGCCACCCTCTCATTCCACAGTTAAATACGACCTTATTCAAGAAGCCTCTCAGCTATCTACCTGGATTCAGAAAATTCAGACTCAAGGGTATGTAGGGGTAAAGGTAAAGGCAACCACCCTAGATGCCATGGAAAGCCAACTGGTGGGCTTGTCTTTAAGCCTAGGGTCTTCTCAAGCAGCTTATCTCCCCTTAGGTCATGTGGGAGAAGACGGAGATCTTCTCATACCCAGCACACATCCTCACCAAATTCCTTTAGAAACCGCCCTCGCTCTTCTAAAGCCTGTACTGGAAAACCCAGGCATTTTGAAAGTGGGACACAACTCTAAATATGATGCTCTTTTATTGAAGAAGCATGGCATCACTCTTACCCCCCTTGAGGATACCATGGTCATGTCTTATGTTCTCGAAGGAACCCAGCAGAGTCATGTTCTCTCAGAGCTTGCTCAGCGTTACCTTGGGCGCTCCATGATGACCTATGAAGAGGTTGTAGGAGCAGGACGCGGCCAAGTAACCCTTGATAAGATTCCTCCTGAAAAAGCAACGGCCTATATGGCTGAAGAAGCAGATATGATTCTTCAACTCTATGCCCTTTTAAAACCTCGTCTTTTAGAAGAAAAACAATGCACAGTCTATGAAACCCTCGAGCGCTCCCTTATTCCTGTTCTAACAAATATGGAATTTCGCGGTGTGCGCGTTGATCCCTTGATTTTGGGAACATTGAGCAAAGAATTTGAAAAACGCTTAGCAGAGATTGAACAACACATCTATCAAGAAGTTGGTCATTCTTTTAATGTCGGCTCCCCCAAACAACTGGGCGAAATTCTTTTTGATACCCTTAAATTACCAGGAGGGAAAAAAGGGAAAACCGGTGCCTATAGTACGTCCGCAGAAATCCTTGAGAGTCTGTCTGAACAGGGATTTAAGATTGCCGATAATTTGCTCGAATGGCGTCAATTGGCAAAGCTAAAAAGCACCTATACGGATGCCTTACCGCTGCAAATTAACAAAAAGACAGAGCGTGTCCATACCTCTTACGCTATGACAGCCACGTCCACAGGGCGATTGGCCTCTTCAAATCCTAATTTGCAAAATATTCCTATTCGCACGGAAGAAGGCCGCAAGATTCGCTCTGCCTTTGTCGCAAGCTCCGGGATGAGCCTTATCTCTGCGGATTACTCTCAAATTGAGCTTCGCCTCTTGGCGCATATGGCTGATATTCCTGCCTTGCAAAAAGCCTTTTGGGAGGGAAAAGACATCCATGCCCAAACAGCATCCGAGGTCTTTAATGTTCCTGTGGACCAGGTAACGCCAGACCTGCGCCATAAAGCCAAAGCCATTAATTTTGGGATTATCTATGGCATTAGCCCTTTTGGCCTTGCACGCCAACTCGGCATCAGCAGAGAAAGTGCAACTGAGCATATTCAAACATACTTCAAACTTTATCCTGGAATTCAGGCCTATATGGAGCGTATGAAAACAGAAGCTCGTGACAAAGGCTATGTCACAACTCTGCTCGGTCGTCGCTGCTTCATTTCTGATATTCAGAGCCGTGACCCCAATCGCAGGGCCTTTGCAGAACGGCAAGCCATCAACGCCCCTTTACAGGGAGGAAATGCGGATATTATTAACAAAGCGATGATCAAACTGGCGCGTCTGCTTAAGGAACAACAGCTCAACGCTCATATGCTTCTTCAGGTCCACGATGAACTGATTTTTGAAGTGGGTGAAACAGATATTGAAAAAGCCTCCCCTCTCATCGCCAAAACAATGCAAACCATTGTTTCTCTTAAAGTCCCCCTAATCGTCGAGGTGGATGTAGGAAAAAACTGGGCCGAAATCTAGAGCATTTTTGATTTAAGTCATTACATTTTTGTGATATGATGGTCCTTTCTAATGGAGAGGAAGCATCATGAGATCATATTCTCAAGACTTACG
>JAGVLE010000011.1 GCA_020049895.1 Alphaproteobacteria bacterium | reverse complement strand
TACTTTCTGTCGAAAATCCACACTGTATGTCATAGCTCTTCTTATCCTTCTTTTCTTGCTATGACAATATTATAATCGATTTATATAGACTTTGCTATAGTTTGATCAGCCTACCCATATGAACAATTAGAAAAAGAGACTTTTTAAGGAGTTCTTTAAAATTTAAAAAAAGAAAAGAAAAAAAGAAAAATCAACGAAGCTAAAAATTTTAGCTTTTCCTTTATCTTTTTAACATAATATGGCAAAAGGAAAGCAATGATGACAAAGGTAAAACAAGAAAATTCTATGTTTGCACGCATTGCAGCTGAAGTAAAAAAACAGGTTTCCCCTGAACTTCGAAAAGCTGCAGAGACGTTTGCTTACCTTTATTACGCTAATGTTCCTGCAGAAGACCTAAAAGATATACCTTTAGATGAACTTGTCACCTCTGTTCTGGAAATGTGGACCTTTAGTCAGACCCGCGTGCCTGGAAAAGCTAAAATTCGCGTCTTTACGGAAAAAAGAAAAGAGGACACCAAACTTCTTCCTCAAACTATTGTAGAAATCGTTAATGATGACATGCCTTTCCTTGTGGATTCAGTTACGGGGGTTATTAATAGCTTAGGGTACTCAATTAACCTCGTTATTCACCCCGTGATGCAAGTAGACCGCGATAAAACGCACGCCCTGACTAATGTTTCTGATAGATCCTCTCAAAAACCAGAAGAAGCTTACGAATCTTTCATTCATTGCGATATTTTAGATTTTTTGTCTGCGGACAAAAGGTCTGTATTAATCAAAAATCTTAATCATGCCCTTGAAGATGTACGTGTTGCCGTAGAAGATTGGGGCCCCATGAAAAAGCGGCTGCAGCAGGCTATCGAAAATTTAAAACAATACCCTCCGCCTCTTCCTGCTGCACAAGTTAAAGAATACATCGCTTTTTGTGAATGGGTTGCAGACAATCATTTTACCTTCTTGGGATTCTGTGAATATTCCTTAACACTCGAGAAAAAAGGAAAAAAGCAAGAGCTTACCTCTATGGGAGGGCTGGGTATTTTAAAACATCCCTCTGACCAAGAAATTAGCAAACTTTTTGGGGGAATAGAACTCACGCCTACCAATCAGCGTTATATTGTGGAGTCCACTCCTCTTATTCTTACAAAAACAACTCAAAAATCGGATGTTCATCGCCAAGATCCGATGGATTCTATCAGCGTTAAACGTTTTGATAAGAACGGCAATGTCATTGGCCTCTATCAATTTATCGGATTATTCACGTCTGTAGCTTATCGGCAAAGTGTAAGGGATATTCCCCTATTACGGCAGAAAGTTTCCTATGTTTTAGAACGCTCTGGTTTTGCTGAAGAATGGCATGATGGAAAAACACTCATTCATATTTTGGAGTCTTTCCCTAGAGAAGAATTGTTTCAGGCCTCTGAAGATTGGCTATTTGAAACAACAATGGCCATCCTTCAACTTCAAAACCGCCAACGGCTCACTCTCTTTATTCGTCCCGATAAATTTGAGAGATTTGTTTCCTGTATCATATATATTCCTCGAGAACGCTATGATAGTGCACTCCGTCGTAAGTTCGCAGGTATTCTAGAGAAAAATTTTCATGCAAAGTTAACAAGCTGGCAAGTTCAGTTGGGAGAACTTGCTTTTGCCCGCGTTCACTATACGCTCTCTCTTATTGAGAAAAAATCCTTGATCTTTGACCATGCCGCTATAGAAAAAGAGATTAGAGAAGCTGCCCTTACGTGGGAAGAAGATCTTCAGCAAGCGCTCTTAATGTCTGTGGGAGAAAAAGAAGGTCTCTTTCTCTTTGAAAAATATGGCCATGGATTTTCTAAAGGATACCAAGAGCAAATCTCTGTTGAAGATGCAGTCATTGATATCATAGAGATCGAAAAAGCTTTCTCTAAAAATCATTTGCATGCTTATGCGAGTCAAGAAGATTACAAAGATAACAACTCTCTCCAACTTAAAATTTATTCAGTAAGCGCCCCTGTCTCTCTGTCGTCGATTCTTCCTATTTTAGAAAACATGAGCCTCAATGTATTGAGTGAAATCCCTTTTATTATAAGTCGCAACGATGACCAAAAGATTTGGATTCATAACTTTGAAATGCAAACAAAGGAAAAAGATCCTATCGAATTTGGTCCCATTAAAGAGAATTTTTTAGAAGGAATAGAGAATTTATTAAAAGGCGAGGTGGAAAATGATGGCTTCAATCGCCTTATTATTCGTGCCAATTTCTCTTGGCGTGAATGCCAGTTGTTCCGTGCATATGCAAAGTACCTTCGTCAGCTTCAGGGGACTTTCAGCCAAGCCTATATGGAAGAGACTCTTGCGAAATACCCCTTCATGGCGCAGCTTATGTATCAGTTGTTTACATGCCAATTTTCTCCTCTCTATAAGCAAGACAGAAATAAGGAACGAGAAGAAATCCTCAATAAAATTAAAGAGCTGTTAAGAACAGTTCAGATTTTGGATGAAGATCGCATTTTAAGAAAATTTATCAATGTCATTAGCTCCACACTCAGAACTAATTTTTATCAGCTTCTCGATGGGGCCCCCAAATCCTATGTTTCTTTCAAGATTAATTGTGAAGCTATTGAAGAAATGCCCCTTCCACGACCAAAATATGAAGTGTTTGTTTATTCTTCTCGCGTAGAGGCTATCCACTTAAGAGGGGAAAAGATAGCACGAGGAGGCATTCGTTGGTCCAATCGTCGCGAAGATTTCCGTACAGAGACTCTGGGCCTCATGAAAGCTCAAATGGTGAAGAATGCCGTTATTATTCCTTCCGGATCCAAGGGTGGCTTTACTATTAAGCAATCTTCTCCCTCGGGTCTTACAAAAGAAGAGGGCATTAAAGCGTATCAAACCATGATTCGTGGACTTTTAGATATTACAGATAATCTTAAAGGTGAAACGATTGTTCCTCCGCCTCAAGTTGTCTGCCGTGATAAAGATGATCCCTATCTTGTGGTGGCTGCAGATAAGGGAACAGCCACGTTTTCTGATTATGCTAACCAGATTGCTGCCGATTATGATTTTTGGTTAGGGGACGCTTTTGCATCAGGTGGGGAAACTGGCTACGATCACAAAAAAATGGGCATTACCTCTCGAGGTGTCTGGGAATCGGTTAAGCGTCACTTCCGAGAAATGGATCAAGATGTCACAAAGGAAGAAGTAACCGTTGTTGGCATTGGCGATATGTCAGGGGATGTGTTTGGCAATGGGGTCCTTTTATCTCGTCATTTCAAATTGTTAGCAGCTTTTAATCATCTCCATATTTTTATTGATCCCTCACCCAACCCTGAGAAAAGTTATGGGGAGAGGAAGCGACTCTTCACTCTACCTTCTTCTACGTGGGCTGATTATGATGCGTCGCTTATTTCTCCGGGAGGAGGTGTTTTTGAAAGAAATGCAAAATCTATTTCTCTCTCCCCTCAAATGAAAGCCCTGTTTGAAATTCAAGAAGATCAGCTATCCCCTCCCGAGCTCATTCGCTTTCTTTTAAAAGCGTCCGTAGACCTTATGTGGTTTGGAGGAATAGGAACCTACATTAAAGCAAAAAATGAGACCTCTCTTGATGTGGGAGACCCCGTCAATGATATCTTACGCGTTAACGGCGCAGACATCCGTGCGAAGGTCATTGCAGAGGGAGCTAATTTAGGTATCACCCAATTAGGGCGTATTGAGTATGCAAAAAAAGGCGGAAGGCTTAATACAGACGCCATTGATAATTCTGCAGGGGTGGATTGTTCGGATCATGAAGTAAACATCAAAATTCTCCTTCATCATGTGATGGCTACCAATGGACTTACGTTGAAGAAACGCAATCTGCTTTTGCAAAACATGACCGATGATGTAGCACGATTGGTTCTGAAGGATAACTTCTGGCAAGTTCAAGCGATTAGCCTTGCACGCAGTCAGGGATTTCGGCTTCTCGATGAGCAAGCACGCTTAATGAGGGATCTAGAGGAAGAGGGATTGTTAAATCGTGCTCTTGAGTATCTCCCCGATGAAACGGAACTTGTTCGTCGTATGGCCGACAAACAAGGGCTTACACGCCCTGAGCTTTCCGTATTATTAGCGTACTCAAAAATCTCGCTCAAAAAGCAACTCATTCATTCAAATATCCCTGATCTTAGTCTTCTACGGGAAAAACTCTTGAGCTATTTTCCTGAGCGTCTCCAAAATGCCTACACTGAAGAAATTGAAACTCATCCTTTGAGGAGAGAAATTACAACAACCCTTATCACCAGCAGTATTATAAACCACATGGGCATTACTTTTATTCATGAAATGAAGCGTCTCGCAAATGTTGATGCACCAGCTGTTGTAAAAGCCTATTTTGTTGTCAGAAACCTTCTTGAGCTTTCCTCATTATGGCAAGGAATAGAATCACTAGAAACTCTTTCCACTTCGTTCCAAACAGATCTTATGTTGCGCGTTTACGAAACTGTAAAACGCTTTACAGAGTGGTTTTTGCGTTTCGGAGAACATCTTGAAGATATAGAGGGACATTTACAAAAATTTAAACCCGACTTTGATAATTTAAAAGAAGTTCTTTTGACACTTTTCCCCGCTCAACAAAAGAAAGATTTCGAAGAAAAATGTCGCGAGTACGAGCATCAAGGACTCCCTGCTGCCCTGGCAACGCGTCTCTTGATTTTAGAACCTCTTGTCGCTGCCCCCGATATGATTTCCCTCAGTAAAGAGCTCTCTGTTGATGCTAAGCTCGTTGCCAAGGTATATTTTGCGCTAGGGCAACAGCTTGGATTTGAGTGGTTACGCAAAGCAACCCTTGCGCTTTCTGGCGATACCCATTGGCAACAAGGCGCAGCAAATGCATTTATCGAAGAGCTTTATATGAATCAACGTATATTGACGAAAAAAGTTTTGGTCCGCGGAAAATCCGTTGAAAGTCTCTTTAAGAAAGATGGAACTCTTATGGCAGGACTTATTTCTACCGCAGCTGTAGAATCAACTCTCTTTGATTTAATGAATGCTTCCACCATTGATTTTGCCATGCTAACAGTCATTAATCGGCAATTAAGAATGATTTGTTAAGCGTTACTTCTTAGCTGCAAATACGCTAGCCCTGCAAGAGCTGCTGTTTCTGCCCGAAGAATGTTAGGATTTAAAGTCACTCCTTGGAAACTCGGGTGAGAGCGCAAAAGAGAAAATTCGTGAGGGCTAAACCCACCTTCAGGCCCCACAAAAAAAGCATAAGATCCTGTAGACTCAAAAGAGAGCGCTCCCAGTGAAGGGGCTGTGCGGGTCTCATCTCCAAAAAGCAATACTCTTTCCTGAGGCCAAGTTTCCAGAAGCTCTGGAAGCGTCATAAGAGGCCTTAGAGCAGGAAGGGTCAAACGACCTGACTGCTCAGCCGCCTCGATGATGTGAGCCTCCATTTTGGCTGTATTAAGAGAAGTAACGACAGTTCTCTCGCATCGCACAGGCCATAAATCTGTGGCGCCAAGCTCAGTTGCTTTTTCCTCAAGAAAAGCTTGTCGCTTGGGTTTGAGGGGCGAAAACAGCAGCCAAAGATCGAGCTCTTCTTGGCATAGACGCGTTTGCTCAATCGTCTGAAGAACTGTAATTTTTTTCGAAAGTTCCTTGACCGTAGCCACCCATTCTCCGTAACTTCCGTTGAAAACAAGAAGCTTATCCCCTTCCTTCAGTCTCATGACCTTTTGGAGATAATGACTTTGCTGGTCAGAGAGCACAAAAGAGTTGTGTTGTACAAGCGGGGTTTTTACGTAAAGGCGAATCACTCTGCCACCTCATCTAAGCTTTCTTTGGACTAAAATGCTCAGGATACTTGTTTGTCACTGTTGCCCATTTTTCTGCTTCAGGAAGCGGCGTTTTTGGCCAGGTGATAGCAGGCCAGACCTTGGCATACTCTGCATTCATTTCTACCCATTTTTCCATTCCTGGTTGTGTATCTGGGCTAATGGCTTGTATGGGACATTCTATCTGACAGACTCCACAATCAATGCAAGTTTGAGGATCAATCACAAGCATGTGTTCCCCTTCATGAAAGCAATCAACCGGACAAACTTCCACACAGTCCGTATACTTACACTTGATACAAGCTTCGGTGACAACATACGTCATGGGGTCTTCTTCTCCCTCATAAAAACAATACTTAACATAATAAATGCCATCCCAAATAACTTAAAGTGGCTCAAATTTTCTCCATACACAACCAGCCCTAAAACAGCGCTTGTGAGGGGTGCTAAGAAGAGCACAATGCTCGCAGAGGTTGCAGAAATTTTTCCCAAGGAATAAGCGATCAATCCTTGGCCAAACACTTGAACAAACACCGCTTGTCCCAGCCCACTCAACAGTCCTTTTCCGGTAACAGGCCAGAGAGAGCCACCTCCACAGTAAGAAAAGAGCCATAAGAAAAAAGTAGCACAACATGCTGTCCAAAACATGAGAAATCCTGTTGAAGATTTAGCCCGCACTTGTTTTAACGCAACTAAATAAAAAGAAATGAGAAGTCCTGTAAAAAGAGAAATAATATCTCCTAAAAGATTGTCATAACTTATAGAGAAGCTTTCCCCCACAAGGAAAGCACTTCCTAAAAACCCAATTGACGCTGCACATATTATTCTAAAAGAAGGCTTTTCTCTAAAGATAATCCATAAGGTAAGAGGAACAAAAAAAGCTGCCGTATTATTCAAAAGCGTAGAATTTACTACAGTCGTGTATCGGACGGAATAATTCCACAAGACAAGGTTAAGAGCAAAGAAAAACCCTGCAAGTACGATTTCTATTTTTCCTTTCCTAAAAAGCTCATGATGAGAAACTCCTTCACGCTTATCCCATTGCATCCAAAGGGCAAGCAGTGGTAACGAGAAAAGCATGCGATAAAACCCTGTTGGGAGAGCCCCTAAGTCTGAGAAGCGCACAAATACAGCTGACCCACCAATCAAAATACTTCCTAAACACAAAAGAATGAGGGGAAAAAGAGGAGATGATGTATTTGGCATATCTTAATGCTTATTATGTAGGGTTTCTTCTGTTTTTACTCGGTTTTGGACATCTTCTTTTCCAAATCTTTGACTCTCCTTTAGCATCTTCTCCAATGTTTTTCCATCTAATCCGTAAGAAGGACGCACTTCAATATGGTGAGAGAGCCCTGTTGTTTTTTCAACAGCTGTCACGGTTAAAAGTCCTTCCACATCAATTGCAAAGTCAACCCGCACTCTGACAGCCCCCGCGGGCAATGCGGGCAGCCCCTTCAGCTCAAAGCAGGCCAACGATCGACAATCTTGGACAAATTCTCGTTCTCCTTGGAGCACGTGAATGACCATCCCTCCCTGTCCGTCTGCTTGAGTTGTGAACTCTTCAGAGGCTAAAGCTGGTAAGGGGGTATTACGGGGAAGAATTTTCTCAATAAGCCCCCCCGCTGTCTCTAGTCCCAACGAAAGAGGCGTTACGTCAAGCAAAAGTGTTTTAGAACCATGGGTCAGCCCGTCAGCAGAAAGAGCAGCCCCCAAAGCAACAGCTTCGTCGGGGTTAATATCCATCAAGGGGGGCTTTTTGAAAAAAGCTTCTACCTGGGCCTGTACACAAGGCATCCTCGTCATTCCCCCCACAAGCACAACACCTTGTACAGCTTCTGGCGAAAGGCCTGCTGCCTGCAAAACATCTTGGCTAATCGTCAGTGTTTTACGAACGAAAGGGTCTGCTATCGCCTCCAGTTCTGAGCGATGGACCCCCTCCCATTCTTCGCATGACGTCAATTGTTCTTTTATTTTTCGGGCTTGTTTGCGAGACAATCCTTTGGAAACAGCTAAAACGTCATCAATATCGTCTCCACCCAGCTGAAGATCTCCGCCGGTGGACAGAACTTGGAAGACACCCTTTTCGAGTTTCAAAAGGGAAATATCAAACGTCCCTCCCCCCAAATCATAGACCGCATAAATCCCCTCAGCGCCTGTCTCTAGACCATAAGCCAATGCTGCTGCCGTTGGCTCATTAAGAAGCCGCAAGACCTTAATTCCTGCAAGGGCTGCTGCTTGCTTGGTAGCAACGCGAGCGGCTTCATCGAAATAAGCAGGAACTGTTATGACAGCAGCCGTAAGCGGACCTATTCGCTCAATGAGACTTTTAAGGTGTTCAAGAATTTTACCAGCCACTTCAACGGGAGTAAAAGAATAGTCTCCTAGGGGTAGTTTTTTTGCGCCTTCTCCCATCAACCGTTTTGTAGAACTTAAGGTTTTCCCTAAGTCTACCCCTACCTGTAACTTCTCATCCTCCAAGGTCAATAAAGAAGGAACAAGCGGACCTTCTCCTTCAAAACCAAAGACATGTGGCTTTCCCTCTTTAACATGAGCGACAACACAGTGGGTTGTACCTAGGTCAATGCCGACCACAAGGCCCACGGGAGGAGGACGGGGACTGCCGGGTTCTGTGATTTGAAGGAGCATGGTTTTATAATTTCTTAATTAATACACGTTGGCACAAGGATGGTGTTTTTATAAGTTCTCTCCCATTTTAAATAAGAGATAAAATATGTCAAATTTCCTAATTGGTTATTCTCTCACAATACGCTCGTTACATACCGAAGCTCAGGTAGAGCCATCCTGACAGTCTCTAGCTTATTATCCCTAAAGGCCTGTTCTATCTCTTGGAAGAGATGTCTTTCAGTGACTTTCACCTCTTCTAAATCTAACGTTCCTGCTTCTTTCTGTTCTTTCCAAACCATGATCTTCTCTAAAAAATCGGGATCAGGGAGACTTTCTTGTTTACCACCGACTAAATACTCGGCCCGAGCCAGGGGATTTTTTAATGAAAGATAGGCCTGATTGACGGCTGTTGATTGACGAGACGCCTCTTGGCGTATCTCTAGAGAGGCTTGCGCAAATTGATCCGGATGCGTTTTCTTTTGAGCTTCAAAATAAGCTTTTTCCAAATCTCTGGCCTCTAAAAAATAAGTCTTCTCAAGCCCTAAAAGAGAAAAAGGATCAAACACGGAAGGATTCTCCGCACCCACAGCGGCCCTTTTCATTAGGGTTTTTAAAAATAAAGCCAGAAGACATTTTATCTTCCACATAATCCATGCAGGATCCTAAAATAAACATCACCGCTTTAGGATCAATGAGCACACTTACCCCATGAGCTTCCACTTTCTCATCATAAGCTCCCGCTTCTTCAGCAAACTCAAGCACATACGCCAGACCAGAACATCCCTTGGTTTGCACACCAATACGAATGCCATAGGTAGGTTTTCCTCGGCTCTCTAGCAGAGTTTTGATGCGAGCTGCTGCCGCTTCCGTAAGAGTAAGAACAGGCTGACTCATGCCGCTATCTTTTGCTTCTTTTTATAATCTTCAATAGCCGCACGAATAGCATCTTCTGCTAACATCGAACAGTGAAGTTTGACGGGCGGTAAAGACAGGTGCTGGGCAATCTCTGTATTCTTTATGGTGGCTGCATCTTCTATGGATTTTCCTTTAATCCATTCCGTAACAAGAGAACTTGAGGCAATCGCAGAGCCACATCCAAACGTCTTAAATTTTGCATCTTCAATGATGCCCTCATCATTAACCTTAATTTGAAGCTTCATCACATCTCCACAAGCAGGCGCTCCGACAAGTCCTGTTCCAACAAGCGGATCAGTCGCATCAAGCCCCCCAACATTCCGGGGATTCTCGTAGTGATCAATAACTTTCTTTGAATACGCCATTTTTCGTCTCCTTATGTGTTTATTAGTGAGCTGCCCACTGAATAGATTTTAAATCAATCCCTTCGCGGCTCATTTCCCAAAGAGGGCTCATTTCCCGCAAACGTTTCACTTCTTTTACAAGTTTTTCACGAGCAAAATCCATTTCTTCTTCTGTCGTAAATCGTCCAAATCCAATACGGATACTCGTGTGAGCCATTTCTTCTTCTACACCCAGGGCACGTAAAACATAAGAGGGCTCAAGAGATTCGGACGTACATGCCGAGCCTGAAGAAACCGCTAATTCTTTAACTCCCATCATCAACCCTTCTCCTTCCACGTGGGCAAAGCTAAGGTTGAGATTCCCAGGAATCCGCTGATCAAGATCTCCATTGAGATAAACTTCATCAAGTTCTTTTGTGATCTCTTCATAAAAACGTTTCTGCAAAGCCTTCAAGCGTAAAGCCTCGGAGGCCATTTCTTTTTGGGCAAGAACACAAGCTTCCCCAAAACCTACACAAAGTGCAGGAGACAACGTTCCAGAACGCATGCCACGCTCTTGCCCTCCTCCACTAATCAGGGAAAGCAAGCGCACCCTTGGCTTGCGACGCACATACAACGCCCCAATTCCTTTGGGGCCATAAATTTTGTGGGCAGAAATACTGAGAAGATCAATGTTCATCGCCTCAACATCAATGGGAATTTTTCCCACAGCTTGAGCGGCATCTGTGTGAAAGAAAACGCCTGCATTTCTGCAAATCTTTCCAATCTCTGCAAGCGGCTGAATCACCCCAATTTCATTATTCACAGCCATAATAGAGACAAGGACTGTCTTGTCTGTTATCGCTGCCTTAAGGTCTTCGAGATCAATAAGCCCATTGGGCTGAACAGGAAGATAGGTCACTTTAAAGCCTTCTTGCTCTAAGCGGCGGCAGCTATCCAGCAGACATTTATGCTCTGTTGCGCATGTAATAATATGGTTTTTCTGGTCTTTATAAAAATGCGCTACGCCTTTGAGCGCAAGGTTGTTGGACTCCGTGGCCCCACTTGTAAAAATAACAGCTTTTTCATCCGCATTAATAATAGAGGCAACCTGGGAACGCGCCGCTTCCACGGCCTCTTCCGCGCTCCATCCATAAGCATGGCTACGTGAATGAGGATTCCCAAAGTCTTCCGTAAAATAAGGAAGCATACGCTCTACAACCCGTTTATCGCAGGGAGTTGTCGCTTGATAGTCTAAATAAATCGGCCGATTTCTCATGAGGCCTCCTTGAGCCGTCGAGCTCCATAAATTATGTTCCACTCATCAATAAAAGCATCAATATCAGAGGATTGTGTGTTCCATCCCATACTGACACGAATAGCACACCCTGCTTCAAGAGCTGAAACCCCCATAGCGGCAAGCACATGAGACGACTTCATCGTTCCTGAAGAACAAGCGGCGCCTGCACTCACGGCAATACCTTTTAAGTCAAAAGCCATGAGTTGAAGATCTGATGACACCATTGGCATCCCTATACACGCAACATGAGCCGTACGAGGGCTTTCTTTGCCATACATAATAGCATCAGGAAGGGCCTTTTCAATTTTTTGCTGGAGCTTCTTTAAAGAAGACATATCTTCCCCTATAGCTTCGTTTACAGCCGCGGCAAATCCCACAATAAGGGGAGCAGCAAGCGTTCCTCCACGTATTCCATATTCTTGGCCGCCTCCTCGAATAAGAGGCATCACGTGGCCTGCTTCTCGCAAAATAAGGGCACCTACACCAACAGGGCCTCCACATTTATGAGAGGAAAGGGTCATCATATCAACGTCCAAGTCCTCACAGGAAAACGGCAGATGGCCAATGGCTTGGCTAACATCGGTATGGACTTTCCATCTCTTTGCATGCGCCAATCGAGCAACTTCCTTCATGGGCTGAATAACCCCTGTTTCGTTGTTCACAAGCATCACAGAGAGCAGCCCTGGTCTCTCAAAAGATGTGAGCAACTTCTCAAGGGCTTCTAAATCAATCACACCTGTACGCAGGACAGGAACTGTATAAGGAGCCTCGACCGCCTTTAGAACGGATTCGTGCTCAATGCTAGAAACAATAACGGGGGTTTCTTTCGCACTCGATAAAGCCAGAACATTCGCCTCAGTTCCACCACTGGTAAAAACGAGGCGTTTTCCACCTAACCCTTTTAAAATCTCTGTGCGAGCCTCTTCTACAAGCGAGCGTAAGTGACGCCCCGCTTGGTGAGGAGAGGAAGGATTCCCCACAAAGGCTAGAGTCTTAAGCAACGCTTCTTTCGCTGCAGAACGCAACGGAACAGAAGCATTATAATCTAAATAAATCATTGACCACCTTGTTGACATACATCCGCTAAAGAAATTCCATTTAAATACTGCTGCATATTTTGCTGCAATCCTGCCCACAAATCATGGGTTAAACAGCGACCTTTTGTTCCCAAGCACCCCATTTTAGACCCTTTATGACAACGCGTTGTTTCTAAAGGTTCTTCAATAGCTTCTAAAATGTCTGCAATTCGGATTGTCTCGGGATTGCGTGCAAGAGTATACCCCCCCTGCTGACCCCGCGTACTCGCGACAAACTCTTTTTGGCGAAGCTTAGCGAATAATTGCTCTAAATACGCAAGAGGCAAGGCCTGGCGTGTTGCAATCTCAGTCAAAGGTAGTGGCTTCCCTTTCCCATAATAGGCAAGATCTACCAGCGCCATGACAGCGTATCGGCCTTTTGTTCCTAATTTCATGATACCTTATATATATGATTCCCGACTAATTTAGTCAAGAATAAAGTTCACCCTTGTATGCCGTTAGGACAGAAGAAATTCAAACCTTATCGAAGAGTGATTTGATTTCTTTTTTATTTGATAAATTAAAAAAAATGTTATACGATTTAAATGATTTTTTATAGAATAATTACTTGCTATTTTCTAAACATTTTTTTGTCTAACCCAGGATGTTTTTATAAAAATGGATGTTAAAACAAATGAAAACGTTGCCGTTCTCTTGTGCTGCTATAATGGAGAAAAATTTATAGAAGAACAAATCGATTCAATTGTTCGGCAAACATACAAAAACATTTCTTTGTGGGTAAGTATTGATGGCATTGATGACGGATCAAAGGCTATTATAAAAAAAAGAACGAAAGGTTGGGAAAATGCCTCCGTTCATTTTTTCAAAGGCCCTGGGAAAGGGTTTGCCGCCAATTTTTTTTCGCTTTTATCTAATCCAAAAATCAATGCTGATTATTATGCGTTTTCCGATCAAGATGATATCTGGGAAGACAATAAAATAGAACGAGCGTTAAACTATATGAAAGCTGCTCAGAAAAGTGGGCCCTCTCTTTATGGGTCCAGAACGTCTTTTATAAATGAACATGGCGAAGACACAGGGTTGTCCACTTTATTCAACACCAAACCAAATTTCAAAAATGCTTTGATTCAAACGGTTGCTCCTGGAAATACAATGGTTTTGAATAGAAAAGCACGTGATTTAATTGTAAACCATATCGCAAAAGATAATACAATTTTTTCTCATGACTGGTTATCGTACCTATTTGTTTCAGCTGTTGGTGGAACTGTTTTCTATGATTCTCATGCAAGTTTAAAATATCGCCAGCACGGAAACAATTTGATGGGAGAAAATAGGAGTTTTTTTTCTCGAGTACGCCGAGTTTATCTCTTAGTTAATGGAACTTTTCGAAAATGGACTGATGAAAACATTTCAGCTCTTGAAAAAATTCAACACCTTATGACGGAAGAAAACAGAAAGGTATTTGATTGCTTTAAAGAAGCAAGAAGCAAGGGACTTATAAAAAGAATTTTTTGGTTTTGGAAGTTAAGAATATATCGACAATCGATTGTGCAAAACATTGCTTTATTTCTAGCCTTCTCGCTAAAGAGGATATGAAAATGACTATTTTAGTTTCTGGCGGATGCGGATTTATCGGATCAAATTTTATTATAGATTGGGCTTCTCTTGAAAACGAGAAGGTTATAAATATTGACAAGCTTACTTATGCAGGAAATATGAATAATCTTTCCTCCGTGAAAGATAGTAAAGAACATGTTTTCGTTCATGGGGATATAGGGGATAAAAATCTTGTTGATACTCTCCTTCAAAAATACGCTCCACGCGCGATTATTAATTTTGCTGCAGAATCTCACGTAGATCGTTCGATTGATGGCCCTGAAGAATTCATTCAAACAAATATTGTTTCTACTTTTCGATTTTTAGAATCCTCTTATGCTTATTGGAGAACTTTATCCGCAGAGCAAAAAGAAAACTTTAGATTTCTTCATGTTTCTACAGATGAGGTTTATGGATCTCTTGCAATGGATGATCCGGCATTTAAAGAAACAACTAAATATGAGCCAAACAGCATTTACAGCGCAAGTAAAGCAGCATCAGATCATCTTGTACGGGCTTACCATCACACTTACGGATTGCCCGTTTTGACAACAAACTGTTCTAATAATTACGGTCCCTATCAATTCCCCGAAAAACTCATCCCTCTTATTATCCACAATGCTCTATCTAATAAATCTCTCCCTATTTATGGCGATGGGCTCAATGTTCGCGATTGGCTTTTTGTTTCAGATCATTGTTCGGCTATTCGACTGATCTTAAAATCAGGAAGAATTGGAGAAACATATAATATTGGTGGCCTCAATGAAAAAACAAACATCGAAATAGTCAATACATTGTGCGACATTTTAGATGATTTGAAACCACGAGCAGATGGCCTTTCCTATAAAGAGCTAATTACCTTTGTAAAAGATCGAGCTGGGCATGATAGACGATACGCTATTGATGCTGGAAAACTTGAGAAAGAACTTGGATGGAAACCGTCTCTTTCGTTTGAAACAGGAGTTTATAAAACGGTTAAGTGGTATCTTGAAAATGAGGAATGGGTCAAAAATGTAACAAATGGCTCTTATCAAGATTGGATTAAGACGAGATATGCAGTATGAAAATACTTCTTTTTGGAAAAAATGGACAAGTCGGTGAAGCGTTACAGCGCTCCGAGAAACTCCATGATCTGATTGCTCTCGACAGAACTACCGCAAATTTTGAAAATTTAGATTATTTAAAAAGAATTATAGAAGAGACATGTCCTGATTTTATTATCAATGCGGCAGCCTATACCAACGTTGATAAAGCAGCATCAGAGGCTGAAAAAGCTTATCTTATTAATGCAAAAGCAGTGGGTGTTCTTGCAGAAACTGCAAAAGTAGTTGGTGCTACGCTCATTCATTATTCAACAGATTATGTTTTTGATGGGACCAAAGAGGGATCTTATCTCGAAGATGATCAACCCTGTCCTATTAATGTGTATGGTAAAAGTAAGCTTGCGGGAGAAGAAGAAATTATTTCAAGCGGATGTGATTATCTTATTTTTAGAACAAGTTGGGTTTATAGCGCGCATGGACATAATTTTATCAAAACAATTATGAGATTAGCTCAAGAAAAAAATTCTCTTCAGATTGTAAGTGACCAAATAGGCGTGCCAACGAGTGCGAACTTAATTGCTGATATAACAGCCGTCATCATTCAACACATAAAAGAAAATAACGTAAAGAAAGAAGATATAAATGGAATTTATAATCTTGCTCCCTCTGGGAAAACAAACTGGTACGAAATTGCACACTTTATTGTTGGCGAAATGCAGGGCGCTCATTTGCCCCTCAACCTTTCTTTAAACTCCATTACCCCAACTGTTTCTGAAAATTACCCTACGCCAGCCAAGCGTCCAAAAAATTCTCAACTAGATACTAAAAAAATAACATCAACATTCAATGTTGACCTGCCAAATTGGGCGGATCATGCTAGACAGACAGTCGCAGAACTTATCAAGAAAATTTCAATAGTTGGAGAAGAAAATGACAAATAGAAAAGGAATTATTCTCTCTGGTGGAGCCGGCACAAGATTGTATCCAGCCACCCTTTCTATTTCAAAGCAACTTCTTCCCGTCTTTGACAAACCAATGGTTTATTATCCTTTAACAACCTTGATGTTATCTGGGATTCGAGAAATACTCATTATTTCAACGCCAAGAGATATTCCTTTTTACCGGGAGCTTTTAAAAGATGGTTCTCAATGGGGGGTTAAGATTGAGTATGCAATACAGCCTTCTCCAGACGGACTGGCACAAGCGTTTATCATTGGAGAATCATTTCTAGGAAATTCACCCTCTACCTTGATTCTAGGAGACAATATCTTCTACGGAAATAATTTGCCAAATTTACTTGAAAAGGCTTATATGCGCGAAAAAGGTGCAACTATTTTTGCCTATCATGTAACTGATCCAGAACGCTATGGTGTGGCTGGATTTGATGAAACAGGGCGTGTTACAAGCCTTGAAGAAAAACCAAAAAATCCAAAATCAAATTGTGCAGTAACTGGTCTCTATTTCTATGATGAAAACGCTACTTACTATGCAAAGTCTATCAAACCCTCTGCGCGTGGTGAACTTGAGATTACAGATCTTAATAAAATATATTTAGATAAAGAGGAGCTATATGTTGAGAAAATGGGGCGCGGATTTTCTTGGCTCGATACAGGGACTCACGAAAGTTTGATCGATGCAAGCCAATTTATTCGTATCGTTGAATTAAGACAGGGGGTTAAGATTGCTTGCCCAGAAGAAATCGCTTTTCAACAAAAGTGGATTGATGATGAAGAGCTCTATAAACTTGCAAAATCTTTTAAAAATAGCTATGGGGAATACTTAGAAAAAATTTTAAAGGGTGACTTGTTGTGAAGATTATACCTCTTTCTATTCCAGATGTTCTTCTTTTAGAGCCAACAGTTTTTTCTGATGAGCGTGGCTTTTTTTTCGAGAGTTTTAATCAAAAAATTTTTGAAGACCATATTGGAAAATCGATCAACTTTGTTCAGGACAATCAATCTTATTCACAAAAAGGTGTGCTTCGCGGTCTTCACTATCAAATATCACCAAGAGCCCAAGGAAAATTAGTCAGGGTAAGCGTAGGAGAAGTTTTTGATGTAGTTGTTGATATTCGTCCAAAATCTCCCACTTTTGGACAATGGGTGGGAGAATATCTTTCAGCAAACAACAAAAAACAACTCTGGATTCCTGAAGGATTTGCCCATGGATTTCTCACTCTTTCAGAAACCTCTCAGTTTTTATATAAGGCAACTAATTATTACTCTCCCACACATGAGCGATGTTTATTGTGGGATGATCCCACAATAGGGATTGATTGGCCCATAGAGTCTACTCCCATTTTATCTAACAAAGATAAAGAGGGGGAGTTTTTCAATTGCGAGAACTGAAACAGACAAAGGTAATCCGATGTATATTTTATCCGATTTAGAAGACGGAAAAATTAACAACCTTACTATTATTCGTTTGCTCGCCGCTATTTCTGTAGTGTTTGCGCACAGTTTTCCTTTATCCTTAGGATATATTCCTGAGTTATTTCCTGGATTTTCAACAGGGTGGTTTGGAGATATAGCGGTTTGTGCTTTTTTTACTTTAAGTGGATTACTTATAACAAAAAGCTATATAAACAGTAAAAGTCGATATCTTTTTTTAGAAGCAAGATTACTTCGAATATTTCCAGGGTATGTTTTGACCCTACTATATTGCATTTTTCTCGGGTTATTGGTGACATCGGCAGATTTTTATTTTTATTTAATATCCGCCTTCAAATTTTTTTATAACCACATTGTTTACTTGTTTTTTATGAAAGCAGCTTCCCCTCTTTTAGAAGTTTACGTACATAATCCACTCCCCTGTGCTTCAAATGGATCATTGTGGTCTCTTCCCCCAGAAATAAGAATGTATGCTCTCGTCTTTCTTTTAGGAATCGTTGGGGCTTTTAAAAACAAAAAAATTCTAAATTTATTTTTAGTCGGATTTATTTTTATGTTGTGTATTATTTACCTGGTCGATGGTTATTTCTCGTATAAATATATTTTATTGGATAGGTTTTGTGCTTTTTTTCTTAGAGTTCCTTTTTTTGGCCTGATAAAATTTCCTTTAGCTTTTATATTAGGAATGTATGCCTTCCTATACAGAAGATATGTTCCTATTAGTCCTCTCGTTTTTCTTGGAATAGCTACTGTATTTTTTCTTCTCCCACATACTTTTTATACTGAAGTTATTTTTATAAGCTATGGTGTTCTCTTTTTTGGATTTCACCCAAAGCTCGTAATCAAAAAACTTAATACTATTTTACCGGATTATTCTTACGGAATTTATATATTTTCTTTTCCAACCCAGCAAACGCTAGTCTCCCTATTAAAAATATACACTCCTTATTATTTGTTTTTTCTTTCTCTGTTTCTTACTTTTCTTGTTTCAGTGTTTTCATGGCATTTTATTGAAAAACCATCGCTAACTCTTAAAGGAAAAACAAAAAATTATCTTTTGTTATTTAAAGAAAAAATTTATAATATTTCACGGAACTGGAATAAAGTTTAATGAATAAAATTTTTTATCAAAGAACTTTATAAAAGAACCCCTTAGAGAGAAATAATATGAATTGGGAAAAAAAAGGATTAATATACTCCCCTTCTTTTGATAAAAAGAGCTGGAAATATAGTTCAGCCTTAACCCCAACCCCTGTTTTATTAAATGAGGATGTCATCCGCGTTTACTTCAGCGCTCGAGATATCGAGGGAATAGGAAGAATTGGGTATGTAGATCTTAATTCTAATAATCCTTCGGAAGTTATAGGAATATCTGAGAATCCGGTGCTAGATATAGGCCAACCCGGCTGTTTTGATGATAATGGGGTGATTTTAGGTGATATTGTAAAGCACAACGATCGCTGGCGTATGTATTATGTTGGCTTCCAAATTGCTCAGAAAGTAAAATTTTTAGCTTTTTCAGGAATAGCTGAAAGTTCTGACGGGGGAGAAACATTTGTTCGTCTTTCACAGACGCCTATCTTAGATAGATCTCCCGAAAGTACTTTTTTACGTGCCATTCATTGCTCTCGTTTTGAGGATAATTTATGGAAAATTTGGTATTCTGTAGGAAAAAAATGGATAGACATAAATAACGTACCCTACCCGAATTATTATATTAAATACCTTGAATCTAAAGACGGAATTACGTTTCCCCAAGAAGGAGTACCTTGTATATCTCTAGAAGAAGGCGAATATAAAGTAGGCCGCTCAAGGGTCTATAAAAACACAAACGAGTACGAGATGTACTATACTATTGGGCGCCTTGATAATTCATTATTGCCTGGACGAGCAACTTCCCCAGATGGAAGGAATTGGCTGCGTGCCGATAACACTATAAATATCCCCTGTTCTCTCGAGGGGTGGGATTCTAAAGCTCTGGGGTATCTATGCCAATTAAAAGTTCGAGAAAAAACGTATATGTTTTACACTGGTAATAATTTTGGGTTTGACGGCTTTGGCTATGCTATCTTAAAAACATCATGAAAATTGTATCTTTTAGAGAAGACCATTCTTCCCAATGGGATGAATTTTTGAAGGCTTGTCCAATGGCCACATTCCTTCATACAAGACTTTTTTTAAGCTACCACAAAAATCGTTTTCAAGATCACTCTCTTATTCTTACGGATGATGATGGAGACTGGCTTGCTGTGTTACCTGCAGCCATCAATCCTAATGATGAAGCAGAAATCATAAGTCACCCCGGCATCACCTATGGAGGGATCCTCCATAAGGGTAAATTAGGCGGAATGATAATGGTTGATGCATTGCAAGAAATTTGTCATTTTTACAAAGACAAGGGATATGAGAAATTTCTTTATAAACCCATCCCTTATATTTATCATCAAGTGCCCTCGTCCGACGATTTGTACGCGCTTTTTCGACAAAATGCTGATCTCTATCGGAGAGACTTAAGTTGTGCGATTGATTTAGATGTTCCCTCACCTTTAAGTAGTAAAGCCCTGTCTACTATGCGTAGACGGTTTCGAAAAGCAGAGGAACATAGAGTTCTGATATACTCCTCATCCGACTATTTAAAAGAACTTTGGGAGGTTCTTTCGAAAAATCTTCAAGAAAAATATGCTACAAAGCCTGTCCACTCTTACGAGGAAATGAAAGAATTGTTATCTAGGTTCCCTCACAATATTCGTATATTTACTGCTTTAAAGGATGAGAGGATTGTTGCAGGAACTGTTGTGTTTATGAACCCTTCTGTTTACCATACGCAGTATCTTGTTGTAACCACCGAGGGAGCAGAAGTGTTTGCCCTTGATTATCTTCTGAATCGCTGTATTGAGCTCGCAAAAGAGCATAAAGTAAGATATTTTGATTTTGGAATTAGCAACGAGAACCAAGGTCAACACCTCAATCAAGGGTTGTATATGTCAAAAGCTAAACACGGCGGAGGCGGTATCGTTCATGATTTTTATAGAATTAGTTTATAATAGGGCCAAAAAAGATGTCTAATTTTGACCCAAATCACCTAGGGTATGAAACTTTTAAACACCTGGCAAAAGATCCGTCTGTTAACCAACATGAACGAGTAGGCTTTCCTGCCTGGTATCGAGAAGGAAAGGTAGACCTTATCTTTGAAGATATTTTAAGAAAATGTTCTCATTTGAACCGAGAAAAAATGAGAATTTTAGATATAGGGCCAGGGTGGAGCGACCTCACCAAAAAATTTTTAGATCATTGCAGTCAACAACACCATGAAGTTGTTTTGATCGATTGCCAAGAAATGATTGACCTTATTCCCTCCTATCCAAACGTCACGAAGATTGCAGCGAAATTCCCAGAAGAACTTAACAACATAGAAAATTTGGGAGAGTTTGATGTTATCCTGACCTATAGCGTTATTCAGTATCCATTTGTGGAAACCAGTCTCTTTAAATTTATTGACTCTGCAGTTACTCTTCTAAAAAGAGAGGGACAGTTCCTTGCCGGGGATATTCCTAATATCTCTATGAAAAAGAGATTTTTAGCCTCCGAAACTGCTAAAATATATCATGAAAAATTTTATGCCCAAGATGGAAATTTATTTCCTGAACCTATATTTAATCAACTTGAGTCAGACCAAATTGATGACGGTGTCCTCATGGGCCTGCTTGTGCGCTTAAGAATGAGTGGATTTCATGCGTTTCTGTTGCCTCAACAAGCTGAGCTGCCAATGGCTAATCGACGTGAAGATCTCTTAGTGGTGCGACCATGACAAAGCTTATTATTGTAGGAGATGAGGCTTTTGGCGAAATCGCCTATGAGTATTTTACTCATGATTCTCCTTATGAGGTGGTTGCATTTGCAGTAGAAAGAACTTATCTAACAAAATCAGAGCTTTTTGGAATACCTATCGTAGCCCTGGAAGATATACCCACGGTTTATGATCCTAAAGAACATCATGTTTTTGTCGCCTTAACTTACGGTAAATTGAATCGACATCGCGAGCGTTTGTTTAATCTCGTTAAGAATTTGGGTTATAAGGCAGCGTCTTACGTAAGCTCACGCGCCTTTGTATGGAGAAATGCAGAGATCGGAGAGAATACTTTTATTTTTGAAAACAATGTTGTTCAACCTTTTGTTAAAATCGGGAATAACACTATTTTATGGAGTGGTAATCACATAGGTCATCATTCGGTAATTGGAAACAACGTATTTATTAGCTCTCATGTCGTAGTTTCAGGGTACGTGACCATAGGTGCTAATTGTTTTTGTGGGGTAAACTCTACGTTTGCCAATAATCTTACGGTTGGAAAGGACTCGTGGATAGGCCCCAACGCACTTGTATCAAAGGACATTGCAGAGGGCTCGTTATTAAAAAGTGAGCCTACAAAACCCTCTCCTATTACAAGCTACAAATTTTTTCGTATTTAAACGATAAGGATCTAAGCCTTGAACAATATATCGCTCCTTACTTTTCCCCAAATAAAAGATCCGCGAGGGAATTTGAGTTTTATTGAATACCCCCAACATATTCCTTTTGAAATTAAAAGAATCTATTATATTTATGATATTTCTGAGGGAGCAGAGCGCGGAGCCCATGGGCACAAGAAATTAGAGCAAGTCATTATTCCCCTTTCAGGAAGCTTTGATCTTACATTAGATGATGGACATACTAGGAAAACGTTTTCCTTAAAAAAACCATGGCAAGGATTATATATTCCCCCCATGATGTGGAGAGACTTGAATAATTTTTCATCTGGAAGTGTGTGCTTAGTTCTCGCTTCTGATGTTTATAAAGAAGAAGATTATTACAGAGATTACAAGGATTTTTTGAATGACGTTAACGGTTAAAGAAACAGGTAATTTTTCGGTTCCTTTTCTTGAATTAGGCGAAACCTATCAAGAATTAAAAAATGAATTAACGTCTGTTTTTCAAAAAGTTATGGATTCGGGGTGGTATATTCTAGGAGAAGAAGTTTCAAAATTCGAAGAAGAATTCGCTGCCTATTGTGGCGTGACACATTGTATCGGCGTTGGGAATGGTCTTGATGCTCTTCACCTTATCCTAAAAGCTTACGATATTGGAGAGGGAGATGAAGTCATCGTTCCCTCAAATACATTCATTGCAACATGGCTTGCGGTCTCTTATGTGGGAGCAAAAATTATCCCAGTAGAGCCTGATGAAAGAACGTTTAATATAGATCCCCATGAAATTGAAAAAGCAATTACGCCCCAAACAAAAGCTATTATCCCTGTCCATTTGTATGGCCAACCAACAAAAATGGATGAAATAAACGCAATTGCGAAAAAGTATGATCTTCATGTGATTGAGGATGCCGCCCAAGCACATGGAGCGCTTTATAAAGGTAAAAAGACAGGATCATTGGGACACGCCGCAGGATTTAGTTTTTATCCCGGGAAGAATCTTGGTGCCTTTGGCGATGCCGGCGCCATTACAACCAATGATGATATTTTAGCTGAAAAAATTCGAATGTTACGGAATTACGGCTCTAAAGTTAAATATACGCATCAACTAAAGGGATACAATTCCCGACTTGATGAGCTTCAAGCTGCTTTTTTAAGAGTTAAACTTCGTTATTTAGATAAGTGGAATGAAAGAAGAGTTCTTATAGCCAATGCTTACCTGAATTCAATATCAAATAAAAATATTTTATTGCCAAAATTAGATGAAAATATAAATCATGCTTGGCATTTATTTGTTGTTAGAACAAGTGATCGCAACTCTCTACAATCTTATTTAAAATCACATCATATTGATACGCTCATTCATTATCCTATTCCTCCTCATTTGCAACAGGCTTATGCCGAAAGAAATTGGAAAAAAGGAAGTTTCCCGATATCCGAAGACATTCACAATGAAGTGTTAAGTTTACCCATTGGCCCGCATATGAATGAACCTAGCGTTCAAAAAATAATAAATGTAGTAAATGGTTATTTGTTAGATGAATGAATTTATTAGAGTTGGTTTTTGGACCTCTTTATCTACTTTTTCAAAAATATTGTCTTATTTATTTATTGTAAAAATAATTGCAATTTACACGGGCCCAGAAGGTCTTGGAAAAATGGGGCAATTCATGAGCCTCATGACAATTGTAGGTGTTTGTGCAGGCGGAGGTATCTCAAACGGAATTATTCGTTATGTTGCTGAATACGGAAAAGAAACTTCTCCTCAAATAAAAATTATCTTAAATTCTGGCGCATTTATAACAGTTGTGTCTTCTTTTGTTTTTTTTGTTATTTGTTTTTCATTTTCTAATTATATTTCTGTTTTTTTATTCGAAACAGATAGTTTTGCATCTATTGTTATAGTTTTGTCTGTCGCTCAATTTTGTATCGCTTGTAATAATTTTTTATTTTCAATCATTAATGGATTTAGAGATGTTAAATCTCTCGTTTATTCAACTGTTGTAGGATCTTTTATAAGTGTTGTTGTTTCTTATTTTTTAATTAGAAATTTCTATCTTTACGGCGTTCTATTGTCACTTATATTTACACAAGGGTGTCTCTTTTTTATTACTTTGTTTTTTATAAGACATAAAGATTGGCTGAAATTTGAATATTTTAAGCCCTCTTTTGAATCAAAAAGTATCCACAACTTGCTTCATTATTCTTTAATGGCTATTACGACAGCTATTCTTACACCCATCACGCATATTTTTATAAGAAACCATATTGTAGAAGTTTTATCCTGGACAGACGCGGGGTATTGGCAAGCTGTTACAAAAATATCAGATGTTTATCTTCTCTTCTTAACAACCGTTATGACAATATATTATCTCCCTAAATTGTCTGAATTAAGAGATGAAAAATGTATCAAAAAGGAAATTTTTACAACTTATAAAATACTCCTTCCTTCCGTAATTTTTTTATCTTTTTTTATATACATATTAAGGGATCTTATTGTTTTTATTCTCTTTGATGAAAAATTTTATGCTATCCGAGATTTGTTCTTTGTACAGCTTTTAGGCGATATAGTAAAAATTGGTTCATGGGTTATTGCTTTTTTAATGTTGGCTAAGAAAAAAACAAATCTCTTTCTCTTTACAGAATTATTTTTTTCTTTTTTCTATGTTTTATTATCAGTTGTTTTGATCAATAGATTTTCTATTGTTGGCGCAATGTATGCATTTTTAATTAATTGTTCAATTTATTTTTGTTGTATGGTATTTCTTTTTAAGAAAAAGAAATTATACTAGATGCGAGATTAAAGAGTGCATTGCTAGCAAGAAGGCCCCCTACGAAATCATGAAAATATTATTTGTGTCTACACGACCAGGCCTCGCTGGGGTTGAAACGTTAATCAAGAGAATGATTTCGTATTTATCCTCACTAAATGATATGGACCTGACTATTCTTTTTATAACAAAAAGAAACGACGATGAATTTAGCAACGAGTTCGTTCAGTTCTTAGAGTCGAAATGTGATATTTACTATGGCGTTGATTTATTAAAAACATACAGAAAATTAAAGAAAAAAAATTTTGAATATGTTTATGCATTTAGTTTGTTCCCTCTCGTTTTTTCTCTTTTGCTGGGCCGCTTCTTTTTTCAGAAAGCAAAAATTTGCTGTGGTGTTTACCATCCACTAGAATATTGTTGGAAGCATGGTCCTAAGTCTTATATTCGCAAACTTGCACATAAATTAATTACCTTTCTTCCCGCAGAAAACATTTTCTTTATGAGCCAGCTAACCAAGGAAAAACATGGCCTATATATGACAAGAGATTTTTCTAAATCTCCCCTCATTCCGATTATGATTGATAATGAACGTTTTAAGAAAGTAGTACGCAAGCCTAATCGACAAAAAATAATTTCCATCGGAAAAATTGTTAATTTTAGGACCTATATGTTTCAAATGGTAGACGTATGTTGTGATTTGAGGAAGAATCATCCCGAACTTGAGATTGAATATCACATTTACGGCGATGGGCCTTTGCAAACAAAATTATCTGACTATATACAGATAAAAAGAGCAGATGATTTTGTTTTTCTTAAAGGTTTGCTTTCTTATGATAAACTAGAAACAGTTTTTACTGATGCTTTTCTTTTTATAGGCTGCGGTACGGCTATGCTAGAAGCAACGGCATCAGGTATACCGGCCTTAGTAACATTATGTCCTTCTCACCAACCCTATACTTATGGTTTTTTTACTGAAATTGATAACGGTTATAATTTAGGCGGCCCTATTCCTGATGCTAAAGCGTACCCTTTTTATAATAAGATATTGGAGCTTTATCATTATACGCCTAAGGAATATCAATGCCTACAACACTTAAGCCAGGAAAAAGCAAATCTTTTTTCAACTGAAAAAGTCATGAAGGATTTTATAACGAAACTAAAAGAGACGAAATCTATCAAGGTAGAAATTTCATTGTTTGAGTATACAACTATTATCATAAGTTATGTCTTTTGGAAAGGAATGGCAAAAATAGGCGTAGAATCCATTTTGTCATCACGCTACTGTGAAGAAGATAGAGCTTTTTAATTTCTTTGAGTTAGAGAATTAACTTCTTATTCAGACTAAACAACACCTAGGTTTAACTAAATGCTTTTTTTGAAGAAAATAAAAAAATTTGTCTGCTATGAAACTTTGTACATTTCTTCTATTTTTGTGTTATATATTTTCCCATCTTTTATAGGTATATATTACCTTGGATTTAATTCCAGAACAATCACAGCATTTTTACTTCCAGCTTGGGCTGTGTTTTCTTTTTTTTTCGTCTTTTCTCTTTGTAAAACTTTATTTTCAAAAATTGATATAAAGCTATTAGAATTAAAAACAACTGAAAAAATGATATATGGTATATTCTTTTCTTACTTAGTGTTTTTTCTTTTATTGTGCATCACATGTAAAAAAGTTCCTCTATTGAGCTCATTATTAGGAGACACCCAAGAAAATATTTACAACTACAGAGTAGCCTTTGATTTAACACGCAGTGGCTGGGAGAAAATTCTCGTATATTTTTATGTTTTTTATTCATCTCTTGTGTGTCCTTTAATAATAATTGTTTTGTTTGACAACAAAATAAAATATAGAAATATTATTTTTATTGTTTTTTGTTTTACTCTTATGTTCTCCCTTGCTAAAACTTTATGTTTTAAGGCATTCATACCTTTAATATTTTATTATTTGTTTTCGAAAAAGAAAGATTTTTCAAAAGCATTTTTCTTTTTTCTCTCTTGTCTTTTTATTGTTTTTATCACGACCTTCTTTTTTTTCGCAGGTCCCAAAAAACTATATAATTTGATGCATTCTTTTCCCATAGAGAGAAATGAAAAACATCTTTCATCTGATACATTTCAAAAGAGCTCTGCTACGCCTTCTATACAGAACAAAAAACATTTTATTCTAATAAACAAAGATATAAATGGTTTTATAAAAATAGAAAATTTTATTTTTGAGAGATCTTCACCATTTTTATTTATGCTCAATAGACTTTTATGGACTCCTTATGCAACTCTATATGCCTACTTAGGGTTTAGATCTGAAATCATGCAGAATAAAAACGTATCAATTATAAGGACCATTCGACCTCTGAGTATTATTCTAGGAAAAAAATATTTTCCCTATGATCACTTTGTATTTAACTATCAATATTCTCTCTATGAAAATGGATCTCAGAAGTTGAGTTCACAATTTATCGGCATAAATGCTGCTCCGTATTTTGTTGAAACATATGCAAAATATGGCTGGCTTGTATTTATTTTTTCTTCACTCTTTATAGCGATTTTTTTCTACTTCGTTGTTTGTCATGGTTCAGATCTTGCAAAGACCTTTTTTTCTATGTGTTTGCTTTTAATGATAACCAACCCCTTGGTCACAGTATTAACGAATGCAGTACCACTTGTGGTTTTTCTTTTGTTTTTTGATATTAAAATATCAAAAAATGGAAAGTCACATTCAAGCATGAAACACAACACGGATTAGATTGTCGCATTTCATTTTAAATCTGGATATTTACACACCAGTTATGGCCATTTATCTCCCCAAGCGGACTTGCGAGCGCGTGGATAAAGAGATTTATCTTTTTTAGAAACAACCTGGCGCTCCAGCGTTCCTTCCTGGGTACACACGTCTAAAACCACATGACCGGATCGAGTGAGAGGCGGACGGATAATCCGATTTTCTGAGGAAGGATAATCCTGTGGAGAGACTATGAGGTAGGTATATTTCTCATCCTCATAGGCAAGATCTGCATTTTTGGCTTGTTTGTGGGACTTCCCACGGGGGAGGCGTACACTAAAATGGCACCAATCTTTCCCCTCTTTAAAAGCGGATAGAAGCGGACAGGGCGCCTGATGTGGACACGGAGCGATAAGATGAGCCCCAAGATTTAAAAGCCTTTCCCTGGCTCTTAAAATGAGCTCAAATCCCTGCGGGGTTCCTGGTTCAATAAGAATAAGAAATTTCTTCGTTGCTGCATAAGCGCGCTCCACCACATTCAGCTGATTTAAAGGGGGAAGCTCATTCAACATATACGAAATCACAGTAATATCATGATCCGGAAACGTAACCTCACGGGTAACGTCTGCTTGCTTCCAGATAAGATTTAAGAAAGAAAGGTGGGTGTGAGCCAAACGTTGTCCAAGACGCAAAAGCTCTGGATCTCTTTCCATAAGGGTAACACGCTGGAGATGCGGGAACGCTGCAGCAGCAGCCCAGGCAAGACTACCCACTCCCGCCCCTATATCCAAAAGAGACGTACTCTCTTCAAGGGGAAGCCACTGAAAAACGTGAGAAGCCACACTATATGTCGCCGGAAGACGTGCAGCTATATAAGCAAAGCGATGAAGCGACGTTTCAATCCCACGCCCTTGAGCGTAGTGTTCTGTAAGCTCAACAGAAGCTTTCTTTAACTGATTCAAGGAAATGGCAGCAAGCTCTCGCTCAATAGCGCAGGATAACTCTAGGGGAAGACCAATCATAGAGCAACAATGACCGTGGCCGTTAATATGACCCATATAAAGGAAAAAGGCAGAAAAATTTTCCACCCCAAGCGCATAAGTTGATCATAGCGGTAACGTGGAAACGTAGCTCTAACCCACAGAAAAATAAATAAGAAGAAGGAAATCTTAAGAGAAAACCACACAATGCCAGGAACCCACGTAAAAGGAAGCACGTTAAAGGGAGGCAACCACCCGCCCAGAAAAAGTATGCTTCCCATGGCACTCATGAGAATCATATTGGCATATTCCCCTAAGAAAAAAAGGGCAAACGTCATAGAAGAATATTCAACATTATATCCTGATACCAGCTCAGCCTCAGCCTCTGGTAAATCAAAGGGGGCCCTATTTGTTTCGCTGAGGGCAGAGACCATAAAAATCACAGCCATCGGAAGATGTGGAATGATGTACCAGTAGGTTTGCTGAGCTTCTACAATCTTACTGAGGTTTAATGATCCTGCAGATAAAAGAATCGTAACAATGACAAGGCCTAACGAGAGTTCATAAGAAATCATCTGAGCTGCTGAGCGCAGAGCGCCTAAGAAAGCATATCTGGAATTACTCGCCCATCCTGCCATGATAATGCCATAAACACTCAAAGAGGAAATGGCTAAAAGATAGAGAATCCCTACATTAATATCTCCCATCACAAGGCCTGGCCCAAAAGGAATAACAGCCCATGCTGAAAGGCTAAGTCCAAAGGTTATAAGGGGCGCCATTAAGAAAATAAGCTTGTTTGATTCAGCGGGAATAATTGTTTCTTTATGGAGTAATTTGAGACCATCTGCAAAAGGCTGCAAAAGCCCAAACCATCCCACTACATTAGGGCCAATGCGGCGTTGCATAGCCGCAATGACCTTGCGCTCAACATAGGTGAGATAGGCAATTGCGAACAGTAAAGGAATAAGGATAATCAGACTATAGAGAGCAAAATAAGCAAGAGCTTCAAGCGTTTCTAGCATGTGCGGTCTCTCTCGTTACATTGTCTTGCCGGCACTGTGCCATAGTGACGGAGTGACGGGAAATAGAATCGGTCATATAAAAAGATTCTATAATGTTTTCGAACGGGTCTGAAGAGATTTTTCCTTCTTCCCCAAAGGGCATCCAAAGAGCATTCTGCACCGTATCAGTTTCCTCAAATAAAGCGTTCACCGCAACAAGACGCAACCGAACTTCTTCAAGGGTATTGTAAGGTAATGGAATACCTAATGTTGTGGAGAGAGCGCGAAGAATCCTCCAATCTTCTTGAGCTTCTCCAGGGGGGCACAAGGCTTGTAAACTCCGTTGAATCCGCCCTTCTGTATTCACATACGTCCCTGATTTTTCTGTGTATGCAGCCCCTGGCAAAATAACATCCGCCATGGATGCACCTCGGTCTCCATGATGTCCTTGATAAATGACAAATGTTGATTCCAAAGGAGACAGGTCGATTTCATCTACACCTAGTAAGTAAACAGCCTTTAATTTTCCTGCAGAGGCAGCCTTTAAAATCTCATGAGTTGCATACCCTTTGGGGCCAGGCGTTAAACCTAAATCAAGACCTCCCACACGGCTGGCAGCTGTATGGAGAACATTAAAGCCATTCCAATGACCAGTCGATGGCTTATGGTGAACAACCTCATATTTCTCAGCAATTTTGCGAGCAACCTGCAAAAGAGCGGCCCCATCTTCGCGCCGCAATACCCCCTGCCCAATAATCATCATAGGATAATTGGCTTCTTTTAAGGCAGTAGATAAGGGATGGCGGCCTTTAAGGATTTTCTCAACGATAAACGGATCATTCCCAAAGGACGCAACAGGATAGCCCAAATCATGGGGAAGACCTATGGTAGCCACCGGCAAAGCTGTCGCAAGATAAGCCTTGCGTAAGCGAGCGTTGATGAGCGGGGCTTCCCACCGAGGATTCGTTCCCATCAAAAGACAGAAATCAGCCCGCTCAATTCCCGCAATAGTCGTATTGAAGAGGTAACTGCAGCGTGGATTTGCTTCAATCTTAGCTCCATCTTGCCGGCAATCAATATGGGGAGATCCCAAAGCTTCCATAAGATCTTTAAGGGCCACCATCGCTTCAGCCTCAACGAGATCCCCGACAAGGGCTGCGATCTGATGGCCTTTAAGCGGTCGGAAATGGTCAGCGATGACCTCAAAAGCCTTCTCCCAACTGGCAAGAACTAGCGTCCCATTTTTATTACGAATATAGGGTTGGTCAAGGCGTTGATACTTTAAGCCATCATAAGAAAACCGAGCCTTATCAGAAATCCAGGCTTCATTCACATCATCATTTTGACGAGGTAAAACGCGCATCACTTCAGCCCCTCTCGTGTCAAGGCGAATAGCGCTTCCCACAGCATCTTGCACGTCAATGGAAGGAGTATGGGACAGCTCCCAAGGGCGTGCTTGAGAGCTGTAAGGCTTTGACATCAAGGCTCCCACAGGACACACATCAATAAGGTTACCCGAGAGCTCAGAAGTGATCGTTTTTTCAAGGTATGTGGCGATTTCCATGCTTTCGCCACGCCCTATCGCTCCTAGTTCTGGAACACCAGCAATTTCTGTAGCAAAGCGTACGCAACGTGTACATTGAATACACCGATTCATGGCGGTTTCAATAAGGGGACCAAATTCTTTATCCGGCACAATCCGTTTATTAAGAGCATACCGACTCGCATCCCGACCATACGCCACGGAGATATCCTGCAAATCGCACTCTCCCCCTTGATCACAAATAGGACAATCGAGAGGATGATTAATAAGAAGGAACTCTAAAATGCTTTGACGCGCTTTTTTCACAGAGGGCGTTGTTGTATGAACCACCGCTCCTTCACACGCTGGCATAGCACAGCTAGCAACCGGTTTTGGGTGATCTTCCATCTCCACCAAACACATGCGGCAATTCCCTGCAATGGACAGTTTTGGGTGATAACAAAACACAGGAATTTCAATTCCTAGCAAGGTTGCAGCTTGCAGGACGGTCATTCCCTCAGGAACGATAATTTCTTGGCCATCAATGCTGAGTTTCGGCATGGTTTTCCCTTATCCTTTGCTCAATCTCTAGACGAAAATGGCGAATGAGTCCTTGGACAGGCCAAGCCGCTGCATCCCCCAATCCACAGATACTATATCCCTCTACAGCATGCGTGACATCCTCTAAAAGATTAATGTCCTCAGGTTTTCCTTTGCCGTCAGCAAGACGCGTGAGCATCCGCCACATCCAGCCTGTTCCTTCACGGCAGGGCGTGCATTGACCGCAACTCTCAAGCATATAAAACTTAGAAAAGCGAGCTATCGTTCGGATAAGGTCTGTGGACTTATCCATCACAATAACCCCACCGGTTCCAAGAGCACTCTTAACACTCGCAAGAGAGCTAAAATCCATAGCAACTGTTTCGCAAATATCCTTAGGGAGAAGAGACACCGAAGAGCCGCCAGGGATAACGGCCAAAAGATTATTCCATCCTCCTCGAACACCTCCTCCATGCCGTTCGATGAGGTCTTTAAGGGGAATCCCCATAATTTCTTCCACATTACCAGGCTTGTTCACATGACCCGAAAGGCAGAAAATCTTGGTTCCTGTATTTCCTGGTGTTCCAAGGCTTGCAAACCAAGCCCCTCTACGACGCAAAAGGGTGGGGATAACAGCCAAGGTCTCTACATTGTGGACAGTCGTTGGACACCCATAAAGGCCCACAACGGTTGGAAAGGGGGGCTTGAGACGCGGCATGCCTTTGCGTCCCTCAAGACTTTCTAAAAGGGCTGTTTCCTCCCCGCAAATATAAGCACCCGCTCCGCGGTGTATGTGAAGATCAAAATCCCAACCTGATCCTGCTGCATTCTTCCCTAAAAGGCCCGCATCATAAGCCTCTTGGATAGCTATTTTGAGACGCTCTGTTTCGTGATGAAACTCGCCTCGGATATAAACATACCCAATATGGGCACGAATAGCGACAGCAGCGAGAAGGGCTCCTTCGATCAGTTTATGCGGCTCATACCGCAAAATATCTCTGTCTTTACAGGTCCCGGGCTCGCTTTCATCCGCATTGACCACAAGATAATGGGGAATATCCTTGCTTTCCTTGGGCATAAAAGACCATTTCTTGCCTGTAAGAAAACCTGCCCCGCTTCGCCCTCTTAGCTCCGAAGTCATGACTTCTTGGATAATCCATTCTGGCCCCTTGGCGATGAGAGTCTTTGTTTTATCCCAGTCTCCTCGTTTTTGGGCATCTTTTAAGGTCCAGCCTTGGGTCCCATGAAGGTTTGTAAAGATGCGATCGCTATCCTTTAACATGCAGCCAACTCTTCCAGCAGATCCTGCAGGCTCTCTTCCGTTAGATTTTCGTAATAAGTCTCATTAATTTGTATAACAGGAGCATTTACACAAGCACTCAGACACTCCACTTCATTCAATGTAAACTGACCATCTTTCGTTGTCTCGCCACAGTCAATTCCTAGAGAACGTTTGCAAGTCGTAAGGAGTTCCTCACTTCCGCGCAGCATGCACGGTGGGGTCCCACAGACTTGAATATGGTATTTGCCGATGGGTTTAAGATTAAAGAGGGTGTAAAAAGTAGCTACCTCATATCCCCGAACAAGAGACATCCCAAGCATTGCCGTTACTGTTTCGATAGCGCTGGGAGGAAGCCATCCGCCGCACTGACGTTGCGCAAGCTCGAAGAGGGGAAGGACAGCACTGACCTGGCGAGAAGGAGGATACCGACTTAAAATTTCTGGGATTTTAGCTTCATTTTCGGATGAGAAGACAAACGGTTCACAAGAAGAGGAGGATGGGTTTGCCACTTTGCACTTCATTCGAAACCAAATACCATATTTTGCCAAAGATTGTCCAGAGGGGCCTTATCCCTTATTAAAAAAAACTGTAGGGATCTATATCAATCTGCACCTTGAGAGTAGACGGAAGGGGAGTTCTAGAAATCCAATATTTTAAAAGGGATTGTGGAGAAAAATCTTTTGGTGTTTTGAGCAAAAGACGCCACCGATAGCGGCTGCGAAGATAAGAAAGAGGTGCGGGAGACGGCCCTAAAAGCTCGACTTCTTCTATCAGGGGGAAGGTTTTTGCTAAACGTCTGGCTCCTCTTTCTACCTCATCATTATCTTTTCCTGAAAGAATTAAAGCAACCAGACGGCCGAAAGGAGGAAATCCGTGGAGTTGCCGTTGCTCTGTCTCAAGGGAAAAGAATTGCTCACGATTTTGACTCACAAGAGCTTCCATCAAGGGATGCTCAGGAAAATAAGTCTGAAGAAGAACATGTCCTCGTTTCGATTCGCGCCCTGACCTTCCAGAAACCTGATGAAGGAGCTGGAACGCTTTCTCTGAAGCCCTCAAATCACTTCCTGAAAGAGAACTGTCCCCATCAATAATACCTACCAAGGTTAATAGAGGAAAATGGTGACCCTTAGCCATGATTTGCGTCCCAATCAGGACATCTACCTCATGATTTTGAATTTTTTGAATGCATTCCTTTGTTTTTTTAGGAGTCGTCAGATGATCGCTTGTTAAAACCGCACATCGCGCCTCCGGAAGAAACGTTGTGACTTCTTCCAGGATACGTTCCACACCAGGACCAACCAAGGTGAAGCCATCTTCTATATAGCACGTAGGACATATCCGTGGCTGTGGAGTTGTATAGCCACAGTGATGACACAAAAGAGTTTTAAGGGACTTATGATTAACAAGGCTGATGCTACATTGTGGACACATCACTCTTTCTCCACAGTCCTTGCAAAGAGTCAGGGGGGCATAGCCTCGACGATTTAAGAAAAGCATAGCTTGTTCTTGCCGCTCTAACGTTTCTTTAAGAGCCGCCCTTAAGGGAGGAGAAATCCAGCTTTGGGCTGGCAGCTTGCATTTCCGCATATCAATTAATTTAACGTCTGGCATAACAGCCCCCCCATACCGGGAGGCAAGATGGAGATACTTATATTTTCCGTTCTGTACATTCGCTTCTGTTTCAAGAGATGGAGTCGCAGAAACAAGGATGCAAAGGGCGTGGCTTAGCCGGCTCCTGACAAGCGCCATATCACGGGCATTATAAATAACTCCCTCTTCTTGCTTATAGGACCCATCATGTTCTTCATCCACAATGATCAACGCAAGATTGAGTAAAGGAAGAAAAAGGGCTGAGCGCGTCCCCACAAGGACCCGCACATTTCCCTGAATGAGAGCGCGTAAGGTTTCTTTCCGTTGCTTAGGAGGCAAGTCTGAATGCCAAATAGCTGGAGTAAAGCCAAATCGTTCTTCAAACCGCTGAAGCCATTGCGTACTCAAGGAAATTTCTGGTAGCAATACAAGCGCTTGCCCGCCTTTCTCGAGAACACAATCAATAGCTTCGAAATAAACTTCTGTTTTTCCTGAACCTGTCACTCCTTCCAAAAGGAACGGCTGGAAGGTTTTTGCCTCTAAGGCGGATTTTAGAAGGTCTGCAGCCTCTTTCTGCTCTGGAGAAAGATTTGGCTTGCAAGGATCTTTAGCCACCAAAACCTTTGGTGAGGCTTCTTCCTCCAAGGCTTCCGGAAGGGGAAGAACCATCTTTAAAATTAAACCCTTTGGGGCTAACGTATAATTACTTACCCACTCAATAAATTTAAGTGAAACCTGCAGAAGTTTGAGAGGCTCACACACCTTCAGGATAGGCTTATAGGTGAGCGGGCGTGAAGAAGGCGACGTGGGTGCATCCCACACAACCCCATAGAGCTCTGCCTTTCGAAAAGAGACTTTTACCAACGTTCCCGGAGCAAGCTCTTGAGAATGCACATAGTCAAAAGGAATATCTAATGAGAGAGGGAGAAGGACAGGAATCTTAACAGAAGTTGAAGACACCCTTTATGCGTCTCCCAAATCTGCCAACCGTGTCGCTTGATCTTCTTCAGTGAGGGCTAGGATCATTTCTTCAAGCCCCGCGCCTTCCAGAATCCGATCCAGCTTGTAAAGTGTGAGGTTAATACGGTGATCAGTGACACGCCCTTGAGGAAAATTATAGGTGCGGATACGCTCAGAACGATCTCCACTGCCCACTTGGCTTTTCCGAGTTTCTGCTCGTTCTGCATCCTTTTGAGCTCGCTGATGTTCATAAAGACGCGAGCGCAGGATTTTGAGGGCCTTTGCTTTATTTTTATGCTGAGATTTTTCATCTTGTTGTTGAACCACAACACCTGTGGGAATGTGCGTAATTCGCACCGCACTGTCTGTCGTATTAACAGATTGTCCTCCCGGCCCACTAGAGCGAAAAACATCAATCCGTAAGTCTTTTTCTTCGATATGAATGTCCACTTCTTCAGCTTCTGGCAAAACGGCTACAGTTGCAGCAGAGGTATGAATACGACCACTTGTCTCCGTTTCAGGGACCCGCTGGACACGGTGAACGCCAGATTCAAATTTAAGCTTTGCAAACACGCCTTTCCCAGAAATCAGAGCAGAGGCGTCCTTTACTCCGCCCAATCCTGTGTCGCTTTCGTGCATCAGCTCAAATCGCCACCCTTTGTTCTCTGCATAGCGTTGATACATGCGCAGAAGATCAGCACCGAAAAGAGCCGCTTCTTCTCCGCCTGTACCCGCTCGAATTTCAATGATAGCATTGCGATCATCATCCGCATCTTTAGGCAAAAGGAGGATTTGAATTTCTTTAAACAAGTTAGGAAGCTCTTCATGAAGACGCTGCAGATCGTCTTGAGCCATTTCTTTAAGTTCTGGATCAGAAAGCAGCTCTTTGAGGTTTTTTTCCTCTTCCAGCCCTTTCCGCCATTCTAGAATTTTCTCAGCCAACGGCATCAAGTCAGAATATTCCTTTGAAATCTTAGCAAAGAGTGCTTGGTCGTCAAAAGGACGTGAAAGCTGTTGGCGAAGATCTTCGCAATGGGTGACAAGATGATCTAATTTTTGCTCAAGACTCATGGCCAGTCCTTCCTTGAGGATAAGTATCTTTAAAGAATTGCCCTATTTCTTCTTGAGGAACCAACATTTGTTCGCCCGAATCTAGATTTTTGCAGGTGACTTTGTGAGAACGAACTTCCTCTTCTCCTACAATCAAAGCATACAACGCATTGATTTTATTTGATTTTTTTAAGCATTTTCCGAGATTGTTCTCATAAGTCATGTCAACACGAAAGCCCTCTTGGCGCAAGACTTCCGCAAGCTCAAGACCTTTAAAAGAAAATCTTTCTTCCATAGCAATAACAGCTAAGGGACGCACGGGACGAGGAAGATCTTCCTCGCGCAGCATCATAGCCAGGCGTTCAATTCCTCCTGCCCAACCCACACCTGGAATCTGAGGGCCTCCCATCGTGCGCGTTAGGCCATCATAGCGTCCCCCCGCAAGCACTGTACCTTGGGATCCAAGATCTGTGGTTGTGAACTCAAAAGCTAGGTGGCAGTAATAATCTAATCCCCGAACAAGATGAGGGTTGATCCTAAAAGGAATCTTTAGAGTCTGAAGACCTTCTTGAACCGAAGCAAACATATCTTCAGACGCGGTATTAAGACTCTCTTTCAAAAGAGGGGCGTTTTCCAAAATACGCTTATCTCCCTCATCCTTTGAATCTAAGATCCGCAAGGGATTACGCGTCAGACGCGTTTGGCTATCCGGGGAAAGCTTCGTAAGATGATCATTTAAGTAGGCAACCAGCTGTGTGCGATAGTGAGTTCGGCTTTCCTCATCCCCAAGGGTATTAATTTCGAGAGTAACTCGCTCCTCCAAATGAAGCGCTTTCAGCACATCATACGCTAAGGAAACAACCTCCACATCTCCAAGAGCCGAATCAACCCCAAAGAGTTCTATTCCAATATGGTGAAATTGACGTAACCGGCCTTTTTGAGGGCGCTCATAGCGAAACATAGGACCTGTATAACAAAATTTCAAAGGCATCGATTGTGTCAGCCCATTTGAAAGAACAGCCCGCGCAACACCTGCAGTTCCTTCTGGCCTTAGAACTAGCTCTTCCCCCCCCTTTGAAGCCATTTCATACATTTCCTTAGAAATAATATCGGAAGTCGTCCCTAGAGTTCGTTTAAAGACTTCTTTAAACTCCAACATAGGGGTGGAAATTTCACAAAATCCATACCGAGCAGCAATTTGGAGAGCTTTTGTAATAATAAAGGCATGCTTTTGATGGTCACCAGGTAATAAGTCATGCATTCCTCGGGCGGGCTGGAGAGACGTCATTGTTTCCTTCTTGCTGATATAGGGGTGAAAAGCAGCGGGTGTGATAGTATCAATTTTCTACCTAAGTGTATAGAGAAACGGTTTGCTAAAAACTATAAGAACTTTAGTTCCAATTGCTGGAATTAAGAGAAATTCCACTTTTAACTCCCGGGACGCCTGGGAATGCAAGTGTTTTCTTTCCCGAAGTAATCTGAATCCCTTGTGCATTTCCTACTTTCAAGACAAGGTTTTCAGGATGCTTAAGCTCAAAAACTTGGCCCGTATAAAGAAGACGTCGTACAATAATTTTTCCCTCCCTATCTCTTACATCAATCCATGTTTTTTCTATAGCTTTGAGAAATGTAGAACTAGATTCAGCAGGAGGGACCACCTCTTCCTCTATGGGAGTCGGAAGGGATAGCTCTTCGGGTATATACCCTTGCTCAGTAAGGGAAGAGATAGGCGAAAGAGCGGGGACTTGTTCTGTTGCAGGTTCTGGAGCAACTGACACCGATGGCGTCTCTTGAAGGGGAGCGACCTCTTTCAGGGAAATGGGCTCTTGATGTATTTTCCACCACTGGTAACCTGATATACCCGCAATAATAATAAATAAGCCCACAGACCACAAAAGGATGCGCGTTCCTGCAATTCCCTGTTCTGCAGGCGGCGTTGGAAATATAAGACAGGAAGGAGGTGCCGGAGCAAACTGCTTTTTAAATTTTTGGATTAATGCATTCGCATTTAAGTTTAAAAATTTTGCATAAATTCTTAAAAAACCTAGGGTATAGACATCAGACACAAGAGTTTCATGGTCAGCCTCGAGTTTTTCAAGATGGGCAATGCCTATACGTAAATTATGGGCGACTATTTCAAGGGGAATACCTAAGGCTTCGCGGTGTTCTTTTAAAAGATGCCCCACAGAAACATCTTCCTGTATATCTAAAGTATCTTCTTTGAATAAGGCGTTTTTCATAAATAAGAGCTCCCTTTGCTCTTGAGAGGTATAATATTAATAACAGCTATACTTTTAGAAAAAACAAGACGTGTCACGAGAACAACAAAAATGAATACGTTACTTATAGCATACAGAGACGAAAGATTAAATAAAAAAAGACGGAATTATTAATGGGAAGGTTTGCGTCAATAAGATCAGGGATCTGAAGACCCTACAAGGCATCTAGCCTCAAAAAAGCTCAGCCCAGGTATAGGGAGGTATTCCTGGGCTGATTAACGATAAGTTTTAACGAATATATCCGGCAAACACAAATACAATTTTTGCATCCCCCCTATGCATTAGGGGCATAAGAGAAGAAGATAAATAACCATATTGCATTTTTGAATGTATGCTGGCATAAAATTAAGTTAGTCATTAATAAATAAAAAAAGAGGACTCTTATGCTTATATCTCCTGCTTGCGCTCAATCTCTTGGATCCATTGCTGGATTTGATTTTATGTCTCTTCTTCCCCTGCTTCTTATTTTTGTTGTTTTCTATTTCTTTCTCATTCGCCCTCAACAAAAAAAGGCTCAACAACAAAAAGAGCTTTTGAATTCATTGCGTCGCGGAGATCGCATTGTCACAACTGGCGGTTTAATTGGGGTGATCACGAAAGTTATTAACGACCAAGAACTTCAGGTTGAAATTGCAGACAATGTTCGTGTGCGGGTAGCTCGCGCTACAGTAGCCGATCTTCTTTCCAAAACAGAACCTGCTGCTGACATATCAGAAAAAACAGAAAAGAAAAAAGTAGCTCCTCGTATGGCCTTAAAAAAGCCAGCTGCAAAAAAGGTAGCTCTTAAGGTTGCTGCAAAAAAACCAGCAAAAAAGAAAGCTGTTAAGGCAAAGAAGTAATCTATACGGCTGGTAGAGAAAACGAGAAAATACAGTGATACACATTCCTTTATGGAAAACTCTCGTGGTTATTGGGGTCTGCCTTTTAGGCCTTGTATTTGCTGCACCTAATTTTTTCTCCCGAGCACAACTAGAAAGCTTTCCGAGTTGGTTTCCAAAAAATAAAGTTGTCCTTGGTCTTGACCTTCAAGGGGGAGCCCATCTCCTTCTTGAGGTTGATGCTCAAGCTGCTTTGCAAGAACAAATGGAATCCCTCGCAGAAACTGTCCGAACTGTTCTTCGTAAAGAGCGCATAGGGTATATAGGTCTTGCTGCTAAAAAAGATTTTGTTACCTTTAGATTGCGGAATCCTTTGGATGCCGACATCGTTATTCCTCTTATTAAAACAACCAATCGCGACCTTGAGTTTATGACAACTCCTGAAGGGCAAGTGACACTCACTCTTACGGCTGCAGCTATCGCTGAACGCAAACGATCCACCCTTGCCCAATCCATTGAAATTGTACGGCGCCGAGTGGATGAAATGGGAACAGCAGAACCTTTTATCCAACAGCAAGGAGAAGACAGAATCCTTGTTCAGCTTCCCGGCCTCCAGGATCCGGCTCGGATTAAAAGTCTGTTGGGAAAAACAGCCAAGCTTCAATTCCGATTTATAGATCCTTCGCTAACCGCAGACCCCGCTCGGCCTATCGCCGGGCATGATATTCTTTCTGAAGACCATAAAGGGGGACCTGTCCATTATGCAGTGAAAAAACAAGTCATTGTAAGCGGCGAAAACCTTGTGGATGCACAGCCTAGCTTTGACCAATATAACAGGCCTCTTGTTAGTTTTAAGTTTGATAGTTTAGGAGCGAAAAAATTTGGGGATGCGACACAAAAAAGCATTGGTGCTATTTTTGCCATTGTCCTTGATAACAAAGTAATCAGCGCACCACGGATTCACGAACCTATCCTCGGAGGATCAGGACAAATTTCAGGTAGCTTTACTGTTCAAGAAGCTCAAGACCTTGCGCTTCTTATGCGCGCAGGTGCTCTTCCTGCCCCCCTCAATGTGATTGAAGAACGTACGGTCGGTCCTGGCCTTGGTGCAGATTCCATTTTGGCAGGCCAAAGAGCCACTCTGATAGCCATTGCGTTGGTTGTCGCTTTTATGTTCATTGCTTATTCCTTCTTTGGAGCCATTGCCAATATTGCTGTTGTCTTCAACCTCATCCTTCTCTTTGGAGCGCTTTCTATCACCCAAGCAACCCTTACATTGCCTGGAATTGCAGGAATTGCCCTCACTATAGGAATGGCTGTGGATGCAAACGTTTTGATTAACGAACGCATTAAAGAAGAACTTCGTTTGGGACGAAAAATGTTAAGTGCCATTGATGCGGGCTATAACCGTGCCATGACAACGATTATTGACTCTAACTTGACAACCCTGATTGGCGTTGGGCTTCTCTATCATTTTGGCTCTGGCCCAACACGCGGCTTTGCAGTGACAACGTCCCTTGGAATCATTATTTCCATGTTCACAGCAATTACGGTTACAAAACAAATTGTGGCTTGGTGGCTTCGCCTTGTGCGCCCCACTCGCCTTCCCATTTAGGAGATAATGTAATGGGGCTTCATTTTATTCCCTACGATACAAAGTTTGATTTTGTCAGCAAAAAGAACTTTTTCTTCTCTGTTTTGATCGCCATTACCATAGTCTGCCTTGGATCTATCTTTACTCAAGGCTTTAATTATGGGATCGATTTTAAAGGCGGCTTGCTCCTTGAAATCCGCACAAAGGAACCTGCAGACATTTCCAAACTTCGCCAAGATCTCCATGGAGTTGTGGAGGGTGAAGTAAGTCTTCAGGAATTTGGTTCTTCTCAAGATGTGTTGATTCGCGTCGAACGTCAAACAGGAAGCGATAAAGACCAACTTGTAGCTCTCGAAAAAATTAAGGAAAAACTTGGAGGAAACGTCGACTATCGTCGTGTGGAAACCGTAGGCCCCAAAGTCAGCGCTGACCTTGTGCGTAACGGCATTTATGCCGTCTGTTGGGCTCTGGTAGCCATGTTGGCTTATATATGGTTTCGCTTTGAATGGCAGTTCGGAGTATGTTCTTTCATTACCTTGGCCCATGACGCCCTTATTGTTCTGGGCCTCTTCTCCCTTTTCCAACTAGAATTTAATGAAACCACCATCATTGCCATTTTGATTACTGTCACCTATTCGATCAACGATACAGTGGTGATTTATGATCGCATTCGAGAAAACCTACGCAAATTCAAAAAAATGCCCCTTAGAGAGCTCATTAATCTTAGCATTAATGAAACCCTCTCTCGAACCATTTTAACCTCCACTACCACTCTTCTGTCTCTTTTAGGGCTCTATTTCTTTGGAGGAACAGTCATTGCCGACTTCAGCCTCCCTATTATTGTAGGAATCACAGCGGGGACCATTTCTTCCATCGTGGTCTCTGCACCCTTGTTGCTTCACACCACACTGCGTAAGAATGTAGGAACTCTCTAACCTATTATAAACGTGATTTTTGAGGATCCCTTGCTTTAAAAGCAAAGCATTCTGAGCCCCAATAGCAATAATTAATCCAGCTCCCGTCCCAAGTCCTTCCAAAAAGGACCCTAAATAAAATAGTCTTTACGGACATGAGCAAGCCCCTTCTTGCATTTTTAAGCTAACTCTAGTAAATAAGGATAATGTTAATTTTTGTAGTAGGTGTTGTACGTGAAGACTATCTGTTTCAAAAAAATTTCTTTTATACTGATTCTTTCCACATGTCTTGCTGCAGGTCACAAGCTGATGGCTATGGAAACGGAAGAGGATTTCTTTAAAGCCCTAGAAATGATCGGGACAAAAGCTGATAAAGAGTTTTGTCAAGAATTAGCAAGGCTACAGGCAAGAGATGCTAACAGCAAAGTCAAAGCTACGGGAGAAAAAGGCGGAACTATATCTCAAGAACGCTGGACGAAAATCCTAGAGAGAACTGAAAAACCTAAAAATAAAGAGGTAAAAGAGATTACAGTAATAGGGTCTGTGGGTAAAAAAACAAGCACTCTTCTAGTACGTAGGTCTACAGCCTCTACCAACTCTCAGGAAGGGTCTCCACCCGACACAAGACTTAAACTCGGTAGATCATCGAATGAAGGTCAGAAGCAAGACAATTAGACTAGAAAAGCGCTAAGAGAGGTAGACTAGGCCGTCATTGCCATCTCTTGAAGAGCGCTTCGATCTTGAAGTGGTTTTGTTTTATTACGTCAGCATCCCCCCTATTTTCTTTGTTACATCCTCTTCCCTTGAAAGTGAATGTTTCCCCAATAATTCCCATTGCTTTTTATGACAGCATCAGGAATTTCTGCTGTTGTAGAAAGAATCTTGACCAGGTGCTGAAAGACCAGCTACACTCCTTTTCGGCGGCCGGGTGGCAGAGTGGTGATGCAGAGGACTGCAAATCCTCGTATACCGGTTCGATTCCGGTCCTGGCCTCCACATCTTTTCTTTGGTTTTTTGAAACTTTTACCGCTTAACTCTCTCTCTTTCTCCCCTCCCTTCCGCACGATGCAATTTATCATTCTTATTGAAGTTTTTGTTTGGAGGAGATAGGGACGGAGTATATCATCAAAAAAAATAACACCTTCCCAACCACAAGGGTGAAAAATGGCGCAACAAGAAAACAAACTTTTTTTAGAGGTGAAAACCCCAGAGGGATCTTTTTCTCTTTCTCAATTCCGAGGAATTGAGCGCCTTTCAGCTCCCTTTGAATATACTCTTTTGATGACGTCTACGACCCGAGATATAAATTTTAATGCGTTGATGGGGCAAAGTGCCACCGTTTCCCTAACGGTAGGGTCAGAGACACGTACATTTCAGGGCATTATTGGTCATTTTGAACAAGACGACACCCCCTTTACTCCCTTGAATTTTCAAACAAATTATCGCGCTATTCTGTATCCAAAACTCTGGCTTTTAAATTTTTCCGGACAGTGCCGCATTTTTCAAAACAAATCAGCCCTTGATATTATTAAAAGCGTTCTTGACGAGCACGAAGTTCCCTACTCCAACCAGGTAACAAGCGCAGGGATGTCCCCTCTGGAATACTGTGTTCAATATAACGAGACTGATTTCGCCTTCATTTCACGGCTTATGGAAAAAGAAGGAATTTTTTACTTTTTCCAGCAAAACCAAACCAGCCATATGCTTGTGCTCGCAGACTCACCAACGGCTCATGCCCCCTGCCCTTCTGCTGTCACAGCAAGTTTTCATGATGCAGCAGCGCAAGATCAGTTTCTGTTGAAAGTCAGCTCTTGCCTTGTGACCCAACGCATTGTTCCCAAAGACACAGTTCTAAAAAGCTATAATTATCTTACGCCTCAAACGCCGCTTAAAGCTCCAGCAACCGGGCAACCCTATGCGGGCGGAGGAACCATCACCCGTTATGAGCAGATTTACCAACAACAAAACCAGGGCGATACCCTCGCGAAAACAAGTCTTCAAGCTCTAGAATACCCGTATAAAATGGTAAGAGGACTATCAACAGTTCCCTTTTTTCTTGCTGGATACAAGTTTACGCTAAAGGATCATCCTCGGGAGGATGCCAATCTTGATTATGTCTTGTATGAAGTCATCCATGAAATTCGCCTCAACCCAGAAGGACGCAAGGAGCACCTTTACGAAAATACATACACTGCTTTTCCTTCAACCGTTCCTTTTAAAGCTCCCCAAATCACCCCAAAGCCTCATATTTTTGGAACACAAACGGCTAAGGTTACCGGCAAAGAAGGGGAAGAAATCTATACAGAGGAATATGGACGTATTAAAGTCAAATTTCACTGGGATCCCTCAGAAAAAGAAGATGAATCCACGTCTTGTTGGATTCGCGTAGCAACCTTATGGTCAGGAACAAATTGGGGAACACTGTTTACCCCCCGTGTGGGTCAAGAGGTTGTTGTCTCGTTTATTGATGGAGATCCAGATAAACCTCTTATTGTAGGATCTGTTTATAATGGGGATCACAAACCTCCCTATTTACCCTCAGAGCCAACAAAATCGACAATAAAAAGCCAATCCAGCAAAGTCCCTGAAGGCGAGGAGGTTGGGTATAACGAATTTAGATTTGAGGATAAGCAAGGATCTGAGCAAATTTATTTGCACGCACAAAAAGATCTAGAGTTTTACATTCAAGATAACTGGAAAACGACCCTTTCTGATGGCAGTCGAACGACCACTCTTGAGGCCAAAAAAGAGACGCAAGGAAATGATAGCTTAACGCTCGTAAAAGGAGATAAATCTCTTAAAATTCAAAAAGGCAACCTCTCTACAGAACTGCTTGATGGAAACAAAAACATAACCCTTACAAAGGGTAATAATTCTCTGAAAATCCTTAAGGGAGATTATTCCATTGAGCTTCTGGAGGGTAACAACAGTGCAACCCTCACAAAAGGAAATTACTCTCTTACGCTAACAGAGGGACATGTGTCTGTTACCTGTCTTTCAGGGGGAATTACTTTCAATGTTACAGGGGGAAATATCTCTCTTCAAACTCCTGAAACTGTCTCTGTAAAGGCCGGTCAAGCGAACATCAATGCAGAAGCCGTGACTGTCGATTCAGGAACAGCGACCATTACAGCAGGCGATATATCCGTCATCACAACCACGGCTACGATTAATGCGGGCGTTGCCTCTATAGAAGGAGGGGAGCTCAATATAAGCTCTGGGGCCGTTACCATCGAATCTGGCGCAATTACCGCTGAGTCAGGAGTTATCTCTCTTTCGGCAGGAGAGATCGCTCTCAATGGTCTCGTTACGATTGATGGCCTGATCCCGGTTGTCATCCCTGCTGGGTAATTACGTGATCTAAGAAAAGCCTAAAAATGAATGGCTCTTCCAAAAGCATCTAGAGTTGACTCATGCATCATCTCTGAAAGAGTGGGATGAGGGAAAATCGTATTCATGATATCTTGCTCTGTTGCTTCCATGGTCTTTGCGAGGCAAAACCCTTGAATAAGCTCTGTCACTTCAGCGCCGATCATGTGAGCTCCTAATAATTCACCCGTTTTATTATCAAAGATGGTTTTAATAAGACCTTCTGGCTCCCCCATTGCCAAGGCTTTTCCATTCGCTAGAAACGGAAAACGCCCTACCTTTATGTCATATTTCCCAGCCGCCTTTGCCTGATCTTCTGTCAAGCCCACGCTTGCAATTTGAGGGTAGCTATAGGTACAGCCTGGAATATTAGCCTTCTTTAACGGATGAGCCGTGGGAAGACCTTTAATCTTTTCCACACAGGTAACCCCTTCATGACTCGCTTTATGAGCAAGCCATGGCGCCCCTGCCACATCTCCAATCGCATAAATACCAGGCTCGCTGGTTCGCGCCCATTCATCAATAACGATATGACCTTTATCAATTTTTACTTTTGTTTTTTCGAGCCCAAGATTTTCCGTGTTTCCAGTAATGCCCACCGCAACAATCACGCGGTCAACTGTTATGTCTTGAGTTTTTCCTTTTATCTCAAGGGTAGCGGTTACAGAATCCTTCTGTGGCTTGAGAGATTTTACGGTAACTCCTGTGTGAATTGTCATTCCTTGTTTTTCAAAGGATTTTTGAGCAAGCGCTGAGATTTCTTTGTCTTCCACGGGAAGAATACGATCCTGGACCTCTACAATGGTTACCTCTGCTCCCATAAGCCTATAAAAGCTTGCGAATTCAACGCCGATGGCCCCTGATCCAATAACCAAAAGAGATTTTGGCATAGCCGCAGGAGTCATGGCTTCCTTATAGGTCCAAATAAGCTTCCCATCTGCCTCTAGGCCGGGAAGAGTCCGTGCGCGTGCGCCTGTCGCAAGAATTACGTGAGGCGCTGTTAAGACATCTTTACCGTCAATAAGAAGCTCTATGTCCGCCCCTTTACGCCCCTTTACCTGAGCGGTTCCCTTAATGACAGTCACTTTATTCTTTTTCATTAAATGCTTCACACCATTCGCAAGTTGAGTGCTAATAGCCCGAGACCTCTCTATTATCTTATTGAAATCAAAAGAGACTTTTTCTGCTTTGAAGCCATAGGTTGGTAAGGAATGAAGAAGATGATTGATTTCTGCGCTGCGTAACAAAGCTTTTGTGGGAATACAGCCCCAATTTAGGCAAATTCCTCCCATCTCATCGCGCTCCACAAGCGCAGTTTTAAAGCCCAGCTGGCTAGCACGAATAGCTGAAACGTACCCACCGGGGCCTCCCCCAACAACAATAATATCAAATTTCTCCATGGCTATTACTCCTTTATAGGTTACCGTTTGTCATGCCTGATGCCATATGCCATACTATGAGCCCTAAGATACTGCATATGACGTGAATGACAATGACAAAATTTCATATCTTACTGGTTGATGATGATGAAAGATTGCGTGATCTTTTGCGTAAGTTTTTGGTTGAAAACGATTTTTTTGTCTCAACTGCTCGAGATGCGGCTCATGCCCGAGAATTAATGACTCTTTTTGTCTTTGATCTCATGATCTTGGATGTCATGATGCCCGAAGAAGATGGGTTTTCTCTAGCTGAATTCATTCGCTCAGGCCCTGTACGGCTTAAGGACACCCCCATTCTCTTTTTGACAGCTATGGGAGAGACCGAAGATAAAATTACAGGGCTTAGTCATGGTGCAGATGATTATCTCTGCAAACCTTTTGATCCCCGCGAACTTTTGCTCCGCATTCGAGCTGTTTTAAAACGCGGCCAGTCTCTTGACCAAAAAACAACCCTATCGATGGGAAAGACCCAGTATGACCTTAAAACCAATCGGTTAACACGCAATGGTGTTCCTATTTCTTTGACCACTGTCGAGAGCTGCCTTTTAAAGATTTTTGCGCGCCACCGTGGAAAAGCCCTTAATCGTGAAGATTTAGTGGCAGAATACGAGGGGGAGTTAAATCCTCGCACCATTGATGTTCAAATCACTCGCCTTCGTCGAAAAGTCGAAGATGATCCTAAAATTCCTCGCTATTTACAAACTATTCGAGGGAAGGGGTATATCCTCATTCCAGAAACATGAAATATTTCCTAAAGCATCCCTTAAAAGTTCTTAAGCCCTATCTTCCTAAAAGCATGTTTGGAAGGTCTCTTTTAATTTTAGTGCTTCCACTCATCCTTATTGAAACGACAGCTGTCTATATTTTCCTTGATTCTCACTGGGACCGAGTGACCAAAACTATTGCTAAAAACATTGCAGGAGACGTAGGAATCATAACCGCTCTTCATAATAATGCGCCCAAACAACAAGCGTTTTATCAATCTCTGGCAGGAACATATCTTAAATTCAGAATAGAGTTTGTTCCCCATGAAACGGTTCTCCCCTCCGTCCCTGAGTCTCTCAAAGATACACCGCTCGATATTGCTCTAAAGGAGCAAATTTTTGGCCCCTACACATTCACTATTCAGCAGCGCGAAATCTTTATTGAAACGGCTGTTAAAGATGGCATCTTGAAATTTGAGACCCCCCTCAGCCGGTTTTGTAGCCGCGGTGCTTTTCTGTTTGTTGCATGGGTAGCCTTTACGTCCGCTGTCTTTCTTTTCATTGCTGTCGTTTTCCTGCACAATCAAATTAAACCCTTGCGTCGCCTCGCTATTGCCGCTGACCGATTTGGTAAGGGTCGTTCTTTCCCTCCCTTGAAACCTGAGGGATCGATTGAGATTCGCAAACTCACCCATGCGTTTATAGAGATGAGAGAGCGTCTCCAACGACAATTAACTCAACGAGCAACCATGTTGGCAGGAGTCTCCCACGATCTACGAACTCCGCTGACACGCATGCGCCTTCAGCTAACTATGATGCCCCTTTCTCAAGAGATTGTAGGGCTCCAAAAAGATGTAGAAGAAATGAGTAAAATGCTTGAGGGCTACCTGACTTTTGCCAGAGGAGAAGGCCCTGAGGAAGCAAGCGAGATCGATATCAATTCCCTTCTCTTAGACGCTATTGAGGGACGCGCCGATCCTCGTGTTCCCGTTCACTACTCTCCAACCAACCTCCCCCTTTTTAATGTTAAACCTCAAGCTCTAAAACGTTGCCTAATGAATCTCATCAATAATGCGACCCGGTATGGGAAGCAGGTTTGGATTGGTAGTCATACCGATAACGACTCTCTCTTTATAAGTATTGAAGATGATGGTCCTGGTATCCCAGAAGGGAAGAGGGAAGAGGTTTTCAAACCCTTCTTTCGCCTCGATTCTTCCCGTAATATTGCTACAGGTGGGGTGGGCCTTGGCCTCAGCATTGCGCGTGACATTGCCCATGGCCATGGTGGAGAAATTTCTCTGTCTGCTTCAGAGCACGGGGGATTAAAGGCCCTTGTCATGATTCCTTACTAGAACCCAGGTAAGCCTGGAATAATCTATTCTGCTATAAATTTAAAACACAATACACTTGAAAAAAGCTTTATTAATAACTATAAATTAGTTGTTAATATTATTTGTATTTTACAAGAGCATATAAACAATGAATTATTTAAGAATTATAGCTTCTTTGGTCTATTTTTTAGGAGCAAGCGCCAGCTTCGCCATGGTTGAGGACGATTCAGAGCAAGAAGAGAGAAAAATTCCTCAGAGTAGTATTATACGTAGATATAACACCTCTTTGAATAGTGATAGTGATATTTTTTCTTCATCCTCATCTGTTGACCTAGACAGTTTTAAATCATTGTCTAGAACCCTAGAAGGTACCCAATTCTACGATTCAAACACTTTTTTTGATAGCTCTACTATCTCTTTTTCAAGGAACTACACATCTATGGGCGCTGGGGGAGGCCCACCACCGCCGGATCCGCATAAGTTACTCAATCTTTTAGAAAGACTTTCTCTTATAAGTGAAGACAGTGAAAGCTCATGGCCTCCAAAAGGTGAGAGAAAATATTTAATAGGTTTACTAAAAAACTCGCCGATTAATGTAATAAAGTTTGACTTTGAAGATCATTCTACAAGGAAGTTAGCATCAGGCGATTTTTGGAAAAATAAATTTGAAATAATTTGGGGTAGAGCTCCGAAATTCGAAAAAGGCTTACCTAAGGAGCCTATGAAAGGGGAAGAATCCGGAGAACCAACAGCACCTTTGACAAAGCCCCTTGCTTTGAGTGACCTGCCAGGAGATATGCTCCTTCATATTCTTTGTTTTTTACCAACTGAAGATTACATGGGATTAGGGGAAGTCTCAAGAGCACCCTATAATTTAACACGTCATAGATACGCAGCCCTTGAACACCTAAAATCAATCGCTGATAATTTATCGCTATTGACTATTAAATCTCGGGAAATTGAGGGACGTTTTAGAAGTTTGGGATCAAACACTTACTTTCTTACGCCAACAGAAAAGCAAGCAAGAATTGCTTTTGAAAGCGACTTTGCAAAAGATATAAAGTCTCTGAGGACGATAATTAATTTTTATAAGCAGCTCCCAAAGAAAAAGCTACCAGGCCGTCCTTCTTTAACTTTATTATTTAATGATAATGGCCCTCTTGGTCAGCTAGCGCAAATCTGTGCCTCATCTGGACACACTATTCATCCTAATTTTTTAGAACATATACAACGCCTTATTCCTAAACTAGATCCCAATAAGATTGGAGCGTATAGAAATGGAGGTTGGCGCACGCGATCTACATTTGAACCTTCTGTCTTTCAACTTCCTGTCTTTCAAATTCAAGATTTTCTTGTTCCCACATTTGACTTGGTAGTTGATAATGGCCCGGCTCTCGTCCCAGAACTCCAAGCAGAACTGGAGAACTAAAAGGCTTTTTTTAGGTAAAAAGTTAACAGGCATTACACTCCCCCTCAATGTTTGGATATAAATCTTCTTTTTAGCGAGAGCTATGATTAATTTGTTTTTTGACGTTGAGAGGCCACCCATTTGTCAAAGTTTTCTTTAGAAACGGCTTCGACAACAATGGGCATAAATCCATGGTTAACACCGCACAATTCAGAACATTGTCCGTAGTAAACGCCCTCTCTTTGAATGCGAAACCATGTCTCGTTCAAGCGGCCAGGGATGCTGTCTTTTTTAACGCCAAAGGCCGGAACGGCCCAGCTGTGTATGACATCTGTTGAGGTTGTTAAAAGGCGAATCGTCGTATGCGTTGGAACCACAACACGATGATCTACCTCAAAAAGCCGCAACTGACCGGGCTTGAGTTTGTCTTCTGGCACGATGTGACTATCAAAATGAATCTCTAAATCTGGATAGTCATATGTCCAATACCATTGGCTGCCTGTAGCTTTAAGGGTGAGTTCAGCCTTGGGCGTCACATCCATCACATAAAGAAGCTTAAAGGAAGGAACCGCAATAACAATAAGAATAAGCACAGGAAGAAGCGTCCAAATGATTTCCAGCCAAGTGTTGTGGGCAACTCTGGAAGGAATAGGGTTCCGCGAGGCACGGAAGCGAATGGTTACAAATCCAATCAAAACTACAACAAGCAGAACAATCATTCCCTCTATGACAAGCAAGAAGGTATGGAAATCATAAAGCTGCTCCATTATCGGCGTCGCCGGGGCTTGAAAATAAATTTGCCAAGGCTGCGGAGAATTTGCCCAGGCAATAGGTGAGAAAAGAAGCATTAAACTGGTGAGGACAAAGCGCGTGAATGCTTTTTTCATTGATAATTCCGGAACATTGATTCCACGATATTGCTATTGTTTTTTCAAACACTAATAGAAAATTCTTTTTCTTAAAAGGATATTTTCTTTTGAGCTTAATCGTATAACCATAGCCCCTCTACCGCAGCCAGACGGACAGAGAAGGGGAATGACGCGATGCTAAATTAAGCGGCGCAGGACTTTTTCTCATTCTGGTTAACCAACGCCCCACTCGTATAGTCTATCAAAGGAGATCCACCTGATAAGGGCCATGTATAACTGGTTTCCTTTCCATCACAGCTAGCAATGAAGGTACATCCTTTGCCATCTTGCGTGAGAGTATGACGCAAACTACAATCTTCTTTCCACGTTCCATCAGGGGTGCTGCAGGAAGGGGAAAATTGTGCGTAGCTTATGTTAATTCCTAAAGCGCCTAAAACGAGCACTGTCCAAAGTATATTTTTTGTCATAAATGATTCCTCTTTTTCCTTATCATCATGCATAGGAGTGGTTAAAAAAGGATTAACAAGAGAAACTCTTTTCTCCGTGACAAAATCACCTGATTTTCATAATGTAACACTATGCAAGTATCTCCCTCATCTTCATCGCAAACCCCTATGATGACCCAGTATTTAGAGATTAAATCTCAATACCCAGGTTGTCTGCTGTTTTATCGATTGGGAGATTTTTACGAGCTGTTTTATGAGGATGCTTTGATCGCCGCCAAGGCTCTCGATATTACCTTAACCCGCCGAGGGAAAGCTAAAGAAGGGGATGATATCCCTATGTGCGGCGTCCCCGCCCACCGCTGTGACCATTATTTAGCACGGCTCATTCGCCAAGGCTTTCGTGTCGCTCTTTGTGAGCAACTGGAGGGAGCTTCTGACCGACAAACCAAAGGTCCTTTGGGACGAGATGTCGTCCGCGTCCTTACGCCAGGGACCTTAACAGAAGAAAGCTTACTAGACGCTGGTCAAAATAATTTTTTAACCGCTCTTGTTCCTGGAAAAGATAAAGCTATTGGGATTGCTTCCATTGATATTTCAACAGGCGATTTTTTAGTAGAATCCGCCCCGCTTCCCCTTCTTGAAACGGTTCTTGCACGCTTACGCCCAGGGGAAATTTTGCTGCCTGATCCTTTCCTTCAAACACCTGAACTTTATGAGCTTTTTCAAGAACTTAAGAAACGTCTAACGCCTCTGCCAAGCAGCCGTTTTGATAGGCAGAATGGACTTGAGCGGTTAAAGGAACTTTATGGGGTCGAAACGCTGGAATCTTTTGGAGATTTTAAGCCTCAAGAAATTGCCGCTTGCGGAGCTTTGGTGGACTATATTCGCCTCACACAAAAGCGGGAAGTTCCCTCCCTGAAGCCACCAAAACGCTTGAAAGAAGGGGGGAGGCTAGAGCTAGATGCAGCAACGCGTTGGAACTTGGAACTTCATCGCTCTCTTTCAGGCGAAAAAATAGGCAGCCTGCTAGGAGTCATTGATCATACTGCAACACCCATGGGCACGCGCCTTCTCTCTCATCACCTCAGCTCTCCTCTGACAGATCTTGCTGCTCTACAAAAGCGTCTGACTTGTGTGGATTTTCTTTATGAAAAACCACCTCTCTTAACGGCTTTGCGGGCGGTTTTGAAGACATGTCCCGATCTTGAACGCCCTCTCTCTCGTCTTACCTGGGGACGAGGAGGACCGCGAGATTTGGCGGCTCTCAATCGTGGGCTTTCCTTGCTTCCAGATATCCAAAAAATTTTCGATGTCCATGATTTCCCCCCACCCCTAGCCGCTCTGCTGAAACGTCTTGGATATTATAAAGAGCTTACGGACCGCCTGTGTCGAGCTCTCAATGATGATCTTCCTCATTTAGCGCGAGACGGAGGATTCATCCGCCCCGGATACCATCCTCCATTGGATGAGCTTTTGGCCCTCCGGAATAACAGCAAAGAGGCATTAGAGGCCCTCCAGCAAAAGTATAGTCGGGAAACGGGAGTATCCACCCTAAAAATAAAACATAATAATATCGTCGGGTATCACATTGAAGTCACAAGCGTGCACAAGGATAAACTTGGCCCGCAATTTATCCATCGCCAAACCATGATAAATGCGATGCGGTTTACAACTGCAGAATTGGTTGAACTGGAGAAGAAAATCGCGAGTGCCTTGGAGCAATCCTCTGCCCTAGAAATGAGGCTCTTTCAAGATTTAGTGGAAGAGATCACAAAAAGAACACCGGATATTGTACAAACAGCTCACGCCTTAGCGACTCTTGATGTTTTCTCAAGCCACTCTTTCTTAGCCCTTGAAAAAGGATATACACGCCCTCTGATTGATGACTCTCTTGCTTTTGAGATTGAAGACGGCCGCCATCCTGTGGTGGAGGCATTACTTCCTCCTGGAACTCCCTTCATCCCTAATACGTGCGCTTTAAAAGGCCTGTGGCTCCTTACAGGGCCTAATATGGCAGGGAAAAGTACTTATCTACGGCAAAATGCCTTGATTGCCCTCATGGCTCATATGGGCATGTATGTGCCAGCAAAGCATGCTCACATCGGCCGCATTGATCGCATTTTTAGCCGGGTAGGAGCTTCCGATGACCTAGCTCGCGGGCGCTCTACCTTTATGGTGGAAATGACGGAAACGGCTACAATCTTGAATCAGGCTACTCTGCGAAGTTTTGTGATTTTAGATGAAATTGGACGAGGTACGGCGACTTTTGATGGGCTTTCCTTAGCATGGGCGTGTGTAGAGCAGCTGGTACACGTGAATCGCTGTCGAGCGCTTTTTGCTACCCACTATCATGAACTGACATCCCTAGAGGCATCCTTTCCTGAAGTCAGTTGTTACACTGTAAAAATTCGCGAATGGGAGGATCAGATTGTGTTTCTCCACGAAATTGCAAAAGGGACAGCAGATAAATCTTACGGTATTCATGTCGCCAAATTAGCTGGACTCCCTCCAACCGTCATTAGACGCGCGGAAGAGGTTTTAAAAACCTTAGAAGATACAAAACCAAAACCTACGTTGACTGTTTTGCCCTTACCCCTTTTTGAGGAATCATTTACAGTCCCAACTCCTCTTGAAAAAGCAGTGGCGCAACTAGATCCAGACACCCTTTCTCCGAAGGAAGCGCTTGAAACGTTGTATGCGTTGAAGGCACTGTAAGGTAGCTATTTCTTCTTTATATTTTTACATTCTTTGATCCACACATCATAAAGCGGGTGGTCAAGAGCAGACAAGGCGGGACTGGAAGCAAACATCCAGCCAGAAAAAAGCTTTTGTACAGGACAATTCGGTTTAGCTTCCATAATAGTCACAAACGCTATGGATTCTTGATGGCTTTCCGCAGGAGCTTTTTCGCATCTGTGAACGGTTACTCTCAAGGTGCCAAACTCAATTTGTTTATCAAGCGGAGCTTCCAGGATAAAAACACGCGCTGTTGTTTTATCAAGGCCTTGCAGAACAACCCCGTTGGTTTTTACGTTTTCTGGGGGGGCAAAATCATCCACCTCAAGAGTTGACATAATATCATTGGAAGAAGGGCCAAGAGGCTTGGTTTCTGGTTTTTTTTCGGCCACTTCGCTTTCTATTTGATCAGACTCAGAGCCCGTAAATTCTTTTAAAATACCTTCAAAATCCTGGGCTTTAAGGGGAGAGAGCGCGAGGAATATGAGACCCGTCATAACCCCGAGGCCTTTGCACATCCGGGCTAGAGAAATGTCCGAAATAAAGAGCTTTTTATACCAGGATCTCACATACTGGCTAAATCTTTCCATCGTAAAGTCTCGTCGCAATAAGGCGTTCCTTTCTTTCTCGCGTCCACTGACAACGGAGGATACCAATTACTTCTTTTCCTGCGTTGAATTAAACATGAATTGACCAATGAGAGCCTCTAGGCTTACGGAAGATTGAGTGTGCTGAATCTCACCACCTGGTTCAATAAGAATTTCTTCTCCGCCAGGCAAAAGGGCCAAAAATTTACCTCCCAGCAATCCTTCACTTGCAACTTCAGCTGCTGTATCTTGAGGCAGCTTGATATGATGGGGAAGAGAGACATGGACAACAGCAAGGTAAGTCTTGGGGTCTAGACGGATCATTTTTATATTTCCAACCTTAACGCCTCCAATACGAACGTCACTCCCAGGTCGTAAGCCATCTATACGCTGAAATTTTGCGGTGACTTCATAACCCTCGGTAGAGCGCCAACAGCTGGTGGTATAAACAAAGGCAGCAAAGACGGCGCAGGCTATTAAGACGACTGCTCCCATGACGACTTCAAGTAAATTTGTTTTCATTTTTTTCCTTTAGACGGCGTCCACGCCTTATAATTTCTTGCTTTGTCATTCTGTTCAGTAGGAAAATAAGCATAGGGTGTTCCTGTAAGATTGGGAAGATGATTTTTTTCCCACGGCCACCTTTTAAGGGATTCTGAGCAAAGGGGCTGCTCACAGGTATGATGAAGCCAGCCATGCCATTCAGGAGGAACTTTGGAGGCTTCAGGGATCCCCTTGTAAACAACCCATCGTCGCTCTTTAAGGCTCGCAGACCCTTTCTGGCGATAATACTTGTTCCCTCCAGAATCTTGGCCCACATATCCTCCCTTGAACCAAGTTAGAAGCCGTATCCACAACATCTCTAAATCCCCTATTTTCAAGCATCATGCCACCCAAAAAATCATCTGTCCACTCTTTCAAAGGGTTAGGGTTGTCAAGCTTAAAAAGCTGATTGACGAGACATTAAAACGGCCTATAGTTGTCCTATTGTTAACATCCCGTCTTATAAAAAAAAGAAAGCCCCTTTCATGAAGATATCTCGCTATTTTACAAAAAAAAACAACGACCCTTATGCCTCTTTTGAATTCCGTACAACAACTAGCGAAATACGAAATCCTGATGGATCCACGGCCTTTCTTCTGGAAGGGATAGAAGTTCCTACTACCTGGTCCCAAGTCGCATGCGACATGCTCGCCAAAGAATATTTCCAAAAGACAAGCATCCCAAAGGCATTACGAGACGTCAAAGAAGAAGGTGTTCCTTCATGGCTTTGGCGCCAAGAGGTGGATGAGAAAGCGCTGTCTAATCTCTCTAAAAAAGAGCGTTATGGCAGCGAGCTGACGGCTAGACAAGTGTTCGATCGTATGGCGGGCTGCTGGACCTATTGGGGATGGAAAGAAGGGTATTTTGATACCGAGGAAGATGCTCGCGCTTACTATGATGACATGCGGTACATGTTGTGCGGACAACTCTGTTCCCCTCATTCTTCCCAGTGGCTTAATACAGGACTTTACTGGGCCTATGGTATTAATGGACCGGCCCAGGGACACTATTATGTCGAAAACAAAACAGGGGCTGTTAAGCTGTCCGACTCTTCCTATGAGCGCCCTCAGCTCCATACTTGCTCTGAATATATGTTTTTGGATGATGCCCCCTGCAACCTCGCTGCTTTGAACTTAGTCGCGTTTAGGGCCCCTGAAAATAAAAAAAAGAAAGCGGGAGACCTTCAGTTTGACGTTCCTGCCTTTGAGCATGCAACACGTTTGTGGACTCTTACTCTCGAACTTTCGGTCATGATGGCCCAATATCCCTCTCAGAAAATTGCAGAAAATTCTTATGAATTCCGCACCTTAGGATTAAGTTATGCCAACATCGGCGGACTTTTGTTGGCCTCTGGAATTCCACATGACAGCAAGGAAGGCCGCTCAATTGCAGAAGGCATTACAGCTCTTATGACAGGTGTTTCTTATGCAACCTCTGCCGAAATGGCGGCTCAATTAGGGGCTTTTAGTCATTATAAGCTTAATGAAAAAGATATGTTGCGGGTTATGCGTAACCATCGCCATGCAGCCTATGGGAAAACAAGGGAAGATGAAGATCTACAGGTTGCCCTTATTCCCTTTGTGACTGAGGACTGTCCTTCTCCTCTGCTTATAAAAGCTACCCAAAAAGCCTGGGACCAAGCTCTAGAACTTGGGAAAAAGCATGGATACCGTAATGCTCAAACTATCCTCACTTCACCTACAGAAACAAAAGGCACTATCATGCATACTACTCTTCCTACCCAAGAAAAAACTAAAATTGTCACAGAAAAAATCGTGGAGAAAATTGTGGAAAAATTCGTTCATCAAGCTACCCGTGAAAAACTCCCGAATCGTCGTAAGGGCTATACCCAAAAGGCTGTCGTGGGCGGGCACAAAGTTTACCTGCGTACTGGCGAATATGATGACGGCAATCTTGGTGAAATTTTCATTGATATGCACAAAGAAGGGGCGTCCTTCCGCAGTTTGATGCATAACTTTGCCATGGCGATTTCAATCGGCCTTCAATATGGAGTTCCTCTTGAAGAATATGTCGATGCTTTTGTCTTCACACGTTTTGATCCCTCAGGTCCTGTGGCCGGCAATGATACCATTAAAATGGCCACCTCTATCCTTGATTATATTTTCCGAGAACTTGCTATTTCGTACCTTGGACGAACAGACTTGGCCCATGTAGAACCTGGAGATTTGCAACCTGACACGATCGGTCGTGGGGATGCAGAAAAAGGAACTCTTGTCAAAAAGAGCGCCGAGAATAAAGATGCTGTCAACAGCCTCACCAGTAATGGGTATGTGCGAAACAATCTATTCGTAGTTTCGGCTGCTAATCACGATCAAACGACTTACTTTCTCCATGAGGCCACTGGAACAGAAACCTCTATTCCTATGGTCGGATCCGTAACGATTAGTGAGATGGATGATCGTCGCGCCCAATCGCGCTTAAAAGGATATACAGGTGATGTCTGCACAGACTGTGGAAACCTTACACTTGCAAGCAATGGATCATCTTTAAAATGCGACACCTGTGGGTCAACGCACGGGGGCGCTTAGCAGACAACTATTTCGGCATATCCCTTTTGCCCATAACCTTCAATTTTTTTGTCGCGTGTCATAAGAGGGACATTAAGAATCCTAGCAGTGGCAACAATCATTCTATCGGCAGGATCGCCATGAAAATCTCCCGGTAAGCTACAGCTTTCTATTGCAATATCGGCAGTGAGAGGGATCAATTTTATATAAGGCAATGAATCGATTTTCTTAATCCAGTGCTGCAGAGGATAAGTAAGAGAGATTTTGCCTTTGGATTGGAGCATTCCCATCTCCCATACCGAAATAGACGCTACTAAAAGGCAGTTTTGTTTGCAAATATTTTTAACAAGCTCTCTCGTTTCAATAGAAAGAGTTTCATCCCCATTGATAAGCCAGATAAGAGCATGGGTATCTAAGAGAAGATCTTTTGTCACTTTTCATTCGCTTCCCAAATTTCAGAAAGCTCGTATGAAGAAAGATCACCCCTGACCTTAACGGACTCTCTCATCAAACCAAAGGGATCAGCTTGTGTTTCTTCCATAGGAACCATTTTGACAACGGGGACCCCCCTTTTTGTGACGATAAGCGCTTCATGTGACTTAGCCACTTGATCCATTAACTTTAAACAATGTGCCTTAAAGTCACCTGCTGAAATGGTCTTCATTTTTCCCTCATGGTCATATTATATAGTCATGATAGGCTGTTTTTCTTTTTTTGTAAAGATAAAAAGATCAATACGTTATCGATCAATTTCGCCAAAGACGATATCTAAAGACCCAATAATACTGGGAACATCTGCAAGCATATGCCCTTTTGCCATCATATCGAGGGCTTGGAGAAAGGCAAATCCGGGAGCACGGATCTTGCAGCGATACGGGCGGTTACTGCCGTCTGAGATAAGGTATACCCCGAACTCTCCCTTAGGAGCTTCAACAGCTGTATAGGTTTCCCCCGCAGGGACATGATACCCTTCCGTATAGAGCTTAAAGTGATGAATCATGGCTTCCATAGAGGTCTTCATCTCTTCTCGAGAGGGAGGGCTTACAGTGTGATTTTGCACTTTGATGGGGCCTTCAGGGAGTTTTTCAAGGCATTGCTTTATAATCCGCACACTCTGGCGCATTTCTTCCATACGCACCAAATAGCGGTCATAACAATCTCCATTTTTTGCTACAGGAATGAGGAAGTCCATTTGATCGTAAACCTCATAGGGTTGAGTCTTACGTAAATCCCACTCAACGTTTGATGCCCGGAGCACAGGACCACTAAACCCCCAATCGAGAGCCTGGTCTGTTGTGACAATGCCTATGTCCACCGTACGTTGCTTAAAAATACGATTTTCTGTGAGAAGATTTTCAATATCATCAATGACCTGGGGGAACCGCTCTGCAAACGCTGCAATATCGTCTGTCAAACCTTCAGGCAGGTCTTTGTGAACTCCGCCAGGGCGAAAATAGGCCGCATGCATGCGTGCTCCAGATACACGCTCATAAAAACCCATTAGAATTTCCCGCTCTTCAAATCCCCACAGCAAAGGCGTCATCGCCCCCACATCCAACGCCATCGTGGTGATGTTAAGAAGGTGATTCAAAAGACGCGTGATCTCTGAAAAGAGAACGCGGATATATTTAGCCCGCAGAGGAATTTCAAGCCCCAATAATTTTTCAACAGCTAAAGCAAAAGCATGCTCTTGGCACATCGGAGACACGTAATCTAACCGATCAAAATAAGGAATGGCTTGAAGGTATGTCTTATATTCAATCAATTTTTCTGTACCGCGGTGCAGCAGGCCAATATGAGGATCAGCACGTTCCACCACCTCCCCATCCATTTCAAGGATAAGGCGTAAGACTCCATGGGCGGCGGGATGCTGGGGCCCAAAGTTCACTGTGAAGGTTTGAGGAGACGACTTCGGCGTCATGACTTATTTCCTTTTGCCTGAGCAACAGCTGTATCCATTCCCATCCATGGGCTTTCAAAATCAAACGTTCGAAAGGCTTGGGGAAGATTAACAGGCTCATAAACAACGCGCTTTTTGTCCTCATCGTACCGGACTTCTACATATCCCGTCAGGGGAAAATCCTTTCGGAGAGGATGCCCCTCAAAGCCATAGTCGGTAAGGATACGTCTGAGATCAGGATGATCATCAAAAGGGATTCCAAAGAGATCAAAAATCTCTCGTTCTAACCAATTCGCATTACTATAAACAGAAACGATGGAGGGAACAGGAACCCCTTCCTCTACCTCAACTTTTACGCAAAGGCGCAAGTTATGGGGAATGCTGAGAAGGTGATAGACAACCTCGAATCTTATATCCCGACCTAAATAATCCACGCCACAAATATCCATAAGCTGCGTGAATTTCAACCCTTCTGCATCTCTCAGACGCGTGAGAACGCGCGGGAGAGAAGCCCGCTCAACAACGAGAACAGGCTCTTTTCCCCCATTTTTTAAGGCAATGAGGTCTTGGCCTATTTCTGCTTCCAGTTGAGCAATAAAAGAAGTCAGCAAATCCGTCATCGTTCAAAGATTTTCTGTCGTTTGATTTTTCTCTGGAGCTGTAAAATTCCATATAGCAAAGCTTCTGCAGTGGGGGGGCATCCCGGCACATAAATATCAACCGGAACAATTCGATCACACCCACGGGTCACTGAATAAGAGTAATGGTAATACCCACCCCCATTGGCACAAGAGCCCATGGAAATAACATATCGAGGCTCTGCCATTTGATCATAGACTTTGCGCAGAGCTGGAGCCATTTTATTACATAAGGTGCCTGCCACAATCATCAGGTCTGCTTGTCGAGGACTTGGGCGAAAGACAACACCAAAGCGATCCAGATCGTACCGGGCCGCAGCCGTTTGCATCATTTCCACAGCACAACAAGCTAATCCAAAAGTAAGGGGCCAAAGAGACCCTGCTTGAGCCCATGCGGCCACGTCATCAAGCTTTCCTAAAATAAACCCTCTTTGACTCACCTCTTGACCCAACGTTTCAAGTAAAACATCTGGATCTACGCCTTCAGGAATCGGCGTAAAGGTATGCCCCGGGGAAGCTTCTTTTTTTATTCCCACTCTAAGGCCCCTTTTCTCCATTCATAGACAAAGCCTAACCCTAAGACAGCCAAGAAAACCATCATAGAAAAAAAGCCAGCCAGTCCAATCTCGCGAAGGGTGAGAGCCCAAGGGAAGAGAAAGGCGATTTCTAAATCAAAAATGATAAAGAGAATAGCCACGAGGTAAAAGCGAACATCAAACTTAAGGCGTGCGTCCCCAAAAGGCTCAAATCCACATTCATAGGCAGAGAGCTTGGCCTCATTTGGGCGTTTCGGCCCGCGAAGCCAAGAGAGCAAAAGAAGAAACAGAGAAATACCAAAAGCAACCCCTATAAACACAAGAACAGGGGTATAGGCCTCCAAACTTCCTTGGAGAGGAATATTTATGACCTGACTCGGAGTGGCCATCACTTTCCTTTTTTCAATGATTGTAATGTGAAGATAGCAAGTTTAACGCAATGAGTGCAAGAAAAAGGCGCGCTGCACGAATTGACGCTTTTTACGTCGCAACAAATATTATGAGAGATCTTCGTATTCTCAAAACTCACCAGGACCAGCTTCATAAGCTTTCTTTAGAAGATTACAGAATTTCTGGCATAAGAGACTTGTTTCATTAAGATAAATGTCCTTATTATCCTTAAGGTGTTCACCCAGGGCTTTCCAGGCTTCTTGAAGACCAGGGTTGATTTCATTAAAAGAAGCTTCCTCGCTTAAATAGGCAGAAACATTAAATAAATTTCTCTTCATCAAATTCAGGAGTGATTCATCATGTTCAGACCCTTCAACGTCCTCTAAAAATTCGAAACTGGAGTCTTCAACGCTTTTATTTGTTGTTTTTAAGGTATTTTCTTCACCTTTTTTATCCAGAGACTCAACGTGTTCATCGACTTTATTATTGGTTCCAGTAAAGAAGCGATCTCTTAGCTCGAGATGTCTGGCAAAGTCCCCTCTATTATTTTGAGACAAAAGGCGCTCTCTTCGCTCGGAATTTTGTTGTCTTTTCGTAGCGTCATCTATATTCCTTTTAAAAGGATTGTTTTCCTCTAGATCTGATATTATTTCCTGTAAGTACCCACGTCCCTCTTTAATTTCTCTACCTTCAACGAAATTGTTTACTAAAGAAGAAGCTCCTGTTTTTTTATCTAAGTCGACCTCAAACAACTCCCCCCATTGCTTATAGGAATTTAATTGTTTTTTCGTATTTTCTATCATTGCCGATAAAGGAGGGCGCTCTTTCGCTATTAAGGGTACCGTGGAAGTTCCTAGAATTTTCGGCACACGCTCTCTATCCACAGATTGAGGGACCATAGAGTTGTGAGATTCAGGAGTGCATTTATCCCTCATAAAATGAGGATCTCTATATTGCTGATGCTTAAGAGGCCCCATAAATGTAAGTGAATCTAACGAATGGGCAACTTCCATAGAATGCACTGCAGGGAGCTCTATTAGAAAAATAAAACAAATCGCATGAAAAACATATATTATTAAATTATTATTTATCAACAAAACAAACACCTTAAGAACAATAAACTCACATTTACTACTAATTTTACTATTTTTTTTGTTAAAAAACAATTAATTTTACTTTATTTATTATTGTAAATTAGAAAGCCGGAGGTCGGCGTTTCCTCCTAACAAGAGAAGAAAAACCTCTGAACTATCGGCAAAGAATTATTTGCATTTTATAAAAATATTAACATTTATTGTTCATCATAGATAAGGTCAAAATCCGCTCTCCTCGTGTCTAAACTGAGGGGGAAATCACATCAAACAAAGAGGAAAGGAAAACTTAAAATGCAAAAAAAACCTCTTCAACTATTACTTATAAGTTTTTGCATATGGCACGGACAGTTGCTCACCACTGCTTCTGCTGAGAGGAACTCTGATAATCATCTCAAGGAACCCGTGATTAAGACTCTCAAGGGGAAAAGAGGGGGGGGAACAGGGAAGTTCAGACGTATATTCGAGTGGTGGTACCAGCTGCGCCGTCGGTATCTGTTGTAATGGAACAGAGTGTTGGGTGGATAGTGATCCAGATAAATCATGGACAGAAATACACTAAGCTCCTAAAAAAGATAGCTGAGAATAGGTAAGATAAAGAAAAAGAAGGGCCTTTTATAGGCTTAGAGAGAAAGGACAGAGGCCCCCTTGCGAGTGGCCTCTGTATGAATTACGCGCTTTGTTGTTTTGAAGCAGCCACGATCAAAAAGCCCAGAACGCCAGCCCCTAGTGCCAAAGGAATAACACTGATCCCATAGAGGAAAGCATTTGCCTCTGCGATCCCACCATAGGCACTTACAACAACTCCGATAATCGTATGGAAAGCATATCCAAAGCTCATGATAATCATGTTGGCAACAGCTGTTGTAAGCCCTGCCAAATTCTCGGGAACATATGTAGACGCCTTATAGATCGCCAAAATTTGGTACGCACAACACACGCCAACAAGGATAAACGCAAATGTCATGCCACTAATAGTAAAGTATCCTAATAGAAGGGCAACAAACACGCTGATCATCACAAGGCCCGCTCCAATAATAACACCAAGGTATCTTCCTGTTTTTTCAGCAAGAAGACCTAAGACTGGCGCCCCAAAGCACATCCCTAAGAAGATCATAGACGGCAAGTACCCTGCTATATTGACATCAAAATGATAGACTTTCTTTAAAAACTCAGAGGCCCATACATCTGCAAATCCTTCCATAGGCCCCACCATAAGCCCTGCAGAAAAACAGATCACCAACACTTTTGAATTGGTGAAAACCTGCTTTATGCCAGCTCTTATCTTAAGAGGTGTATGTTCTTTTTCTTTAGGCAACAACAAGTAAGTAATGGTGGCAAGGCAGATTCCCACACCCATAAAAATCTGAATGACGCTCCTATATCCCCACTGTTCACACATATAATTAAGAGGACCTCCCCCATATATGCCTCCAATGAGCCCAATAGTAACGGTGAGGGACAGCATGCGCGTAAAATGCTGCTCTCTAAACGTAAGGCGAATGATTTTGAAAGCTCCTAAAATAGCGGCAGAGGACCCGACTCCTATAATAGCTCGCCCGAGAATAGGATACGCCCAATTCTCTGCAAGGAGTATAGGAAGCAACCCAATGACCGTTAAAAGGATACATCCTGTAAGAACCTTCTTTGGTCCATATCGATCCAACATAATCCCAATGGGAAGGTGTACAAGAGAGTATCCAATATAATAAACTCCTGAAAATTGACCAAACATAGCGGCATCTATATGAAATTGATGGATAATATCATCCATCATAATGTTTGGCATAACTCTTAAAATGTATTGGTAAGCATAGAAGATGCTGGCAATCAGCCACACAGTCCATGCAATCATTCGTGATTTTTTCATTTCTCTCTCCTTTATGAGATCTAACTTTTAATTAACTGATTTTAATGAAAAAAAGAATAGATGATGCTCCGCCTTAGCGGAGAAGGAGCTTAAGAAAAAGGCCTGAAGCCAAAGGATAAGAGTTACAAGCCGACATATAAATTCTTAATAGTAAGTAATTTCATTACTCAAAACCGTAAGGAACCTGCTAATTAAAGTCAAGCAGAATTCCGGCGTGTATGCGGGTTCAGGAGATATGAGACTTTATTAACGCTCTTGTATAAGTTAATATCTTACTCACCTTCTTTCTTATGCTTTAGAGGAACTTTTCATGCCCTTCCCTCATATAAACCCTGTCGCTTTTCAAATTGGCCCGTTAACTGTGTATTGGTATGGCATTGCCTATATGGTCGGGCTTTTGGGATGGTGGAAATATAGCCTATGGCTAACCAAAAACTTTCCTCTCATCACCCGTAAACTTGTAGATGATTACTTGATGTGGGCTGTCATTGGAGTTGTTGCGGGAGGAAGATTAGGATATGTGCTGTTCTATAACCCTTCTAAATATATGGCCTATCCCCTTGAAATTTTTCAGGTATGGAAGGGGGGGATGTCTTTCCATGGCGGAATCCTAGGCGTTGTGCTCGCAACGGCTCTTTATACGCGCAAGCATAAATTGTATTTTCTCACTTTTTCCGATCTCGCCTGTTGTGGAGTTCCTCTTGGGCTTTTCTTTGGCAGACTTGCTAATTTTATTAATGGAGAGCTTTACGGACGTATAACGAGCGTTTCTTGGGGAACCATTTTTCCCCAGGGCGGACCTCTTGCGCGCCACCCTAGCCAACTTTACGAAGCTTTTTCAGAAGGAATTTTATTGTTTCTTCTTCTTGCGTTTGGTGCAACCCAAACGCGTTGGCCTAACAGACGTGGTCTTCTGACCGGGATTTTCTTAGGTGGATATGGGTTCGCACGGTTTGCCTCTGAATGTTTTCGAGAACCGGATGTCTTTTTAGGATATCTTGCGGGAGGGCTTACAATGGGCCAGATTCTCTCTTTTCCCATGATAGGATTTGGTCTCTTTTTGACAAGCAGAGCATTGCTTCGGAATGAGAATGCTTGAAGCTCAGTTTCTGGACGAGATTGAAAAAAGCGGACCTCTTCCTCAGAGTCAATTCATGGAGAAGGCTCTTCAAACTTATTATCAAAACCACATCGCATTAGGAAAAGATTTTACAACAGCGCCTGAAGTCAACCAAGTTTTTGGAGAGCTTATAGGACTATGGCTCCTTGATGTGTATCAGCAATTAGGGTGTCCTAAAAAAATTTCTCTTGTTGAATTAGGCCCTGGCAAGGGGACATTAATGGCAGATGTCTTAAGAATCGCAAAAATGGTTCCGGCGTTTTATGATGCTCTAGAGGTTTATCTAGTTGAGTTTAGTCCCCTCTTGAAAAGCCTTCAGAAAAAAACCATCTCTCATCCGTCTATGAAATGGCTGGAAAAAATTGAAGATCTTCCGTCTTCATCCACTCCCCTCCTTGTGGTTGCGAATGAGTTTTTAGATGCACTCCCAACAACTTATTATTTTCGAAAAAACAATGAGTTATATGAGCGCTGTGTGGGGGCTAAGGAAGGTAAGGTATGCTTTCAATTTAAATACCTTTGCCAAAACCAAGGACCAGAGACACTATGGGAAGAAAGTGTCGCTGTTAAAAATTTGATAGAGAGTCTTTGTAAGCGCCTTAAAAAACAAATGGGAGCCTTCCTTTGTCTTGATTATGGATATGAAAAAGGAGGAGGAGACACCCTCCAAGCTCTGGTTGAGGGGCACCCTGTAGATCCCCTTTCTCATATAGGGGATGCAGATATAAGCTGTCATGTAAACTTTGGACACCTCAGAGACCTTGTTTTAAAAGAAGGCCTGAAAGCCTGGGGACCGCTTCCTCAAGGTACATTTTTAAAAAACCTTCATATAAAAGAAAGAATAGAAAGATTAAAAAAAGCCAATCCCAGTCAAAAAGGTCCCTTGGAGGCAGCCTATACACGACTGACCCATCCCTCACAAATGGGGTTGCTTTTTAAGGCATTTGCGATCACCTTTCCTATATCTTTAAAGCCTATTGGATTTGACAATGAAAACTGAATGCCCTTTTCTCTCAGAATTTCCTTCGCTGAAACATGCTTTTTTCAATTCTTGTTGGACAGAAAACATCACAGAATTTACACAAGACACGTCACCGCTTGTCACCTTAACCCAAGTGCATAGCACTCGAGTTGTTTCCATTACGGATCCTTGCAAGAATTATCCTAAAGGAGATGCCCTTGTCACAAACCTTAAAGGAGTGCCCTTAGGCGTTTTTACAGCAGATTGTGGGCCTATCCTTTTCCATGACCCTAAGGCTCACATTATTGGGGCGTGCCATGCAGGATGGAAAGGAGCAAAAGCAGGAATTGTTTCCGAAACTATAAAAGCAATGGTAGCCCTGGGATCAAATCGTGCTCATATTTATGCAACCCTTGGACCTACAATCCAACACCACCACTATGAGGTCGGGCCTGAATTTCCTGATGTGATAGGAGAACCCTATAATCTCTATTTTTATCCTTCTCCTCGACCAGACCATCATTTCTTCAACCTCCCCCTCTACATTGAGGACCTTCTTTCTAAGGAAGGTCTTTCCCATGTACATAATCTTCATATCAATACTTTTGACAAAGATTTTGAGAGCAGAAGACGCTCTTTGGAGCTAAGAGAAACGATATTTAAAGATAACCTTTCAGTGATTGCCATGTATTAATTTGTATGGTAGTCTGCGCCATATCCGGTAAGAAATTACGATGACAAAGAGTTTCCGGAACTCTAACTAACGAGGAAAAAAATGAAAAATACAATTTATATGGCTCTCGCAGCTGCTACCGTTTCTGCTCTTGCTCTTACAGCTTGTAAAGAGAAAACAGCTGAAGCACCAGCAGAGCAAGTACAAATGCCTGAATCAGCACCTTCTGCTGAGCATGAAGCAGCGCCTGTTGCTGAGCCAGTACATGCAGAACCAGCTGCAGAACCAGCACCAGCTGAAGAGCCAGCACCAGCTGCTCAATAAGCTTTTAAGCTGATTAGTACTTTAAAAAACCCTGCCTATGGCGGGGTTTTTTGCATTTCTACGCTTTTTAAGAAGATCGCTTTACAGCACAAGAGCTTTCTATCATTAAACGTACTCACTCCCCTGAATTTTTTATTTAATCAGAGTTTTGGATAAGAGGGTAACTGGTGTTTGCCAATTATTCTCTTATCCAGAATTCAGGTTATGTATAGCCTGATCTATATAAAGCGATCATATTGATTGGAAGAGTTGATCGATAGAACAATTGGTTTTTCGTCTATAGGATTTAGCCTGAGCCCATTTG
>JAGVLE010000030.1 GCA_020049895.1 Alphaproteobacteria bacterium | reverse complement strand
GAGCTCACTCGCTACGGCGCTGTTTGAATGCGCGCTCATGAGCTCTCTTCCCTTAAATCACGAGGCATAATCTGGACCTGCTTTCGGGGGCTTGACACTTTATTCCACACACTTCCTTCCGAATTGCGAGAACCTTTTGAAACTTTATTAAAGGCTGGAACAGGAGAAAATAATTATAATCGGCAAGCTCTTGCTGATTTCTTAGGAAAGTATCCACAAGGAAACGTGACCGCTGAGCCTCTTCAAGGAGCTGTGTTCATTGTAGGGTCTGAAAGAGCTGCCATCCATTCAGAGCCCCCTATAAATGAGGAACGCCTGTTTCTTTCTGTTTTACCCGGCACCCCGGATCAAATAAAACAATGGGAAAATCGCTGAAAGAGCAGAGAAAATTCTCAGAAAGATCCAGAAGTAAACAACAACAGCTCTGCTTTATTCAAAGGGCTGTTGGTCCTGACACTCAGATGAGGTTCTCTTGAACAGGGACTATAGGAAGTAGCGAGGACGGGTGATTGTTCTTTTAAAACACGAGGACAGCTTCGTGAAGGATTTTTTCCTTTAAAGAAACTGGTAGCGCATGTTTTGTGAGAAGGTCGACAGAAACGCCTAAAAGTTTCTCCAAGTCTTTCTTCGCAGCCTCCAGCTCAAAAGATTCTCTGGATGAATCAAGAGAAACCAAAACATTTATGGAATTTTTTTCTTCCACGTCATTGGCTGCCCAAGGACCAAAAATGGAAAGAGACTGTATTCCATATTTTTGCAAAACATCTTGATGCTTGGTTATTTTTTTGAGAAATTCTTGCTTGTTCATATGCTTTTCTTTTTTTTATCACTCTACCACGTAACTCTAATTATTCCATAAAAAAACTTGCGTCAACCCTCTGGCAAAAAATACCTCGTTTTAAAAGCCCTTCAATCTCTTTCACTCCCCATCAACTTTGAGTATAGTTCTCTAGACTCAACGAAAGAAAGCTATCTATGTCTCCCACCCATCGCCTTATGACCTCTGAAGAAATCACGCATTTTTTTGAGATCCTGCAGTCTCTTAATCCTGATCCTCAAGGGGAGTTGCAGTTTACAAATTCTTTCACCCTTCTTGTCGCCGTTGTTCTTTCTGCTCAAGCCACTGACAAGGGCGTGAACAAAGCCACCGCAGACCTTTTTAAGAAGGTAAGCACGCCGCAAGAGATGCTTGCCCTAGGGGAGAATGGGCTCAAACAATACATTAAAACCATTGGTCTTTATAATTCAAAAGCACGCCATATTATAGCTCTCAGCCAGAGACTAGTTGATGCATTTGAAGGGAAGATACCAGAGACCCGGGATGAGCTTGAGTCTCTTCCTGGAGTGGGTCGCAAAACAGCAAACGTCGTTTTGAATGCAGCCTTTCAACAGCCCGTCATTGCCGTAGATACGCATATCTTTCGAGTCGCCAATCGCACAGGCCTCGCCTTTGGGAAAACGCCTCTGGACGTAGAAAAGGGTCTTATGAAACGTATATCCCCCCACTGGCTTTTAAAGGCCCATCATTGGCTTATTCTGTTGGGACGTTACACCTGCAAGGCACGCACTCCCCTCTGCCCGATTTGCCCTGTTTCAAAGGAATGCCAGTATCCCTCTAAAACAAAGGGCAGCGTATGACCCTAACGGAATGGTGCACAACAACGACCACCTCTCTTGCCCAAAAAGGCTTTAAGAATGCTGCCCAAGAAAGCAAGTGGCTTATAGCAGGAGCCTTGGGACGAGAAACGTCTTTTTGTACTCTTAATCCTCATTATTGCCCTTCTCCAGAAGAAGAAGAGCGTTTGCAAATTTGGATAGACCTGAGATTAAAAGGGACCCCCCTTTCACGCCTGCACGGAAAGCGCGAGTTTTGGAGCCTTCCTTTTTACCTTAACGCATCTACCCTTGATCCCCGCCCCGAAACAGAAACCCTCATCGAAGGCGTTCTGGGATGGATGAAGGATAAAAAAGATCCCCTTCGTATTCTTGATCTGGGAACAGGAACAGGGTGCATCTTAATTTCTTTGCTCCATGAATGCCAAAACGCCACGGGTGTAGGGGCTGACTTTAGCTTAGAGGCTCTTGAAATAGCACGCATAAATGCAGCGCTCAACACTGTGGACTCCCGCGCAGAATTTATACAAAGCGATTGGGGGAAGGAACTTCAAGGGTCCTTTGACATTATTGTGAGCAATCCCCCTTATATTCCCCTCAAAGACAAAGAAATTCTTGAGCAAAATGTTCTTCACTTTGACCCTCCCCTTGCCCTGTTCGGGGGGGAAGATGGTTTAGAAGCCTACAAGGCTATACGGCATGAGATGAAGCGACTGCTCTCTCCTCAAGGCCTGGTTGCTCTTGAAATCGGATATGGACAGAAAGAAGATGTTGAGACGCTTTTTCATGAGGGTGGATTTTCAACGCAATTTATCCTTAAGGATCTTGCAGGCATTGACCGAGTACTTGGCTTCTCTCATGCGCCCTCTTTTCCTTTATAGCGCTTGAGCGACACCATTTAAGTCCTAAAAAAGGTGCAATAAGGGTTGACTCCCCCCCTTAAAAAGGTGAAGCTATGGCAAGTTCCTCACCTTATTTTTCGGAGACATGAAGCTACGTTTACTCTCGCTTATAGCCCTTATTACTTGTCTTTTTATAGCCGGAGGGGTGACATTTTATTTCTTGCTCAGCCCCTCTGTTGAGCCTGCCCGCGTTGCTTCCAACACAACGCCTCAGCCTATCACTCCCGCGCAAAAAGGTCCTTATTACGAAACCCTGACGATTGAAGAAGGAGACACCCTGGCAAGCGTTCTCCATAATCTTGGGATTTCCGCCTCCCAAGCTCAAGATGCCACAGATGCCATCACCCTTGTTTTTGATCCTAAGGAACTGAGAGTTAATCAAAAAATTTATATCGTGTACCGTGATGATGTTTCTGCTGAGGGATATGATCTTCTATCTCTTTCCTTCCAGCCTGATTTTGATTTCGAGATTAAACTTTATTGGAGTGAAGGGGCCTTTGAAGCGGCCAAAATAAAGAAACAGCTTACCCATGAACATACGGCTGTGAAGGGAGTCATTCACAACAGCCTGTATGCAGATGCTTTGCGAGCGGGAGCCTCTCCGAAAATGCTAGCTGATATGATTAAAGCCTTCAGCTATGACGTTGATTTTCAGCGAGACATTCAACCCGGAACAGAGTTTGCCCTCTTTTATGATACCTATATAGATAAGGAATCCGGTCTCGAGAGGCCGGGAGAGCTTTTATATGCCCAGCTTATTATAGAGGGAACTCCTCATCAAATTTATCGTTTCCAGCCCAAAGGTGGCGTTCCTGGATATTATTCCCATAAGGGCGAGGGAATCAAAAAAGCCCTCCTCAAAACACCAATTGATGGCGCGCGATTAAGTTCTGGTTTTGGAAACCGCCGTCACCCCATCAGTGGGTATACAAAGATGCATAAAGGGGTAGACTTCGCAGCTCCTCGCGGCACCCCTATTATGGCAGCAGGAGATGGTGTTGTAGAGCGTTGCAATCGCCATGGAGGATACGGAAATTATATTTGTATCCGCCATGCTGGCAGTACAAAAACGGCCTATGCTCATCTAAGCCGTTATGCCAAAAATCTTAAGGTCGGGAAAAAAGTCAACCAGGGTGAGATTATCGGGTACGTAGGGACCACCGGCAATTCCACCGGCCCTCACCTCCATTTTGAGCTTATTCAAAATGGAAAACACGTGAATCCGCAACGCATCACTCAGTTGCCTACTTCCAAGCTAGCAGGCAAACTGCTCAAAGAATTTCAAGCGTGTATGACAAAGATTAAGCAGATGATTAAGGATAAAGAACGAACCCTGCGCCACAAGGGAATCTAACGACTCTACTTTACCTCGGCGTTTTTTCTCATCGCTTTTACAAGAGAGTTGAGATTAAACCGCATCATTTTAAGATAAGTATCAGCCTGCGTTCCTGGCACATCAAGGGCATCAGAATATAGAATTCCTCCCACTTGCGTACCGGTTTCTTCAGCAATCCGCTCAACCAACCGCGAATTTGAAATATTTTCAACAAATACCGCTTGGATCTTATCTTTTTTAATCCGATCAATAAGCGTTGCGACAGCTTTTGCTGAGGGTTCAGATTCTGTGCTGATCCCGAGCGGCGAGTAAAAAACAATCTGGAAGTCATGTCCTAGGTACCCAAAGGCTTCATGGTTCGTAAGAACTTTCTTCGATTCAACTGGCAGGTGATCAAGCTCTTCATGTGTTTGGGCCTCAAGAACTTCTACTTCTTTCTTATAGGCCGCGGCACGGGCTTTAAAGAAGGACGCTTCTTCTGGCACAAGCCGAGAGAGTCCTTCAACAATATTATCGATATAAATGGGGGCATTTTTTAGGCTATGCCATGCATGGGGATCAAAAACACCGTGATCATGGTGAGCATGATGCGTATGATGATGAGCGTGCATTAAAGGGGTAACCCCTGTCGTTGCAACAAGAAGGTCTCCTTGAAACCCAGAAGCTGAAATCAGACGATCCAACCATCCTTCAAAGCCTAATCCATTGACAACCACGAGATCAGCTCGCGCCAAATCCTTGGCATGTTGAGGACGGGGTTCAAAAACATGGGGATCTTGATTGGGTTCTACAAGGCTTTTCACTTCTACTTTATCGCCTGCAATTTCCTTCACCATGTCTCCAAGGATGCTAAAACTTGTTACAACAAGAGGTTTCGCAACTTCTACTTCATCTCCTGCAATTTCCTTCACACTGTCTTCAAGAATGTTAACATTTTGTACGACAAGAGGTTTTGCAAGGATGGGAGTTGCTAAAAAAAGAAGAAAAACGAGAAAACGCTTCATAAGGCACCTTGCTGTTGTTTGAGGATTCCAAAGGGCGCAAGGATAAGAGAAATGCCGTAAATAATCCCTGCAACTAAAATAATTGACGGCCCAGAAGGCCATTCTTCATGGTAAGACAAGAGCAAGCCTAGGTACCCTGATATCACGGCAAAAAAACTTGAAAGCAAGAAAAGAGACCAGACATGTCTCGCCCAGAGACGTGAAGAAACGGCAGGGAGCATCATCATTCCCAAAGCCATCAGTGTTCCTAATGCTTGAAAAGTTGCCACAAGATTAAGGGCTACAAGGATAAGGAACAAAGAGTGATAAAGAGTCCCTCTCCCTCCAATGACCCGCAAGAACCCTGAATCAAAACATTCAATGATCAGAGGCCTATAAATAAGTGCCAAAACGCATAAGGTAAAAGAAGTAATGCCCGTTACAATGAGAAGCGAAGTTGTATCCACCGCCAAGATGGTTCCAAAAAGAATATGCATCAGATCTACCTGGCTACCTTGCATTGAAACGATAAGAACGCCAAGACTGAGAGAAATTAGGTAAAACCCGGCAAAACTTGCATCTTCATTCAAAATTGTTTTGCGAGAAATGAGGCCTGCTACCAAAGCAACGAGAAAACCCACTATAAACCCACCGCAGCCCATGGCTAAGAGGGATAATCCTCCCAACAAAAATCCTATGGCTGCCCCTGGTAAAAGAGCATGGGCCAACGCATCCCCCATCAAACTCATGCGTCGCAAGACAAGCAAGACACCTACAGGCCCACACCCTAAAGCAAGAGCAAGACATGCCATCAAGGCTCGCCTTAAAAAGATATAATCAACAAAAGGAGCTACAAAGAAATCTAACATATTAGCCTACCTCAGCCTCCCACTCGCGCGAGGCCGCAACAGCAGCCAGCATATTTTCCGGTGTAACCACATCCTTTGTTAGCCCTGCCTTGAAAAAATGACGCGCTAACAATAAAGTATGAGGAAAATACTCCTGCACAAGATCTATGTGGTGCAACACGGCAACGACAAGACGTCCTTCTTTCACCCATTGATGGAGGAGCTTCATTAAGTCTTCTAACGTACGTCCATCAACACCCGTGAAAGGTTCGTCCAAAAGGATAACAGGCGCATCTTGAAGGATGAGCCGAGCAAAAAGAACTCGCTGAAACTGGCCACCTGAAAGCGCTTGGAGAGGCACTTTTGCAAAAGAGGAAAGCCCTACCTCGTCAAGTGCAATCTGCATTTTCTCACGTTGTTCTTTGGTATACCGACGGAAAAGGCCTACCTGGCGGAAAAGCCCCATAGCCACCGTATCTCCTACTGTTAAAGGAAATCGCCGATCAAGCTGATTTTGTTGAGCTAAATACGCTACATCGCAAGGGCATAACCCATGAAAGTGAATCCCCCCGCTCGCAAACTTCTGAAGCCCTAGCATCGTTTTTAAAAGCGTACTTTTTCCTGCTCCATTGGGGCCTGCAACCGCCCATAAGCCAGGCGCCTTAAAATCACAAGAAAGCTTAGAAATCACCGCGTTTTGGGGATATTGTACTGTAAGATCTTGAATCTCTATAGACACTGGCTTTACCGCATCATAGATAATTGCAGGATGTTTCTTTCTAAAACGGCTCCACAAAGACGAGGATGAAGGATGCATCAGATTATTACAGAGCTAGGAAAACGCCGAACCATAAGAACATAAGAAGAAGTAAGGCTACGCTCGCTCGAGATCCTATCCCCTCAAGAAGCGGATTTTTATAGGCATGCATGTTTTTACCAAATCTAACAATTAAGATCGATTCTTAATTACTTATTCTGACACAACCCCACCTAAAGTCAAGGAAGAATATGCCCGGACAGCTCTGTCCGCTAAGTATGCATAGGGAGCACAGATTAGTGCGGCAAAAACAGAGGGTGGTGTCTTCTCTCTTCCTCTTCAACCCGAGTCACGCCCTTTCCACTTCTTGACGAAAAGAGTCTGTCCCCATTAATGCATCGATAAAGTAACGCTCTTTTGGCATGGGAAGCCATTCAAACGCTGTATACTGTCGCCTTAAAAATCGCAACAGATCTGTGCCATAGGAAAATGCGTCAAATGCGGCCCCTTCCTCCAAAACCAACCGAACTCCTTGGCATTCCTTTCCCATCCACTTGCTTCTCTCGGGAACGAATGTTATGGGGGAAGCCACAACGCCCTCATAAGGAAGCTGATTCAGAAAATCCACTAACTCTTTGTGGTCTAAATCAGGCGCTCCCAGAGACGTAAAAGGAAACGGTGTTCCTCGTCCCTCTGAGACATTCACCCCCTCCAGCATGACCAGAGCCGGATAGAGAAGGACAGATTGCCAGGAGGGTAAATTGGGAGAAGGAGGCTGCCACACATAAGCATAAGGCTTATGATAAGGTTCACAATCGATGATTTTGAGGGGTAGTTTTTCTTTAAAATGTGAGAGCAGTCCCCCCATTGTTTTCCCATGCTGAAATGGAACATCGAGATATGCAAGAAGAGAGCGATAGGCAGGGTCTAGATCTGGGCCCTTCTGCTGAGGCCCGAGAGGATTAGGACGATCGCATACAATAACCTCTCCTTCATATCTCTCCAGAAATTTGGCACACGTGGCTGCATAGGTATAACAACGCAGACCTATGTCTTGGAGATCAATGATAAGAGTATCAAGGGGAGGAACTTTCAAAACATCAAAATGTTTTATCCCTCCTTCATATAAACTGAAGACAGGCAGACCCGTCTCACTATCTACCTCATCTGCCACCTTAACCCCTTCTGCAATCACTCCACTCCACCCATGCTCGGGCGTCAAAATGCATTTCAGAGCCTCCCCTATCTTGGAATAAAGAGCATAAGCAGAAGGAATTCGGTCTTTGGTGAGCGTACACTTATTCGTCACAATGCCAACACGTTGCTTTGAAAGGGTATTTAACGCATGGGGGTCCTGCAATAAAATATCAATTCCAACAGCAGGAAGAACGTCCATTTTATAGCTCTCGTTTGTTTATAAAAAATTTCTTTAAAAGCTGGGCACATTTCTCTTCCTCAACTCCACCAAAAATCTCAGGACTCCAATGGCAGGAAGATGCATTAAAAATCTTTGCGCCATGGTCCACGCCTCCCCCTTTGGGGTCATAGGCCCCAAAATAAAGTCGCCGCAGCCGCGCAAAACTAATAGCTTGGGCACATAAAGGACAGGGCTCGAGAGTCACATATATATCACATTTTTCAAGGCGAATACTTTGAAGTTTGTCACAAGCTTGCTGGATGGCCAACAATTCTGCGTGAGCAGTAGGATCCTTACGACACTCCATTTTATTATGAGTTGCAGCAATAATCTCACCCGTTACAGAATCCACAATCACAGCCCCTACGGGCACTTCATCTGCGGCATACGCTTTTTCAGCTTCCAAAAAGGCACACGCAAAAGGAGATAATTTGGCCATATGATATTAAAAAAATGTCTCGCTAAAAGAAAGTATGGTAATATATCATAATTACTCCTGAAGGAGCAAAATGATTAAGAAAGAGAAGAACCTATCTATGGCCACGCCTCCCTCTTCTGAAGGTCCAAGTTTTTCTAGGCTTCGTACTATTCTTTGGCCTGTTCAGAATAATGAACTCAAAAAGTTCCTCCCTATGGGACTTATGATGTTTCTCATTCTCGCCAATTATACATTATTACGAAATACAAAAGATACCCTGGTTGTAACGGCTCCCGGCAGCGGTGCAGAGCTTATTTCTTTTATCAAAGTCTTTGATATTCCTATGTCGGTTCTGTTCTTTTTCGTCTACGCTAAGCTCAGCAATGTTTTAAGCCGTCCGGCTCTTTTTTATTCGTGCCTCGTTCCTTTTCTGCTCTTCTTCATTGCCTTTGCTTCCTTTATTTACCCTAACAAAGACCTTTTACATCCAGATGCTGTGACAATAGCTACCCTTATCGTTGAACATCCTCATTTCAAATGGATCATTATGCTATATGGAATATGGTCTTATGTCCTTTTTTATATTGTTGCTGAATTTTGGGGAAGCATCGTCATCAGTCTTCTTTTCTGGCAATTTGCGAATGAGATTACACGAACAGAAGAAGCAAAACGATTTTATGTTCTTTTTCCTCTTCTTGGAAACATTGCCCTCCTTGTCGCTGGAACGTTTGGGGAATGGCTTTCCACCGTCAGTCGCAATGTAGAGCCAGGGGTTGATCCCTTAGGAACCATGATAACGTATACGCTTACAGCGATTGTTATTTCTGGTCTGGGAACGATCGCTCTTTATGCCTGGATGAACAAATATGTTCTCACAAATCCACTTTATTACGACAAAGCGCGCATAAATCCTAAGAAAAGCAAACCAACTCTCTCTCTTACAGAAAGCCTCTCTTATCTTTTATCTTCAAGATATTTGGGCTTTATCGCGATTCTCCTTCTTAGCTACGGTATCGTCAGTAATTTCATAGACATTATGTGGAAAAGCCAAGTCTTGGCTTATTTTTCTCATCCTAATGATTATTTCGAATTTATGTCACGTTTTTCATTTTGGAATGGTGCGACCACCCTTGTTCTTGTTTTCTTGACAAAAGGAATCATACGGCGGTTTGGTTGGTTTATAGGAGCCATCATCACACCTTTCGTCTTATTGACAAGCAGCCTTCTCTTCTTCTCCTTTATTCTCTTTCAAGGACGATTAGAGGGGTTTGTTTCTCTTTTTGGCGTCACATCTCTTTACATGGCTGTTGTCATCGGTACCGTCCAAAATGTTTTCAATAAATCTGCAAAATATTCCTTCTTTGATCCCACCAAGGAAATGGCCTACATTCCTTTGGATAAAGAGCTAAAAATCAAGGGGAAGGCTGCTGTTGACGTGATTGGAGCGCGCTTTGGAAAATCAGGCGGCGGTTTTATTCAATCCATCCTTCTTACCCTTACAGCGGGGAATTTATTGACCATTGCGCCCTATCTTTTGGGTATCCTTACTGTTATTTGCATAGCATGGATGGGAGCTGTTCGGGGGCTCTCGAATCTCTATACAGAGAAGCTGAAAGAAGAAAAAAAGACAGCCTAGAGAACATTTTCCTCTTTTGTTGCACAGCTGCGTATGGTAACAAAAAGAATACTCACTCAAACTCCAGAATATTATGATTTCACAAGATTTACAGGACAAGCTCATCTCTCTGGCCAAACTCGCTCAAGAAAAGGCATATGTTCCCTATTCAAATTTTCCTGTAGGGGCTGCAGTGCTATCAGATGATGGGGATATTTTTACTGGCTGCAATATTGAGAATGTCTCTTATGGACTGGTGAATTGTGGAGAAAGAACGGCTGTTTTTAAAATGATGTCAGAAAAAGGTCCAAAAGCAAAAATTAAAGCACTGGCTGTCTCTACACAAACAGATATGCCTTGCACGCCTTGCGGAGCTTGCCGGCAAGTCATTCAGGAATTCAGCACCCCAGAGACTGTCATTATCTACAAAGGGCCCCATGGGTATACAACCGTATCGATGGCAGAGCTTTTACCCGGTGCCTTTACGGAATTCACACCAACTCATTAGAGTCTAATCACTTATGACCATCCATGCAGGCTGAAAGGGGTGAAGAGTTGCTCCTTCACACGTAACCTCCCCTGGTTCCTGTAAAGAGTCTAGACGCAGAAGGGCCAGACCATACTCTCCGGCTGAGCTCCGCATACTTCCTACATCTTTTTCATTCTTAAAAACACTCGCGCCAAAAGAAGGAAGCGCTCCTTCTATTTTCACAGGAAACAATCTCTTGCGCACCAGGCCTCGGAACTTAGTACGAGAGGTCAGCTCTTGTCCCATATAGCACCCCTTCTCCCAGTTAATGGCATTCAGCTCATCAAGCCCGCATTCTAAGGGAATCGATTTTTCAGGAATGAGGTCCAGCCCCCCTTCCGGCACCCCGAGCTGGAGGCGATGACAATTGTATTTTTCTAGACTGGCTATTTGAAAGGGTACAGAGGGACCTTCCCCCCTCCCCCGCAAGCCAAGTTCAGGCAAGCGTGGGTCAACGAAAGTAGTCTCTAACGAAGCATCCAGCTTTTCTCCCCACACCGCATAGACAGGAAGATCAGGACGAGGCGTAAGAGTCACACGAGAGCGGAGTTTATAAAGAGTCAGCTTTTGAAGAAGCGCTGGCAGGCGATCAGCTTCAGTTTCTAAAAAATACGTATCATCCTGTTCACTGATGAAAAAATCGTGCAAAAACCGCCCTTGTGGCGTCAGAAGAGCTGCATAGAGTGTCCAACTAGGGGTTATCTTTTGTACATCATTGGTGATGAGTCCTTGAAGGAATGTGGCCCTATCCTCTCCGCTTATCTGCAAAATCCCCCTGTGAGGGAGAAAAGTTTTAAATATCGCCATCTTTCTGATCTCTATTTTCTAATGCCTAACCTCTGAAATGCAGATGGTCTGTAAGCCGGGTTCTGTTCCTGTGAAACACAGGAGAGAGGTATTCATCTAGGATGTGAGTTACCTCACACCTCAAGCGACCGACCCGGATGACAACCCAAAGACAGGTTATGCGCCATCCCTATTTGGTCTTGCTCCCGGTGGGGTTTGCCATGCCACCTTTGTTACCAAAGGCGCGGTGCGCTCTTACCGCACCCTTTCACCCTTACCTGTTGCCAGGCGGTTTACTTTCTGTTGCACTTTCCCTGAGGTCACCCTCGCCGGACGTTATCCGGCACCGTATCTTTGAAGAGCCCGGACTTTCCTCGGCCTAAACCGCACCTCTCCGACCATCTGCTTTTTTTATATACCCCCTGCTTTCCATACTTACAATCTTATTTTCCTGAATGCCATGGCTGCGTCCATCGCCCATTCAGGCTTTTCTCCATCCTCCACCGACCAAATAGCGGCCAAAACGGCCTGGAAAAAACTCCAATCAATCATACGGCCACGATCAAACCCTAATCTCTCACCAATAATATCAAGGCGGCGTTCTATGATTGCAGGATTTAAGCAAATCTCTGGATACTCTCGAGGGTTGCGAAAAAAAGCGCCCACTTCATATTCTGCCTCCCCTCTATGTCCTTGAGGATCAATAGCCAGCCATCCCCGCTTCTCATCATAAACAATATTATCATGGTGAAGGTCTCCATGAAGAAGGATGGACTTTGTTTGGGATTTCAAAAGAGTATCCATCCCCTCTCGAGCCTCTTCAATAAGATCACGAGGAAGAGAGGGAGGAGGAGTTTGAAGATCTTTTGCCAAAGTTTCAATCGAAAGAAAGGCTTCCTTTTCCTCAGACTGTGAGTGTAATTTTTCAACCACGTCACACCAAATATGACAAGCCTCCTCATCTTTTCCTTGCCGGACGAGCTCTGATAAAAGAGTCCCAGGAATCGCTCTTTCCAATAAGACGACGTCTTGGGTCGCTTCAATAACGCAAACAGCTCCCTGCCCATTGTATTGCCTTAGGGCTCGTATCTCTGCCGAATGCTTAGAGAATTTAAGCATACACGGTCGACCCTGTTGGATGACTTTAGCAATCCACCCTGTTTTTGTGGGAGTAGGTGACTCTTCAAGAATTAAGTTCCATTGAGTCAAAAAAGGAGCAAAAATTTCAACAGCGGACATATTGACCTTTTCGGTGCTGTTCTCTTAAAAACGGCCCATTTCCAATAAGTTACTTTCTTTCTTCTGCCTGTATACAACTTTACACATTTTTAGGAATATGCAAAAGTAAATAAAACTCTTTATCGAGGGGGCTTTCTTTATGAAAGAAAAAATTTACCATTTAGGAGTGAAAGCTCTGATCCAAAATGCATCAGGTGACATTCTCCTTCTTAAAGGAAATTCTAAAGAATTCCAAGAGGCTCATTGGGATATTCCGGGAGGGCGGGTTGTCGAGGAAGAAACCATAGAAGAAACCCTCTTTAGAGAAGTTAAAGAAGAGACAGGTCTAAAAAATTTCCTATTCCTGGAACATGTAGACACCCTCATTTCGACTATTGAAATTCCTTTACCAGAGGATGAAAAAGCAGGCTTAATATTGACTGTTTATCAATGTTCTCTGCAAGAATTTCCTTTTATAACTTTAAGTTCAGAACATAGTGAATATGCTTGGACGCGTCCTGAAAAGGCGTCTGCTTTGTTATTGCATAAATACCCAAAATCCTTCATAGAGAAAGTTAAAGCGCTCGCTCCTCACTATAAGAAAGTCGGATGACTTCCCCTTATTCCTCAATGCGACCTTTTATCCCGAATAACACCTTATGAAAAACCGAGAAAGACAAAGATATGACTGATCGTACAAAAACACGCTGCTTTGGAGAAGGGAACACCCTTTATACGGCGTATCATGATACCGAATGGGGCATGCCTTCCCATGATGATCAGCACTTGTTTGAAATGCTCATCCTTGAGGGAGCTCAAGCTGGGCTTTCCTGGGAAACGGTTCTCAAAAAACGGCAGGGATATCGTCAAGCCTTCCATAACTTTGATCCTGTAAAAGTTGCGGGGATGACAGATGCTGCGCTTGAAGCGCTCCGCGAAAATCCGGCCATTATCCGCAATCGCCTCAAGATTTATGCGACGCGGCAAAATGCCAGAGTCTTTCTCAAAATACAGGAAGAATTTGGATCTTTTGATACCTATCTTTGGCAGTTTGTCAAAGGACAACCTTTGCAAACAGATCGAAAAAGGCTTTCCGATATTCCGCCCACGACACCTGAAAGTGATGCTCTCTCAAAGGATTTAAAGAAACGCGGCATGACCTTTGTTGGCTCCACCATTATCTATGCCTATATGCAAGCCGTAGGTCTTGTGAATGATCATATTACCAGCTGCTTGTGCTATGGCCGTTAGGGATTTATAGTAAAAACACTTTCTTATAAGGAGGAATGATGCCATTTCCCATTTGGTCACAGTTTTTGTGTTTCCTTGCTCCTCCTCTTTTCTACGCCAAAATATTTCTTCCTGAACATTATCCAGAGATTCTTTTTTCAACGGTTCTGTTGTTTTTTAAATTTATGCCTACCTCGATTATTCCCTACACTTTGATTACTATGATGCTTGAAGGATATTTTAGATAAGCCATAAGGCTCTTATTTGCTCCTCTTGCATGTCAGCTATTTTTAGTGAATAATTTCTTTTAACGACCCTTATTCCCTTACCAAGAAAGAAGAGACAATGAATAATAAAATACAAAAAATCGCTCTTTTAGGAGCCTGTCTTCTCGCAACAACTCCTGAAATAACAAACGCTCATCGCGCTAAGCCTCTTCAAAATTCAAGAGAAGCTGTCAGATTTTTCTCTCACGAACTTGAATTTAAAACCACTCCTTATGGGGTCAACGCGGTCCTTGATGGAAAAGTTAAAGACGTCATCATCGTTGACGTCCGTTCTGCCAAAGATTACGCGGAAGGACACATTCCCGGAGCCATCAATATCCCTGGAAATGAGCATAATTACTTCGATGGTCACGAACGCGAATTTAAGGGGTTACGGAAAGATAAATACACTTATGTCTATTGTTATGCCCTCTTATGTAATTTAGGCCAGAAAGCAGCCAAAAAATTGGCTTCTCTCGGCTATCCGGTCAAAGAAATTGTAGGCGGTTGGGATGAATGGAAAAAGGGCGGGAACCGTATCGAAAAGTAATCACGGAGCCCCGATGACAGTTGTCGCATACAGAAGTTTATTGCCATGAGCCTCTACAAAAGGTATCCCCTCGCTGTCATCTTCACCAAGAAACGTAGCGAAGCCAAATGCGAACTCGTAACGTTTCTAGCTGAGGACCTTTATGAGGCGTTACGGTGTATTCCCAAGATTATAGAGTGACAAATTAACTCTCAGAAAACACTTCTCCATTGAAAAAATTTAGAGAACCGCGCAGCAAATAGGTCCTCGCCAAGAACGCTACCTCTTGCTCAAAGAGCGCGCGGAGCTTATCTAGGCAAGGAAGACAGGGGTGGGAGCGCCCATCTGGGTCCCGAATAATAAGCCTTTCTAACTCTCCCTTCGCTCGAGAAGAAAGCCTAGGCGCCTTCTTCCTGTGCATGGTTAATCCCCGCCTGAACTTGCTGGTGTCTGTAGGTCTTCTGTCCGGCCGGCTGTCCGGTGTCTGTAGCCAGCACCTCATTACAGCAAAGGAGAGCACCTTGCCAGAGGAAAGCGCTGATTAATAGTGTCTGAAGAAATTTTTTTTGCATAATAATCTTCCTTTTTGGTTAGAGCGACATTCATCTTTATCAGCGCAGATAGGTACGAAAAGGTCTATCGCGCTGACTCTTTCATAGTCGTCCAACCATCTGACTGTTACCACTACCCTACCTTACTAATATTAATTTTTTATAAATTGGAAACTCTATTGCACACCAAGGTAGAAACAAAAAAGGCAGCTGTGAAAAGCTGCCTTTTTTTATGTTAGTCAATAAGACTCTTTGAAGAACTTATTTATTTTTCCACAAAGATTTTGATGCATTAGAAATTTTTCCCAGAAATGTTTTCGCTCCGCGATACGCGCTTGAACACATCTTTTCAGTTGCGTTCAACACTTTAGAGGCAGTCGTCAGTAGAACTGGTTTGCCCTTGTTATACATGGATGAACCTATCTCTTCAGTCACGTGCAATACTTTAGAGGCTATTGTACCTAAAATTGGCTTGCCTTTGTTATACATGAGAGAGCCTATCTTTTCAGTTAAGCTCAGCACTTGGGATTCTGATGTATTGAGACCTGCTTTGACTTGAAGATATCCATTCGAACACGCCTGTTCGAGTAACGTCAAGGCTTCCACTGCTATTGTATTGACAACTTTTTTGCCTTCACAATACACGACTGAACATACTTCTTCAGTTGAGGTCAGAGCTTGGGAGGCTATTGTGCCTAGAATTGGTTTGCCTTTAAGGTAGATAACTGAGCATATTTCTTCAGTTGTAGCCAAGACGTTGGATGGCGCTATTGTGAGTCCATGAGACGCACCTGAAGAGCTGTCCTCGAGTGGGATTCGCGCTTGAGATGCTGTTGTACATAAAAGAGAAACTAGCGTTGCAAGAAGAGCGTTACGCTTTACAAGTCTATTCTTTAACATTTTAAAACCCATTACAAAAAAACATACATTAACTTTTCATTAATACCTATATTAATTCAAAAATGCAAGTTTTTTTATGATTAAGGATTTTTTCCGTTAAGGAAAGACATTTTGAAGAGAAAAAAGACATAAAACGATTTAGAAAGCTGGCGGGGACCTACTTTTCCGAGGCTTAAGCCTAAGTATCATGGGCGCAGAGGGGTTTAAGGGTCGAGTTCGAGATGGGATCGTCTGTAGCACCCTCGCTATACCCACCAGCTTACTAAATCGTTACTGTACACTGAATTACTGACTTTACTGATAAACAACTGAATGCGAATCAAGCCTATTGAGCGATTAGTACTGGTTAGCTTCAAGACTTACGCCTCTTCCACACCCAGCCTATCAACGTGGTGGTCTACCACGGCTCTTAGCAAGAACTTGTTTTGAGGTGGGTTTCCCGCTTAGATGCTTTCAGCGGTTATCCCGTCCGTACATAGCTACCCAGCGCTGCAGCAGGCGCCACAACTGGTACACCAGAG
>JAGVLE010000023.1 GCA_020049895.1 Alphaproteobacteria bacterium | reverse complement strand
TGGTGCAGGCTTCTCTTCTTCTCTTCCACCACCTTCAATCCCCTGAAAACCTCAATGCTCTCTTAGCCTCCCTTAAATCGTTCTTTGGTTAAGTGTCTCCATTTTTATCATCCTTTTAATTTTACCTGTATTCATATTAACAATATGATAATTTTCTTAATGAACGGTAAATTCAGCTTCTGAAAAAAATAAAATGTTGGGTAAGCTAAAAAAGAAGAAGAATCAAAATTAAGACTATAAAGGACGTAGTTCTCCAGGCTATTTGTACGACAATTAGAAAAATTGACAATTCTTCCGATTTAGCTTAAAAAGTTGAATAAATTTAAAGTGGAGCCTTGCCTTGTCAAAAGAAGATCTTCTCGAGTTCCCGGGAACTATTATGGAACTCCTTCCCAATGCAACTTTTCGGGTTCAGCTTGAGAATGGTCATACGGTGTTAGCGCATACTTCTGGCCGTATGCGAAAAAATCGGATCCGCGTTCTTGCGGGTGATAAGGTAACCGTTGAGATGACTCCTTATGATCTTAGCAAAGGACGGATTACCTTCCGTCATAAGTAAATGAAACTTGTCCTTGCCTCTTCCTCTCCGCGTCGCTCTGAGCTTCTCGCAGCTATTGGCATTGTTCCTGATCAAATTATTGCCCCTGATGTCGATGAAACGCCTCGTAAAGGTGAAGTGCCGTGGGAATATTCCAAACGCATAGCCATTCTTAAGGCCCGCACGGTTCACGAAGCAGTCAAGGATGCGTATGTTCTAGCCGCTGACACAATTGTAGAGCGAAATCGCAAGATTATTCTGAAGGCCGAGGATGACGAAGAAGCTCGCCAAATCCTTAAAGCCCATTCCGGACGCCGTCAGCGTGTTTTTACAAGTGTTTGTGTGATTTCTCCAACAGGTAAAGAAGCTTGCCGCACCGTGAAGACTCGCCTCTCTTTTAAACGGCTAACTGCCGAAGAAATTGAGGAGTATGTTGTCTTGAGAGAGTGGGAAGGAAAATCTGGGGCGTATGATATTCGCGGAATGGCTGCAAAATTTGTTAAATTTATGTCTGGTTCACAAACGAATGTGATTGGCTTGCCTCTTTATGAAACAGATTGTCTGCTGAAAGGCCTAGGGTTTTCGAAAAAATGACCAAGTTGCCTCCCTGCCCTACCTGCAAAAAGCCATCTGTCTTTGACTTTCGTCCCTTTTGTTCAAAAAGGTGCGCGGATATTGATCTTGCGCGCTGGTTCAAAGGGGATTATCGTATTGAAGGAGACGCCGAACCCGAAAATAAAGAAGAGCTTTTTGAAGACGAATGACTCTCATTATATATCCCCTTATTCTTTCCATCGCCTATCTTATAGGTAGTATTCCCTCAGGTCTTTTGATAAGCCGCGCTTTTCAGTTAGAGGATCCCCGCAAACATGGCTCGAAGAACATCGGCGCGACCAACGTTCTTCGCTCAGGACACAAAGGGGCTGCTTTGCTTACCTTTGCGTGTGATGCCCTTAAAGGGGGACTTGGTGTTGGATTAACTCTCTTCTTTGCTCCTTCTCTTGCCTCTCTGGCCTGTCTTATCATCGTTTTGGGACATATTTTTCCGGTATGGTTGAACTTTAAAGGAGGCAAAGGAATTGCCACAGCTTTTGGGGCCATCTTCGTCCTTAGCTGGCCTGTAGCTCTTCTGTGCCTCATTACCTGGATCGCTTTCTTTGTCGCTACTCGCTATTCCTCCTTAGCTTCTCTGACTGCGACTCTTTCGACACCTCTCTATGCCTTTGTATTAGGAGAAAGGGCTCTGGGAAAGACAAGCCTTATTCTTGCTATTCTTATCCTATGGACCCATCGTGCTAATATAGGGCGCTTATTTAAAGGGGAGGAACACCACATTGACAATCTTACAAAGCCAGGCTCACCCTGAGCCATCATCGACACTTGCTGATTGGCTCCAGCTTTCTCGATCAGAAAATATAGGCCCTCTTACCTTTCACCAACTTCTCAAAAAATATGGAACGCCCTATGCTGCCATACAGGATCTTCCTCGTTTAGCCGATCAAGGAGGCCTCAAGCGCTCTTTAAAGCTGTCGTCTCGTTCTGATGTTGATAAGGAAATTAATGAGCTCTATCAGTTCGGGGCCCAATTGCTGACTTTTGAAGATCCTCTCTATCCTTCTTTATTAAAATACGTTGAATCAGCCCCTCCCTTGCTAACTGTTAAGGGCCGCCTTGATCTCCTTCAAGGTTCTGCTTTTGCGATTGTAGGGGCTCGAAATGCCTCAGTTATGGGGAAAAAGCTGGCGCATAAATTTGCGCAAGGCCTAGGTCAAGAAGGCTGGGTCATTGCTTCTGGCCTTGCGCGTGGGATTGATGCGTGTGCTCATCAGGGCAGTCTTGAAACAGGAACAATTGCCGTTTTAGCCGGTGGCATTGACCAAATTTACCCACAAGAAAATGAGAAACTTCACCTACAAATCGAAAAAGAAGGTGTGTTGATTGCAGAATCCCCGTTTGGGACTCAGCCTCAGGCCACCCTATTCCCTCGCAGGAACCGCATTATTTCTGGTGTTTCCCGGGCAACGTTGGTCGTGGAAGCTGCGTTTAAATCTGGCTCCCTTTTGACGGCCACCCATGCGCTAGAGCAAGGGAGAGATGTTTTCGCAATCCCAGGGCATCCATTGGATCCACGAGCAAGAGGGTGTAATAAACTTATCAAAAATGGAGCCATTTTGATCGAAACTCTTGAAGATATTATTCAAGAAATTTCCCCTCATAAGGTTTTTACTCCCTCTCAAGAAGAAACATGGTTTCAAGCCCCCCCTTCATCCTTTGAATTGGAAAAAATTCGCACCCTTATTTACGAAACTTTAAGTTTTGTTCCGATAAATGTTGACGAAGTGATTCGAGAATGTCAGTTACAGGCATCTGATGTGTGGAGTGTTCTCCTCGAAATGGAAATAGCTGGACGCCTTGAACGCCACCCGGGTGGAAAGGTATCCCTTAAAGAAGACTGGAAAAGCGAATGAACGTTGTCATTGTTGAGTCTCCATCAAAGGCAAAAACGATTGAGAAATATTTAGGCAAAGATTTCAAAGTCCTTGCAAGCTATGGGCACGTACGTGATTTGATCTCTAAGGATGGCTCCGTAAGGCCGGATGAAGGGTTTGCCATGAGCTGGCAAGTCGATACGCGCGCTAAAAAGCATCTCGATGAAATTGCAAAAGCCCTCAAGACTGCCGACAACCTTTATCTTGCTACTGACCCTGATCGAGAAGGGGAAGCTATTTCATGGCACATTCAGGAAATTCTTTCTCAGAAAGGCCTTTTGAAAACGCTCATCCCACAGCGTATTGCGTTTAACGCTATTACCAAGGACAAGGTTGCTGAAGCAATGGCGCATCCTCGCCCCATTGACCGTCAGTTGGTTGAGGCTTATTTGGCTCGCCTAAGCCTTGATTATCTTGTGGGCTTCACCCTTTCTCCTATTTTATGGCGTAAGCTTCCAGGTAGCCGTTCAGCCGGGCGTGTGCAATCGGTGGCTTTGCGGCTTGTTGTAGATAGAGAAAATGAAATCGAAGCCTTTCGATCTCAAGAATATTGGACCATTGACGTTGATCTTTTAACTCAAGAAAAGAAACCTTTTAAAGCGCACCTGACTCATCTTGACGGTCAAAAACTAGACAAATTTTCTTTACCTTCTCAAAAAGAAGCTGATGGGGCTGTCAAAAAGATTGAAGCTGCTGATTTTCAGGTTCTCTCCATTGAAAAGAAACGCACGGCGCGCCATCCCCGCCCCCCCTTTACAACGTCAACGTTGCAACAAGAAGCCTCTCGCAAGCTTGGATTTAGCCCTAAAAAGACCATGCAGCTTGCTCAAAAACTTTATGAGGGCGTGAGAGTGCATGGAGATACAACGGGACTTATTACCTATATGCGAACGGACAGCACGCAAGTTGAAGGAAGTGCAATTGCCGAAAGCCGCAAAGTCATAGAATCTACCTTTGGTAAAAAATATCTCCCTGAAGCTCCGCGCCAGTATAAAACAAAGGCTAAGAATGCCCAGGAAGCTCATGAAGCTATCCGTCCCACCCAACTTTCTTTCAATCCCAAGGATATTGCTACCTTTTTGGATTCAGATTTATTGCGCCTTTATGAACTTATTTGGAAGCGTATGATGGCTTCCCAAATGGCAAGCGCTGAGCTGGATCAAACGGCAATAGATATTGCGTCTCAAAAGAAAGACATCATCTTAAGAGCGACGGGATCTATCCTTGTTTTTGATGGCTTTTTGACTCTCTATCGCGAAAGCTTGGACGCTGATCAGACCCAAGAAGACGATGATAAACTTCTTCCTCTTCTTGTGGAAAAAGAGCCTGTGGAGAAGCAAAACATCCTCCCGGAACAACACTTTACCCAGCCTCCTCCTCGCTATTCGGAAGCAAGCCTTGTCAAGAAAATGGAAGAGTTGGGGATTGGACGGCCATCTACCTACGCTCGGACGATTCAAGTTCTTCAAGATCGAGAATATGTTCGGCATGAAAAGAAAGTTCTTATTCCTGAAGATCGTGGCAGAATTGTCACGGCTTTTTTGCTGAATTATTTTCGTACCTATGTGGAGTACAATTTTACAGCCCACCTGGAAGAGCAGCTGGACGAAATTTCTAATGGAGATCTTTATTGGAAAGACGTTCTGACTCAATTCTGGACAGATTTTCACAAAGCGATTGAAGAAGCTAAGGATCTTAAAATTCAGGATGTCCTGGAGCATCTTCAAAGCAAGTTAGATTCTTTCTTATTCCCTATAGTTGAGGAAGGAAAAGATCCCCATGTTTGCCCACGCTGTGAAAAAGGACAGTTAAGCCTAAAGCTTAGCAAGTTCGGCGCTTTTATCGGATGTTCAGAGTATCCAACCTGCAATTACACCCGCCCTCTCACATCTTCAGAGGAAGGAGAAGACACCCCTTCCGACCATATGCCGTTCGAGCGTGACTTAGGCGTAGATCCTACGTCAGGCCTGCCCATAAAGGTCAAAAAAGGCCCTTATGGCTTTTATATCCAATGGGGAGAAGCATTGAGCAAAAAGGAAAAACCTAAACGTGTGGCCGTTCCTGCTGGCTATTCCCCTGAAACCATTACTCCACAAGAGGCCCACTCTCTGGCAGCTCTTCCCCGGGAAGTTGGAGTTCATCCCGAAACAAAGGAAATGGTTACGGCTGCAATCGGTCGATTCGGCCCGTACGTTAAGATAGGAAAAATCTTTGTTTCCTTAAAGAAAACTGACGATGTACTGACTGTTAGCTTGGAGCGAGCCCTTGAATTGTATGAAGCTAAGAAAGCGGCTCCTCCTCGAGGAAGAGGCGCGAAAAAGGCTTAGCAAGCACAAGATTAGCCCTCAGAAGGTCCTGTGGATTTATGCGTTAATGTCAGCGGGAAGTGAATATCCTTCAGCTCAGGGGTTTGTTTAACTGAAGCATAAACCATGATCGAGAGAGTCTGTGTAAAGGAGTCATATTTCTCTACACTTACCCGTACATTTTCAAGTCGAGGTTCTGCCGCTTGAATAGTTGTTTCAATAAACCGAGCCATTTTTGGCCATTCTTGGGAATTCGCTCCCTCAACCCCACTATAATCTGCGAGACCAAAAAAATCCGGCAAGCCAAACAAAGGAATGTTTTCCAGGTGATCCTCATAAATCACCTTTCGAACGGTACAGCGAGTATTTAAAATAAGGGACAGCTCTGAAATAATAGACGCCCTTAGATCTTCTGGCGGCAAAAACTGTTTGGGAATTTGCATCCCCATCGGATCATCAATGATACGATCAAAAAGAGGCGGTAATACGCCGCGAGAAGCATGTTTTTGTTTCATTTTAAGATATGATAGCATAGCTAGAGAAAAATAAAAATCCTCTCAACTTCTTAAATTTAAGATCTTCTTGCGGCAAAAACTGTTTGGGCAATCTTAAGTTAACAGCTAAAATTTTCTAAACTGCACTTCTTCACAATAAGAATAAGACTCTGTTCCCCTTGGTGAACTCTCAGCAGCGTCGTTTAAAGACTCGCTATGATGCGTCAAAGGCAACGCAAACGCGAGTCTATTAAGGGTTCATGCAACCCTACTTAATCTTCGAGGTTCTTATAAGTGTGGCAGACTTTTTCCGTATAGAAGAAGTTATCTTCCCATTTCTGATTTCCTCTGGAGTCACAGATCTTTTTGGAGCTGTTAGTCCGCTTTCTGTATTAGACCTGCTGCGTAAGTAGGAAGTTGCAAGAAGAGAGAAGGAGTGGGAGGATATGGGAAGACCTAATCTGGCAAAAAGGAATCCCATGAGCCTAAGCTACCGTAGAATCAGAAAACACCCAAGAACCTTTAAGCGACTCTTTGGCATTCAGGTGCCGGAATTTGAGCGTATTCTCAAAGCGGCTGAGCCCCTTTGGAACAAATGGGTTTTAGGGCGCTACAAAAGGCCGGGACGGCATTACAGTTAGAAGTGACCGATACTATCTTGATGCTGCTTCTCTACTATCAGTGTTATTCAGTCCAGTGGATTCCCGCACCAGCCTCAGCGTCTGAGTTAGCTAAAGTTCCAATATCCCCCAGCACTGCTACTCTTGATAGAGATGGCGCCGCACAGCCGCTCTTTCCACAAGCCATCGCGCTATTCGAAAAGTAACTGCAAATACATAGTCCTAAAAGGATCAATAAGTTGTTTTTCATAATATGCTTCCTTTGTTTAATTTAAAAACAAACAAAATAATTATACTTTTTATTTTTTTTCGTTGTAATAAACAATAGTTAATATATTATTAGCATAAGATTTATCTTGAGAATACTCAAAAGGTGTTTATGTGAAATGGATAATGTGGGTCTGCCCCGAGTGAAGGAGCAGGAGGGATGATTTGATCTTTGAGGTTGGGGCAGAAGATATTGAGAAAGCCACCGTTCTTATTACCAAAACTATGCAACCCATTGTTTCTCTAAAAGTTCCTCTGGTCGTTGAGGCGGATGTAGACAAAATTTGGGCTGAAATTTAGGAGAGTGGGATAGCGGTCCAGAAGCTATCAAACAAGAAGGCCAAAATTGAAGCTTGATGACTGAGCATACATTTCGCAGTCACCTCACTCCCAAAGGGAATTGACAGCCTCAAAAGAATAAGTTTATTCTCTTGATAATCAACACGTATTTATCCCTCTTTAATGAAAGGAAGCCTTATGGAAAAACCAACTACAAAACGGAATTTTGGAAATTCTCATAAGACGAAAAAGATTTATAAGATCGTTTCTGTATCGCTGGGATTACTTTTATTGACCCAAGCGTCTGTATTTGCAGGTTCCGATGACGAGGATGACTCTATTCCTTGTTCTACCGTAAGGATGACTTCAGAAGAAATAGATTCCCTTTTTGAAAGCGCAGAGGGAGGAAACGCTTCGGGCCTAGAGCAGCTTATAAAGCTTGTGAAAAGTAGTAAAGATCCTCAACTACTATGCCGGGTTGGATGCATTTATAGGGATGTGGAAGAAAAGCCTAATGAAGCGCTGAAATGGTTTGGCCTCGCTTACAAGCAGGGAGATGAAGGAGCACTCTATTCCATAACGAGCATAAAAACGAGAGAGCTAGAGGCACGTAATCTTAGCTTTCTGCAGCTTAAAGAGGTCGCCGACACAACAAACGATCAATATGCATTAATAATGGTTGGGGAGGCATATGAGGAGGGTGAGGGTGTGAAAAAGAATCTTAGTGAAGCACTTCGCTACTACCAGCTAGCCTCTGATCAAGGCCATCCATCTGGGGAAAGTTACGCGCAGAGGGTAAAAATTACTATTGAAATGTCAGAATAATTACGGGCATATCTTAATGAATCTTCAACAGCAAAGGTGGATAAAAATTAAGATCGTTTTGGAGATTCAACGTTCTTTAAAGACTATCGCCCACAGTGGGGATAAACGAGGTAATGTAGTCGGAGTCTTTATGCGACAAGTATTTCGATGAAAAAATTCTGAGGTTTTATAAAGTTCTTCTATTTGCTTAATTGACTCTTTCTCATCCGTCCCTTTATAACACTTTTCTGCGTTATCTAGGGCAACCCCTTCTTTTTTATTGACCACCCCCTTGACACACCCTGAGGGCTGTTTACTATAGAAGATGGCACAGGGGCTTACGAGCCAAAAACCTACCACAAAACAGACGACAACCATCGGGCGGGCGCATCGGTTGAAGGCATGAATACACCTTTGTATCATCGCTTTCGGCAACTCCTGTTCTCTAAACGAGAGGGTATATTATGCTAACAAATGCATACGATTTTGATAAAGACGGGAATCTCATCCATTATGACCCCACAAAAAAGGTCGTCCATTTTCCAGAAACTGAAGAGCAAAAACAGCTCTACCGCAAGGCTGCCCAGCCCCCAATTAAACTTAAGATTAATCCTAAAGATATCCACCTCGATGAATCTCGTGACGCCCTTTTAACGGATTTTGGAAAGGAAACCCTTGATGACCGCTACCTTTTAGAAGGAGAAAATTATCAACAGTTGTTTGCTCGGGTGGCTTGCGCTTATGCGGATGATCTTGCGCACGCCCAACGTCTTTATGACTATATGTCTCAACTGTGGTTTATGCCTGCCACCCCTGTACTTTCCAATGGAGGAGCCAAGCGCGGCCTGCCCATTTCCTGTTTTTTAAATACGGTTGGCGACAGCCTTGATGGAATTGTCTCTATTTGGAATGAGAACGTCCTTTTGGCGTCTAATGGAGGCGGGGTCGGCACTTATTGGGGATTTGTGCGCAGTGTGGGAGAACCCGTAGGAAGAGCTGGAAAAACTTCAGGAATTATTCCTTTTATCCGCGTTATGGACTCTCTGACTCTTGCTATTTCTCAAGGATCTCTCCGCCGCGGCTCTGCAGCTGTTTACTTGGATGTCTATCACCCAGAAATTGAGGAATTCCTCGAACTTCGCAAACCATCTGGGGATTTTAACAGAAAAAGCCTGAATCTTCATCATGGTATCAATATCACCGACGAATTCATGGAAGCTGTACGAGATGATAAAGACTTCGCCTTGCGCAGCCCAAAAGACAACAAGCCAATACGCACCGTTAACGCTCGTCAACTTTTCCAGAAAATCGTTGAAATGCGTTTGCAAACGGGTGAGCCCTATTTGATTTTCATTGATGCCGCTAATCGGGCCCTGTCTAAACACCAACGCGAGTTGGGGCTCAAGATTCGGATGTCAAACCTTTGCAGCGAGATTCTTCTGCCCACAGGCCCGGATCAGTATGGAAAGGACCGGACAGCCGTGTGCTGCCTCTCGTCTCTCAATGCAGAGACGTGGGAGGAATGGTGCAACAATGATCTTATTATCGAGGACCTTCTTCGCTTTTTGGACAACGTTCTTCAAGAATTTATCGATACAGCCCCGGAAGGGATGGCTCGCGCCAAGTATTCTGCTATGCGAGAACGCTCTGTAGGCCTTGGACTTATGGGATTCCATTCTTTCCTTCAGAAAAAAAACATACCTTTTGAAAGTGCGCTCTCAAAATCTTGGAATATTAAAATGTTCCGCCATATTCGCGCTGCTGCGGATGCTGCTTCTGTCGCTCTTGCCGAAGAGCGTGGGGCTTGCCCGGACGCTCAAGAGCGTGGAATGAAAGCACGCTTTAGCCACAAAATTGCTATTGCGCCAACAGCAAGTATTAGCATTATTTGTGGAGGCACCTCTGCCTGTGTCGAACCCATTCCAGCAAATATTTATAATCACAAAACTTTATCTGGAAATTATGCCGTCAAAAATCCTTATTTGGAAAAATTGTTAATTGAAAAAGGCCTGAATACGGAAGCTACTTGGCAGTCTATTGTAGAACAGGAAGGCTCTGTCCAACATTTGTCTCAGCTTTCCGTTTACGAAAAAGATGTTTTTAAAACGGCCTTTGAAATTGATCAACGATGGGTTGTTGATTTGGCTGGCGATCGGGCTCCCTTTGTGTGCCAAGGTCAGTCTATCAATCTTTTTCTACGGGCAGACATTGATAAATGGGATTTGCTTATGTTGCATTGGACAGCATGGGAAAAAGGCGTAAAGAGTCTGTATTATCTTCGCTCAAAGTCCATCCAACGAGCTGAATATGCCGGTGGAGAAGGAAAAGAAGCCCAAGTTCTTAAAACAGAACAAACCAAATACGAGGAGTGCCTTTCATGTCAGTAAATTATGCCTCTCATAGCCCCTTAGAGCTTCAAGGAAAGGGACTTGTCGGACTCTTGGAAAGCACTGGCTCGTATGACATCGATCGCTATTCGTGGGCCTATGCCGCATGGAAACGGCAGCAGCAGATCCATTGGATGGGTGAAGAAGTTCCTTTGGGAGAAGATATCAAGGATTGGACGGGCACCCATATTACGGCCAGTGAACGAAACTTGCTGACCCAAATTTTCCGCTTTTTTACTCAATCAGACATTGAGGTAAGTGACAACTATTTCAACCGGTATGTCCCGATTTTTAAGCCTCTGGAAATTCAGATGATGATGGCCGCTTTTTCCAATATGGAAACGGTTCATATTGATGCCTATGCTCTGTTGTTGAAAACCCTTGGAATGCCTCAAACAGAATTTCAGGCTTTCAGAGACTATTCTTCTATGCGGGCTAAGGTCGATTATATGCATAGCTTTGGCACAGCCACGTGCGCAGATGTAGCCCGTACGCTCGCTATGTTTGGAGCTTTTACAGAAGGTATGTCTCTGTTTGCCAGCTTTGCTATGCTCATGAACTTTCCCCGTTTCAATAAAATGAAGGGAATGGGGCAAATTGTGAGCTGGTCCGTGCGAGATGAATCGCTTCATTGCGAATCCATCATTCGTCTTTTCCACGAATGGCAGCATGAAACAGGGGCTGTAACCAAATCCGTGGCTGACGACATCATTGAGGTAGGCAAAACCATGGTTGGCCTGGAAGATAAGTTCATCGAGATTGCCTTTGAATTAGGCGGCGTTGAAGGGATGACAGCAGAAGATATTAAAGCCTATGTACGTTATATTGCGGACTGGCGCTTGACTCAGCTCAAGCTTACCCCTTGCTATGGCTATTTTACAGGCACGGCAGGCGAGTATAAGCAAAGCAAAGAACATCCCCTCCCCTGGCTAACCTCCATGCTCAATGGCGTCGAACACGCTAACTTCTTTGAAGCCCGTGCCACAGAATATTCTAAAGGCGCTACCCAAGGAGAATGGCATGGAGACAGCGGCACCTGGGCTGCCTTTGATAGCTTTGTTGGCAAAAAAGCTGTCGGCATGAAATAATTTCTTTCTTGCTACGCGGGGAATTTCACTGGCTCTTAGAAGACAAGAATTGGATGTGTTGATAGGGCTCAACTTCTTTGAGAATATGCTAAAATTCCTCTACCTGATTACTAAAAATCAGGCAAAACCTTCTACCGTAGCTTGTCACCCTAGCGGGGCTTCATTCTCCTGAAGCTTCTCAAGCCCATCATCCTACGCTTTCATGAGCTCCGGCTTATCATTCTGGAACCGCCTGATGACTCTGGAGGGTCTGGAGGTTCTCCAACGTCTTCAACTGAGATTGGTGCAGTTGCTGCGCATTTTGGCGGGTATCATACGCATTATCGAGAGTTCCCTGCGCACTACTCCTGAGTGTTGCAGGACCATCTTGGATAGTCTCCTGCCCATTGTGGAACGTCGCATTCAAATTTTCACGTGTCTGCTCTTCATTATAGTGCGTCGGCTGATTATCCTTAATATCAGTCTCAACTATTTCCTGACCACTGGTGCCAGTCTGCATATTATCCTGACGTGTCTTCCGAATATCCTGGCGATCCGTCCGAAGTGTTTTCATATCAGTCTCTATATCTCCATGATCAGTCTGGAGCGGATGACTGTGGAGCTGCTTGTTGTCGTCTTCGAGCTGATTCTTATCATTTTTGAGCTGGTCCCGATATTGTTTTCCTGGTAGGGCAGTGCCAGTCGAGGGCGCAGTAACCTTGTCATCCTTCTCTCTTTTGCTTGCTACTAGATTGCGCTCAGCACTATAGGGTTTACAATAGGTCCAGTAATTAGTACCGCTAGTGCTGCCGCCCCCAGAATAATCATATGTATACGGACCAGAATCAACGGCCACTTGATAGTGATAAGTGTAGCCATTTGAGGAGATGGGAGGACATGCCTTAGGAGCGCAAATAGCAGCCTGCATCTGGTATCCACATGGGACATAGTCCTCTCCACTAGCATAATATATACAGCCCATTCCATCGTTTCCACCTCCAGCAGCACAGAACATATTATCTTTATAATATACATCTTCATCAGTTGTAGAATCCTTATAATAATAATAATGTGACGTCGGACAGGTGCAGTATGTTTCTGCCACAGACATGGTTATGGGCTGGCTGGGGGGCTTATAGTTAGCAGCATAGCTATTAGCGGGAATATAAGTGTCTGGGCGGCTGTTGAGAGGGATAACATCACCAGAACGGGTATAAGGGGTGCTATCAGGACGAACACCGATATTAGCATAAAGATCGCAAATGGGAGCAACTTCAGCAAGAGCACAAACACCCATTGAGAGAAATATATTTTTCATCTGTTTTTTTCCTTTTTTCAATATATTTTTTTATTCATACACTTAAAATGTTAAAGAAGGATAAAGAAGGATAAAGAAGGATAAAGAAGGATAAAGAAGGATAAAGAAGGATAAAGAAGGATAAAGAAGGAAAAAGAAGGAAAAAGAAGGAAAAAGAAGGAAAAGATTTATCAAACTACACTAGACTTACTGGGATCGATGGACCAAAAGAAAAAAGCGAAAGGCTCTGCTTGCTATAGAAAACTGAGACGAGAAGACTCTATTTCTTCTACACTTCATAAATTTTTAATCATGTTTGTGTTAACCAAATACGCAAGGTCTTTTGTCTAGGGATATTCTGTTAAAAACAGACCATAATAAGGAGAAAGAACATACCTAAACTTACACTATTAACTCTATTGCTCGTAGTTGTAGCAATACCCTCAGCAAGTTTCGCTAAGAAGAATAAAGATGCCAGCTTAGCAGGAATTGAATCCCGTCTCTCAAAACTTGAAAGAGAATTTTACGCACATGACAATGAGATCGAGCAAAGAGAGCCAGGGAATGCTGAAATGGGAAGACGCCTACTAGCGCTTGAAAAAGACGTTGCAGAATGTTGCGATAGGGCAAAGAATAAAGCCAAGTGAGTGATTTTTATGTTAATTAGCTTTGTATTAAAAAATAAGGAGAAAAAATATGTCTAAACTTAAAATATTAAGTCTTTTACTCTCAGTTATAGCAATTCCATCATCAAGCTTCGCTAATAACAACGCAGCAGAGCTTAACGCTCGTCTAGAAAAGCTTGAACACGCATTTAACGAGCACATGAAGGGCTACGAAGGAAGGGTAGAACGGGGTCAAAAAAGAGAAGATCGCATAGCAGAGCTTGAGAAAACTCTCGCAGAGAGTTGCGGAAAAGATAAACACTAAGGTTGGACGTTATGGAAATGTTGTCGCTTTTCTTTGGAGGGCGACAACTTACTTTCGTAGTGTAGATTAATCTGTGGTTCTAATTGTCTTGTTTAATACTTTCTTAAGAAAATCAACCTATGCTGTTTATCGTTAGATTTTGGAGATAAGGAGGATCATTGCTTTCCTCTTTCCTCCTTAGAGGGAATGAGCTAAAGTGCTTCAACTTTTATTTATCTATCTTAAGGAAAAAAAATGACAAAAAAAAATCCTCCTCAAGACAGCCTTTGGGAAAACATTAAAGCTCTCTTTTTTGCTATTGTTTTAGCCGTTTTAATTCGAACCCTCCTCTTACAGCCTTTTCATATTCCATCAGGATCTATGATCCCTACATTACTCATTGGAGATAATCTTTTTGTCTCAAAAACAGCCTTTGGATATAGCCGATACTCCATCCCTTTTGGAGGAGAGATCCCCTATTTTTCAGGACGCATTTTGGGGAAAGAGCCTAAGTGTGGAGATATCGTAGTATTCCGCCCGGTGGTTGATCCAACCACGGATTATATTAAACGCGTTGTTGGCCTCCCCGGCGACCGCATCCAAATGAAAGAAGGGTTTCTCTATATCAATGATGTTCTATGCCCCGTAGAACCTCAAGGAGAAATGGAAACGGTTAATGATGATAATTCGATCCTTAAGGCCCCTCAGTACGTTGAAACCCTTCCTAATGGCTACAAACACTTAATTATTAAGCAAGCTCCTTTTGGAACAGGAACTTATGACAATACCCCCGTCTATCATGTCCCCGCAGGCCATTATTTCATGATGGGAGATAACCGAGATGGCTCCAATGATAGCCGAGCACAAGGTGTTGTCGGATATATCCCTTATGAAAATATTGTTGGTCCGCCAAGCTTTGTCTTTTTCTCAACAGGGGGCCATATCGCCCTTTGGGAAGTTTGGAAATGGCCTGTTTCTGCGATTTATAGCCGCATAGGCAAGGGCATTCATTAATGAAGGCGCCCATCGAGGGAGTGGACTATGTATTCCACACCCCTGGCCTTCTTGATCAAGCACTCACTCACCCCAGCATTCTTTCCCCCGGAGAGGGCCGTGCTTTTGAACGGCTTGAGTTCCTAGGCGACCGCGTCTTAGGTCTGATCGTAGCTGAATGGTTGTTTGAGGTATTCCCACATGATGCTGAGGGAGATCTTGCCAAACGTTTTGCTAACCTTGTCCGTAAAGAAACGTTGGTGGAAGTCGCATTAACTCTGGCCCTTGATCGCTCATTACGCATGCGTCGGGAGAAAAGCTTTTCTCAAGAAAAACGGTTAGAAACTCTTTTAGCTGATGCCTGCGAAGCTTTCATTGGAGCCCTTTATCTCGATGGTGGATTGGAGGCAGCTAGGCCATTTATCCACAAAAACTGGGAACCTTACCTCCACATTACGCAAACGCCTCCTCGAGACCCTAAGTCTATCCTCCAAGAATGGATCCAGGGGAAGGGAAAGCCCCATCCCGCTTATAAGGTTCTCAGCACTCAGGGGCCTGCTCATGCGCCTCTCTTTGTTGTCGAGGTCTTTGTTGAAGGATATGACCCTATTCAAGGAGAAGGATCATCAAAGCAACTCGCCGAAAAAGCTGCTGCCGAAAATCTATTACAGAAATTAAAGCGAGTCTAATCTAAGATTCTTGACCTTTTTCATTATCAGGGATGGACAAAAAGGCAATTTTTATCTATAGACCTAAGGTAATGGGCCCAGGTAGCTCAGTCGGTAGAGCAGAGGACTGAAAATCCTTGTGTCGGTGGTTCAAATCCGCCTCTGGGCACCATTATAAAAAGGGCGGAGTAGCTCAGTTGGTTAGAGCAGCGGAATCATAATCCGTTTGTCGGGGGTTCAAGTCCCTCCTCCGCTACCAGTTTTCCAAATTTAGAGCTACCTTTCATGTCCTCACGTTTCTCTGTAATGCGAAGAGAAAGAGCAAGACCTCACTCGCTCGCTCTATTTAAAGCGCATTCGTGAGCCCTTGCCTACTTTCGAACAGTGAACTTATCCATATGCTATTTGGCCATAGGGGCTTTTCTAGGATATATGGATGGTCTTATGCTGCCTTACAAGTGCAATGAGGTTTTTGACCAAACCCACCACCATCGTAGACATGGTCCATTACGAGCTTGCATTCTTTACAATGACTCTTGCACTCATCCTCGCCCTTAACAGTAAATGATTTACCCTTCGCGCGGTCAGCGCAATGATCAGCCATGAGCTGAGGGCTTGAAAAGCATGTGAGTGTTGAAACGACGATAAGGCTTTGAAGCAATTTATTAGTCATGATAGTTCCTTTCTATTCAAAGTTACCTCCATCTTTTTCAGAGCTGATGGAAGAAAAAAACTTGTTAAATACAAGTGAATATTGCCCTGATTATTCATAGTACATGGAAAAATATTAAATTTTTCTAAAACTAGAGAAACAAATATTTTGATTCCTCTGTATCCCCGCTCTAAAATAAAGAGTGACATGTTAAAAATGTGAATTGAAAAGTATCAGACAGGAAGGGGCTCAGCAAAATTATGTATAAAAAAAGAGTTTTCTTCTTTTCCAAGGAGATACTCTTTTTTCTAAAAGGGGAATAAAGGCCTCCTCTCTCTGGAGGTACCTACCCACGTATCTTCGGGGAAGCCAGTTAAAAGAGCGGCGCCCCCTTGGGAGTGATTCTAAACCGACTTTTCCTTACAGCTGCAGTGTCCGTTTCCACTTGAATGATATTTGTTAAAGTCAAGGTTGCAGTCCTTGCAGCCCTTTTTGCAGTCATCACGACTTCTGGATTCAATAGATTTACCGGATTCTAGCTTACCACAATCATTTGACATTACCTGAGGGCTCAAAAAACATGTAAATGTTGAGAAAACGATAAAACTTTGAAGCAATTTATTAGTCATGATAGTTCCTTTCTATTCAAAGTTACCTCCATCCTTTTCAGAGCTGACGGAAGAAAAATTTTGATAAAGACAAGTAAATATTGCCCTGATTCTTCATGGTACACAGAGAGTTATTAATAATTTGTAAAATTAGAAATATTTCTTGAGACAATAACGCACACGAACGAATCTACGCAGGTACGCGCAAATTGATGTTCGTATCCTTTCTTGTTTTTTGATTGAAGTTGTGTAACTTCAATCAAAATGGATAACTTTATTTCTTTCAAGAAATCTCAACTTTATCTAAACTAATCCATCTATTCTTTATCTAAAAGGTCAACCGTACGGCTAGTTGTCTCACTCTGTCCGCCAGATCCTTCACGAGTAGTTGTTATCGTCTCCTCACCTGGAGAAGTACTAGAAACAGTACGGGTAGTTTCTTCAGCTCCTTCTCCTGGTGCAATTCGAACAGTTGTCTTAGAGTCCTTGGAACTATCTTCAAGTTTTACTATAGAACCGCCACTCTCGTAGTAGTTTTTTGCTGTTGCTCTATATGAAGGTGCGGCTTCTTTAACGGTTTCTGTAGCTGTATCTTTGGCTGTAGCTTTATCTGAAGTCGCTGTAGCTTTATCTGAAGACATTGTGGCCTTATATGGAGCCGCTATTGTTTCTGCTGTTTCTTCCGCTGAGCCTTTCGCAGCTGCTTTATCCGAACTCGCCGTAGCTTTATATGGAGCCGCTATTGTT
>JAGVLE010000012.1 GCA_020049895.1 Alphaproteobacteria bacterium | reverse complement strand
GGTTGCCTTGAGGGTTGTATCGATGGTTGTGAACTAGGCTGCCCGCTAGGCTGACTGGGTCTACTTGTGGGTTGTCTCGTTGGTTGTCTCGTTGGTTGTCTTGAGGGCTGTGAACTAGACTGACTTGGGGCGCTTGAGGGTTGTGACGTTGGTGAGGCTTCTCCGTAAACAAGAGAGGTCATACCTTTATAGGAAGAAAACGCTTGAGCCCCAATCAGTATTTCGTCCAGCCCGTCCCCATTGACATCACCAGCACTACTGACGGAGTACCCTGCACTACTGCCACCAATAAAGGTAGTCCAGCTTCCCTCTGCTGGATTACCAAAGTTTTTATTGCTTAGATGGCGATCACCTGGAACGAGATAAGCCCTACCTATGCCAGGTGCCCCCATCACCATATCGTCCAGACCATCTCCATTGACATCGCCAGCGCTACTGACGGAGTAACCTATCTGATATCCACTTCCAACATTCGTAAAACTAATCCATCCGTCTTTTGAGTTACTAAAATTTTTATTGGTTATATTACCGGCGCCAAAGACGAGATAGACAGTATCTATGGAAGGTGCCCCAATCAGTATCTCGTCCAGCCCGTCTCCATTGACATCACCAGCACTACTGACAGAGGATCCTGCACTATTGCCACCAATAAAGGTAACCCAGCTTCCATCTTCTGGATTACTAACATTTTTACTGCTTAAGCTATGGTTACCGAAGACGGCATAGACAATACCTCTAGAAGAACCAGGTGCTCCAATTACTATATCAGCCAGTCCATCCCCATTGAAATCGCCGGCGCCACTGACAGACCATCCCATATTATAGTCAGACTCGGCGTTTGTAAAAAAAACCCAACGGCTCCCTTCACCTGCTGAATTTAAAAAACTTATATCGCTTACATCAAGGCCACCTAAGACAACATAGACAATCCCTGGACCGGAAGAACTGCTATATCTAGGAGCCCCAATCACCATATCATCATACCCGTCCCCATTAATATCGCCGGCACCACTGACGGAGTAACCTGTAAAATAGCGACCTGAAAAAGTAATCCGGCTACTTATACTGGTGAAATTACGATGGCCGAGAACGAGATAGGCCAAACCTGCGCTAGGGGCCCCAATCAGTATATCTCCCAGTCCGTCTCCATTGACATCACCAGCACTACTGACGGTGTAACCTGTATTATATGAAGCCCCGGCAGCAATAAAGGGAATCCAGCTTCCATCTTCTGGATTACTAAAATTTTTACTGGCTGGATGATGATTGCCGAGAATAACATAAGCAATACCTGCACTCGAAGAAAAGCCAGGTGCCCCCATCACCATATCGTCCAGACCATCTCCATTGACATCACCGGCGCTACTGACAGACCAGCCCATACTATTGCCAGTCCCAGCTCCCATAAAGGTAACCCCCCTAGTCCCTAAGTTAAATAAATTTATTTCCTCCGTTGCAAAGGTTTGTTGCACCCAGCTAGAAAGCCATAAAAAACCTAATAAAAAAGAAAAAAGTCTTTTGGAACATTCGATAAAACAAATAGGTTTCCGTGTGGGAGTGGGGATTGAGGGTGACTCTTCCGGTGTCAGCGCATCAAAGACAGAGCCTTTTTGAAAAGAGATATAGTCTTCAATTTCAGGATCCATATTCTTTCTGGGAAAAGGACGCACATTCGTAAGCATGTCATCGTCCCACTCACCCACAGCATAGCCTTGCTGGAGCGTCATCATGCAAAAGCACAACAGAACTATGGAAATAATTTTATAGTAAAAAGACATTTTCATAGGAACATATTGATACTATTAAAAATTAATCACAAAAGTTAGAGAGGGCTATCAAGCAGCTACGTCATCAACAATAATGATGCAGCCCCCTCAGGAGTCTGTTTTCTCCTGTATCTTCAGAGTAATTACCAGCTTAACTCCATGCTAGACATAAGAACTGTCAATAAGAATAGAAAACAGTAAGGTAAACATAATATTTTCTCATATATACCCCCCCTATAGACAATCGAAACATCTCTCGCTTAAGGGCGCACACCCACTAAGCTTTTCTAATAAAAAAACAATATCATTAGCATAAAATTTTTTCAACAAAAATTACTATTAAGTATTAAACAGAAAACAAATCAATACAAAAATATACTCTATCTTACAAATCAGCTGTCCTTATCATCAAGAATCTGGCGCTTCTCAAGGTATGTTTCCAAGCTACCTGCGCGAGGAAACCCATCTCCCAGATCCTATCTTTGAGTCATTGATTGTGAGGGGTGGGGGGCCTAATTTGGGGATGCCCTGGCACTGATCTTCTCGAGATCGAAAATTCTTGAAAAGAATTGAGGACATAGGGGGGATTATAGAAAAGTGAGACAATGCCAACGCGCTTGCTGTCATTGCCTCACATTTTTTAGAGAGTTCTTATAGTGCGTAAAATGAGATCACCTTATCAAGAAGGGTGATCTTCATTTCTTTCTTGATAAATAAAGATAATAGGCTCCAGAAGTGGATACATCTCTTGAAAAATAGGAAGAATTTTATTGATTTCTTGACTATAATTCTCTGGATTTTCGCCCTTACCTTTCAATATTTCTTGTAAAGATTTTTTATGCCTAGATGTGAGATAGGTTGCGTAGTCTGTGATTGCATCTTCAAGAGAGTATTCTCCAAAAGTAATCGCCTTACGCTCTGCCAACCATCCTGCAAACTCCTCTTTATTGATGGCAGGACAACACACCTGATAACAGGGATCCATTTGTATACTCTCCATATATCCTCCGGAGCTTGGCGCGCGCATAGGGAGGGTCATAGGAGCATTTGGGTCAAAATCGGCTTCTTCATCCATGCTCATAGCTACATTGGTTGAAAAAAGTATTAAAAAAAACATGGATATATTATATTTATTCATTTTTAAAAGTTATTCCTATATTGAGTTGCAAAAAAGAAAAGCCTTACACTGTAAAGATTTTATCCGGTCACATTTGTGGAGATAGATGTTTAAAGGCGGTGAAACTTACACATCAATACAACAAATTAGTACCCGAACCTACATAAACAAGGGCCTAAGTTCAACAGAAAAATTGTCTCCGCCCATCATCCCGAGGGCCTAGGAAAGGATCAGCGATTTACATTAGAAAAGAGTGCGTAGGATTGCCAGATAAGGCCCTTGTTAACCGCAGACCTCAGGTTGAAGGCTTCCAGCAGGTACCCTGACAAGAGGGATTTTAATCGCGTGAATCTAAAACCCTGTCAAAAACAAAACGGGGTGATGAATAAATTAAAGCTTATCGTCAGATGTAAGTCGAGTGGATGGATCATGTCCCTTTTGAGCCGCAACAAGTGGGTTGATCGTAAATTCGCCTTTGTGCTCAGAGCGCCCTGGATCTTGCCCCTCTGCTCCCTTGTATGTAAGCGTTTTTCGGACAGAATCTAATCCTTCTCCAGAAGTTACGCCCTCTGCTGAAGATGTGCTCTCAGGCGAACCCTTGTGGACTTCATCAGACGACTTCCGCTCATCAGAAGACGGGGAATCTGTACTCCTTGAACCATCACTGTGCTCACCAGCACTCACTTTCCCGGCTTCGATGTCTTCATGTTTTTTATCAAGGAGCTCTTTCAACTCGGGAACATGATGTCCTGCCAATTTTTCAACCCATTTATCCGCGCGATGAAACCAATTAGCCACCTCTTGCCTTTTGGTCGTTGCTTCATGATGGATTCCAAAGTGTTGTGCCGCTTGAGAGATGCTCTCCATATGTCGAGGCCCTGTATTTTTATTCTCTGCTGCTCCCCATGCCAATAAGCTTGGGATGATTGTCTGTAATTGATTTTTCCAAAGAATCGAGGGAGCGCCAGGACCAACCCCTGTAAACATTGCCCCTCCTCCAACCATTGTTGCAGGAATCATCAGGTACGTACACTTAGCCATATTCAAAAGATTCATGGTGAGATGCAGTTTGCTAAAATCAACAACAGGTGACCGGATGGTCCTCTCATTTTCCACAGGATTATAGCGATGAATTAGGCTTGTTAACCCTTCCAACCAAAATCGCCCCCTGTCCATCAAGTAAGGAACAGCCACAAAACTGGCGAGAGTTCCAAGCCTATAAGATTGAGTATAGCTCGCGCCTAAACTATCATTAGCGATCAAGACGTTTCCATACCAGTTTGTTTCACTGGCTAAACCTCCTAGAGCGATTCCTGTCATTCCAGCCCCATAATACCACCAAGGATGGGATTTTCCGGCTTTATATTCCTCCTCTTGATCAAAGGTATAGAGCAGCTTAAAGAGTTTTAGCGTCGTTTGTGCCTCTAGATCTTCCAACTGCGCCTCAAGAGCTGTTATCTGCTGTTGATGGACACTGATAACTTCAGGACTTTGTATAGTTCTTAAGGCTGTAAGCTTCTCTTTGATAGCGTGTCTTTCTGTGCGCGTCTTTTCAAAAAGTTTCTCGATAGTGAGAGAAAGCGTTTCCGTTTGGTCTGGTTCCTTAAGAAGCTTCCGCATTCCATGAGCCAAACGTACTCTGATGGCGCTCTTATCTTCTTCTCCCTCGCGTTTGATGCCCCTAATCTTATCAATTTTTTTGCGAGATGATTCATAAAGAAGTCTGTAATTCACAGAAAAACTTCGGTAATCTTTCAAAAGTTGGAGAGAAAAAAAAGGAACGGCAGGCGCGATTTGCAATCCCCTATCATACAAAACATAAACAGCATCTCCTTCTGCCCCAACAACGTTGGTTATATAGGCATATAGCAACTGAGCCATTAAAATCGCCACAGTAGGCGCTGCTAACGTATAAAATACAATTCTCTTAAGAGGATCTTGTTCTTCTATCGAACGGTGATTCTTAAAGGGAGCATATCCCCCCTTAAGAGCATGACTGGCAAGTGATAAAAGATCGGGAAGGACCAATGCTCCGGCAACGCTTCCTATAACATACTCAGTTGTTGTAATAGGAGGAACAGTCACGCTTGCATCATCATCAACAGGATATTCTAAAAAAGAAAGGGTAGAGCCATCCTCCATAAAGAGCGAAAGTATGGCAAGAGAGGCGAAGCCAGCCCATATCCCCGCAACACCTAGAATAATCCACCGTGTTTGCGTGCTTCTGTCTTCGTTAGTATAGATCTTTTCCATGAAGCTGCGCAGAACAGGTTTGAAAGAGTCTTTAATCTCTTCTGTAGTTAAAAGCGCATGAGAGGTAGAAATATTACCACTCTGTTGATCGAGAATAGGTTGTGTAAGATCTGTTTTCCGCAATTCAGAAAGGCGTATCGCAGATTTCCCTGTCTTATCCATATACGCCTCATCCACAGAGGCTGTCCCCCCTTCCTGTCTCATTCCATAAGCGACTGAGGAAAATTGCATATTGAGCAAAGAAAATACTAATACATAAACAAAACTTCTATAGAAATATTCTTTACTCATATGCAATCCTTCATACATTTACAAAAAAAACAAAACACTTTAAAATTACTATTTATTTACCGCCAGTAGTATTGTCGAGGAACAAAGTGACCTTCCCCGAATAAGACGTGCTCTTTCCGTCAAAGCACTCTGTGAAATCTGCTTTTGAGGATTTTTCATCCGTGAGCAATCCAACCTTAAACGTCATATTGTGTGTCTTTGGATCATAGGTCGCCTTATCAAAAGCAAATGTGCACTGCCTTGGAGCTCCGTCTTTGAGGACGATAAAGCTTCTATTCGGCTTAAAGGGATGCTTGCCAGAACCTATCATTTTCGCGAATTTTTCTTCACTCATTCTGTTCTCTCTGCCTCTGGAGGACACGCTTGTGATCTCCGCAACATCCTTAAACACAACAGAATGCTCTGTCTTCCCATGCTTCTTTTCTTTCATTAACGTCACCCCGTGAAGCGCATCAACAAAGAAGGTAGCTCTCTTGGAAAAGGGAACCTTGGCTTCATCTGAATGAGGGACCGCCCCATAATCGATAAAAAGAGCATACGGAACGTCAGCCGCAGCATGTGTATTCATTTCATCTACAAAATAACGCAGCTTATGAAGCTCGCTGACAGATGTTGTCTTGGGATTCAAGGTGATGCGTATCGTCTCTCCATTCACTCTTTCAAGATGCGCTGGTTTCGCAGAAACCATAAAGAAGGTTCCTGAAAATCCAAGAGCAAACCTATAGTCCCTTAAATGATCCTTCACAAATCCTTCAATCTGAGACAAGGCCGCCTTCTCATTAATCGTCTTGTGAGGCGTATTCGCAAAATCCGTTATATGATTCGAGGAAAATGTGACGTCAACCTGAATGGCTTTGTCTGATTCAGTGATCTTAACCGCTTTAACGGTGCTCATCACGTTCATCGCTTGATGGCGGACATGATGATGATGGTGTTTTCTATGATGGCTAGGACCAGAGGGCACTGCCACTTCTGAGACCGCTTCTACGACATCAACTTCAGGGGCAGCTGTTGCCATACTCAACAGACCATTCAAAAAAACCGCTGTTAAAAGTAGGGTCGTGTATGATTTTTTTGTGCCAATTTTATTCATTGGGGCTCTCCTATAATAGTTGTTGTCTTCCTTAAAATTAAAAAAAAATAACACAAACACTATTAACAAGGCATAAACTTTAAAGAATTCTAGCACACAGTATACACTATTTGAAGCTTATTTTTTTCGCCGGTATTCAAAGTAATAAATCCCGTATCGTCATTGCGGCCCCAATCAGAGAGGGGTGACGCAACCCAGGGCATAAAATTGACTCTTACTCACAAACAACAAAACGGCTACCTATATAAAATAAGTAATTAACTAGGTTGCTTCGCTCTGCCCTTTGCAGAGCTCACATATGTGGAGATGTTGTCAGCCATTTGGAGACATAATCTATTACTTCACACCAGAGATTGGCGACCCAAAAAGTTTTAAAGGAGAAGGAGAAAATGGAGACCTTTGGATTTTAGGAGCGCTTTTCCCCTTTCTTGGAGAAGAAAAAGCCGTTCCCTTATCTTGAAACTCTGGAGTTTCGCACCGTTGTGGAGCTTCTAATACAGGGGTTGACGCACTCGAAGAATGAGATGAAATACGTGAAGAGGAATCGCTCCACAAACTTCTTGTCTTTTTTTGGAGTTTTTCCAAAGAAGACTCTCTGGAGGGGGGACTACTGTCTTCATCGGTCATTGGAGCGGGAGAACACGATGAGCCATTCGAAGAAAAATTATCCCAGAGTTGTCTTGCTTTCTCTTGAAGACTTCCAAAAGAAGGAGTTCTGGACAATGGAGTCCCTCCCTCATCCGTTGTTGAGCCCGGAGACTCAGAACCAACGTAAAGAGAGGAAAGAGAACCAAAAGATTCCTTTGCCGATCGAAGGGTCTTTTTTGCCGATCCACAGACTTCCTCAAATAAGGAGCCACCCATCGCAGGGAACTGGATAAGATAATTGTTTTTTTCAGAGGATTTTGAACTTCTCACTCTGTCTGGCGATAATTCTTTAAATGTAACACGTTTTGCTACCCTTATTGAAGGAGAAAGCTTTATCCCCTTTGAAAGGCAAGTCTTTCTTGGAGGAGAAGACATTACTTTTTCCTCTCTTGTGGAAGCCTTTCTTGAAGAAGCATTTTTTTTCTTTTTTGCAGAAAACGAGAGTGTCTTTTTCTTTTTTAAAGAAAATGTGTGTTTTTTGTTTCGAACGCTCTTCGGTGAGATTCTCTTTTTAGACTCTTTAATAAGAGGAGACTGGTCTCCAGTTTTGTTTGTTGCGAGCTCATCTTCCCCTATTTTACATAAGGAATCCTCAGATTGCTGCATTCCAGTAAGACCCTTCTCCTCAAGATAAAGATCCCTTCTTTCTAAGTTTTCTAATGTTGTCGCTCTTTCTTGCCATAGACGTGCATGTTCTACGTCTCGATCGACTCCCATACCTGTTTCATACTTTCCCACAAGACTTCTTTGGGCTCCAAGATGGTCTTGCACTGCTGCCTCATAACACCATGCGAAAGATCTCTCTAGGTTCTCTTTGACCCCTGCCCAGCTGCCATCCTTATAAAGTTGGCTTACTCTAAACTGAGCCTCTGAAACACCTTGCGCTGCCTGCCCAAGGAAAGTCTTAAAGTATCTTAATTTGTGATCTGATAGTGGTACTGAATCCCAATTTCTCTTTATGATATCAAGTTCTTCTGGAGCAAGAGTTAAGGCAGGCCTCTGTTTCAACGATTGAGAGCGGGAGCCGGGATTTTCTTCTTCCACAGCATGGGACCCTGTCACCGCAAAACAATTCTGACTTAAAAACACAAAGGAGCTTACCGCGCACAACACGTGCGGAATGAGAAATTTCATTTAATTTATTTACCACTAAAAAACAACAGGAGCTCCTTGTATCATTTTTAACAAAAAAGTACAGCAAAAAACATACAAATTACATTTTTTATATTAACACTTTAGCCTAAGAAAGTAAGCTATCTGATTTATAAAGAAAAAAATAAATAAAAATTTATACAAATTTTCAGAAAATTAGAGATCTATGAAAAATGGATGATGCAACCTACCCTCTGCAGAGCTCGCAATGACGGTTATCGTGCTGCCATTTCTTGAAGAACGCTTCGATCCTAAAGTGGCTTTTCTATAGGTGTTAAGATATGACTTGAAAAGTATGCAAAATTAAGATGAAATGAACGTACAATTAAAAAAGAAGCCTTGGGAGGGTGCATGAGTCAACTACATCACAAAAAAAATCTTTATTATAAAATCTTGCCAGTGACCGTCATTGGAAATGCTTTAGAATTTTATGATTTTACACTTTACGCTATTTTTGCCGCAACCCTTGGAAAGCTTTTTTTTCCTTTAGGAAATCCCACGGCTTCCTTAATAGCAAGCTGGGGGACCTTTGCAGCAGGATTTATGATGCGGCCTTTAGGGGCAGCCGTTTTTGGATTCTTAGGAGATAAATACGGTCGTAAGTTTTCTCTCAGCCTAACCGTTCTGCTCACCGGCCTTCCTACTCTTGTGATAGGCTTGCTTCCTGGGTATGATTCTCTTGGAATTTTGGCTCCTTTGATTCTGATTTTATGTCGACTTGTCCAAGGGATTTGTACAGGAGGAGAGTATAATGGAGCTGCCATTTTTGCCTTAGAACATTTTGGAAAGGTAAAGCCCGGCACAATTGGGGGAATTGTTACTTCTTCGTGTGTCATTGGAGCCTTTTTGGCTACTTTTTCAGGGTTTTTAATTTCCACCTATGGAAACGAGGGTATGTGGAGACTTCCTTTCATTGCCGGAGCGCTGATTAGTTTTATCGGATTTTTTATTCGACAATATATGAGCGAAACCCCAGAATTCTCCCTCCTGGCACGCACGTCCAAAGCTCACGTTAGAGGCTTGAAACCTCTTTATACGACCTACCTTCCCAGCACGTGGCTTTCCTTCTCGGTAGGGGCGCTTAATGGAGCTTTATCCTATACCTTGTTTGGGTTTCTCAATGTTTATCTTTCCAAGTACCTCGCCATAGATCCCGCCCTTTCGATGAAATACAATCTTTTAGGTCTTTTCTTCTTTATGGTTTTTTCTCCTATCGCTGGCTATGGTCTAGATGTTCTTGGTGAGAAACGATTTATGATATGTGCCGCTCTTTTGGTTTTTAGTGGAAGTCTCCCAGCCTTTTTCCTTCTCCAGACGCTTAATCCTCTCCTTATTCTCTGCGGGCAAGCTTTGCTCGGCATTCTGGTTGCGAGTATCGCTGGGGCGGGACATGGATACATGCAAACTCTTTTTCCAACAGACTTGCGCTATCGCGGAATTTCGATTAACTTTTGCTTAGGAATGGCACTATGTGGAGGAACGGCTCCTATGCTTTTTACCTATCTTATAGAATCAAGGGGGATCACCTTGTACGCGCCAGCTTTCTACCTCATAGGAATGGCCTTCATACTTTTTATAAGTGTTCTTAGCCTATCGAAAAAAAAAGAACGTTCTCGTAAACTCGATTCTTCTCTGCGGGAGGGCACAGCTTAGATGTTGTCAGAATTTATGAAAAAAGACACTTTCTTAAAGACACCCACGGATTCCCCTAAAAAGACTGATATGGAAACCTTCTTGCGTTCCCTGGAGTTAAGCTATTTTAGTTATGGCTTAATCTTGGAAGGGGAAGTGCTGTTTTCTTATTTCACTCATCAAGAATGGGGCCAACTTTATCAAGAAAAACACTACAATAAAATAGATCCCCTCCTCCGTGGCGTCGTTCAGTCTCATTTTCCTTTAATTGTCTGGGATGCTCTTCATCCCTCAGGAGAAGAAAAAAAAGTTATGATGGAAAGAAACGAGGTCTGCCGCCTTAATTCGGGCCTTACAATTGGGATAACCAAGGAGAACTCTACAGAAATCATAGCCTTTGGCTCGGAAGTATCCCCCCAGAACTTGCATGCACGTTTGATGGATATGGATTATGCGCGTAAAATCTACGATATGACATCTCATTTTTATCAAATGCATATTTCTAGAATTTTGAAGGGCCCTGCTAGCAAGCTTCCATCCGTTTAAGGATTTCTTCCTTAAACCCAAAAGTACTCATATCTGTCATACGTTGAGGAAATAAAATACCATCCAAATGATCACACTCGTGTTGAACAACGCGTGCATGGAATCCATGGGCCGTACGGCTCTCTGTTTGCCCATGACGGTTAAGGTAAGTGTATTGGATAGAGTGATAGCGAGGCACTTCTCCCATAAGGCCTGGCAAAGAAAGACAAGGCTCCCATCCAGCTGTCATTTCTCTGGATAACGGGGAAATTTCCGGATTAATCATCACTGTCCAGGGGACCCCTTCCGGGTCATATTCAGGAGTTAATTGATAGGCAGGATTTTCTGTCGTTTTTGGCACTCTAAAGATGACAAGGCGGAGAGAAGCCCCTACCTGAGGAGCCGCTAACCCCGAACAATTTAGATGATCTACCGTTGCTTCCATATTTTCAATAAGAGCTTGGACATCAGGATCGAGTGGATTTTTAACTGCAAGACTGACTTCCTGTAAAACAGGGTGCCCCATAGCGATAACTTCTAATATTCTCCCTGCCACTGGCTTGTCTCCTTATTCGGGAAGGAACGTCCTGTGCCATACAATAGGAGCCACAGAACTAATTTTTATAGAGGACTCTACGAGAGGCGTTGCTGAAGCCTCTTTGTTTACAGGATAAACTTCATAAGAAGAAGACGTTTTCTTAAGCTGACCCACTGCAATTTCTCCCCCTACAAATTCTACAATGCACCTTCTTAAAATAGCTTTTTTGAAATCATCTCCCCTTATTCTTGTCCCTCCCACATGGTCCCCTTTTTCGTAAAAAGGGAGCATCGTATCATCCTTGATAAGAGTTATAATGGAATCTTTGTTAAGAGTTGTAAAGGTGGAAATTTCCATAACAAGCGTAAGGTTTTTTTCAAACAGGGTTAAGGAGGCAGACGATCCTTTCAGACCTTCGGGGATGATTTCTTTGAGGGGCCGAGGAGAAAGCCCTTCTCCCGTCATAAGCCAGTCTTCAGAACAATAAATTTCTGCTGATTTTAGAATTTCTACAATGCGCTTGGCACCTTTTGAGGTGAGGGGGTTTTTTCCTCTTTCCCATGCATCTAAGGTATCGTAAGAAATGTCAAATTGGGCACAAAAATTTTTTCGATTCCCATATCCTGCAAGACTTCGCGCTACCTTTAATCGTTCTGCTACTTCTTTTCGATCATTCATACACTATTAGCTCGTCACTCTTCTCATTTTCTTCACTTTAAATGATTACAAAACAAATAAATACGAAAAAATCGTATAAATATGTTGCAAGCTCCCCTTAATGATGCTTTACTCAAGATGGTTGTAAATTAGTGTGTGTTTAGTGATTTGTAAATGTCCAAGTCACTCTAGAGGCTTCAAAAAAGTTCTGGAGATGTGGACACGGTGGTCGCTGATTTATTAGAAGGAAGGGATTGCTTCTTAGTAAGAAATTTTTTGGTAAAATTGATTCAGATTTCTTAACTTGCCTCCCCTGAAAGACGTTCCTTCCTTCTTTTAAATTTTAAAGTTTGAAAAGATCCTTCAATAATTTTGAAAAAGAAGGAGCTCGAAAACAGAAAAACAAAGAAATTGGTACTTAATGTTAAAAATTATTACGCCAAAAGAAAACTCTCTTTCTCAAGTGACCTATCAATCCCGTATTGATCTTTTGTTGGGAATAATCAAATACTCTCAAGCACTTCCCGTTACATTAGAAGAACAAAAAATGGCAACTTTTGTTTTGGCTCTCGCTGATCACTCTGAAGAAAATCTCCTTAACAAAGGAGATGTTTATGGGGGTGCTCTCATCTACCAAAAAAATGCGTCTTCTCTCCCTCCTACCTTTAGAGGGCTTTTAGCAACGCCTGATCAAGAAAACATTTGGAGTGGCGCTATTTCTTTTTTCATCAATTCATTTAATAAGGACCCCTTAGAAAAAGCACCTTCCGCCCCAACTCTTGAAGATGAATTTCAAACATTTTATAAAGCGCTTTTGGAAAAATTTATAGAATTTGGACATCAGAATCATATTGATTTCCTTTATCTTACACTCCCCTCTCGTGAATATCACAATACAAAAACAAAAGGGAGTTGGTCTTATGCTCTAGAAATCACTCCGGAAAATTCTTCCGACGGCCTCTTTCATGGTCTCTTGTCTTTAAAAAAACAGAAAGAAAGGACCCCTTATCCCTTAAAAAATCTATTCTCTATAGTTATTGGAAATTTACCACGCCCTCATTTCGCCAGCTAAGCTTCTCATTATTCATGTTTAATTTTCATCTTTATTATTTCTTAAAACTTGAAGGTTAAGGATTTTTTTACTTTTTCTTTATATATTTATTGACATCTTCATTCCGAAGTCTTAGCGTTACGAAAGTGGTTTACGTCAATTGAGCTAATCTTCTCGCTTTCTAAGCTGAGTAAGTGAGCAAACAAGCATTTTTTAGGAATTGTTGAAAAAAAGTAGCCGGGGGCTGCTGAAGTGCAATTGATTTGCAAGCCAATGGAGGCAAAAGGTTTCAAACCACCCCCACTAACATTTGAAAAAACTCCCTTTCACAAATCCACATCCTAACCTATTACAAACAGTAATACGAAAAAAGAAAACACGACTCAAGAAAACAACGGGGTATAATCATGCAGTTAAGCAAAATTCTTTTAGCAAGTCTAAGTACAGCTTTTATTTTAGTCCCGCCTTGTTTTGCAGGCCCTCAAAAGATACAACTTACTGAGGAAGATATTCGGCAGTTTTTTGTAATGAGGGCGCCTTCTTTCCTCCTAACAGACGGCGCAACCCCTGGGGAGACACGCCTAGGAGCAGGAGTTATCAACGATATTCCCATAGTATACAGTTATATTTTGCATGCTAATGCCTATCTTAGCAGTGAAGGCTCCCCTGTTTCCCCCGAGAGGAACCTTTCCAACAAAACGGCTGACTACACAGTTCTTAAATTCTCCCGTGTAATGGATGGGGTGAGAGGTGCGCCCGATGGAAAATATAGAATAGTATGTAGTTGGGCTATGACCTCTCCTGAGCCTAATCAGGTTAAATACGTTCCTTCCCTCATGACTGGGATCATTCATCTGGATAAAAGAACCATCACTCACATTTCTTCGCCTGAGAAGAGCACAATTGTTTTTCCTTTGACGCTCACCGTCATGCATACGGTTTCCGAACCGCGGTGATTTTCTTAGGCTAAGGTTGTATTTTCTACAGGAAAGAACGTCAAAAATTCTAGGAATTTTTGTGGTGGAGGGAGCAGGGTTCGAACCTGCGTAGACGTACGTCGGCAGATTTACAGTCTGCTGCCTTTAACCACTCGGCCATCCCTCCATACTCTGACTCTTTCTGTAGAAAGTTTAAGGCTTCCTGTCAATGAAGAATCACACTGGTCCCCTTAAAATGGATGGTTTTTTCTGATGCCATTTAAAACCCAAGCCACCCACAATACATGCCCCTATAAACGCACACAGAGGGATTACTAAGAGGGAAACCTCGTAAGATTTAATGGTGTAGTGTCGGATCCCTTCCGCATCCAGAAGGCCCGTCCATGAAGCATCCATGATAAGTCCAATCGTCGTATGGAAAAAGGATCCTCCCAACATATTGATGCTGTTTATAAACGCCACCGTCACGGAAAGAAGGACAGGACTTACTAACTCCGATCCCACAACAAAGACAATGACTTGATAACAACACAGAATTCCTATGCAAAAAAGTAAAGCTGCGAGGCAATACCAACTATAAAAAAAGCCTGAAAGCAATAAAAGAAAAGAAAAGGCCATTCCTACACCACAAAAAACAATAACCCGATAGGTTCCCATTCTTTTGCTGAGGAAAGCCAACAAGGGGCCCCCAAAAAGCATTCCCACAAAAATAAAGGAAATCAATTCCGCAGCATCCCCCTTTGCCAGCCCATACGCTATCATCAAATAAGGAACGCCCCAAACGTCTGCGAATCCTTCTAGAGATCCCACCATTAATAGATTGGCAATCGCTAAAAACCAAATAAACGGGGAAGAAAAAAGGGTTTTAAAGTGAGCAAGCTTAAAGGATTCAGGCTTACACGATGACGATTCTGTACCGGGGGATTTTAAGCATGCATAGGTTACGATTCCTAACCCTATAGAAACACAGGCAAGGACAACGGCGACGACTGCCCCTCCATGATTTTCAATCAATAAATTAATAGGCTTTCCCCCATAAAGCGCTCCCATCAGCCCAAAGGTAAATGAAAGGCCAATCATGCGTGCGTAATGATCTTTAGAGAACCATTCAGAAATGACTTTTGAGGTTCCCAAGAATCCCACAGCTGATCCCACTCCGACAAAGAATCGGCTCAAACACGCCAAGTAAAAATTGTCTGTATACGTAAAAAGAAGACTCGCACACCCACACAAAATAGCACATCCAAAAATTGTATAGCGAGCCCCAAAGCGATCGAGCAGTATCGCCACAGGAATTTGCATGCTTGAGTACCCATAATAATACACAGCGGCTAGAAAGCCGAACCCGCTCGCATCAATAAGCAGATTTTCCATAATGGAATGCATCATAAGGCTGGGCCACAGACGCAAGATAAATTGATATGTGAAAAATAAGAGAGGGAATCCCCACATTAAAAAGGGGAAGTATTTGTTTTGATGTTTAAGCATAAATCATCTCATTCGTTAGATTAAAGTAGCCATTAAAAAATTAAAAATGAAGGGGTGAGGAGAATGTATCGGCTTTAGCCGATAATAATCAGAGAAGCAAGAGAAATGACTATGTGACCTAAAAAATGCATTCAAACTTCCTTGAATTTTGACCTTATCTCAAGTTAATTTTATCTCTGTGCTCTTGTCAAGAATGACTCTATGTGAAAAATCGTTATCATACCAATGTGCAAGCTCAAGAGACTATTTTGAATCTCTACACCTACCCTTCCTGCTGCTGGTCTTTTTTGACATTCAAAATGTCTAATAATAAAGATAAATTTCCGTCCTCACTCAAAACAGTAGAGACGACCTGCGGAAGGCTCATATTCCCCCAGGAAATAGCACGCTGGATAAGATAGGGAGTGGGGCTGTGGGGCTCAATAGATTGAAGATAAGCTGCGATCTCCCCTAAGAAAGCATAAGCTTGTTCACGATTTTCTATAGTCTTCCCCTCCCCTTTTTTTGAGGAAGAAGATACAGGTTTTTCTGGGGATGGCATTTTCTTTTCCTCCTTCTTCTTGCTTCTTTTTTCAATTATACCACAGGCAACTCGTTGGACCTCCCCTACTCTTTCTTTAAAGCGATAAAAGGCTGGCGCTTCTTCTCCTACATGATGACGAAGTTCATTTGTAAGGCTTTCAAGGATCTTTAAAGTCAGTATACAGCTTTCATCCATTTGCTGATAATAAGAGAGAGGCGTTTGCTCTAGACTAAGAGAAATTTTCTCTTGGTGATTCCCCTTCCTATTGAGGTCAAGAAGAGAATAAACAGCAGAAGCCTTGGAGGTAGGAAGGTTAAGAGGCACAAAACGTACTTCTTCACTCAAATGTGTATTAATCCAACCATAGAGGTCCACCCGAAGGTCACCTTCTGCTATAGGATAAAAGGTGTCCCAATACGTATGAGTCAGGTCTATAATCAGTTGAAGACCCTTTGCGACGCCTTCAAGGCCATAAAGCCGAAGCCAAGCCTCTGCAAGCCAAATCGCAATTTGTAAATCCTTAGTTTTTGTTTTAAGAGCCTTTTGGCATAGGCTACTCACCTGCTCCCAATCAGCTTTTTTAAATTCCGTCTTCCACACTCCTTGGGAAAGGCTTTCATCGTCTTCGCGCCGAGCTTCCTTTATTTTGTCATAGGTATTTGTATACCGCAGGAACTCCCCAGATGGGTTTTTACCAGGAATAGGCTCCAGAAAAGAAGAAACGTCTGTGAGTGGAAGGGTCTTAAGCCCCATGAGTTACTCCCCTTACAGGAGTAAGTTCTGGAGCATGGGAAGGGAAATGAGGGACGTCTACAACCTTATCTAAAGGAAGCTTTTGTTGCATTTTAACTTTGATCTCTTCGCCTGTTGCACATTCCGACGTATCCCCTTTTGGCAAAGAACCAGATTTTATCGTTTTTACAAGAGGTGAGAAATCAATACTCAAGAATACTTTTGCTTTAGGTGCGCATCCTGGTTGTTTCTGAGGAATTTGAGACACCTGAGCTAAAGGAACCTCAAAACGTAACATACTGGGACTCTCACCCCCTAGTCCTATAAGACCGGAAGGAATGTCACGATGCTGTTGGAAGAGCCGTAGAAGCGCCCACTGTCCATTATAAGAGAAAATGGCTTTCCCATCCTCAACGTCAAAATTATGGCCTAAATTCCCCTCTAAAGGCTGGAGAGGACTATTTGCAGCCCACCGAAGAACCACCGTCACAGGATCACCCACCATCCAATACCCTTTATGGGACTGAGATCGCATTGAGATAAGCATGTCATGAGAAAGAACATTCCAATCAATGACTTCGTTTCCATGAGCTTCTTGAGCTTTGTTAACTCTAAACTTAACATCAAAAACAAACGCTGGGGTGGAGAGGGCCTCAGAGGAGGCAAGGAATCCACCAAAGAACTCTTTTATTTTCTCCATTTGTTGAATGAATTCGATGCCTTTTTGAGCTGTCACCCCTAATCCCGTTGAAGATGCGAAGGCAGCCTTCGTATTTTCGAACTGACCCTCCATCATTTGGAAGAACGTTTGAATATCTTCAGGACTTGCATCGGGAGACATCAAATCTTTTCCATCCGTAAAGGGAAATTTTCCAGCTAAATGAGTATTAAAGAATTGAGAAGCTTGCTTGTAGGAACACATAGCCTTTTCTTCCACAAGAGATTCACATCGGCTTTGAAGTTTCTCTTCCATGTCCGCAAAAATACTCAGAAAGAAATCATGAGTCCCCGACAAAAGATCTGTCATGCGCGTATATTTGGCGCATGTCTTTAGCGTCACTTCGTTAAGGGGGGTAAGAATAAAGTTTTCTAACCCTATCACACTATTTCCCGGAGCTTTGCTGTTGTATTCATTGAGAGCATTCATAATTCCTTGCCATTTTTCTACAAGAGGCAAGTTTCCGGGCATTCCTTCTTCATTAATTTTTCCTAAGAAGGAAACGAGAGGTTTAGCAAATTCTTGGGCTAAATAATTGATACGATCGCGCTGCAAAGCCAACTGGTTTCGAAGCTCTGTAATATTGGAAACGCTAAACGCTTCAAAAGCAGCCGTTGGACTCCCAGCCCACCAGTTAAAAGAATTATCTTTAATTCGATAAGGCGCTTCTTCTGTCAAAATGTTATCCAGCTTGACAAGAGGTGCATAGACTTGGGCTGTAATGAGCGTCTTAAGTGCCGTAAAGCCCTCATTAGCATTGTTTTCCCTTAAGGTAACAATAATTTTCTCTAAATAGGGCGCAGCAACACGATAGTTTTGAACAGAAGAAAGAATGGAATCTTCTGGAGAAAACGGATTTCCGCTTGTTATTGTTGGAGAATTAAAGACTTCTGCATTAGCCACAAAATCAACAAGATTGTTAGCCAAATTTTCTTGGGCGATTTTTTGAAGCAATGGCTGCAAATCTTTAGGCATATTGAGCAGCCGCGAATCCACAAATCCATTATACGTGGCAATTAAATCAACCGCTTCTTGAAGACGTAAAGTATCCCATAATAAAACGGCTCCTACAGGAACTGTCACAATAATGGACTTCCCTTGAGAAGGAGCCATAAAGGGCTCATTAAAGAAGGCGCGAAGATTATCACTAAGAGTCATTGCCCCTTGAGAAGGTGCCGCTACAGCTAAGCCATTCTCTGTAACAAAAAGTGTCTCGTTATTAAATAAGGGAGAAGAATAGTCAGCGAGGCGCTTTCGGAAAGTAATGAATTCTTGGTTCATCATGGTCATGAGGGTTCCTGCCGTATTGTCCTCAAAAAAGTTAGATTCTGCAATCATTTGAATAATATTTTCATAAGCAATGCCTGGATAAAACATGTCCGACTCTATCCATTGAAGTCCAGGGTTTTGCATAGAGCTGATGGTTTTATCAATCCCCGCAAAAATATCTCGTAAAACACTCGTATCGTAGGAGGTATAATTACGCGCTCCCGAAAATTGATAAAGAGCTGTCATTAACTGCGACAACCCAGGAACTATATAATTAGGATCAAAGGTTGCTTCTTGAAATTCAGTAAAGAGCTTATTAAGCTTATCCGTCGCAGAATGCTGATATTTCTGAAAATCAAAAGGGCTAATCTTTGCCTGTGACAAAGCAGAGAGATAATAATCATCATTACTAAAAAACGATGCGGGCATTTCGTAATCGAACAAGAACTTGATGATGCTGGCTACGCCTTCTAACGTCGAATTCTCTTCCAAAGAATTAAAGGAATTAACCGTAGTTTCAAGAGTTCGAAGATTGTTTATATAATCCACCAGCCGTTTAAATTGCTGAGTTTTGAGAGGATCTACCTCTGTATTCGTTTGTTTTATAAGGGGAGGCAACGTATCTACAGAAACAATCTGGTGAGCTTTATAATTTAATTGGCTATCCATAGACCGCAAAATTACCTTGTTATAAGCTAACACCATAACTTGGCGAATTTTCGCGTCTAATCGACTGAACCATGACGGGGGCACAAACACGGAAAGAATATTTGTGACATCGATTTGAGTCATAGCGTTAAGGATTGTTTGGGCTTGCTGGTCAAAATAAAGCCTTCCAATCTGCGTTGTTTCATCTTGTCCGTGAATTTTTTCCAGAGTTACATCTATTTGTGGCAGGACTGCCATAAGGTTTAATTTTGCATTTTGTAGGTGCTCATGTGCCCGCAACAAACCAAGAGTTCCCAGAACTGCCAATACTGCAAGAACCCCTTTTGCAAAGCGAATAACAGTTGTATTCCCCAAGAGAACAGATGAAACGGGACGAGCTAACCCAAGTTCTCTAAAAACCTTTTGTTCAAAGAGATCCTTAGTAAAATAAAGATTATAGTCTTCTTTCTTATCTTTTTCAGTAAAATGCCATGGAAATGTTAGCGAAGAAGAGACTTCCGTTTTTGTTTTTTCAATATGACTATCTCCAACAAAATAAATCCCCCTTAAAAAAAAGGATTCATGATAGCTGGAAGGTTTGAAAAGATGATTTATATACGTTCGGATTCCCTCTTTTAACTGATCGAAAGCTAAGGGAAGTAAAAAAATGCCGTCCCGATGATCCGTTGTGTCATCATCAGCATAAATTTCTTCTTGAAGGCGGAAAAGAGATAGATTGATGGACGAAAAAGCTTCATCTACCCAATCTACCGTATACGTAGAATCAAGAGCCTTATCATTAGACCACCCAAACATGTCCGATTTAGCCCAGACAGGGAGTGCCTTACACAATCCCGTAAACCCTGGAAGAAGATCACATTTTGTAACAACCACATACACGGGAACCCTAAGACCTGTAATACGTTGCAGTTGCCATAGCTTATCATAAAGATAGTTGGCCCGAAGCATAAGATCATCATGAGAGAAAGAGCCCTTTCCTGTTAATTCTGAGACAGGAATTGTTAATACAATCCCATCTAGGGCTCTTTTAGGCCGATAATGGGCTAGAAGATTGAGAAACAGCCTCCAACTGGATTCATTAGATTGCGTTTTGTCAGGCTCTAAAACCAGTTTTCCATCTAGATCAAGAACAACCCCATAATCGTAAAACCACCAATCGCACAGGGGTTTATCATATAAGATATCTTCTTGAGGACGTTCAATAGGATGGGATAACTCTAGCCCCTGAAGAAGCGTACTTTTCCCTGCACTCTGCCCACCAAGCATCAGAATCCAAGGCAATCGATATCGATATTGGGTTCCCCCAATAAAATTCCGCATCATCGATAAAGCAGTATTAAATGAATGATTTAATGGATTTGAAGGGAACAATCCAAATCTAGCCAGAAAAGTTGTCGTTTTTTCTAAAAAAGGAGCTAGTTTTTTCTCAATAGATTCTGGAGCTTCTTTTGTGGCTCTTACATAAATCAGAACACCAATAGCAGCCACTATAATGGCTAACAACAAGACAACCACGAGGCTCCAAGGGTAGTAGTATGTTAAGCGAGAAAGGGATCCACAGGCCATAATATCCTCCTATCCGCTTATATCGCTGTACGTAATGATTCTATTAACAATACGCAAAATATCAGCTGTAGCCTTATACCACACCACATAAGAAGACAAAAGATATACAAATCCAAGACTTAAAAATACAAAGTACCAATTGCGCAACGTAGGAAGGTCTTTAGGCACATTTCCTTCCAAGGTATATCCATAAGCTTCTGGGAAAAGGTGACTTTTTCTACGAAAAAGAGACGGACTTTTTCGATTAATAAAGATAAAAAGATTTTTACGGTAGGAAACCAAAGCCTCATCTTCATCAAAATGCCTATACTTTCCTTGAAATCCTAAGGCCAGCGCACTCAAATAAAGAATACCCAAATCTATCCGAGCCGGGTCCTTGTTTGCTAAGAGAAGATCAAGTTTATCGAAGAAAACCTGGCCTGCACTATGCGTGCCGTAGAACCGTTGCTCAAGCAAGTTAGACTCCCAATAATCTTTACCAGGCCATTCCAGATTTAGAAAAATTTCATCCGCCAATGCCACCATAACAAACTGGGCTTCCGCATAATAGTTGGCTGAAAAAATTGTTTCCCCAAAAGAAGTTGCAGTGGCTTGCTCTTCCAGGAATGTTTGAAGTTTTGAAATCACATACTCAGCCGTTGCCCTTGGAGACGAGGTTGTTTCATCCTCTTCTTTTTCCCACGGTTTAGAAGATATAAACTTCTTATATTTCAGCACTTGCTTATAAAATTCATTAAAGCAGGTTACAATGAAAGAGGCAGAGTCATTCTTTTTATTATTTATAGCCACGACCGGTTCAGCCCTCAAAATCCTTTAAAGGATATTAATTATCCTAAAATTTTATACAAAATTTATTAAAAATAAATTAACGCTATTCTGCCAATTCTCCTTGCTTCGCATTGTAAAGCACAATGCTTGCTGGACGTGTGTCATCATTATCCGACATATTAAAGAGACATAAAACCCCCGTAGGGTCAATATAGCGTGGTTCTGCTTCCACGACAAAGAGCTTGATTCCTCTCAAAGACACCAAATTCATAGAAGGTACCTCAGAGACAACAAGCCGACTGGCTCCCAAAACTCTATTATCCTTTGCAAGGGAAATATATTTATCCGTAACAATGACGCAGTTATTGATCCAATTCAAAAGCGTGTCATCCGTCATCCCTGGCTGAGCTTGCGCTCCCAGAACGAAACGATCCCCTATCCAAGATGATTGAAGTTGAAGGGTAAAGGCACGTTCATTCAATGTAAACGGAACCACAGTATAGCTTTCTTGAATTGAATCAAGAACTTTTCTAATGTATTCAATAACTTCAGCAAAGGATCCGCCAACATCCACATGATTATATCCCTTAAAGCGAGGAGGAATTTCGCCAAACTTAATCCCAGAAACATGCGCCGCTAAGTTATAAAGCACCTTGTAAATCTCAAAAGGATGGGCCTTGCCCGTTGAAAGCGCGACCTCAAATGGCATAAGTCCCAACACAAGCTTTAAGCGAGCGCTCTCCATTTCTTCAAAAAAAAGACCTTTTGTATTCTTATTGGAAACAGCCTGGACTTTTTGTTGCAAATATCCCAACTTCTCTCGCAAATCCTGAATAAGCTTATTACATTCTTGTCCCAAGTCAGACATTAGACCCACTTGAATTTGTGGAGGAATGTAGGAAGTTAAAGAAAAGCTCTTTGTATTATAACTTACTTGTGCAAGAGGAAGAGAGACATAGTGAGCAGGGGGCTCTTGCCCAACTTGCAATGAAAGATTAGGAATAAGGCGTGGAACTTCAATGGCTTGCTCACCCGTATTGATATCCGCAACATTATTACTTACTCCTGAAACATAGCGCGGCAAGTCGCCACCTACATCTGTCCAATCTCCATTGCTTCTAGGGATACACAAGTAAACGAAATAAGGCTCAATCTCTAATTTTTCCCGTAAAGGGAAAAGATCCACCTCTAAAGGTGTTCTTGATGTAGGAAGTTCTGTGATCAAAAGCCCATCTGGCATAATCGTTTCCAACTCCAGCAGGCGGAAAACCCCCGACGTTAGGAGAGGTTCATCAACTTTTACTTGAACAACCCCCCAACAAAATGAAAACACATGTGACATGTAATAGGTTAAAAGCCCTTCGGTGCGCATATCTGCTTGCTGAAAATGTTGCGGCATAAGAAGCATGCCTTCATGCCACTGAATTGGATTTATATTTAATTGAGCCATGTGATCACCGTTGTTTTGGATGTGTATGAAGATGAGATTTATGGTGTCTGTGAGGAGTATGCGCCTTGTGGCCTCCCTTATGATGATGATGGCGATGATGCCGTTGAATCTCAGAACTTCCTTGGTAAGGTAAAGGCTTTATACAAATGGGCGCTTTCGTACCTGTTTGAACCGTACATGGAGAAGGAGATGCGATAAGCGTTGTTGATGTAACGGGTCCAGCTTTGATACCACCCTCCAAAGAATCATCGGAGGAAATAACGCCTGCTATCTGTCCTATTATCGGCCATTTCGGCAGATCCTTATTGCTCTCTTGAAGCTGGCTTGTGGTAGATCCGGCTCTGATATCGCGAGCATTTGCCGTTGAGATATCCTTGAGGTCATTTTTCATTAATACAACCGCAATATTTCCATTAGGCGAAACCTTTACACGGTGATTCCCCGGCGAGAGATAGTTAGCAAATACATATGCGGCATAAGCCTTTCCCTTCTCTCCATAGGGGGCAAAATGCTCAACACTTTGGCCGGGAACAAATTCCCAATGCCAGATATCAAGAAGTGTAGGATTATCCATCAGCAACTGCTGGGATGATGCAAAGTAAGTACACGCAGGCATTTTTCCTAATTTTTTCACAAGGTCTTCGCTATACGCAATGACAAGATCTGTCGCAATCGCAGAATTTTGGTTAGCGTCAAGATCTGTGTAAATGGAAACATCCTCCATTGTCAGCTCAGGAAAAGGTCCACACGACACAAGACAGAGAGCCGCACACGCAAGACAGTATCTTAAGGTTTTTCTAATCATGATCCGCTTGTATTATCCGAAGGTAATTTGACAACAATCGTTCCCGGAACACTTTTCTTTGTAAATTGTTGCGCCGCATGCGCTGCCGTCGCATAGGTTTCATATTTTCCACTATGGACATGGTAGAGCGTATCCTCGGAAGAGTTTTCCTTTTTTAGATATGTTTTATAGTTCAAAGCTTGGAGTCGGTTTTGAAGGTCTTTTGCATTTTCTTTTGCAGCAAAAGTTCCCAGCCGAACAGCATAGTTGTCTGGTTTTGAGGCGACAGGGGCAGCTAAAGATTGAGGAGAACCAGGAGTGGGTTGCAAAACAGGAGCGACTTTACGCTGCGCTGCTTGCTCCACTGCAGTCGCAGCATGTTGAATAGCGAGGCCTTGCACTTCCCCCTTTAAAGGAGCTAAAAACTGAGGGACATTGGCAGGAGTAATGGCTGACACAATCCCTGCCGCCGTTGTTCCGGCTAATGTTCCGATTTCTGATTGCGTTGGATAAACAGAAATCGCATTTGATTGGGGATGGGGAACTCCTGAGGGAAGAATGACTGTGTATGGTTGAGGAACCGCTACAGGAGAAGGCGCTTGTGGTCCTCCCAAAGACAACCCCACCAAGAACCCTCCTAAAAAGGTAAAGGCCCCAAAAAGAATCAAACTTAATACAATAGAAAATAAGGATAAGTTATTGATGGTAATAACAGATCTTACAGGTCTGGCTCCTTGTTGAGGAGCATAAGAGAGGGGCGGAGATGCCTGAGGAGCATACGTAGGCCTTCCTGACGACGCAGGGGGCAAAGGGTGCTGAGGAGCCTGTTCAGAAGAATGGGGATATTCCTGAGCGAGTTGCTGTGGCGTAGAGTGCGAAGATTGGACTGCCATTTTTCTCTAACCTTTTATTTTTTGGATAGTATACAGAGAAGTTTGACAAGTGGACAGGATTTTTTAAGCAAGGAGCGTCTTGGCAGGAGTGGAGGGAATCGAACCCCCAACCCCCGGTTTTGGAGACCGGTGCTCTACCAATTGAGCTACACTCCTATATTGGTAACTGGTAAGTGAAACTTAGTCATTACAAACACTTAAGGTTCTAACTCTTCATGACTAACCACTAGAACTGGAGCGGGTGGAGGGAATCGAACCCTCATAGCCAGCTTGGAAGGCTGGAGCTCTACCATTGAGCTACACCCGCATCTAAACGTTCTTATACACGTTTTCTTATAGCTTGCAAAAAGGTTTTTCAAGGATGTTCTCTATTTAATTTATCCATACACTCCCTCTGAAGTAGTCTTTTCTTAGAAGTCATGTTAACCTAAGCTAGATAAAAAAGTTTTTAGACCTGTTGAGAAGCAAACATAAACACCTTATATAATTAAGAAGTAGATAATATTTTTTTTGAGGAACGCTTGAAAAACGAAAAGAAAACACCACATCAAACAAAATTCCCTGTGGTCCCCTTACGGGATGTCGTGGTGTTTCCACACATGGTTATCCCTTTATTTGTTGGGCGAGACAAGTCAATCCATGCCTTAGACACTGTTTTGGACACAAAACAGCAAGTTCTCCTTGTGAGTCAAAAAAGTCCTACAATAGATGACCCCACAGCCAAAGATCTTTATGAAGTGGGAACACTTGCACGCATTCTACAGCTGTTGCGGCTTCCCGATGGAACGGTAAAAGTCCTGCTAGAAGGTCAAGAACGTGTAAAAGTGACAAAGTTTTTGGAAACCCCTTCCTGTTTCCTTGCAACAACCACCCCTCTCAAAGAAGAAATAGGCTCCGTAGAGGAAGTCCAAGCCCTTACACGCGCCCTTGTTGATCAATTTGATCAATATGTTAAATTGCAAAAGAAAATCCCTGGAGATTTAACGACTTCTATCCTACAAATTCCGGATCCATCGAAGCTTTCGGACATTGTTACGAGCCATTTAAATCTTAAAATCCCTGAAAAACAGGATCTTCTTGAGACAATAAATATTTCCGAACGATTTGAAAAGATTATTGCCTTCATGGAAGGTGAGATCAGCGTCATGCAAGCCGAAAAACGGATTCGCAACCGCGTCAAACACCAGATGGAAAAAACTCAACGCGACTATTATTTAAATGAACAACTGAAAGCAATCCAAAAAGAACTCGGTGAAAGCGACGACGGAAAAGACGAATTTTCCGAACTTGAAAATAGAATAAAGAAAACAAAGCTTTCCAAAGTTGCACGCGAAAAAGCACAGAGTGAATTTAAAAAATTACGTCAAATGAGCCCCATGTCGGCGGAAGCAACCATTGTCCGAAATTATTTGGATTGGCTTTTAGACGTTCCCTGGGAAACGCAGACTCGCATTAAGAAAGATCTTAAAAAAGCGGAAGACATTCTCAATGAGGATCATTATGGCCTTGAAAAGGTAAAAGAACGTATCATTGAGTATCTTGCCGTTCAAAATCGTGTAGGAAAAGTTCATGGACCTATCCTTTGTCTCGTTGGCCCTCCTGGTGTGGGAAAAACATCCTTAGGAAAGTCTATTGCCCGCGCGACAGGACGGAGTTTTGTTCGTATGTCCTTAGGTGGCGTACGGGACGAAGCCGAAATTCGAGGGCATCGTCGTACGTATATTGGCTCTATGCCAGGTAAAGTCATCCAAGGCATGAAGAAAGCAAAAACAGCTAACCCTTTGTTTCTTTTGGATGAAATCGACAAGTTGGGCGCAGATTGGCGTGGCGACCCTACGTCTGCCCTTTTAGAAGTGCTGGATCCTGAACAAAACAATGCCTTCAATGATCATTATCTTGAAGTTGATTATGACCTTTCAAATGTTTTGTTCGTAACAACGGCCAATACTCTTAACATGCCAAGACCTTTACTCGATAGAATGGAAGTCATTCGTCTTTCTGGATATACAGAAGATGAAAAAGCTGAAATTGTCTCACGCCATCTCCTTCCCAAGCAAATGAAGTTGCATAACCTTAAAAAAACAGAATTTTCCATTAGTCCCAAGGCTATTAACGAACTTATTCGCTCTTATACCCTTGAAGCGGGCGTGCGAAATTTGGAAAGAGAAATTGCCAATTTATGTCGAAAAACAGTACGGTACATCGTCTCTCCCAAACACAAGTCTCTTGAAATTACGCCAAAGAATCTATCCAAGTTTGCAGGAATTCCTCGTTTCCGTCATGGCGAAATGGATAAGAACGATGCTATTGGGGTGACAACAGGTCTTGCTTGGACTGAAGTTGGAGGAGAACTTCTTTCCATTGAAGCCGTTATGTTACCTGGTAAAGGAAAAATGCAGATCACCGGAAAGCTAGGCGAAGTTATGCAGGAATCTGTGCAAGCCGCCACAAGCTATGTAAAATCTAAAGCGCCTCAATTTGGAATAGAACCGCCCCTTTTTGAGAGAAAAGATATTCACGTTCACGTCCCCGAAGGTGCGACCCCTAAAGATGGTCCTTCTGCAGGTATTGCTATGTGTACATCTATTGTCTCTGTTCTCACAGGCGTCCCCGTTCGAAAAGACGTCGCTATGACCGGTGAAATTACTCTACGAGGCCATGTTCTCCCCATAGGCGGACTCAAGGAAAAACTTCTCGCTGCCCTTCGTGGCCGCATTACCACCGTCATTATTCCTAAAGATAATGAAAAAGACTTAGCGGAAATCCCCGCTAACGTTAAAAAAAGCCTAAAGATCATTCCCGTTTCACGTGTGGAAGAAGCGCTTAAAATTGCTCTTAAAACACCGCTTCATCCAATTGTTTGGAGTGATGAAATTGCAGCGCTTGCCTCCAAAAAACAAGAAATTCCTGCTTTAAAAAATGAAGACAGAACGACACATTGATATAACTTATTGAATTTAAACAAAAATAATTTTTTGAGTTTGTTTTTTAAAGATTGACGAACTATTAGGCATCAGCTACCCTTTTGCCAGGCATTCTGTAACGTCAGAATGACGTAAAACTTATAAACAACAAAAGGATTAAGTCAGGTGAATAAAAACGATTTAGTAGCATCCGTTGCTCAAATTTCAGGCCTCACAAAAGCTGACGCTTTAAAAGCTGTTGATGCCGTCATTAAATCTATTGCTAAGAGCTTAAAAGCAAATAATGAAGTGCGTCTTGTAGGATTTGGAACATTTACTGTGACCAATCGCCCTGCAGGCGAAGGCCGCAACCCAAGAACAGGCGAGAAAATTAAAATTAAAGCGGCAAAACTTCCTAAGTTCCGTGCAGGAAAAGGCTTGAAAGAAGCTATCGCTTAAATTCTTTTTTAAGTCTCATGTTATTCCATAAAAAAAAGTGCGGATTTTTTCCGCACTTTTTTATTGCCAGTCATTGGCCACTCTTTTTAACGGGATGAATTTTCTGGTCCTTTTTTCTTGCTGGGATTAGATTTTTTTTCCGCACACCCCCACAAGGTAAACCCTAACGTTCCAAGGGCCAAGAAAATTCCTAAAATCATGTTGAGAGAGAGGCCAAAAGCAAAAGCCTCATCAATCCGTTGAAGAAGCTGAGGAATGGTCTCAGGCGCAAAATCCTTAAGCTGCGCAGCTGTATGCTCCACCTTCCCAATAATATCCACAAGATCTTGGTTCTGCTGAGGCGTAAAGGTCATTTCCCGGAGGCTTCCTAATAAATGAATTCTCCCAAAAACAACCACCAGACTCGTTGACAGAACAATACTCACCGTATTCCCCAGCATCATCCACATCATGTAAACTCCTGAGGCCACCCCAAGACTCTCTGGCGGGGTCACTTGCATCATGGCTGTATTAGACGCTGTAAAGTACATTCCAAGCCCTGCTCCTACTAAAAAAAGGCAAAGAATGACATAGAAAAGAGAGGAATCTATGCCCAAAAAGGCCATCATCCCAAGGGCAAAGAAAGTTAAAAGCGTTCCAAAAACCATCAACTGTTTGGTCCCAAGTAAATCCACCATCTTTCCCCCAACAGGCCCCAACAATCCCATACTAATTGTCATGGCGATAAAGATAAGGCCTGTCTGATAACTAGAGTAGTGGAGCGTATTTTGAAGGTAGAGTCCCATCATCACAAGGGTCATCGAGAAAACCATCGACATAAGCCCTACCCCCACCGTTGCACCAAGATAGGGTTTGTTTTTGAAAAGGTGGAGGGGGATCAAGACTTCCCCTCTGCCTAACTTTGTCAAAAGACCCGCTTTTTGATTCTTATTCGCGACCCCCTTGTATTTGTGTTGCATAAAAGAACTAATGAGCGCCCCCCACGCACACGCAACGACAATACTGCCAAAAAGAGTGAACCCTGTCGTCCCCACTTGATTTAAAGCGTAAACACTGAGGCACAATGTGCCTGCTAACACCCCCGCTTGCGGAAAATTAATTTTTTTCTGATTTTTGGCAATAATATCCTTTGGGGCAAAGAATAAGAGAATAGCAATAACGAGAAACCCTAAGGGAATGTTGACATAGAAAATCCAACGCCAACTCAGCTCTTCAATAATAACTCCTGCGAGAGTGGGACCTATGGCCAAACCAAATCCCGCAAACGAAATGATGATGCCCATGAGAAACCCTTGTCTCTCTGGAGGAGCAGATTCAAAAACAAGGGCCCAAGCCGGCGCAGAGAATAAAGCAGCGCCTACGCCTTGGAAAATACGCCCAACAACTAGCATATCAAGTGTGTGGCCGTATCCTGTCAGGCAAGATCCCACCAAGAAAACAAGTAATCCTGCGATCAGAGAATTTCTTTTCCCGTAAAGGTCTGCAAGCCGCCCTGCAAGCACAACAAAGGCCGCCCACACTAAAACATATCCACTTAAAAGCCACTGAAGGGAATTAAGGCCAGCATTAATTTCTTCTGAAATAGGAACAAGGGTTAAGTTTACTGCCGTGTAATCAATATTAATTAAAAAGACGAGAATTCCAACCGCTATGAGAACAAGCCAAGATTGGAAAGACATGGAAGAAGAGGATGGCATGTGAGTGTCCCTTTTTTAAATCTTCTTGCTCTCTTTTGGGGATAAAGTCAATATCAAGAGGCAGAGATCAGGGATCAGGAATTAAAAAGATAAGCTAATATTTAGTGAGGGTATTCTGCAGAACCGAGAATCAGGAGAACGAGGAAAATCCCCGATTCCTGATAATCTCTGGTTTTTGAATTTATTTCAATTCAACCTTTGCGCCAGCAGCTTCAAGCTTTGCTTTGATTTCTTCAGCTTCAGCTTTTGAAACGCCTGCCTTTACGGTTTTAGGAGCCCCATCAACGAGGTCTTTTGCTTCCTTCAACCCAAGAGCGGTGACAGCGCGAACTTCTTTAATAACTTCAATTTTCTTGTCGCCAGCCGCAGTCAAAACAACTTCAAATTCTGTTTTTTCTTCAGCAGGTCCTGCGTCAGCAGCCGCTCCAGCAGCCGCAGCTACAGCAACGGGAGCCGCAGCGCTTACGCCCCACTTTTCCTCAAGCATTTTAGAAAGTTCTGCAGCTTGCAGAACAGTAAGTTCTGAAAGTTGCTCTACGATTTTTTCAAGATTTGCAGCCATAGTTTAGTACTCCTTTGTTAATAAAAATATTAGCCCTGGTTTCCATAGGCAGAAAACACCCGAGCCAATTGACCTGCCGGTGCTTGAATAACACCAGCAATACGTGTTGCGGGAGTGCAAAGCATTCCAAGAATTTTTGCCCGCAGTTCCTCCAAAGAGGGAAGTTTCGAAAGAGTGTCAATTTCTTTCACTGATAAAATTTTTCCGTCTAAAGTTGCAGCAATAACCTTGAACTTGTTGTTATTACCTGCAAACTTTATCGCTACTTTAGCTGCGCCTACCGGATTATTAGAATAAGCAATCGCTGTAGGACCTTTCAACATATCGTAAAGGCCTTCGCTGGCTATTCCTTTAACCGCTAAACGCGCCAATGTATTTTTAGTTACTTTATAGTGCGCTCCTGCTTCTCGCATTTGGCGCCTAAGATCTGAGACTTCCGCCACTGTTAACCCTGTTTGTTGAGCAACAATAACGATATTTGCTTCTGCCAAGCCCTCTCGCAAAGAAGCGACGAGATTTTCTTTTTTACTACGGTCCACCATCAGATTACGTCTCCGTTTGTTATATCTTATAAGCCCTGATCATCCTAAAATGACAGTACAGTCCTTATCCTATCCATAAAAATCGTGAAAGAGTGAAGCAAGAATAGCTTCCTTGATTCCGACTTTCCTCTCTATATAAGGGCTTTCGCTTTTAAACCTTAGCTTTTTCAGCCTTGGTCCTTACAGTCTGGGACAGGAACGAGAGAGTTTCCTCTCTCTTGTTTTATAATTTATATAGCCTCTTTAAGAGGGTGTCAAATTTTTTGATTGGGTATTGTTTCTCAAATCGGCTCTGATAGTCAAAATCGCACCCCAACAAAACCCTTAAAGCTAACTTTTCGTTCCTAGAGGGTGTGAGAGGGTGACCAATTTCCTATTAAAGGTCGCCTTGATCAATCCGTACGCTGGGACCCATGGTAGAAGAAAGGGAAATCTTTTTAACATATGCCCCCTTAATTCCTGTTGGCTTTGCTTTGAGAATCGCATCTGCAAAAGAGCGTAAGTTCTTTTCAATATTATCGGCAGAAAAGCTTGCTTTCCCAATGCCTGCATGAATAATGCCAGCTTTGTCTGTGCGGTATTCAACCTGACCACCTTTTGCAGCTTTTACAGCTTCCGCCACATCTGTCGTAACGGTCCCAAGTTTAGGGTTTGGCATAAGCCCACGGGGGCCCAGAACGCGCGCCAGCTTTCCTAAGAGAGGCATCATGTCAGGCGTTGCAATGCAACGATCGAAATTCAACTCACCCGCTAGAACTTTTTCAGCAAGATCCTCATCTCCCACAAGTTCAGCGCCCGCTTTACGAGCTTCTTCTGCTTTGGGGCCTTTCGCAAAAACAGCCACACGCAAGGTCTTTCCTGTCCCTGCAGGCAATTGCATGACACCACGAATATTCTGTTCAGATTTCCGCGGATCTACATTCAAATTGATCGCTATTTCAATAGTCTCATCAAACTTAGCTGTTGCACGCTCTTTTACAAGCTTAACGGCTTCTTTCACTGGGCAGGGTGCTAAGGTTTCTATTCCCTCATAAGCTTTGCGTATACGTTTTCCTTGCATCATTTTTACTCCACAACCTCAATGCCCATCGAGCGCGCTGATCCTATAATCATTTGAGCCGCGTTCTCAATATCATGAGCGTTTAAATCTTGCATCTTATTTTTAGCGATTTCACGGACTTGATCCATAGTCACCTTCCCCACATGTCCTGTTCCAGGCGCTGTTGAGCCTTTTGCAAGACCCGCTGCCTTTTTCAAAAAATAACTGACAGGCGGTGTTTTGGTAACAAAACTAAAGGTTCTGTCCGCATAAGCGGTAATCACCACAGGAATAGGCATTCCCGCTTCCATAGATTGAGTTTGCGCATTAAAGGCTTTGCAAAACTCCATAATGTTAAGTCCCCGTTGACCTAAAGCCGGTCCTACGGGTGGTGAGGGGTTTGCTTTTCCTGCAGGAATTTGCAGTTTTATATATCCTTCAATTTTCTTTGCCATGTGTTACCTACTGCTTTTCTACTTGTACGAAATCTAAATCTATAGGGGTCGAACGCCCAAAAATAGAAACTGATACTTTTAAGCGCTGCTTATCTTCATCAACTTCTTCCACAATACCTATAAATGAACTGAAAGGCCCTTCTGAAACACGAACCTGTTCCCCCACTTCAAAGATAATGGTTGATTTGGGTTTCTGAATTCCTTCCTCAACTTGCGCTAAGATCCTGTCTACTTCTCCCTGGCTTACAGGAACTGGCTTTCCGCGAGCCCCCAAAAAGCTGGAAACCTTAGGAACTTGGCGAACAAGATGCCAGAGCTCATCTGTAAGATGCATTTTCATCAGCACATAGCCAGGGAAAAACTGCCTTTCAGACGTAACTTTAGCACCTTTTTTAATTTCCACAACTTCTTCTGTGGGAACTAAAACCGATTCAATTTGATCGGCAAGACCTTTCTTCTCGGCTTGCTCGCGAATTGCTTCAGCAACCTTTTTTTCAAATCCAGAATAAACGTTTACAACGTACCAACGGGCATTCTCAGCCATTTACTTATGCCCCCAATCCTAAAACCAAAGAAACTCCCCACGAGAGGATTCGATCAACCACTAAGAAAAACACGGCACAAACGAATACCATGATAAAAACCATAATACTGGTTACGATAGTTTCCTTACGTGTAGGCCAGGTTATTTTGTCTATTTCCTGACGCACAAGACGTATAAATTCGAAAGGAGATGTTCTTGCCATAACTTTTCCTGGATTGATTTCACCCCTTTTTAGCAGGGTTATCTGAGAAATACAATTACTTCCTCGGAATTAAGAGATTTGAGCAGCATTGTCAATTAAATTGTTGATTATTCTCAGATCTTTTCAAAATTAAACGCTGAGTAGAATTATGATGAATTTATAAACTTTTTCTTTGCCTCAAAGCAGCTATTCTGATCTTCAGAAGCAGTCGGGGGCTGCTTAAAGGTCATCAGACGGGCACAGGAATTTATTTACGACCACCCCCACTAACCTTGCAAAAAGCAAGGAATTCTATTAGCATTACCTTAAAGGGAGTACGCTTTAAGGGAGCATTCTATGAAAAGCAATCCATCTCTAGAAACCAAGAAAAATTTTGACCTTTCAGAGAATTCTGTCGATTTTTCCAATTCAATCGACATCTATGTAGGACAAAAATTAAGAGATTTCCGAAGAAGAGCTAACATTACTATGTTCGATCTTGCCGAAAAAGTCGGCATTTCTCACCAACAAATTCATAAATATGAGCTCGGTCAAACGAAGCTCTCTACTGGTATGCTCTTTAAACTGAGTAAAATTTTTTCTGTAACACCCAATTGTTTCTTTGAAGGATTCAATCCTGAAGCTCCAGCAGACTCTCTCGAGAACAAAACGGACATCACATCTCGTAAAAACATCAATAAAATCAATGTATTGCTTATAGACGACAGTGCGGAAGATCAATTCTTGTTTAGGAATGCTCTCGAAGAAAGCGGCCTTAGCATTAATACATATTGTATGCATGACGCAGAGGAATTTCTTAAAATCATCAAAACAAAGATGACGATAACCCAAATTCCCGTTCCAGATATTATATTCTTGGATTTAAACATGCCCAAGCTGGATGGGAATTCTCTCTTAAAATCGATCAAGCAGAGCCGTGAGCTTCAATACATTCCCATTATTATCCTCACTGGAAGCATCCGTCGAAAAGATGTCATAAACGCTTATAAAAACTATGCAAGCGGCTACATAAAAAAATCCTTTGAATATCAGACTTTTAAAGAAAACATCCAGCTTGCCCTCTCTTATTGGACAGAGGCTGTCATCCTACCCTACCAAGCCTTGAATTAAGCAAACAAAAAATATAGCGTTTCCACTTTAGAGAATCGCGCAGCAAATAGATCCTCACCAAGAACGCTACCGCATGCTCAAAGAACGCGCAGAGCTTATCTAGGCAAGGAAGACAGGGGTGGGAGAGCCAATCTGGGTCCCGAATGCCAAGTCTTTCTAGCTCGCCCTTCGCTCGAGAAGAAAGTCTAGGCTCCGGGATGACAGAAAGCGGGAAAACCTTTTCTGCTTCATTTCAGGAAACACCTTTTGCAGAGGGTTTAACAGAACTGGAGAGAACCTTCCTTTACTTTAACACTTAACTTCCTGATTTTTAACGCTACTTCTCTGCTTTTGGAAGCGTAAAAGAAAAACAGGTCCCTTTGCCAAGAGCAGATTTAATAGAAATTTTTCCTCCATGAGTCTCTATAATTTTCTTACAGAAGGCCAAGCCAATTCCTGTTCCTTTATAAGCGGTCTGGGAGTGTAACCGCTTAAACAGGTCAAAAATGACCTTAAAATGGGTGGGAGCAATTCCTATTCCGTTATCTTCTACATAAAAAGTCCAGCCGTTCTTTGTCTCTTTAGCTTTTATATGAATAGTCGGGTTGTTGTGATTAAATTTAAGAGAATTACTAATGAGGTTCTGAAAAACACACGTTAGCAAAACTTTATCGGCATAGGTTTCAGGAAGTCCCTCAGCATAAATTGTTGCATTTTTAGCTTTGATTCTTTCTTCAAGCATCCACTGGATAGCATTGACAATTTCTTGGGTGGAACATCTTTCTCTCTTCAAGCTTTCCTTCCCTACTTGAGAATAAGTAAGAATCCCATTAATAAGCTTGCTCATTTGCTTGACACTTTTAGTAATGCGGCCCAAATGCTCCTTTCCCACCTCTGGGAGCTTATCCGAAAAATCTTTCTGTATAATATGGCAATAATTGCCAATTGTCCTTAGCGGCTCATTAAGATCATGAGCACAGATGTGTGCAAATTTTTCAAGATCTTCATTAGATTGGTTAAGTGTTTTTATCATTGTGCGCATTTGCCTTTCCATCACTTTGCGCTCCGTGATATCTTCAATAAAAAGAATAATTCCTCCTACGACTCCTTTATCTTTATACCAAGGAAGAACTTCCCACCGCCACCACTCCATACTTCCATCTGCACGCTTGTAACTATCTTCTTCAGAAGCTAAGTGCTCTCCATTTAACCCTCTTTGATGGATATCTTTCCATTTTTGAGGAAGATCGGGCACCATATCATAGTGTCTCATTCCTGTAAGATCACCCGTTGGGAGATTGGCCACGCGTCTAAAGGTATCGCTTGTTATAATATAGCGCATTTCTGTATCAAAAATAACGATAGAAGCAGGGAGTTGCTTAATAAAGGCTTTAAAGAAGTTTTGGTCCCCTTCTTTTATCAAAAAATCACTTTGAGATACACAAGAATGAGGCGCTGCAAGAAAAATCTTAGGTAATGAAGACGTATCGCTCTCTTGATCTTGAAAAGTTAAAGCCATAGATTTCTTCATCGTAAGACTCCCCTTTAAGGGCAAGATTACCCTTTTTTTAATATCTTAGCTGCATCCATAGCCGCATAGCTTAAAATAGCGGAGGCTCCCGCTCTTTTAAAAGCAATAAGGGTTTCAATGAGAGCTTTTCTATACTCTATCAAACCCTGCTCACTTGCGAGCTTTAGCATGCCATATTCCCCACTTGTTTGATAAGCAAAGATAGGGATAGCAAAGGTTTCTTTCAACCTATAAATAATATCTAAATAAGGAAGCCCTGGCTTCACCATCAAAATATCCGCGCCCTCCATGATGTCTTGGGCTGCTTCTCTGAGCGCTTCCCGTGAATTTGCTGGATCCATCTGGTAGGTCTCTTTATCTGCAGTCCCTAGGCAAGCCTTCGACCCTACCGCATCTCGAAAAGGACCATAAAAAGCCGAAGCATATTTGACTGAATAAGATAAAATACGGGTCCTCTGAAATCCTGCGTAATCCAAGGCTTTGCGAATCGTTCCTATACGACCATCCATCATGTCAGAGGGCGCCACCATATCTACCCCCGCCCGGGCAAGGGAAACAGCTATTTGATTGAGAGGGTTGAGCGTTTCGTCATTAGCCACGTACCCCTCTCGAACCAAGCCATCGTGGCCATGGGTTGTATAAGGGTCCAAAGCCACATCCACAATAACGCCTAAGTCAGGAAGAGCTTTCTTTATCAAGCGCGTCGCTTCGCATGCTAAATTGTTAGGATTGAGGGCTTCACGCCCGGCTTCACATTTTAATTCGGAAGGAGTGTTGGGGAAAAGAGCGACCGCAGCAATTCCTAAGTCAAAAGCTTCTCCACACACATCAACGATTTCTTGTAAAGAATATCTAAAAACGCCAGGCATACTGCAGATTTCACGCGGAGCACCTTCAGCACAAACGAAAAGGGGGAGAATAAGATCCTTAATAGATAGTTGCGTTTCTGCAACGAGATCCCGACACCATACATCCTGCCGTGTGCGACGCAAGCGGGTTGTGGGAAATTCACCAACGATGGGGCTTATTGCGCTCTTCATGATTTTCCTGCACTTCTTGTGCCTTATTATGGCAAAAATATAAGGAAAATGCAAAACAATTTCCAATTAAGCTCATAGGGAAACCATGCAGCCTCCCCATAAAAAAGACATTCCCTTGACCCTGCAAAGAGGTTTTTTCCGTCCGTTCGATTCTTCCCTTTATCTCTTTTCTTTATTAAGCAACCTCTGCAGAAAGTATCCCACACACGTCATCCCGGAGCCTAGACTTTCTTCTCGAGCGAAGGGAGAATTAGAAAGGCTTGGAATCCGGGCCCCACGAGACATCCGTTTGTCGCTCTTCCGTCCCGGACTCTAAAGCTCTTGCTTCGCAATCGCTCGGAGTTCCTAATTGCCGGGATGACGAAAAGAGAGCCCCTTATCTATAGCCTGATCTATATAAAGCGATCATATTGATTGGAAGAGTTGATCGATAGAACAATTGGTTTTTCGTCTATAGGATTTAGCCTGAGCCCATTTG
>JAGVLE010000002.1 GCA_020049895.1 Alphaproteobacteria bacterium | reverse complement strand
TATCTTTTATGCATCTTATGGAGTTAGCCGACCTGCTATCCGGTTTACGGAATGTACAGCCACGCCCTTCAAAAAAAATAAAAAATAAGAGTTGACGATAGGGTGTAAGATGATTATTTCTGTATATATTAATAACTATCAAGATAAGCAGGAGGACGATGACAGACTCTACTTTAAAGAAAAAACGCAACCACCTAATGGAACAGCTCAGAACACTCGATCCAGATATGCTCCGAGGCTCCCTGGTGAAGACCTACAGGAGATGTGGAAAACCCACTTGCCATTGTACAAGAGAAAAAGGTCACGAAGGACATTCCCTTTCTGTCAGTATGCCTGGGCGCAGTCCCATCATGGTTTACGTCTCTCTCAAAAACCAAGAAAGAGTCCGACAAGCGTTAGAAAATTATCAAACGGCTCAACGCATTATAGAAGACATCAGCACGGTCAATCGCGAAGCCTTAGTCAAAAAGGAAATCCTATAGGGAGAAGAGGATGGACCTTGTTGAGGACCCGCCTGCACCGACCCCCCTCAGAAATGAGGCCACAATTTGTATTGCCAATATGCTGCACGCTTACATGACAAGTGCGTTAAATTCTACAACCAAAAAGAAAAAGGAATTTTATGATGATAGAAAAAATACAGCCTCATCATTTAACAAAATCAGCCTACGTTTACCTCCGTCAGTCCAGCATGGCGCAAGTGAGGCTCAATCAGGAAAGTACGGAGCGTCAATACGCTCTCCAAAACAAAGCGTACCATTTAGGGTGGTCTCAATCGCTCGTTAAAGTTCTCGATGGGGATTTAGGAGTTTCTGGAACTCAAATTGCCAACCGAGAAGACTTCAAAACCCTTGTTGCCGATGTGTCCATGGGAACAGTAGGCGCTGTCTTTGCGTTAGAGGCTTCTCGTCTTTCTCGCTCTTGCACAGATTGGCATCGATTGCTAGAACTTTGTGTGCTAACTGATACCCTCATTATTGACGAGGATGGATGCTATAATCCCTCCGACTTCAATGACCAATTACTTTTGAACTTTAAGGGATCCATGTCATTTGCGGAGCTCCATTTTATTCGTGCTCGCCTCCAGGGAGGGAAGGTTAACAAAGCTAAAAAGGGGGAGCTTAGATTCCCCTTACCAGTTGGCTTTTGTTACAATGAAAGAAACCAAGTCCGCTTCGATATTGATGAGCAGGTACGTAACACCTTGCAGTTATTCTTTGATGTCTTCAAGGAAAAAGGGAGTGCTTATGGGGTTGTTCATCATTTTGGCCAAAATAAGATTCAATTTCCTAAAAGAGCTTATGGGGGGATCTGGAAAGGAAGACTTATTTGGGGCAGATTAACACATGCTCGAGTATGCGCGGTTTTAAAGAATCCTTCGTACGCGGGCGTTTATGTATATGGTCGATACAAATCTCGAAAAAAGCTCACCAATGAAGGCCATGTACACACGAGCACGATACGTCTTCCTATGGAAGAATGGCCCATTGTGATAAAAGAACATCACGAGGGGTATATTACTTGGGAGGAATACCTTCATAATCAAATGATTCTTCAACAGAACCAGACGAATAGAGAAGAAAATATGCTCTCCTTAAGTGCGCGAGAGGGATTGGCTCTTTTACAGGGTCTCCTCCTGTGTGGCTCTTGTGGTCATCGACTTAGAACACGTTACAAAGGCAGCGGAGGAATTTATCCATCCTACGAGTGCAATTGGAAAAAAAGGGAGGGGATAGACAATAAATGTTGTTGCACTTTCCAGGCTCCCTCTATAGATCAAATAATTTCTCAAAAAGTATTAACTGTCCTCACGTCTTCTCAAATTGACACTGCCCTTAAAGCCTTTGAAGAGCTTGAAAAACGAAACCAATCTCTGGAGAAGCAATGGTTGATGAAAATTGAGCGGGCAACGTATGACGCGCAGCTTGCGCAACGGCGCTATGAAGATGTCGATTCCTCCCATCGTCTGGTTGCCTCAACACTTGAGAAAGAGTGGAACGATGCCCTTGTATCTCTTCAAGAAGTTCGTACTCAGTATGAGGAGTATCAGAAGAAAAGTATTCTAGATGCGACCAAGAGCCAGAAAGACACCATTTTAGCTCTGGCTAAAGACTTCCCTCGTCTCTGGAATGCCTCCACCACTTCTCCCAAAGATCGGAAGCGGATCTTACGTCTTCTTATTAAAGACATCACCATCAACAAATTAAAAGAAGAGAAGAAAGTGACTTTGCACGTTCGTTGGCAAGGAGGGGCACTAGAGGTCCTCGATATTCCTCTCTCTTTACCGGTTTACGAAAAATGGAAACATTCTGATGAGATTATAGAGAGAGTCAGAGAATTGGCGCTCACGCTGACAGATCGAGAAATAGTTGAAAAATTTAATCAAGAGGGTCTTATAACAAATAAAGGAAACCCCTTTACGCTCCCTAGTATCGAGTGGATTCGATTTAAACACAAAATTCCTGCTTCTCTTCCCAGATCAAACGAGCTTTCCATTAATCAGGTTGCAGAAAAATTTAATGTGAGCCATCATGTTGTAAGATACTGGATTAAAGAAAAAGTGCTTACCGCTCGTCGGATGCGTCAAAAATTCTGGGTATTCCTTGATCCAGAAAAAGAAAATGAATTAAAAAATCGAGCTGAAAGTTCAACTAAAATTGGGATTGCTCGCTTAAAATCCCAAAATAAACCTGCAGGAGTTGTAGTATGAAGTCACCATGCC
>JAGVLE010000010.1 GCA_020049895.1 Alphaproteobacteria bacterium | reverse complement strand
TAAAATATCAGATTTATCCAAACGGATGGATTTCCAAGAATTGAGATGAGCCTCAATACGGGAGCTGGCGATCAGAAGGCATTGTAGGTTGGAGCCCAAGGGCAATGTGTGTTGAAAAAATCCTGTGAGCTGCAGTGTGGTTTCTTCTTTGCAGCCCACGAGAGGAAGGGTTTCAATTACGAACCCTAAGCTTGAGGAATTATGAAACGTTCTCGTTGCTGGATCAAAGCAACGATACGGCAATAGATCACCCAGACTATGAGATCTCAGAAACTCATTGGCTAGACGCAAAGAGGCTGAAGATTGTCTAAAGAGCGCGTCGTTCATAAGGAGTGTCTCGGTGAAGCGGAGGAGGATCTTGGATGTCGTGGTCTCCCGAAGGAGTCCACCAGATGGTTGGTTTTTTGATGACTCTTAAAAACTCGCCTTCTCTCCCCTGGCAGCAGGAACGCGGACAAGGGGAGGGGAGACTTTCCATTCCGGATGAGGGAATAGCTCCTTTATTGATGAGCTCATTCACTTCAGAAATGGATTTGCATTTTATTCCCGACCCGGGAGGACACTCAAACCCTCCTTCATAAATGCCCATACAGCCTGAGAGAATGAGAGGGAGGAACAATAGAATAATTGGTGGGTGTTTTATCATGGGTGAACTCCTGTTTGTTGAGGTAAGGTATGTGAGGAATGGTCAGAAGACTCCCGCGTTTTCTCAATCTCTTGCTTGACGGAGTGAGATCCAAGGAGCGTTCCTTCCGTAAAGACAATGTCAACAACTTGTCCAGCTGAGACTTGGATCACAGGCTGCAGTTGCTCAGCTCGGTCAATGTAATACTGCGATAAGCGATCTAAAGCGGATGACGCTCCTGAGGCCATGCCAGAGGTGAAGTTCTCTCCCATGCTGACAGGAGGAACTCCCATTCCGCCTGCAGCAAAGGGATTTGCGACACCTTTGCGATTTTGAGGATTTGCAACATTACTGAGCCCTGAGAAAACGCCCCCCATGAGGCTCCGGGAGAGGAACTGTCCATCTTTGGACGCAACAATACCGCGAATGCCAGCTTTTCCATCAGGGCCTGCAATATAGCCTGCGACTTGAGTTTCAATAATCTCCCCTGTGGTGCGGTCAATACAGGTAAGCTTTTCAAGGCGCGCGTACACACGCTCTGAAGAGATGTCTCCAAAGGCACTGGCAGTACAATGGCAATCTTTGAGATCACTTTGAAACTTCCGTGGAAGGGTTCCATAGTCAATAACGCGAAGCAGCATAGGACGTGGATCTGACGACGCATTCATGGCTGCTGAAGCATCAAGGCCTGAGAGAAGAATCGTTTGTGCAAAGGCTCCTGCAGGAATGGTGGTCTCAACAGTTTTTTGCTGTTTCAGTTTTTTACTTTCTGAAAGAGTGAGAGTAAATTTGTGGATTCCAGGGTTTTGAGAGAGATTCCCTGAAAGAGGTTCTAGGGAAGTGGATCCAGGGTCTTCCGGAAAGCCACCCGTTTGCTTCAATTTTTCAAAGAGTGAATTTTCCATATCAGCCAGGCGCATCTCCAAATCTTGCTCTCGGGTGGCTTCTGCCTGGATTTTTTCTTGGGATCCTTCTTTTAATTTGGACTCAAGGGCTTTGATTGTCTCCGTAAGCGTCTGGAGGGAGCTATCAATAGTATAACGCCAGGCTCCTTCCGTGCCTTCTTTAGAGTATCCACTTTCGATCAGGGTAGGTGTAGGCTCCTTTTGAGCTGCTTGGGGGAGAGGGTCATTAAACATATAAAGAAAAACAAGAGAGGAAATCCCAAGGATTACCATCACAACACATCCTGCCCAAAAGAACTGAAGTTTTTTTCGCGAAGGATTTGTCTCTGGTTTAAAAAAGCTTTTAAAACGTTTGGAAAAACTTTCTAAGTTGTTACGGATTGTTTCGAGCGACCACATAGATATGTCCTCCTCTAAAAGGGATTGTTGGCATCACAATGGCCACAATGTCTTGAAGGGGAAGGCCACAGGTTTTTGCAAAGTTAGCTTCAGTAAGTGGCGCTTTTTCTTTCATCTCAAAGGTAAGACCACGCAAACGATCATTTTGGATGTCTCTCACCAATAGATAAGGGGACTTTACTGTCGTTAACGTAATGGGACTGAGCGTGTATCCTAAAGGAATTCGATTCTGCTGACAGGCCTCCAGAAGCTCTTCCACTTCTGTGCGAATAAGGGGGGATTTCTCCCCCCTCACCGGGGCGGTTAGCTCTTCTGTTATAATTAAGGCTTCTGTGCCTCCCTCTTTGGGAATAAGCCTGAGGTCTTGGGTGAATCCATTTTCTGTTGTGATCGTGAGCTGAATGGGGTTACTATGCAGAGGGCGGATGAAGATCTCTCCGTGATTCTCATCCGCTTCCAGACTATACTCATCTGCGATTCCAAACACGCTACAGATGCGATCATTTTGGAAGGAGATACGTGTCAAGCTCGTCTGAGAGATAGTGACCTCAATACGCTCACGATCATTTAAGGGGAGAACAATGCTTGCCTTGGCGAGTGCCCCCGCTACGAGAACCATCAAAAAACTAGCGTATGTCTGCATTTTGTTCTCCATGAGATATGGTTTTGGCGCTCTCCAACAGCAATCCAGTGCCACGGGTTGCGAACTTTAAAAGAATGGTTTCTGAAGATGTTTTGATGTCTTTGCCTGCGACGTAACTCGTGAGGGTTCCTTTGACTTCAACAGAATAAGTTTTCGGATTGGCAAGGACAGACGTTGGCTTAAAGTGAGTCGAGAGCTGCAACGCAGCATATTCGCTTTCTTCTTTGACGAACTGGGCTTTGAGCGTTCCATACGCTTCCGGAGTGGCGTATCTGAGCAATGTCGTATGATTATGAACGGCAGAGCTCGGAGAAAGATCGAGCAGTAATTTTGCGATATAAACGCCCATTTCCTCAAAATATTCTTTTGAGACCTCATTTCCTTGAACCCAAAAGGACTTATGAAGGGAAGCTGGCACGAGAATGGTTTTTTCATGTCTTTGAGCGAGAGAGATTGCGAGTATTGCATTCGCAATGCTTAAAATAATCATTGTCTTCATCCAGGTGTTGCGCTCGCTCAGGAGTTTTGACATAGCCTCTTTGTGAATCGAGAGCTTCATCCGATAAACTCCCGAATATATGAGGGTACATAAAGCTTCATTGACTTGCGAGACGTTGGAAAATGCCAGTAGAGGGCATGGAGGAGACTTGACCCATCATTACGTTTCTTAAAGGAACGATAGAGGGCGAGAAGGATGATAGCTGAGATCAAAGCCGTCGTATTGTATCCCATACAGAATCCGACCATGAGAGGGCCCATAAAAGTAAAGGCCTCATCCTTATTAACTCCAAGGAACCTGAGGGGGTGATCCAATCGATTTAAGAGGATGTGTTCGCTTTCCATAACTCTTCCTTAAACGCACAGGGTGAAAGCGGTATCGATCCAGGTATGCGCAAACCCATAGAGCACACCCGTTCCCACGCCGACGCCCACAGGGACAAAGCTAGATTTAAAGAAAGACATGGCTGAGCTCGCAGCCACTCCCACGACCATGATGGCATGCATCACATTACCATGAAGAAGGTTGGCAAGCCGCTGTACGCTTTGGCCCATCTCTTGCCCAGCATTGAGAGCGAAGGCGTCTGAGGTGAAAACGACAGCACAAGCTATAAAAATAGCGAAAGCAAAAAAGTTATATTTATTCATCAATGGGGTCTCCTAAAGGACAAGAGGAAGCATCATTGGTGGGCGCTTCCAAAAGTTGAGAGGAATCTGCAGAAGCAGATAACAATGAAGGCTCTATGTCACCTTCAAGGCAGGTACGAATGGCGCTTATCTTCGGGTGTGTTTTCTGAATGGCCGTCAAAATTTGAAAACGTAGATTACTAATTCGGCTAAGGGTGGTCTTATCTTGGCAGACAATCCAAGCTAACCGTTCGTCTTCAAATCCAAGAAGGCGCGCGCCAACAATTTCTTCCAACTGCCAGAGAGGAACATAGGATGAAAAGCGGGAATTAAATTGAAGTTGGGAGCAGAACTGACGCCAGGAGTTGTCCTCGATGCACTTCAGGGTTTCGTGAATCTGTTTTTCCTGCTGAAACGAGAGGACAGTTTCCTTTAGAGAGAAGGGCTCTTCAGCCTCTTTAGGATTATCATAGTTTCCTTCCAAGACTTTCCGAACATTCTCCTCTCGCAAAATCCAATCTAAGTTAACGCGCCATTTGCGAGCGCCTTCGCCCATCAGGAAGCGAGAGGCTTTGACTTTTGAGCAAAACTGCTCCCACTGTTTCAAATCATTGTCAAAAGATTGCTTTAACAATGGAAAAAGCTGAGATTTACGTGCTTCAGTTAAAATCACTCCTTCCTGACCCACATGGGTTTTCCAGGTCTCGAGCATGTCTTGGGGGATCTGACCTGAGAGAGGAGTTTCCACATCCTCCTTGAGCTCACACGCTTGCGTACGAAAAGCTGTCTGCTCTTTGTTTTTAATCTTTGTTGTAATCTCTGTATTAGAAGTTCTATTTTGAAACGTCGAAGTCTCATTTTGAAACGTCGAGGTTGCATTTTGCACTTTCGTAGTTCCATTTTGAAACCTCGGCATTTCTGCCTCTTTTAGAGATGATGAATGGGTGGCAGGGTGTAAAAGGAGAGCTGATCCGGGGAGTGTATGGCCTACCTTCATAAGGTCTTCCTGAAGCTTCCGTAGATTTACCCGATACTGGATTGTCCTATCCCACTTGTCGGTAGCATTGCTGCGTTTATCAATCCATCCTGAAGTAAGAAGCGTATTGAGATAACGGAGCATGGTGGATTTAGAGACTTGAAGCATGGTTTCTTGGACCAACTCTTCTGCCGTTTTGTAGATCCAACCATGGCGAGGCTGGACGTTACAATTTGGATTAATGCTTTGTTCTTCTTGTAAGAAGAAGTCAAAATCTTTAACCCTCTGGGTCCAATAGACAAGTTGATTCAAAACCACAGCAACAAGGGGATCTTTTGTAAGATTCGCAAATTCTTCTCGGATTACCGCCACTCGTGGCTCTCGAACACGAGAAGATACTCCCTCAAGATTTTTTCCTAGGGTCATTCTTGTTCCTCTTGAGGAAATGGATTTCGTATCCAGCGTTTCGGATCGATCAACGTCTTAGCGATGTCTTTTTTTAGGGCTAAAAGGCCATGAAAAAGTCCGTCAATTGTGTCTTTCGGCTTCATGCGTAGCATGAATGGAAAATTGCTAAGGGTCTCAAGGCATAAAGCTTCTTCTGGATCAAGAGTCACCCACATGTAGGGAGCAGATTGTTTCTGCCCTAACACAAAGAAGGTTCTATAAAGTTCTTCGTAAAAATGTCTGCAAAAGGTTATTCTCTTTCCGCTCATATAGAAGGGATCTTTGTTAGCCAGGTGTAAAACAAAGGAAGCTGAAAAAAGCCGTTCTCCTTGAAATGAAAATTTGGAACTTCTGTTTTTGTGGTAATTGCGGATTCTCTTTTTTAAAAGAACCGCACCCCCGTAAACTTCCCGTTCACTGTTGTCAGCTACAAAGAAAGTGGCGAGTTTTTGTTCTTGAAGAGAGAGCTCAAGACGTTGGGCTTTTTTGAGAAGTTGAAGGAGGCTATGAACACGGTAGTGATTAAAGGGGTAATGATTCGCCTCTATTCTCTTAAAATGAGACGCTTCAAGAAATTCTTCAGGAAGTTCAGCGTATGGGGTTTCTGTGAGAATTTTACAACCCTCACTTCCTTTGTCATAGTTAGGTAAAACCGATTCAATTTTGTGAGATGGTAAGTCGGCGCTTATGTTTTTTGTTTTTATATCTTTGGACATGGATCCTCTTTTGTAAGCCAAGGGTTAACGCGTGAACCCAAAAGAGGAGCTGAAAGAAACGTTGGACTTAAGGATATCCTTAAGCTAGGATTTCAAGACAAAGCCTATTTTAGGTTTTGGGACTGAGCACCTGTGGTGATCTGCAAAAATACTCACAGGTGCTTTTTTATTTTTTTACGACTCATTCATCTTGATCTCCTTCTAGTTGTCTCTTACTTAAATATTTTGAAAATCTTTTAGAGGTTGTATCCTTTTTAATGCAGGCGTTTTCAAAAATCTTAAGGTCTGCAGCGCGGTACCTAATCGTTTTTCCAATCTTTATAAACTTGGGTCCTCTTCCATTCCATCTCCATTGGCTGAGAGTAGACGTGGAAAGGCTCCACATGGCACTTACTTCTTCGGGTGTAAGTTGGAGTTCATCCTCTAATTTTTGAAGAATTATTTTCTGCATCATTCCTCCTCCAGCATTAAGTAAGTTAATCATTTGTCAGTCTCCTTAGTCAAGAGTTTTTTCTAAAAAAATCATTTAGTTTCATATAGTTACGTATAATTAACGAGAACGATCGAGAAGAAGAAAGAAGCATAGAGAAGCAAGAAAATATGTTTGTGCGATGGATTCCCAATCTTTCAGTACCCTTGCTGGATGTTAGAAAAGACTCCGTCATTTTTTTTCCTTTCCAAAAGATTGGAACTCCAATAACGGATCTCAGCGTTTTCACCAGTTAATTATAAGTAAGAACTTATTCCATCAGCTCCATCACGATAAAACTATGGAATATGTTTCCCTCATCCTATTCAAAGAGTGTGCAGGGTCTATCCTACAAAAGGGTGGAAAGAGATCCACCAAAATGGAGGAGAAGAGCAATTTTTGGAGTCAGGGCTCAGAGTTATTTTTTAGAGTTTAACTTGAAACCATTTCTGGCCAGAAATAACGTGCTCTTTTTTTGAATCTCCAGGATCTTTCAAAGAAAGAACTATCCAGGGATATATGGAATCATCTTGAGGCTGGAAAAGATATGGGATGCAATTTCTTGCTTCACAAACCGTATATCCTATCGTCTTCAGTAAGGCTCTATAAATTCCATTGTGAGAGACAACCAGCGTTTTTTTAAGTGTCCTTAAGATTGCGCATATCGTGTCTGTTACCCGCTTCTGAAAGTCTTCACACGATTCAGCTCCCTGAGGAGTGTATCCTGCTACCCATTTTTCAAAATTATATCCGTCGGCAACGGTTTTTCCCTGCCATGCTCCCCAGCAGATTTCGGAAAGACCCTCAATTGGTTCTGGATTAATACGGAGATAAGTTCCAATAATGGCAGCCGTTGTAGAAGCGCGCTGCAAAGGACTAGTAACAATACGCTCAATACCAAGATTTTTCAAAGAAGAACAAGCATGATGAGCTTGCTCGATCCCTATAGAGTCAAGAGGGATATCAATATGGCCCATGACCTTTTGTTCACGATTCCATCCGGTTTGGCCATGGCGGATAAAGTAAAAAGGGATAAGTGGAAGCAAGGGATTATTCATAACTCCTCCTTGAGGTGTAACCTTGTGTAGAGTGTACAAGTGCCTGAAGCCTTTTAAGAGTGGCAGAATTCTTTGGCAAAGAAAAGTGAGCAATTGAGAGAGCTTTCTTTAATTCTCCCAATGCTTGAATTTTCAGTTTCCGAGGGTCTTTAGCAGTTTCAGCTTTCTTAAAGTGAAGAGTAGAAAGATCTTCTAACACTAGAAACATGGCAGGATGATTTTTTGCCTGGAAATTTTGGAGAGCTTCTGTGAGTTTAGACGTTGCTTCATCATACTTGTTCTCACACATAAGGACCCTACCTATACTTTCAAGTGTTTTTGCTGTTTCTACATGGTCTCTTCCATAATGTTTTTCATAAATCTGGAGGCTTTTCTTGAGAGCATCCATGGCTTTTTCGTATTGGCCAAGTCCTCGGTATACATTTCCTAAATGAAGGAAAATCACAGCAATTTTTATGTGGGTATCTGGAAAGTGCTTCTTGTGAACCTCGAGGGCTTTTTCTAGGAGTTCTTTTGCTTTAGCAAAGTTGCCAGATTCTTCATAAACATAGGCTCGTTGTAAGGCCACCCAAGATGTCTTTAAATTATCAGGCCCATAGGCTTTGATGTATATAGGGAGGCTCTGATCAATCAACGAGGCTGCTTGTTGATTGTTTCCATACTCCCTGTAAATGTTAGCTATGCTCACCACAACCCAATGTGTCCTCACATTTCCAAGCCCAAAAACTTGTTTGTGGATATTAAGACTTTTTGTGAGAAGGTCTAGAGAAGTTTTATAATCACCTAGATTTTTGTAGATCGTTGCCAAATGCACCAATGTTCTCCCCAGAGCAATTTGGTTATCAGGAAGATACTTATCGCACATAACCAGGCTCTGTTTTAGCAATTTCTTGGCTTCTTCATAGCGACCAAGGCTCCGATACGTATTGCCAAGATACTTTAAAGAACGGACTATGTTCGAATGGTTTTCTGGGAAACATGTGCTAAACAGAAAAAGGCTGTTTTTAAGAAAATCCACGGCCTTTTGATAGTCCCCCATATCTCGACAAACGATTCCTAAATAAAGCAGGGATCGAGCAAGCTCAATGTGATGAGGACCGAGGTTTTTGTGGGCGAGAGCCAGGCTATATTCCAAAAGGTCCCGTGCAGCCTTATGATTACCTGAGTTCTTGTAGGTATCTGCTAAAGAAGTTAATGCGCGGATTAGCCCAAGATAATTGGTAGTATCGTATTTGGTATAGAGTTCTCTGCTTTTAATAAGACAGCGTTTACCTTTCTCAAGTTCTCCGATTTCTTTATAACTGCTCCCCAGGTAGGAAAATGCTTGAGCTGCTCGTCTGTAGTTGTGAGGATGGGGTTGATGAAGAAGCTTCCTTGTGGTGGTTTCCAGCATCTTTCGCGCAATTTCATGATGATGCGTATAATAATATAGACACCCTAATTTCGCTTCAATAATGGTTCGAGTATCCTTAGGCAGAAAGGTTTTATATCCTAAGAAGGATTTTGTATGAACCATGAGAGAACGCATTTTTTGTAAGTCTTCGTCCTCAATGGCGCGATTCATATACGCTTCCAAAGCGTAAGCTGTTGTTCGCATGAGGTCGAAATTTTCTTTCAACTTCAATTTTTCTGTCAAGTAGGTCAATATGATTGCTTGGGTACTACGGTGTATTGAAAAACTCTGTTTTTGTGACAAAAAGGCAGCTGGTTGGCTCGTAATGAGAGAATAGCTCTTAAGGTGATAGATAAGGTTATCTATTAGATCTTTTCCTTTATACGAATCTAATAACTCTCGAGGGATATCTTGAGAATCAAGCAAGCTAGTAAGCAAGAGAAGAGGTATAAACTCTTGGTTAGTTTCAATAAGGTGTTGCAAGGAGAGTGTTACAATGCCATAGCGTGTGTTTGTATAATCACCAAATTCCTTCAGCAACGTAGATTGGAGCTTCACAAAATCCTTGTTGTGTTGATCAATGCTTTTCAAGTAATGCCTATAAGGGGTGTCGGTACTTTTAAGATAATAGGCTGCCAAAGAAATATCTAAAGGAAAGGGAGGGATTTCCTCTAAAAACCTTTTTACCTCTTCAGTAAAGGGTGGAGGCTTGGAGCTTCCCAAGCTCATAATTTTACTAAATAACAGATATTTCTGTTTCTGATTGAGTGGCCCTACGCAAAGAACAGCATTAATAAGAGAATTATTTTGGAGGGTTGTATCTCGTGTTGTTAGAATAACTTTCCCAAGTCCCCACTTGCTTGGATCATAAGGAAAATAGTTTCTGATATCTGTGAATTTTTCCACGTTGTCATAGATGAGCAACCAGTCTGGATAAAGTTTGAGATGCTCTTTTATAAATTCAACGAGTTTTGTTTCTCTTTCTTTAGGAAAATTAATTTCTTCTAAGCGTTTAAGAAATTTTTTGTCTTCAGTTGTTATAGCCAGAGCCTTGGAAAGACCTTCAAAAGACGTCTTCAGGGTTTCCTGGGTTTCTGCATTAATCTCCCATATGAGACTAGCTTCTTTCTGATGAGCATACTGTCTGGCTAGCGTTGTCTTCCCAGATCCTCCTGGACCTATTAAAGCCATGACTTGGATGCCATCTTTACTACTTAGTTTTTCATTTATTTGTGCGATTTCTTCTGGACGCTGGAGAAGAGCATCATTTGATGGAATGATTAAATGTGATCGAATGGAAGGTGCGCTGCCTAAAATTAAACAGTCCTTGTTAACTTTAAAAAAACAAAGGTTAACGCTAATAAAAGTCACTATGATTGCTGTAGAAAGAATGCTCCCCTTTCTTTCCTTCACGAGGCTAATAACTTTTGTAAGGAGGATAGGCACAGAGGGCCCTAATGTCTCTTTTTGTGGAGTTCTTATATGAGGGATTTTTTCTAGGTCTTCGTGACTTTCTATAAAGTTTGCAAAGAGGCCCTCGAGCTTAAGTTGGGGGAGAAGTTTCTTAAGAATGGCACAAACTGCAGAATAGTAGGTGTTACATTTGGATATATCAATAAAATTGGCTGTAGAAGTATTGAGATTAAGGTGTGAAGTGAGTTTTCCAGGCTGCAATTGTTTTATCAGGATAAAGAATTCAGCATCTTCTTCTCTTTTTCCTTTTATAAGAGGGCCATTATTTTCTTCTTCCCGAACATCCACATGAAGGTAAACCTGATTTAAGTTGGTTTTTAGATGCTTAAGAATAGAGTCTTTGTAGCTTTTATTTTTCCCATAAACTTTAAGTGGAGGAATCTCTAAAAAAGATTGATGTGCCTGGATTGAAGCTCGATATAATTTTGCAACATCCCTTAAAGTTTTTTCAAATGCCTTATGAATGACAAGAGCTGCATAATATTCTCTTATCAGAGAAAGTTTACGAGAACGCTCCACAAAATCGATAATTCCCTCTCGGGAATTGCAGCCGATCTTTGTCATGACATTCTGTATATGGGTTTTAACAGTACTGGGAGCAATGGTTAAAAGGGAAGCAATTTTGCTCGTTCCTCGTGCATTCACAAGGCAAGCTATAACATCAATTTCTCGATGGGTGAAAACGTACCCATCAATAGCAGCTAAGTGCTTTAGATAGACTCCATCAGAAAAAATGATGTCATTACCATGCATAAGCCCCCCTCTAACACACATTGTGTTAGAACTCCTTTCTGTATGACAGTGATGAAATATTAATACATCTAGACAAAAAGTCAGCAATAAAATGCAACGTAGAAACCACCTTAATAAGTGGTAGGGCTCTACCCCATAAAAGGGGGCACTTTAATCAGAATTAGAAAGCAACAGATATGTACGAAAATCTTCAGTTTGGTGGAAATTTGGTGGAAATGGGTTTTTGATTTTTTTTCATCTTCTCAAAAACCCTAGTGTTTCGTTGGTGGGCACTGATGGATTCGAACCATCGACCCTCTGATTAAAAGTCAG
>JAGVLE010000004.1 GCA_020049895.1 Alphaproteobacteria bacterium | reverse complement strand
TGCCTGATGGTATGAATCGTTCGTATCATTTCTCTGATGATGGGGGAAGCAAGGCCAGCACTCCCACACCTATTCTTCCGAAAGCTCTTCCCTCCTCAGACCCGGAGGCTAACGATGATCAAACGCCCACTCTTTCGGAAAATAATTCACAACTCCTTCATTCTGAACACATACCTTATGCAAGCCGTACACATTTTACGGAGAGTTTACCACAACACCTAGAAGACCTTGAAGAAACTGTCGTAACTTGGGTAAAAGAGAGTGTTGAGTCTATTAAAAATTTTATGATTTCATATCTTGAAAAAGAACAGCTGACAGAAGAAGACTTCAATGGAAAACGGGTAAGATACCATCAACATTTTCAAAAAACATTAGCAGCCCTCCTAGAGCATACCTACGGAATAATTTATACTTTTTTTCCTGCGTTTGAAGAAGATGTATTAGCAGATACTCTTTCTTTCAAGAGTCCTCCTCTGAGTTCTTCCAATTTAAGTTCTGAGAACCTTGGAAGCTTACAAGAGACTCCTCTCTCTTTAGAGACTGCATTTCACCTGTGGAAAGAAGATCTAAAAGGCTATATTGACTCCTTTCATTCTGACAAAAAATATATAAGCTCTCTTATTTCTCAGAAAGAACAAGAAGTCTTATCTCCTCTGCCATTTTTTTATTATATTTATAAGGGAATTAAATCTTCATATCAGGAAGGCGATAATGAAATAGAATTCCCTTATGATATGTATCTTAGGGCTTCGTTTCTTGTCCACAAGATAGATTTCAAGGGGATAGAAGTTTTTAACGAGCTAGACACTTTATCCTCATACCCTAAGCTTGCACCCCCTCTTGATAAATCGACAGATGACGTAGCTTCTGAAATGGAGCAGTCACTCCAACAACCTAAACTCATGGCTTCCCTTGGGGAAGATGAAGCCTCCGACCACTCTGGTAGGTCGTCACCATCTTCATTAGCCACTTCCATTGACTTAGGCGACAGCAATCACTCCACTATTATTCAAGAGGATTTTCTTGCACATCGCCCCACAGAAAATGATAGTAATGGATCTAGGACAATCCTCAGAGGACCTCTCCCCCAACCTAATCGACAAGATATATATCCCTATGGAATTGAGGTTGATGGCTTCGCACTGTTAGGACAGGTCCACACGTCTGGAGACGAAGATTGGGAGAAGGCGTATGAATTGGATGTTCCTACCAAAGTTGTACCATCAAATTCATTCGAAGAAATTTCTGAAAGCCAACAAAATAATAAGAGGCAGCCCCGTCAAGGTGCTCATAAAGATATATCTCGTCTTTCATTAGCTAACGGGAGAAGAGAGATAGATTCAAAATCGCGCTCGTCTGTTGGAAAACACCCTATCTTAGATATTTTAGAAGCCGCAAGTACTTTCTTCACATCCAGCAAGAGCCCAGACACCTCCCGTCAAGGAATCATTATAAAAGGTTCTTATCAAAGCCTCTCTGAGGCAGGTTGCCCTCAAGGTTCGCCCACCCGCGCTCCGAACCCCATTCTGAGAGGAAGTTATAAAAATCTTGCGGGGGCGGAGGACTATGAGATGGACTTTCTAAGCTAGTCCTGACATTAAGACCTCTCATGGGACTTCATGGGCCGTTTCCCCTATTCTATCCCTCATGTCTAGCAATATATTGCTCTAAGATAAGATCAATGTCTTCTTTGGTCTTGACCTGAAACCACTGCCCTTGAGGATAAACAACAAGCGCAATTCCTCGTGCACATTGTCCCAAGCATCCCGCCTTATTAATTCTGATCCCCTCAAGGTTCAGCTCTCTTGCTCGTGTTTTCATATACAGCAATAAAGTTTCAGATCCCTTTGCAAAACAAGACCCCAAAGGGGCATCTGCAGGGCGCTCATTTTGGCAAACAAAAACATGGAACTCCAAATGAGGATTTTCCTTATACATAAGCGTACCGACTGAGTTTTTATTTTTTTCCATGAATAACGAATACACTTAAAGAAAACGATCTGGTCGGGGTGAGAGGATTTGAACCCCCGACATCCTGGACCCAAACCAGGCGCGCTACCAGGCTGCGCTACACCCCGACTGTTGGCTATATAGCTTATTTTAACTGAAGGAGCAAGACCTTTAGGTTTTTCATAACTTTTATTCTCCAAATAACAATTCCTCCCTTGTTTCTCTTCTTGAAAGAATGGAAAAGTGAGCTTAGTATTGATTTGGCTAAATTCTTTTTTAGAACATTGTTTTTTTCTAAGAAAACTTAGACCATCTTTGGTACAGAAACTTATGGGATTGTATGAATGATAGCCTTGAAACCCCTGCCAAAAACGGAATTATTAATTCCTATCAGGGAGCGGCCTCTTTGTCCCTCATCTCTGGCTGTTGACTCACGTAAAGTAGAAAAAGGAGGCATTTTTGTTGCCATTCCCGGAACAAACCACGATGGAGCAACCTTTATTGAAGAGGCTCTCAAGCGAGGAGCCGCGGGAATCGTGGTGGCGCAAGGGATAGGCAAAAAGATAGCCTCTCAATTCAAAGACCAATACCCTCATGTCTCATTTTTTGAAACACCCAATGCGCGTAAAGCCGCAAGCCTTCTTGCTTCGCATTTTTATCCCTTGCAACCAGAAACTGTGGTAGCCGTTACGGGAACAAACGGGAAAACATCAGTTGTTTCCTTTATGCGCCAGCTTTGGCATCATCTAGGAAAATCAGCAGCAAGTCTAGGCACCCTAGGACTTGTCGTTGAAGGGAAACCATTCCCCTCTCCTACAGGAACCGAGGGTATCAACACTCCACCAGCTGTTACTCTTCACCAAATTCTTCAAACTCTTAAGAAAGAAGGGATTAAAAACTTAGCTTTTGAAGCTTCAAGTCATGCTCTTGACCAAAACCGTTTAGATGCTGTTCATCTTAGAGCCGCTGTTTTCACAAATTTTTCTAGTGATCACCTTGATTATCACCAGACTATGGATACTTATTTTGCAGCAAAAGCTCGCCTTTTTGAGGAAGTTTTGGATCAAACGGCGGCTGCTGTGCTTAATACGGATATTCCCGAGTACGAAAAGCTTTTAAAGCTGTGCAAAAAAAGAGATCTCCGTTTGCTGACCTTTGGAAAAGAGGGAAACCTTTTACGGCCTATCTCCATCACACCCACAGATGAAGGGCAGAATGTTGTTTTAGAGTGCCAAGGAAAATCCTATACCCTCTTCCTTCCTTTTGTAGGGCAATTTCAAATTTATAATATCATGGCAGCCGCCAGTGCCGTTATTGCTTGCGGTGCAGATATTCCTTCTACCCTTGAAGCCTGTCTTCACCTAAAAGGCGTCCCAGGCCGTCTTGAGCGTGTGGCTCCCGGAATTTATGTCGACTATGCCCATACACCTGATGGCCTTTTGTCGAGTTTAAAAGCTCTTCGTCCTCATACAAAAGGGAAATTGTGGGTTGTCTTTGGGTGCGGAGGAAATCGAGACAAGTCAAAAAGGCCGATCATGGGACAAATCGCAGCTGAATTTGCAGATAGAACGATTGTAACAGATGATAATCCCCGATATGAAAATCCTGCAGAAATCCGCAAAGAGATCCTTGCAAAATGTCCAAATGCCCAGGAACTTGGAGCCCGGGAAGAAGCTATCCAGTATGTCCTTGATAAGATGGAGCCAGGAGACATTGTCCTTATCGCAGGAAAAGGGCATGAACCCTACCAAATCATAGAAGATCAACATCTTCCTTTTGATGATGGGGACGAAGTGAGAAAGTGGATCAATCGATGACATCTTTGTGGACCTCAGCAGAAATTGAAACCCTTCTTGGTATGGCTTCCACAGCTCCTTGGTCATGCTCTGGCATTTCTATTGATTCGCGTACCCTTGAAAAAGGAGACCTTTTCATTCCCCTCCAGGGGGAAAGCGGTGATGGGCATGCCTTTCTTAATGCTGCTGCGCAAAAAGAAGCTTCTGCAGCCTTCACCTCTCAAGCGTGGATGGGGGATCTGCCTTCACTCTCTGTACCAGATACCTTGCACGCCTTGGAACAACTAGGAATTGCTGCACGTACCCGTTGCCCTGCTCTTCGTTTAGCGGTGACAGGAAGCGTCGGTAAAACCAGTACAAAAGACATGTTAACGTGGGTCTTCAAAGACCAGGGGCTCACTCATAGCAGTGTTTCAAGTTATAACAATCAATGGGGTGTCCCGTTAACGTTGGCGCGAATGCCAAAAAACACTCAATTTTCTATTTTTGAAATGGGGATGAACCATACTGGAGAGATGCGCACGCTGACCCATATGGTAAAACCTCAAATTTCCCTCATTACGACAATTGCAGCAGCGCATACAGCTTTTTTCTCTTCTCTTGAGGAGATTGCGCGCGCTAAGGCGGAAATTTTTGAAGGGATGGAGCGTGGCTCCCCGGTTGTTTTAAACCAAGATAATTCCCAGTTTTTCCTCCTTTCCCAGATGGCAAAAGATCAGGGCCTTTCTGTGTTCAGTTTTGGGGAAAAAGGGGATTTTCATCTTCTTTCTTATACCCTTCACCCGGCTCACAGCACTGTGAAAGCGAATATTGGAGGGAAAGAAGTTTCCTACACTCTTCCTGTCCCAGGAAAACACTGGGTAATCAATAGTCTTGGAGTCTTAGGAGTTGTGTCTTTAGCCGGTGCTGATGTTGAAAAAGCTGCACACAGCCTAGCCACAGCTTCAGCCCCTCCAGGACGAGGAAGATGCTTGCCAGGCATCTTTACGATCTTGGATGAAAGCTACAACGCTAACCCAACCTCCATGCGTGCAGCTCTTGCCGTTTTAGGAAAAAGTGAAGGAAAACGTCGTATCGCCGTAATTGGAGACATGCGAGAGCTGGGAGATGAAGCCCGTCGCTATCATGAAGAATTGCTAGAGCCTCTGGTTGAACACAACATTGACCTTGTTTATTGCTGTGGCCCTTTTATGGCTCATTTATTCGAACGCCTCCCTTTTGCTATGCAAGGAGCCTATGCTCCAACCTCTCTAGAGCTCATTCCCCTCCTAAAAAAAGACATCCTTCCTGGAGATACTATAAGTGTAAAAGGCTCCCTCGGCACACGCATGAAACCCATTGTAGAAGCTCTAATGGAAGAACAAAAACGCTTGGATTAAAACAACTAAAAAGAATATATGATGAACTCTATGAAACAAATTTTCAAAAAAACACCTGTTCAGTTTTTCGCAAGCATTTGCCTTCTCCTCGCCCTTACATCTTGTACAGGACCGACAGCAAAAGAACAGTTTCCGGCCCCATCTTCCCTGCCTGCACAAGAGAAATTTTTGCCTAAAGCCCAGAAATCTGTTCGTCCTTCTATGCATAAAATCGGCATCCTTCTTCCCTTATCAGGCCCTCATGAAGCCCTCGGGAAAGAATTGCTAAATGCCGCAGAGCTTGCTTTGTTTGATGCGCAGTCTCCTTCCCTTGTTTTACGCCCCTATGATGTAGGGAAAAGTCCTCAAACTGCGGTTAACCAGGCCCTTAAAGATGGTGTTGAATTATTAATCGGTCCTATTTTTGCCAATGATGTCAAAGCCATACGACCTCTTCTGGATAACAAAAATGTTAACCTTCTGTGTTTTTCAACAGATCAAACCGTGGCTGGAAATGGTGTTTATCTCTTAGGTTTTTTGCCTCCTCCCCAAATTGAACGCGTTATTGGGTACATAAAAGACAAGGGAATGAAACGGATTGCAGCGATTACACCCTTAGATGCTTATGGAAAGGTTGTTGAACAAACATTGCAAAAGCTTGATTCTCAAGGAGATATCTCTCTGGTGGGCATTATCCATAATGGGAACACTGCAGATGCTGGAGAAGACCTGGAAGCCTCTCACCTTATTGCAGATATTGAGCTCTATAAAACAAAAGGACTTGAGGCGCTGCTTGTTCCTGAAGGAGGGAGGGCCCTTGCTCATATTATACAGACCCTCGGCGTTCAAGAATCCCTCCAACTTTTAGGAAGTGGACAATGGGATACGCCAGAAACCCTAGCAATTCCTGGTACTAACGGTGCTCTTTTCGCATCCATTCCGCCCGAAGACTGGAAGGAGTTTGCCACTCGTTTCCAGGAAGTTTATGGAGGACCACCTTCGCGTATTGCGGGCCTTTCTTATGATGCCATAGCCCTTGCAGCTGCTTTGGAGAATAAAGGATATACGGCTAAAGATCTAACCCACCCCCAAGGTTTTTCTGGAACAACCGGTCTTTTTCGTCTGACATCTAAAGGATTAAACGAGCGCGAGCTTGCTATTCTGAAGGTTGCCCCAGAGGGATTTACGCTCGTAAGCCCGGCTCCTCGGACTTTTTAAGCAGAAAGCTTATCAAGCTATTCAAACGAAGACGACCTTGAAAGGAAGGAATAAGGTGCGTAGGAGTGAGGGTTATAAGGCCTTCTTTTTGTAAGATCTCTAATCCTGGATAAGCCTGATATACTGTCATCCCTGTTTCTGCATACAAACGATCAAGAGAAAGCCCTTGGGTCAAACGCAGCCCCATCAGCGTTACCTCATCCAGTCGTTCCTCAAGAGAAAGAGAGAGCTTAGTTTGAAGCCCATGTCCCTTCTTTTCTACCGCTTCCAACCACGTTTCTGGGGCTTTATAACGAGCCGTAGCATATTTATGTCCTTCTAGAGTCACACGTCCATGGGCACCAGGGCCTATTCCTATGTAGTCTTCAACATTCCAATAAAGCAGGTTATGTCGACATTCTTGGCCCTTTTGGGCATAGTTAGAGACCTCATATGAAGGAAGCCCAGCCTCTCTCATCATATTCTCTGTGAGCTCGTAAAGAGCAGCAGAGGGGTCTTCCTCGAGAGTCATTTTTTCTCCCCGTGCAAAACGCACGGCAAAAGGAGTTTGGGGCTCAATCGTTAATTGATATAATGATAAATGACCCTTTGCATATGAGAGTGCTTCTGTGAGTTCCGCTCTCCAAGAATCAGCGGTTTGATTTGGGCGGGCATAAATAAGATCAAAGGAAAATCGTGGAAAATATGTTGTCGCAATTTCAAGAGCTTTCAGAGCCTCTCGCGCAGAGTGGCGTCTGCCAAGAAAAGTAAGCGTCTGATCGTCTAGAGCTTGAATCCCTATAGACAATCGGTTTACCCCTGCTTTTTGGAAGGCCTCGAATTTCTCAGCATCAATTGACGTTGGATTTGCTTCAAGAGTGATTTCTAAGGTCTTATCATAAGAGAATAACTGCTTTGCTTTTTCAATGAGCGCTCCCACCGTATCTGGAGTCATGAGAGAAGGCGTTCCTCCCCCAAAGAAAATACTAACAAGTTTAGAATTTGGCTTGCTTTCAGCAGACGTCTCTAATTCCTTTAAGAGAGCCTTTTTCCAGCGCAACTGATCCGTTTTCTCTCGCACATGACTATTAAAATCACAATAAGGACATTTTGAGAGGCAAAAGGGCCAATGAATATACAAACCAAGAGGTATCATCGTGAGGTGAGTATAAGGGCCTTCTTACTTTTATTTCAACCTTTCCCTTACCGACAGTCTCCTTTATATGTAAAGCAAGGTTGCAAAAGAAAATTTATGAAATTTCTCAAAGAGGTAGAGGGCAATGAGCGATAAGGTAGAGATCTATACAGATGGAGCCTGTCAAGGCAATCCGGGACCAGGAGGTTGGGGAGCCATCTTGCGCTATAAAGGGGTTGAAAAGGAGATTTCTGGATATTCAGCGGCCACAACAAACAATCGAATGGAGCTTCAGGCAGCCATTGAAAGTTTAAAAACCTTAACAAAACCTGTCGTTATAGATCTCTATACAGACAGTCAATATCTACGAGATGGCATTACAAAATGGCTTCCCGATTGGAAAAAAAGGGGATGGCTCTCATCAACGAAAAAGCCTGTTAAAAACAAAGACCTTTGGGAAGAAATTGACGCCCTCTCCCAGCAACATACTGTTTCCTGGCATTGGGTTCGCGGCCATAATGGGCATCCAGAAAATGAACGAGCTGACGCGTTGGCGTGCCAAGCCATTATAACAGCCCAGCTAACGAAATAGCTTGAGGGTTTTTAGGCGAGTGAAGATCCAATATGGAATTGGTTGCTGGCCTATCTTTTATACCAATCGATCTTAGCAAACAAAGAGCTCCAGGAGCTTGAGAAAATTCCTGCAAACTTAGCCTCAGAGCCTTCTTTGGTGTCACTCCTTTCTCTCAGAGAGATTTACAAAATCCTCCTTAAACAAATCTTAATCTTTCTTTGAGACAATCCAGAATTAATTTCTGAAAGAAAGAGAAAAATCATGCTGAAGCCTGAAGTTATTAAAGCTCTAGAGTCCCTTCTTGCGGACACCGCTGTTGTCTATTACAAAACCCATGGATTCCATTGGAATGTGGAAAGCGCTGATTTTTATGGGCTCCATATCATGTTTGAAAAATTTTATAATGAGATCTGGGAATCCCTCGATGAGCTTGCAGAAAGACTTCGCGCCATTGGAGGAAAAGCTCCTCCCAGTTTACGTGCATTGTTAGAAAGAGCAACTCTCTCAGAAACTGAGACCACGCCTACAGACGCTTCGATGATAGAAATTCTCAAGAATGATTATCAAGCTCTTGCGCAGAAAACCCGTGAGGTTGCTGCTTTTGCAAAATCTCAAGGGGATGAGGTGACGGAAAATATGTTGATTGATAAGGCAACTTCTCTTGAAAAAGCGACTTGGATGTTGCGCAGTACGCTTAGGTACTAATGCGCTGAGCAAGTGTGGCCTCAAGAAACGCCTCACTCCCTCCAGTTGCTTTTATTTGCTAATCTTCGCCTTCGAGGGTGTGACCTCCGGGCAACTGTTACCTTCACAGGATAAGGGGTGACAGTTCTCTCCATCACGATCACAAGCCACGGTCTGGCATCTGGCTTCTGCGCCTATAAACATTCCGAAACAAAGAAAAGTTCCCGCTAACAATGTCCGAATTTTAATTTGCATTTTAAATGCTCCACTTTTCTTTAAAGAAGAATATTTCACAAATATAACATTGTATATATTATAAATTAATGAATTTTTAGACCTAAAAGGTTTATTGAACCCTGTGCTGCTTCTTCTCGTTTTTTCTTTACTGCAACAAGTTAATTATAAATAATTTCTATCTCCTTATGGATTGATTTACAATTTGTTAATTATATTGATGTACTATAAGAAAATATAATTGTATAAAACAAAAAGGAAAATCAATCATGAATCAATTTCTTCAGACACTCCTTCTAATCTCTGTAGTCACGTGCATTATTTCTTCTCGGGTAGATGCAGCGTCTGGTAATGCAGATCACAGTGTCATTGAAAACAAAAACGCGCCTGAACCTGATTATTGGACAGTTTGGGGTGCTATCTCATAAAATTAGGAGGAAGTCACTTTGTCTATCACCAGCACTCTCTTCCAGAAAAATTTATAGACCACGCCTACAGACGCTACAATGATAGAAATTCTCAAGAATGACTATCAGGCTCTTGCGCAGAAAACCCGTGAGGTTGCCGCTTTTGCAAAATCTCAAGGGAATGAGGTGACGGAAAATATGTTGATTGATAAGGCAACTTCTCTTGAAAAAGCGGCCTGGATGTTGCTCAGTACGCTTAGATACTAATGCGCTGAGCAAGTGTAGCCTCAAGAAATGGATCAATATCTCCTTCAAGAACGCCCTGAGCATTTCCTTTTTCCACATGGGTACGCAAATCCTTAACCATTTGATAGGGTTGAAGAACGTACGAGCGAATTTGGTGCCCCCAGCCAATCTCTGCTTTATTAGATTCTGAGACCTGCGCTGCTTCTTCTCGCTTTTTAAGCTCTACCTCATAAAGTCGCGCTTTCAACATACTCACCGCCTGAGCCCGGTTGCGATGTTGAGAACGGTCACTCTGGCACTGCACCACCACTCCTGTAGGAAAGTGAGTAATACGAACAGCGCTGTCGGTTTTATTAATATGCTGCCCGCCCGCTCCCGAAGCGCGGTAGGTATCGACTCGGATATCCTTTTCTTCAATCTGAATATCAATGTTATCGTCTACTTCTGGGTACACCCACACAGAGGCAAAACTTGTATGCCGCCGAGCGTTAGAATCAAACGGAGAAATGCGCACCAGCCGATGAACGCCGCTTTCCCCCTTAAGCCAGCCATAGGGATGGTCTGCCTCTTTGTTAGAGGCTATTTTAAAGGTGACAGATTTAAGGCCTGCTTCTTCCCCTGGGCTTTCTTCAATCCACTCGAGCTTATATCTTTTTGCTTCTGCCCAGCGAGTATACATACGGGTAAGCATCAACGCCCAGTCTTGGGCTTCCGTTCCGCCAGCTCCTGCATGGATTTCGATAAAACAATTGTTCGCATCCGCTTCGCCAGACAACAAACTTTCCAGGCGCAAGCGCTGTGCTTTTTGGTGAAGGATTTCGATATCTTTTTCAGCAACTTCTTGAACTTTTGTATCACCCTCAGCCTCTCCCAGTTCTAGAAATTCCTGAGAATCGTTTAGGGTTTGCTCCATCTGTCGAATTCTCCCCATTGAGGCCGACAAACGTTCCCTTTCTTGTAAAAGCTTTTGGGCATTTTCTGGGTCATCCCAGAGGGCCGATTTTTGAACTGCTTCTTCTAATTCAGTTGCCCGCTTTTCAGACGCTTCCCAGTCAAAGATGCCTCCTCAGGAGATCGAGTGCCTCCTGAATATCATGAACAAGGGTTTCTATTTCAGCGCGCATGATAATCCTACCTTAAATCTATAAGCGTGCATTTTACATGGATTTATTAACCTAACTCAACTGTTCTTTTTCTGCCGCAGCGTCTGCCAGTAAGAAAGGCGTTTTTGGATATCCCGCTCAAACCCTCGCTCCACGGGCTTGTAAAAGGTTTTTCGGGTCATCCCTTCAGGGAAGTAATTCTGTCCCGAGAATGCGTCTGGCGTATCGTGATCATAAACATATCCTGTGCCATAGCCTTCCTTTTTCATCAAGCCTGTAGGAGCATTCAGAATGTGCTTGGGTGGCATGAGAGATCCCGTAGCACGGGCTTCTTTTTGGGCCGCTGGAAAGGCTCGATAAATAGCGTTCGATTTGGGAGCTGTTGCCAAATAAAGCAATGATTGCACAAGGGCAAGATCCCCTTCTGGCGATCCCAAGCGCTCATAGGCCTCAACACCTGCAAGCGCTTGGACAAGAGCTTGTGGATCAGCAAGCCCTACATCTTCGGAAGCAAAACGAATAAGCCTCCGACCAATATAAAGGGGGTCCTCTCCACCTTCTAGCATCCTTGCAAACCAATAGAGGGCCGCATCCGGATCTGATCCCCGAAGGGATTTATGTAGAGCACTCATGAGGTTATAATGGCCTTCTTGGGCTTTATCATAAAGAGGCGCCCTTTTTGTCACAAAATCCATCAACCCAATGGGATCCAGAGGAGCTGGAGGAGGATTTGAAGCAATCACATCAATAAGATTCAAGAGAGCCCTCCCGTCTCCATCTGCCATCTCTAGCAGGTGTGCTTTTGCCTCAGGTGTGAGGGGCAGGGATTGTTCTAAATACGCTTCTGCCCGTGTATAAATTTTGTCTAAATCTTCTGCCGAAAGCCGCTGCAAGGTAAAGACTTGGCAGCGGGACAAAAGGGCGCCATTAAGCTCAAAAGAAGGATTTTCTGTGGTAGCGCCCACTAAGATAATAACGCCTTTTTCCACAAGGGGCAGGAAGCTATCTTGCTGCGCACGATTAAAGCGGTGAATTTCATCCACAAACAAAAGGGTTGGCGTGCCCATTCTGAAAATATCCTCAGCACCGGAAAAAACTTTGCGTAGATCTGAAACACCTGACAAAATAGCAGAGATAGATACAAAGGGTATGTTACTTGTTGCAGCTAAAATGTGAGCAAGCGTTGTTTTTCCCGTACCTGGCGGCCCCCAAAAAATCATAGAGTGGAGTCGCCCCTTCTCCGCCATACGGGAAAGAGGTTTTCCAGGACCAATCAAGTGCTGCTGCCCCACGACCTCTTCAAGAGCCGTGGGCCGCAAGCGTTCAGCAAGGGGAATACTACTCATCGTTTTAAGGTGACATATTTAAAAGAATCATGGAACAGGAAAAGATCCTGGGGGGAACCAAACGAATTGCCATACGCTTTGATACACTGGTTGAGACTCTTTTAGGCTTTACCGCCCTTGCTTCCCTGAAAATTATTTTTACCTCAATAATTAGCTAACAGTGTCTAGTTGTTTAGCCCCCCGAGAAGGTTCCTGGCGTTCTTATGTCTTTCTCACTTCCGTCTCTTGGGGATAGGTGCAGGTTGGGAAACAGCGTCAGTGGTACAGCAGAAAACTGGGGCACTCCCACAGCCATTACACGCCAAGGAGGATGATGGAATAGAACTTGCTAGAGCGTTTTTGATTTAAGTAAGCACATAGCCTGAAGAAGCGAAGTAATTTTTACACTCATCTGGAGAAAAAGCATTCAGCAAGTTTCCAATTTCGT
>JAGVLE010000005.1 GCA_020049895.1 Alphaproteobacteria bacterium | reverse complement strand
CTTCCTCAGCAAGACGTGTAGCTTCTGCTGCTAAACGGGCTTCCTCAGCAAGACGTGCAGCTTCTGCTGCTAAACGGGCTTCCTCAGCAAGACGTGCAGCTTCTGCTGCTAAACGGGCTTCCTCAGCAAGACGTGTAGCTTCTGCTGCTAAACGAACTTCCTCAGCGAGTCTTTGGGTTTCAGCTAACTCTGCTGCAACTCGAGCAGCTTCTGCCAGTCTTTGTGCTTCTACTAATTCTGCCGCAGCTCGTGCCTCTTCAGCGAGACGAGCAGCTTCTGCTGCAACTCGAATTTCCTCAGCCGGATGCGCAACTTCTGTTGCGCCTCTTGCTGCTTCCCTTGTTATCGTGCGAACTAATATTGAGCCTCCCCGTTGAGGACCTTTCACGGAAAGTAATTGCTGGCCTTGAACAAGGCACAGGAATAACACCACTATAAAACCAATTTTTTTCATACTTTACCTTTTTACTACCACCATCTACAGGCGTAACATTTTATTCGTTGTCTTCTTTATTTTTACCACATCCGCTGGGAGGCGGTTTTCTTACTTAATTATCTTCGTCTGTGTGTATACCCCCAAGGGATTGGCGAAGAAATACAAAGTCCTCATCATTATCTTCACTCTCTTCTACCTTCTCTTCGACACGCACGAAACAAGATGCTTTCCCAAAATTAAGGCCAGAGGGTTCTGTCCCGCCCGCTTTCTTCTGCCATTTGTTTTTTACCATGGCGCTCTCTAGCTCATCAAGAGCTTTCTGTGCCGCGCCAATAACAGCATCAGCTGTCTGACGCGCCTCTGCTATCTCACCAGCTACCTCTTTCATCCCTTGTATTGCCAATAGATACCATTGCCCCACCGCTTCAAAATCCTGTCCCCCAAGGGAAGGCTGTGACTGGACAAGAGGAATACTCGCATCAAAATCTTCCACTTTTACAATCCTCGGCCACGTATCTCTGATAACTTGTTGCGCTCGCAAGATATCTTGAGCGTCAACGCGCAATGCATTTATCTTCTCAAGACTGGTCAGCTGTTTTTTCTCTGCTGCTTCCCACGCCCCTTTAACGCATTGCGCAAGTTGAAACACTTCTTGGGCGCCTTCCTGGGCTTGACGGTAGAGAGCTTTTGCTTCCTTCCACGCTTTGTTTTTAACTTTAGTAGCCTCCAAAGCTTCCTGCACAATTTGCTCATCATTTTCCTGATTTTTTTGCGTCATAAGAGCGGAAATTCTCTCGATAGTCTTTTCAGCCACTCGTACAGCTTGAATCTCAATAGCCGCCTTTCCAACAAGATCCGCCCTTATAGCTTCCTTTGCTTGCCTTTGTTCTTCTATCTGTTTTGCGCCCTGAATAGCTCGTCGAACGATTTCTATATGAAAATCCCCTGTGTCCCGTACCGTTCTTAGTATTGTTTCAGGAGTCGGAAGCTCTTCACTCGTTTTTTCTGTTTGAATTCTTTCTGTTTGTAACTCTTCTAGTCGACGCCTTTCGGCTTCAGCAGCTAATCTTGTAGCTTCTGCTAATTCTATTGCAATTCCAGCTTCTTCGGCTAACCGAGCTTCCTCAACTAGGCGCGCTTCAGCAGCTAACCTTGTAGCTTCTACCTCTTCTTCTGTCCGAAGGCTTTCCGGCAAGGCTATTTCAGCTTCTGTTTCACTAGCATAAGCATACTCATTTCCCAGAGTTAGAACAAATGCCAGCAGAACAAAAATAATAATTTTCTTCACGTCGTTTCTCCCATAGGCTCATTAAAAATGTAAATGAGCTCTCTCATTTCACGCTCTATATTAATGGAGCTGTTTTTTACACCCAAGTAATCTTTAACAAAGACTACTCTCTTAGTATAAATATAGGGAGTACGTTCATTTTTAGCAAGCTTGAATACGCCAATAAAATTAAACCTCTCAATTTCTTAACATTTTGATTTTGCTTCTGTTTTTTACATAAACCTTTAAGTTAAATCGAACAGAACACTTCTAAGTATTTGTTTTTATGAGAAAATTACACTCCATTAGTCACAAAAAAGATTTTTAAACTACTAAAAAATATTATCTTTCTAGAGAGAAATCATGGGAAATAACGTTCAAATGAAAAGGGGGTTCCTCCCCTTGGATAATTTTTTGATGGGGTTTTCCTTGAAACCTTGTTTCATCCTCATTATAATCTGATAAATGAAAAAAGAGTCTCCCATCCAGGTTGTCGTGGAACCAGTCTTTCTTGAGGATCAGTCCTTGCCTTTAGAAAACCACTATGTGTGGGCGCTACAGGTGTGGATTGAAAATCAGGGAGCTGAGACTGTACAGCTGTTGAGCCGTTTGTGGCGCATGACAGACCGAAATGGCCTTACCCAAGAAGTCAATGGTCAAGGTGTGGTGGGAGAAAAGCCATGGATTGCTCCAGGCGCTATGTTTCACTATACAAGCGGCACGTCCCTTACGGCTCCTTCTGGACTCATGGAGGGGACTTACCACATGTGTACTCAAGAGGGAAAAAAGTTTGATGTTACCATCCCAGCGTTCTCCCTCGACAGCCCCCATGAAACGGCTTCCGTTCATTAGAGCGTTCCCTAATGACAGTCTAATCATATTCTGATATCTAGACTTACACGCGCCCGTAGCTCAGCTGGATAGAGCGTTGCCCTCCGAAGGCAAAGGCCGGGGGTTCAAATCCCTCCGGGCGCGCCAGTAAACCAAAGGGATTTTAAGAGACGTTGCCCCTGATATCCTTAAAAAGTGTACCGTATATGTACCAATCCACCATTTAAGTTCTCTGTAAGAGAGCACCACCAAAAGCTCTCTTCCTCACTTACACCAGGTCGTTTTTTGAGCCTTAGCCTCAGTCTGCCTTTTCCTCGAAGCATTCTTCACCGTGTTTAGAGGAAGCTCTCACTCTTTCTGAAAGTTACTATGGAAAAAACCACACCGGACCATCAAGTGAACTACTTATACGCTGAGGCGATTTAGAAAAATTGGTAATAAGAAATATGGGCAATCATTAGATCAATTTTACAAGCGACCTTAGAGGGTTCTTTTTATTGCTTGAGACATTACACTAGTTCTCTGAGCCACGTTCTCACTACGGTCATATCTATTGTACCGGAGGTGATACTCCCCCTCAGATTAGCGAGTAAGCGCTTACCATTCCAGATCAACTCACAGGTCATATCCAAAGGACCTCCATTTATTGGTCGAAGAACCGACCCATTTATATTAATCCATGATTGATTCGACATTTCCGTAAGGGACTGCCTCAGGGTCTCTGTTTGGCTTGATAACTCATAGAATGGTTTTGACTGGCCATTGACTCTAGCAGTACATTTTAGGGTGACCTTTCCCCCAGCTGTATCCAGGTCCGCGTTTGAAATTTGCCCTGCACGCAGTGCGCTTTCACCCAGTCCTTGCCAAAGGCAAGTCGTTATTAACAATGCTGTGAGAAACTTTTTTTGCATCAATGATCTCCTATTTATTTAAAAAATAATTTTTTCCGTGAAGCGCACTTATGCGCGAATGCGCGTGGATTTTACTTTGAAGATCGATTCCTTTTAGTCTGTTTCCGAGTTCCTGATGTAGTTCTATATGAGGAAGCCATTTTTAAGTGCGCCAAAAGTTTGGCGTTAACAGAATAAGAACAGCCAAAAGTTCAAGCCGCCCCACAAGCATCCCCACCATGACAATCCATTTTGCGGCCTCTGGCAAATCTCCATAATGTGAAGCAGGGCCAATGTAGGTGCCAAGCCCAGGGCCCACATTCCCCAGGATTGTTGCACTTCCTGAAAGACTTGAAAGGATATCCACACCACAAAAAGAAAGGCTTAAAGCCAACGCAGCATAGCACAGAATATAAAGAGCAAAAAAAGCAAGAACGGACATGAACTCTGACTCCCTCAAGCGCTTCATATTATACAGAGGTTCAAAAACCCCATGGGGCCGCCGAAGCTGCCGAATTTGGGTTTTAGCCGCTTTAAAGAGAATCTGGATACGAAATATCTTAATGCCTCCCGCTGTTGACCCTGTGCATCCTCCCACAAACATAAGTAGGAAAAAGAAAATCAGGGGGAAGCTACCCCATCCACTAAAATCTACCGTTGTAAATCCTGTCGTTGACGCAATAGAAACCACCGTAAATGTTCCATGGCGCAATGCATTTAACAAATCATATTGGTCTGTCTTCCATAACCACAAGGTCACAAAGAGAACAACTGTTGCAATAAGAGAGAGGAAAACCCGTACCTGCGAGTCCTTCCATAACGTCTTGCGATCCCCTTGTAAAAAGCGTGTAAATAAAAGAAGGGTAATGCTTCCCATAAGCATAAAAACAATCGCTACAGCCTCAATCCACACATTATCAAAGGCTCCTAAAGAAAGGTCTGATGTAGCAAATCCAGCTGTGGACACTGTTGACATCATAAAGCAGAGAGCTTCAAAGGCGCGCATACCCGCAAACCAATAAGCAACAGCGCAGAAAGCGGAAATCAACAAGTAGGTTGACAGAATAGCTAAGGAAATTTGAGAGACCCGGGGAAGGTATTTTTCAGAGCGATCCGAGAACTCGCTCCTAAACAATTGCATTCCCCCGATTTTTAAAGCTGGCAAAATGGTTAATGCCATGACGACAATTCCTATCCCCCCAAGCCACTGCAGCAAGGCACGCCACAATAAGATCCCTGGAGGGGCGTACTGCAAGTTATCTAAAACTGTTGCCCCTGTGGTTGTGAGGCCAGAAATGGCTTCAAAAAATGCGTCCGTAAAGGTAGGCGCTGTGCCGGAAAGCATAAAAGGAAGAGAGGCAAAGAGAGAAATAGTGACCCAGCTGGAGACGGTAAAAATAAAGGTTTCGCGCACCTCAAAGGAAGGATCTCCTTCCGGCTTAAAGGAAAGCATCAAAAGAATTCCCACAAAGCCTGTGATGGCCGCTCCTTCTCCAAAATAGACCCAGTTAGGGTCATGGTAAAAGAGGTCCATAGCTCCAGGAATAGTCATAGCAAGAGCTAAGATGCTTAAAAAACTGCCTAAAATAAAAACAATGAAACGATAGTGAATCATAAAAGATTCCTCATTAACGTCATTATTGCAGCCTCCCCTAAAGAGCCACAAATTTATCCTCGATAGCAGACCCGTTTTACAGCCTCTACGATGTCTGGAACTTGAGGCAAAGCCAATGCTTCTAAGTTTGCAGCATACGGCAAGGGAATGTCAGCCCCCGTAACCCGTACGCACGGCGCATCCAGATAATCAAAGCCTTCTTCCATCATCAACGCAGCAATTTCAGAGCCAATGCCTGCAAAGGGCCAGCTTTCTTCAACGGACACGATCCGATTCGTTTTAGCGACAGAAGACAGAATAGTATCACGGTCTAACGGCCGTAACGTCCGCAGATCAATAACCTCTGCCTCAATTCCTTCTTCTGCGAGAAGCTCCGCCGCTTGCAAAGCCTTTCCTACCATGATTGAAAAAGCCGTTATGGTGACGTCTTTTCCTTCTCGACGAACAAGCGCTTTGCCTATAGGAGCAATATCATCTACATCCATAGAGACATCATCAAACGCTACTCCGTACAAAAGCTCGTTTTCCAAAAAGATAACCGGATTAGGATCGCGAATGGCCGCCTTAAGTAATGCTTTTGCATCCCCTGCGGTATAAGGGCTAATGACCTTTAATCCAGGACAATGGGCATACCAACTGGCAAAACAATGGGAATGCTGCGCGCCTACACGAGAAGCGGCTCCGTTAGGCCCTCTAAATACGATAGGACACCCCATTTGCCCGCCTGACATATAAAGGGTTTTAGCTGCAGAATTAATAATCTGATCAATGGCTTGCATAGAAAAGTTAAAGGTCATGAACTCAACAATAGGGCGTAATCCCCCAAAGGCAGCGCCTACGCCAAGGCCCGCAAATCCTGCTTCCGTAATGGGGGTGTCAATAACACGCTTTGCTCCAAATTGATCAAGAAGACCTTGGCTAACCTTATAAGCCCCATTGTATTCGGCAACTTCTTCTCCCATTAAAAAGACGGTCTCATCCCGCTTCATTTCCTCAGCCATTCCATCTCGAAGAGCTTCTCTGACTGTCATAGATTGCAGCATTTTCCTACACCTCTTCTGTTAAAACATCCGTATAAAGCTCAGAGGGATCCGGCTCGGGAGATGTTTTTGCAAATTCTACAGCTTCTAACACAATGGGCTTAATTGCATCATCTATAGCTTTTATCTGGCTTTCTGTAATCTGAAGCGTTGTGGTCATGTATCCTTTAAATAGGTCTATGGGATCCCGCGTTAACTTAACTTCCTCAACTTCTTCTTTTGAGCGATATGTTGCAGGATCAGACATAGAATGGCCCCGATAACGATATGTATCCATCTCAAGGATATAGGGTCCCTTTCCTGACCGAGCATGGTCGATGGCGCGCTTGCCGGCGGCAATAACATCTAAGAGCGACATTCCATCCACTTTTTCACCTGGGATTCCCCATCCCTGGCCCCGCCCATAGAGATTTGGACCCGCTACACCGCGACGCAAGGATGTCCCCATTGAATAGCCATTGTTTTCAATGACATAAACAACAGGAAGCTTCCATAAAGCTGCCATATTGTAGGCTTCATAAACTTGCCCTTGGTTAGCCGCCCCATCACCCATAGACGTAAGGCACACGCCTTTGTCTTCTTTATATTTATGAGCAAACGCAAGCCCCGTTCCAATAGGAACTTGAGCACCGACAATTCCGTGTCCCCCATAAAAATTCTTCTCTCGGCTAAACATGTGCATGGAACCACCCTTCCCTTTAGAGCAGCCTGCCTCACGACCCGTAAGTTCAGCCATAACCTCCTTAGGATCCATTCCACTGCATAACATATGACCATGGTCTCGATAGGCTGTGATAATCGTATCTTGTGGTTTAAGAAGAGTTTGAAGCCCAACTGCAATGGCTTCTTGCCCTATATAAAGGTGGCAGAACCCTGCAATATAACCCATACCATAAAGCTGTGCCGCGCGCTCTTCAAAGCGACGGATCAAAAGCATATCATGGTAAGCCTTAAGGGCTTCTTTTGAAGAAATAGGATGTGCCAATTCAACCTCCTGGGATTCAGTCACAGCATGCTTACTCAGAACTTCAGTCATTTACAACCCCCTCTCATCTTATAACAACACTTAAGAGCATATACCCCCCAAACCCCAACAACATAACTCCAGAAATCCGATTAATCCAGAAAAGATGCTCTGAGGACACTTTGTGGTGAATTAAAAACATAATCATACTCAAGGCAACCCACCATCCAGTCGCCCCCACTAAAACACCTCCAACAAGAGAAAACCCTTGGGAAAGAGAATCCTCTGCAGGGGAAATACCAAGCGCCGTAAACACCGATGCAAAAACAATCAGAACGATAGGATTGGAAATAGTGACTAAAAAAGCAGATGTAAAGCCCTGCAAGAAAGTTTCAGTTCCAAACGTTTTTATCGAGACCTGCTTAAAAGGTGTCCGAAAAATAGAAAACCCTATCCAAACAACAAGAGATCCTCCAAATATTCTTAGATAAAAATTATATTGAGACATAAACTCTGCAATGCTGACAAGGCTAAACCCAGCAATAGCTGCATAGACTGCGTCTGCAACGGCTGCCCCTAAACCCGTTACTATACTCAGGCCATATCGGCCAGAAAGCGTCCTGCGGATGCACAAAACTCCTACAGGTCCAACAGGGGCTGAAACCATAAGACCAACAAGTACCCCCTTGATAAACAAAAGAAAAAGTAAGGTCGTATTCATCATCAACATAATACCTTTAAATAACGAAAGCTCTTTGTACCTTGCTCTTATGAGAAGAGCAAGGGGGACAAACGACTAGATCCTATTAGCTTTCATGGCTTTCCTGAGAGCACAGTTAAGAGTTTTCAGAAAAATGACAGCCCCAAAAAGAGCCTTCTATCCCTTTCCCCAGAAGGGCTTTTTTCAGAAACAACTCTGTTCTGAAGAATTTAACAATTGACCAAAGAGAAAAAAAATGATAACAGCTGTCTCACCCATAGCTGGGTATTAGTTACATTTGATATTAAAGATACTGATTAATATTTATATTTTGAAAAGCCGATTACTTATAAGAGGAATTAACTATGGCCGTTAAACACACATCCCATAAAGAACCTGAATTTTCTAAGCTTCGTGCAGCCCTTTGGCCAATTCAAGGCTCGGAAATGAAAAAATTCTTGCCTATGGCCTTTATGATGTTTTTCATCCTCTTTAACTACACCATTCTACGAGATACAAAAGATACTCTCGTCATTGGGTTCGTGGGTGCTGAGTCTGTTAACTTCCTTAAATTCTGGGGAGTTATGCCAGCGTCTGTCCTTTTTGTGGTCTTATACACAAAAATGAGCAATCTTCTTTCTAAAGAAAATCTTTTTTATGCAACGATTGTCCCTTTTATTGTGTTTTTCGGTGCATTCGCTCTGGTTATTTATCCCAATAAAGAACTTCTTCACCCCACAGTCGAAACCGTTCAAGCTTACCAACAAGCTTTCCCAGTTTTACGATTCATCTTCGCTCTTTGGGGAGATTGGTCCTACTCCGTCTTTTATATTATGTCTGAATTATGGGGAACCGTTGTAATTGCCTTGCTTTTCTGGCAGTTTGCGAATGAAATCACGCGTACAACCGAAGCCAAGCGTTTTTATCCGCTGTTTCCTCTTATTGGAAACATTTCTCTTATTTTGTCAGGTCAAACTGTAACTTATCTGTCTGATATTCATGACAAATATCCAGCAGGCACCGACACATGGGGCATCAGTATCAATTACATGATGTCAGCTGTTGTGATTGCGGGCCTTGCTACTATTGCTATTTATTGGTGGATGAACAAAAACATTCTTACTGATTCACGGTATTATGACTCCACGGAAAGCAGCAAAAAGGTAAAGAAAGACAAGCCTAAGCTCTCTATTATGGAAAGCTTTAAATATATCCTTTCTTCTCCTTATTTAGGGTACATCGCAATCCTTCTTATTGGATACGGTATGGCCATTAACTTGGTGGAAGTTACCTGGAAAGGTCAGATCCGTCTCAATTACACGGATGCTGCTGGATTCCATGCAAATGATTATAGCGCATTTATGGGTAACTTCTCTACCTTCACAGGAATTGCGACCATTCTTTTGATTCTTATGTCCAAAGGAATTGTACGTCGATATGGTTGGTTTACAGGAGCCGTCCTTACACCGATTGCTCTTGGAATCTCTGGAACCTTGTTCTTTACGTTTGTCGTCTTCCGTGAAGACCTCAGCTGGCTAACAGTTGCTATGGGAGCAACCCCTGTGTTTATGGCTGTTATGATTGGAGCAGGCCAAAATATCTTAAGTAAGGGGACAAAATACGCGCTATTCGATCCAACGAAAGAAATGGCCTACATTCCTCTTGATCAAGAACTTAAGGTTAAAGGAAAAGCTGCCGTTGACGTCATTGGTGGTCGTCTTGGAAAATCTGGAGGTGGTTTAATCCAACAGTTCCTCCTCCTTATGGTATCCTCGACAGCAACTCAAATTACGATTGCTCCTTATACCTGTGCGATGATGGTTTTCGTAATCGTATTGTGGATCTTTGCGGTTTCAAAGCTTAGCAAGCTTTACACCAAGCAACTTGCTGTAAAAGAGCTGGAGCAAAAAACAAAATAAGTAAATTTGCTAAGTCGATCTATTTTTAATGGATCGATTTAGCATAATTACATCATGTTTTGAGGAGATTGGTTACAAAGTAATTCCTTAACATATTGAAAAATAATAAAAATATTTGTTTGAATTTCTTAGCCATTCTTGTCTAAACTTACCTCGTGTTAACAAAGTAAGGATACATCAATGACAGGCATAAAAGTGCTCCCTGACAATTTATCCCTACCTTTTGAAAAAATTGTTTCTGGGCCTGGAAGCTTTCCTTATTGGCGGCTCCGCATCCTCTATTCCACAATTATTGGCTACGCCGCTTTCTATTTAGTCCGACAAAATTTTTCCATGGCTATGCCAGGAATGATGACAGAATTTGGCTTCACCAAAATCGATATGGGCTATATCGCAACGACCTTTTCCATCGTGTATGGAATCGGAAAGTTTGTGAACGGATACCTAAGCGACAGATCAGATGCGCGCTATTTTATGTCCGTCGGACTCTTTCTTTCTGCTCTCTTAAGTATGTTTATGGGATTTGGATCTTCTCTGCTCTTTTTCGCCCTTTTGTGGGGGCTTAACGGGTGTTTTCAATCCATGGGCTGGCCTCCTTGCGCGCGTTTAATTACCCATTGGTTTAGCCCCAAAGAACTCGGCTCCAAATGGGCTCTCTGGGCTTCCTCGCACCAAATCGGAGCCGTTGTTATATTTGGGCTTGGTGGTTTCCTTATTACAAACTTTGGATGGCGTTCCGCCTTTATCGTGCCCGCCTTTTTCTCAATGGGACTCTCTTTCTTTCTTTTTAATCGGCTAAGAGACACCCCCAAAGAAGTAGGGCTTCCCCCCGTTGAGGAATACAAGGGGGATGTTTCTTATGTTGGCGAGCAATACGACACACGCATTACCATCAAGGAAGTCTTTACCTCTGTTTTTTCGAACAGGCTCGTATGGTTCATGGCGATTGCCAATATGTGCCTTTACATTCCCCGTATGGGCATTTTCTTTTGGGCACCTACCTTTTTAAAAGAATTTAAGGGCGTTACTTTAATTATTGCGGGCATGCAGCTGGTTTCTTTTGAAATTTCAGGTCTTATTGGGGGCATTGTCGCCGGTTGGATTTCTGATAAATTTTTTGCAGGCAGGCGCGGACCTACAGCAACCTTCTTTTTGGTAGGATTAAGTGTAGCTCTTTTCATTGTATGGAAAACACCTCCTGGATATCCTCTTGTGGATACAGGCATGCTTATTATTGCTGGATTCCTTTTGAGCGGCCCACAGGTCCTTAATGGAATTGCAACGGCCGACTTTGCTTCAAAAAGAGCCGTAGGTGTTGCCACAGGCATAACCGGAAGCTGTGGATATATCGGATCAGCCATTGCTGGAATCGGTGTAGGATCTCTCGTTGAGAACTATGGCTGGGAAGGAGGATTCACCCTCTTTATTTTCGCATCCCTTGTCGGAGCCTTCTTTTTTGCGCTGACCTGGAATAAACGCGCAAAAATCCTTGATGAAGCTGCTGATGAAGTAGACGGGCCCTGCTAGTTTGAAAGAGCGGATACAGTAACCTTCCTTTCGGGTTTTTTATTGAATTGTTGTTCTCTATATAGTGAGTGAAAAAGGGTGGTTCTCTAAAACTTTTCAGTAGGGAGGCGAGATTTGGAAATGGGAGAATTCACAATATATAGTAAAACCACTTTAAGATTGACGCGCTCATCAAGAAATGACAACACGATAACCGTCATTGCGAGCTCTGCAAAGGGCAGAGCGAAGTAACCTAGTTAATTGTCTACTTTATAGGTCAGCCGTTCAGTTGTTTGCAAGTAAGGATAATTTTATGTCCTGGGTTGCTTCGCTTCTCTTTCATCGAGGCTCGCAATGACGGCAGGGGTAAGCTTAACGTATTGCATTAATTCGCTTTTAAACTGAAAAGGCTATAATTTTCTAGATTATTTTTTTCCTTTACCATTTTTTAATGACGAACGTTTTATACTGATTTGTGAAAAACCTTAACGTCCTATGGAAAGAATGAAATGAATAATAAAAACTATGCACTCACTCTAATGTTTAGAGCTTTAACCGTCGTTGTAATATCTACGTCTAATGTTTCTTCGACTACTTATTATTGCAGTATATACGTCGATTCGGAGGCCTGTAGTGCTGCTAATAATAAAACTGATGTTGATTGTGGTTGTTATTGGACAGGCACCTACCCATACCAGTCTTGTGGTGGTACTTGTACGACACCTGATGAAAGCGATGCGCACACCCCCGCCCCCAGCCCCTCTAAAAGAAGATAACAACTCACTCTTTCTTTTTAAGAATGGCACTCATTCAACACCCAAAAAGGATATATCGTTGAAAATGCGCTGTTTCTAAAGTCAGCCTGTGACACTGACTTTAGTGCCCTTCAAATCCTTCGTAGAAGCCCTATGTATCCAAGAAGCTGCGCAGTTTCCGAGAACGGCTAGGATGCTTTAATTTGCGTAAAGCTTTGGCCTCAATTTGACGAATTCTCTCACGGGTCACGGCAAATTGCTGCCCGACTTCTTCCAACGTATGGTCCGTATTCATCCCAATCCCGAAACGCATACGCAAGACACGCTCTTCACGAGGAGTCAGACTTGCAAGCACGCGCGTTGTGGTATCTCTCAAATTTGAAAGGATAGCCGCATCTACCGGAACAACAGCGTTTTTATCTTCGATAAAGTCGCCAAGATGGCCATCTTCCTCATCTCCAATCGGCGTTTCCAAGCTGATAGGTTCTTTTGCTATCTTCATAACCTTCCGAACCTTATCCAAAGGCATTTTTAGTTTTAGAGCCAGTTCTTCAGGGGTCGGTTCACGCCCAATTTCATGAAGCATCTGACGAGAGGTTCTCACAAGCTTATTAATTGTTTCAATCATATGCACAGGAATACGAATGGTGCGCGCTTGGTCTGCAATAGACCGAGTAATCGCTTGGCGAATCCACCATGTGGCATAGGTTGAAAACTTATACCCACGCCGGTATTCAAACTTATCCACGGCCTTCATCAGCCCAATATTCCCCTCTTGAATAAGATCCAAGAATTGTAGGCCACGGTTTGTATATTTTTTTGCAATGGAAATAACAAGACGAAGGTTGGCTTCAATCATTTCCTTCTTAGCCCGAGAAGATTCTTTTTCGCCTTTCTGGACGGTGCTAACAATTCGTCGAAATTCAGAAATGGGAAGTCCTGCTTCTTCTGAAATCTCACCAATGCGCAAGCGAATCTCTTGAGCTTCATCTCTATATTTTTCAAGGAATTTCTGCCACGCCTTGTCAGCAAGGCTAGAAAGTTTCGTCATCCAGTCCGGATCAAGCTCATTTCCGTAATATTCTTTTAAGAAGCTTTCTCGTTTAACAGCTGTAGATTCTGCAAGCCTAAGAAGCCGCCCTTCAAATCCTAACAACCGACGGTTGAGGGTGTACATTTGCTCCACCAACTGTTCAATGCGATACGCATTCAGGTGGATCCCTTCCATAAGCTCAATCAGTTTATTACGAAGCTCATCATATTGCTTTTCAATAGCAGCAGAAGGCTTTTTTCCTTCTTGAAGAGCTTTTATTCGCTTTTCCTGAAACTTGCGGAGCTGACCATAGGTTTTTGCAATATCCTCAAACGTTTGCACAACTTGTGGGCGCAAAGATTCTTCCATCGCTGAAACAGAAAGGCCACCGCCCTCTTCTTCTCCAAACCCTTCTTCTAAGGATTCTTCTGCAAGAGGTTCAACAACCAAGATTGGTTCCTCTGAAAAATCTTCAGAAGCAGCAGCTTCCTCATCTGAGGGATCACGGGTGTATGTTGATTCGATATCAATAATATCACGGAGAAGCATTTGATCTTTGGAAAGAGCATCTCCCCAAGCAACAATGGCGCGAATTGTTAAAGGACTTTCACAAATAGCCCCGATCATCATTTCACGGCCAGCTTCGATCCTCTTGGCAATATCGATTTCACCTTCTCGCGAAAGAAGCTCGACCCCACCCATATCTCTCAAATACAAGCGAACGGGGTCATCTGTACGCCCTACTTCTGGTTCTTCGGCCCCTTCGCTTTCTTCTTCATCAGCTTTTGGAGTTTTTGAGGCCTCTTCGCTTTCGGCCTCTTCATCCTCAACAACATTAATCCCCATATCTGAAATCATCGACATGATATCTTCGATTTGCTCAGAGGCAATTTTATCTTCTGGGAGAGCTTCATTGAGCTCTTCATACGTAATATAGCCGCGTTGCTTTCCTCGAGAAAGAAGTCGCTTAATTTGCTTTTCGCCTAAAGCGTCTTTGAGCTCTTTTTCTTCAGGAGCGTTCGTTTCAGGAAGCGATGAGCTTTTTGTCGTCATGATGCTTTTTCCTTTAATTTTAAACTTATAGTTTCTTTCAACATTTTCAATCGTTTCCAAGATTTTTCTGACATATCTTCTGCCAATTCATCTTGGGCTAATTTCACATCTTGATAACTTTGAGTCATCTGAAGATGGTTAAAAATTTCCTTCCAGCCTATATAAGCTTCTTCCTTTGAAGCCGACACTTGAGCAAAGGCCCCATGAATAAGAACTTGAGGCGCAAGAAGAGTTTCGACTTCCTGCTCAAATCCTTTATACAGGAGGTAGGGCTTCAACGCTTCCTCGTAAAGGGTATTCTCTGCATAAAACTGCAATAACGCATCTCTCAGCGCCTGATGCCGATCATCTTTAAACTCTATCGCAATAAGATCGTCACTTATCTCATTTATTATCTGGGGATGATTGATCAGAATTGCAAGGAGAAGTTTTTCTTGAAGTAATAAAAAGTTTAAATTTCCTTTTTTCAGAGAGAACGGTGACGTGCTTTCTGATTTTTTTCCAACAATATCCTTATAAAAAAGGTCTTTAAAGGCATATTGGTAATTCTTACGAACATCTGGGTGAACAATAGCCTTTACCCATAAAGCCCATTGTTTTTGAAGCGCCGCCTTTTGTTCTGGAGTCTTAAAAGACTTTCCATTCGTCAAAAAGATCCACAAAGTCTCAAGAAGAGAGTGGGCTTTTTCTTCAACTGTATCGAAAAAATTTCCTTGCCGAACAAGGCTATCTGGATCTTCCCCTTTAGGAAGAAAGATAAATCGCAGGGAATGTCCTGGCTTGAGCAGAGGCAAAACTCGCTCTGCTGCACGGGAAGCAGCTTTAAGGCCCGCCATATCTCCGTCAAAGCATAAGAGAGGTTCGGCATGAAGCCGCCAAGCTAAAAGAATTTGCTCTTCTGTCAATGCGGTGCCAAGGGGAGCAACAGCTCCTTTAATTCCTGCTTGGTGAAGGGAAATAACATCCATATATCCTTCCACAATAAAAAGGGCTTCTGTGGGCGCTTTTTCCTTGGCTTGAGAATATCCATACAAAAGCTTTCCCTTTGAAAACAAGGGTGTTTCTGGGGAGTTTAGATATTTCGGCTCCCCGGCTTCTAAAAGACGTCCCCCAAATCCAACGATTTGTCCTCTTGTATCCTGGATAGGGAACATAAGACGTCCCCGAAATTTATCATAGGGAGAGCCACTTTCGGGCTGCACAGAAAGACCGGCTTTAATGGCCATTTCAAGGGAAAACCCTTTTTGTTTCAGATGATTTTCAAGACTATGGCGAGTATCAAGAGCATAACCAAGTCCAAATATTTTGAGCGTCTCTCTCTTTAAACTTCTTGTTTCCGTATATTGCAAAGCTTTCAGACCTTCTGAGAGCAATAAGTTTTTTTGAAACCATAGCTGGGCTTCTTGAAGAGCTCCTTTAAGAGATGAAAGATCTTCTTGTGGCTGAGACATCCCCCCCGAATTTGCTTCCGGAAGCTCAAGACCTACCCGACGGGAGAGTTCTTTGACAGCCTCTACAAACGTATAGCTTTGAGTATCCATGAGAAAACGGATGCCATCCCCATGGGCACCACACCCAAAACAATGGTAAAATTCCTTTTCTTCATTAACCGTAAACGAGGGAGTTTTTTCACGATGAAAAGGGCAAAGACCAAGAAATTCTCGCCCTTTTCGCACAAGCTTTACCTTTTGACCAATAAGCTCCGCCAAGGAAAGGCGCGAGCGCAAGGTAGCTAAAAACTTATCTTGGATTTGCAAGAGCAGGCCTCAGGTTGGTAACTAGTAATTAATTTTTAGTCATTCCTAATTACTAATTTCTATCAAGCATTCACTACTTTCGGCAAAGGATCCAACGCTCCCTCTAAATAGGAACGTGTATGAGCCGTAAGGTCTGGAATCTCGTTGGTAAAGAAGTGATTGGCTTCCTCAATAACGCGATAGTCAATATATAAACCACGTTGTGCAGAAAGGCGTGTTGTTAGCTTTTGAACGGATTCTTTAGGGACAACGGTATCTTGACCTCCCTGAATCACCAATCCAGACACAGGACAAGGGGCTAAGAAGCTAAAATCATACATGTTGGCCGGAGGGGAAACAGCAATAAATCCATCCAACTCAGGGCGACGCATTAAAAGTTGTAAGCATACCCATGCTCCAAAAGAAAATCCTGCTACCCAACATTGGGTGGGTTCTGGGTTTTGCACTTGCAACCAATCCAAGCAGGCAGCCGCATCGCTAAGCTCCCCTTCTCCATGATCAAACTTTCCTTCTGAACGCCCAACGCCCCGAAAATTGAAACGTAATGTGCTGAATCCTAAGTCCACAAAGGTACGAAACAAGGCATAAGTAACCTTGTTATTCATCGTTCCTCCTTGTTCTGGATGAGGATGAAGAACAATCGCAATGGGTGAATTTTTTTGTTTCCCAGGGTGATACCGAGCTTCTAGACGACCCACTGACCCACTGATTAATACTTCAGGCATAACAATCCTCTTTCAATAAATAAAGGTAGGCAATGTATAGCTAAATTAATAAAAAAAGTCAATGAATTTTAAGGTTTTCAAGCTCTATGCTTGCTTTATGAGAGAACATTTAGTATCTTTCAAAATAAGAAATTGTTGAAAGAAAATAAATATGTCCGATTTCCTTACAGAGCTTGAAGAAGATATTCGCGAAGAACAATTGTTCACTTTGTGGCACAAATATGGAAATATTATTATCTGTATTGCCCTTTCTATTATTCTAACAACTGCAGGATATACTCTTTGGTCGTATTTAAAAAAACGAACGCAGTTGAGTCACTACACGTCTTTTTCTCACGCTATAAACTTACTCAATGAAGGCAAAAAAGAAGAAGCTTTAAGGCAATTTCAAGATCTTAGTCAGCACAGTGATGGATACGGAAAATTAGCTCAACTTTATGAAGCGACACTTGTTTCTGATCCTAGTGTTGTTTATGAAAAACTTGCACAGAAAAATACGTCTGACCCTGCTTTAGGGAATCTTCCAAAGATCCTTATAGCGTCTCATTCTCTTCACAATCCTACAACTTTATCTGCTCTTCACTCACTGTCAGCCCCGCACAACGCTTGGGCGCCGCTTTCTCTTGAGCTTTTAGGACTAGCTGCTCTTGAAAAGGGAGATTCTTCTAAAGCCGCTGAATACTATATAAGGGCGTTAAAAGAGTCTTTCTTAACACCTGAAGAGCAAAAACGCCTGAGTTTAATGCTTGCTCAACTTGATGTTCCAGCTTCTGTTCTCCAAGGAATTGGGCAATAAAAACATGAAGAAATATCTTGGATTAATGCTTGCTGCCCTCACTCTAGCGGCGTGTGATCCTGAGAAAACTCCTATTTCAGGAACGCGCATTCCTGTCGTTAATTATGCATCGTCTCTAACCCCTGATAGAGACGCAAAAGATATAGATGTTCATCTTCCTCTTTCTGAAATTGGACGAGATTGGCCACAGGCCGGCGGCGAAGCTGACCATGTTATGCCTAATTTTTCGATACCCGAAACGCTTTCTCCTTTTTGGACGGCGTCAACAAACTCTGGGGGAGATACTAAACTTCTGGCTTCCCCTATTGTTGCTGAGGGGACAGCCTATGTTCTTGATACTTACGGAAACGTCACAGCTATTGAAACACACTCAGGAAATACCCTATGGGAAGCTCCTGTAACAACCCATGATGGTCCTTTCCTTGGAGGAGGCCTCGCCTATGGACAAGGAAAAGTCTTTGTGACGTCCCCTCATGCTGAAGCTCTTGCTCTTGACGCAAAAACTGGACAAATCATGTGGCGTGTTCCTATGCCAAGTCCCGTCCGCGCAGCCCCCACCTTTGCAAATGATCGCCTTTACATCCTCACCATTAGTAACCAGCTGGAAGTCCTCAATGCTGAAAATGGAGCCCCTTTATGGAACCACGTCGGCATCACAGAATATGCTGGCCTTTTAGGAACCACTAGTCCTGCTGTAGCCAATGGCGTCGTTATTGTCCCTTATTCATCAGGGGAAATTTATGCTCTTAAGACAGAAAACGGACATCAATTATGGACACAGACACTCACAACAACAAGGCGTCCTGATTCTCTTTCCTCTCTTTCTCATATCAAAGCCCTCCCTATTGTCGGCCAAAATATGGTGGTTATCGTCGGTCACAATCAAAAAATGGCTGTCTACGATTTACGCCGAGGAGAAAAACTTTGGGAACGCCGTATAGGGGGAACTCGAACGCCTGCTGTTATCGGAGATTTCATCTTTATGATTAGCTCCCTTAATGAGCTTTTATGTCTAACCCTTAAGCACGGGCAAGTCGTGTGGATAAAAAAACTGCCATCCGATCCTGACTCTCCTCATAAAGTCATTTGGGAAGGTCCTTTGGTAGCTGGTGGAAAACTATATCTTACCAACATAAGCGGAGAATTGGTTTCGTTTGATCCTACAACAGGGGGCAGGATTTCATCTCTGGATTTAGCTTCTTCTTTTGTCCTACCTCCTTTTTCAGCTCAAGAAATACTTTATCTTTTATCACAAGACGGAAATTTGATAGCTTTACATTAACTGTAAAAAACAAGGAAAAAATATGAAAAAAACAATAGGACTCTTCGTAATTTGCCTTTTAGGGGCTTGTTCTTCTCCTGAAAGTTATAAGAAATGCGATCTTCCTCAGGCAGACCAAGCTTTCTATACTCAAAAGATGGATACAGTGCCTTGGCCATGGGTTCAAATTATTCCTTCAGAGCGAGCTGCAACCCTTGAGGAAGCAGATTTTTCCTCTGTTGATCAATTTATTCGACTCGGAATGGCCCTTTATCCTAAAAAATTTGAAAAAATTACTCTTGTGCTCGTTGACTATGCAATTCTCCCCGAAAAAAAACCTCACTTTCCCAAGGCCCCACATCGAGGGATGAAGTTTTCTGAAAAGTATCTCACTGTTCCTAAACGCTACATGCTAGAGATCAGATTTTATGGAAACAAACAACGACCACCTGCTGAACCTCTCTATATGGGAACAGTTATTGTCCCTCTAAAAGAAATTTATTTTCGGGAAGCCATGCAATACATGGTCGATAGCCTTATGCTTGAACTTGGAGCAGCAAAAGCATCGCGCATTTTCCTAGAGTTAGATACAAGAAATGCAGAGGTAACAAAGAAAAGTTCGACAACAACAACTTCTAGTCCTTCAGTCTCTCAAAAACCAAAAGGACAGCCCGTATAAAAAAATCCTCTAAAAGGTGCTCGCAAGAAGTGTAAGACCCAGAAGGATACGATAAATTACAAAAGGGGTGAATGTAGCGCTTTTAAGCCAATTCATCATAAAACTAATTGTGCAAAAGCCAAAAACAAAGGAGAGTCCTGCCATAAGGGCTGCATCATTTAAAAGACTGAAGTCGTTGTTTTTAAAGAGTTGGTAGCCTTTCAGCGTACAGGCCGCAATCATTGTAGGAATGGCCATCAAAAAAGCAAAGTGAGCGGCTTCCTGCCGTGTATAGTTAAGGAAACGACCAACCATTATACAAGATCCCGAGCGGCTCACTCCATTAATGAGAGAAAGGCATTGGCCGAGCCCAAAATAAAGAGCTCTCCGTAAGGTGGTGTCAGACACCTTTTCTTTCTGAGCTCCATAGCGATCTGCAATATAAAGAAGGACTCCAAAAATAATACTCATCCATGCAATGACCATCATCCCTCTAAAGGCATCCCCTATAAGCATATCAAAAACAGTTCCTAAAAAAACAACAGGAATTGTTGCGATCACAAGATTAAGGAAAAGATCTGTTTTGAGAGTCTTCTTCCCCTTCAAGAGCGAGAAAAACCCTTGAAAAAGAGAAATAACATCGGCTCGGAAATACACAAGGACAGACCCCAAGGTTCCAAAGTGGGCCGCAACATCCATTATAAGGCCTTGATCTTTCCAACCACATAACGTAGAGACCAAAAGAAGATGGGCTGATGAACTCACTGGAATAAATTCCGTAAGGCCCTGAATCAAAGAAAGAACGAAGATTTGTTCTAGAGGCATGTAATCACCTTATGGTAGAAAATAAGTTTGAGGACTACAAGGTTATAATTGGACTAAGGAATCTTTGCAATGCGTAAGCTTTATCACTACTGGCTCTGTCCTTTTTCTCGTAAAATTCGCATTGCTCTTGCGGAAAAAAAACTCGCGTTTGATGCTATCGTTATAAAGCCTTGGGAAATTATGCCTTCTTTCCTGGCCCTCAATCCTGAAGGGATGCCTCCCGTCCTCACAGATGACGATGGAAAGAACATCGCAAACGCTTATCCTATTGCAGAATATTTGGATGAAGTCTATTTTGAGCCCTCTCTTTTAGGCCAAACCTCAGCTCAACGCGCTGAAGTCCGGCGTCTTTCTATCTGGTTTGACGATAAATTTAACGCAGAAGTCACGCATAATTTAGTTTACGAAAAAGTACTGCGACGTAAAATGGGACAAGGGGGACCTGATTCAGCAGCTATTCGCATAGGAAATACGAATATTCACGACCATTTAGAGTACATAGCTTGGCTTTGTGATCGCCGCAAATGGCTGGCTGGGGAAGAATTTTCCCTTGCAGATATTTCGGCTGCAGCTCATCTTTCCTGTCTCGATTACCTCAATAATGTTCCTTGGGAAAAGCATCAAATTGCCAAAACATGGTATGCCCGCGTGAAGTCTCGCCCCAGTTTTCGCTCTCTCTTAGGGGATGTTGTCCCTGGCATGCCCCCTGCCCCTCATTATGCCAACTTAGATTTTTAAAGAATTATGAAGGAAGTTTGTTCCTCTTCCCTCTCTGGAAAACGCTGGCTTTTAAGGCCTTGTGAAGATACACAAACGCTAACCTTCACCCAAAAATTAGGCGTTTCTCCCACACTTGCTCGCCTTCTTGCCATGCGTGGACATAGTCTTGATTCAGCTCCTCTTTTTCTAGAACCATCGCTACGTAGCCAGCTCCCGGATCCTCTTATTTTAAAAGATATGGACCGCTCGGTAGAGCGCCTCCTTCAAGCTGTTAGGGGACAAGAAAAAATTCTTATTTGGGGAGATTATGACGTTGATGGCGCCACATCCAGCGCCCTTCTGAGCCGTTTTTTTACGGCTCTCCGTATTCCCACAGCTGTGTATATTCCAGATCGCCTTAAAGAAGGGTATGGCCCTAACGCTCCTGGTATTCAAAAATTTAAGCAACAAGGCTACACCGTTATGATTACGGTGGATTGTGGAACAACTTCTTTTGAAGCTTTTGCCGCAACACAAGGGATGGATATCATTGTCTTAGACCACCATGCCCCCGAAGCTCAGCTTCCCTCTGTGTATGCTCTGGTCAATCCTAACCGATTAGATGAGCAAGAAAACGTGACTCAGACCTTAGGTCATCTCGCAGCGGTTGGGCTTTCTTTTCTATTTGTTGTTGCCCTTAATCGCGCCTTGCGCAAAGAAGGCTTCTATAAAGATATTCCAGAGCCTGATTTAATGTCTTTCCTCGATTTAGTAGCCCTTGGGACGGTATGTGATGTCATGCCTTTAACGGGGCTTAATCGCACGTTTGTGGCACAAGGCCTTAAGGTTATGGCAAAGCGACAAAACATAGGCCTTCAAACTCTCGCTGATCACTCAGGCCTGAATGAAAAACCCAGCCCTTATCACCTGGGATTCATTTTCGGCCCCCGTATTAACGCCGGGGGACGTGTGGGAGAATCATTTTTAGGCACACGGCTCTTGTCGACACAAAATCCTGCTGAAGCCTCTGAAATCGCTAAAAAACTAGAGGCCTACAACCAAGAACGTCGTGTTTTCGAGACAACTGCCCTTGAGCAAGCTCTTTTGCAAGTCAATCCATCCTCTCCAGCCATTGTCGTTGACCATGCCGAATGGCATGAGGGAGTCATTGGGATTGTGGCAGGACGCCTTAAAGAAAAATTCCACAAACCAACAGCTGTCATTGCATGGAATGAAAAGGGAATCGGAAAAGCGTCGGCTCGCTCTATTCCCGGATTTGATTTTGGTCGATTTATCCATAAAGCCCATCATTTAGGATATATTTTGGGAGGGGGAGGCCATGCCATGGCAGCTGGGTTTTCCATTACAAAACAACAGCTTCCTGCTTTCTTAGAGTTTCTCAATGCTGAGTTGATGTCAGACACCCTTGATTTCACGCCGTCTCTTTTATGTGATGGGTATTTAGATCTTCGCGCTTTAACTCCTTCATTTTTGGAAGAAATGGAGGGATTCTCGCCTTTTGGGATGGGGAATCCTTCTCCAAAATTCATTTTTACAGATGTAATGGTAACTTCTTATACTCTTATCCAAGATCAACATATTCGATGCCGCTTTTCTCAAGGCGAAGGGGTGTCTGTAGAGGGAATAGGCTTTCGCCTCAAGGATACCGCTGTAGGAAAAGCCTTAATGGAGGGGCAAAAGCGCCCGCTCTACCTGCTAGCTTCTCCTAAACTAGACACCTGGGGAGGGAAGCAAAAGGTTACCTTAACCCTTGAAGACGTCACGTTTGCATCTACCTAAATAAAAACATCAATTGACAGAGCGCCGAAAGGCCAGCTAAAAATTGATTATTCTCTTGAGGAGGGGTGGCCGAGTGGCTGAAGGCGACGGTTTGCTAAACCGTTATACGGCGAAAGTTGTATCGTGGGTTCGAATCCCATCCCCTCCGCCAGTTTCCAGAGTTTTTTGATAAGAAAATTTCTCCTAAAAATAGCTCCATGGGACACTGGTGCGCCTTCTGTAAGGAAGTCACTTTCTCCTGAATCCTCCAGGATTGAGTACCATACTGTCCTGAATGAGCTTCTTCTAGATTTAAATGTAATTCCTGCAGCTTCTACGGTCTCTTCGGAATATACCACGCCCTACTTAGAAATGATGCATCACGTTATCAATGAGCTGGAGATTTCACGAGACAACCAAGAAAAAAAGAGGCCTTAGCTATTTTATTTGCAAAAAAGCTTAGAGATCATAAAGCAACTCCCCCGAGCCAAAAACTTGCTGATTCTATGGCGACTTTAGTACGATTGCCTGAATCGCAACAAGGGAGAGCAAAACCTAAGGGATGATTCTGTTAGCCATTTTGGCCCCATTAAGCATTCTTCATAGCCTTTCCACTTTAAAAGCGAGTTAATGAAATACTTTAAGCTTACCCCTTTCGTCATTGCGAGCCTCGATGACGGTTATCGTTCAAGATTCAGAAGACTCCGTCTACACCATCTAGTGATTTTGTCTCCATGCTCTTCGTTTTTACCCGGGCTGCGACAGAGAGAATTTCCTTGTTTCTCAAGGTCTCACTCACTATATAATGTGAGTGCATTATGTGGAGAGCTCCTTATGAAAAATCTCAAAAATCTTTTTTTCTATTTCATAATCCTCCTTGTAGGATATTCATTTGCAAGCAATGCCACAGTTCTCGAGGAAATCGCTGCGCATGAAAAAGGCTATAGAACGGCTGTAAAATGTACTATTTCCTCTAGATTAGCTAAACTCCGAGAAATTGGCCAGGGTATAGATAGAAATAGCTTTTACGAAACAGCACTTACCGATTTAAACACAGATATAAAGCGCTCATGCCAATTCCACAGGATACTTAAGAAAAAAGAAGGAAACTTTCCGACTTTTTATGAAAACTTCTCATTTCCATTACGATTTAATAAAGTCCATATTATCTCTAGAAGAGTACTTCAGTTTCTGGCAAACAGGGAAAATTTTAATACTCTCTTGTCAGGAAAGCTTCCTGAAGGATATGAGTATGATCAGAATACTGTCCCGCTTCTTTCTAAGGAAGTCGCAAATAACGCAACCGTATGGGGCAATGAAAGAATGACCACACTGCTTGGCGCTTTATTCGCTATCGAAAGCACTCATACGCGGAAAATTCCTTCTCCAGAAGACGTGCAGTCTTCCCCTATTCTTCATCGTGTTCCGTTTCCAAAAGGATTTAGAGACGCACTCTTCGAACAATTTCCTGATTTTAGCACATGGAGGTATATTACCGATTTTGGCTTGCTGACTCTTCATCATTTTTATGCTTTTGGGGGACATAGACAAACTGCAAACTGCCCTCGCATTGTCAAACATTACGCACCTGAAGATTGTTCTTCGTTGGTAGCTAAAATGACGGGATTTACCTCTTATGATCCTGCGCATTACGAATTTACAACAGCAGATCTTCTGTTTGCAGCACGCATTCAGAACAAACAAAAAGACGACCTTCCTTTAGAGGAGGATGAAAAAAAGTGGTTGTCTAGTGGAAGTAGCACAAATTTATTAGCTTATTTCTCAGCAAAGAACCTCCAAAATATCACAGAAATTACAAAAGGCATGATTTATACCCATCTTTCTTTTAACTCTTCTGAACGGAGATATTCCGACCGGGCAGGAGGACATATGGGATTGGTTTTCGATATTGCAGAAAACAACGATTTGGTTATTTTTAACTGCAATCGCTTTCTCCCCTTGTTGCCTTGGGAAACAGCTAATCGAGATGGGCTTGCCGATTTATTTACACAAGAAGGGGTGGGAGGATATGATACAGGTACAGGCCATAATATGGACGGATTTGGGCTTTCTGTCATTCCTTACGCCCACTATTGGGAAGCGGCACAACAAAGTGATGCCACAAAAGAAACTCTCTTCTTTTCAGTAAAAGATTAAGGCCTCTTAATGACAAGATCACACATAAAAACAACATTTATTCACCATGTGTATGGACCTGGCATTACCATCCTAAATGCATATGCTAACCTGTCCTAGGAACGACTAGGCAGGGAAAATGCAACATCTTGATTTTCCTGTTATAATCCATTAACGTTTGTTATTAACCAAGCGTTTGGGGCGTTGTTCTAAACCGTTATACGGCGAAAGTTGTATCGTGGACTCAAATCCGATCCCCTCCGCCAGGTGAAACCCTTTCTTTTAAGAACAAAGGCTCCTTATGGTTCAACTTCGCCTTCCTCCCAACTCTCGGCTTCAGAAAGGCAAAGCTTACCCCTCTTCTCTACCTGGGCCCCGGCTTAAAACATTTCAGATCTATCGATATGACCCAGATACCAAAGAAAATCCTCGCTTTGATGAGTATGAGATCAACTTAGATGATTGCGGTCCGATGGTGCTCGATGCCCTCATTAAGATTAAAAATGAGGTGGATCCTACTTTGACCTTTCGCCGGTCTTGCCGGGAAGGAGTTTGTGGGTCTTGTGCGATGAATATTGCCGGAACCAATACGCTCGCCTGTACCAAATCCATTTCCGAATGCAACGGAGACGTGAAAGTGGCTCCCCTGCCCCACCTCTATGTCATTAAAGACCTGGTCCCAGACCTCAGCTTTGCTTACGGCCAATATGCTTCTGTGAAACCCTGGCTTCAGTCAGATTCCGCCCCTCCTCCTGATAAAGAACGGCTGCAAAGCAAGGAAGATCGCGAAAAATTGGACGGCAGTTGGGAATGTATTCTCTGTTTTTCCTGTACGACAGGCTGCCCCAGCTATTGGTGGAATGGGGATAAATATTTAGGCCCAGCCACCCTTCTGCAATCCCACCGATGGATTGTGGACAGCCGGGATGACGCCACCAGCGAGCGTCTTGATGAGCTGGAGGACCCCTTTAAGCTCTACCGTTGCCACACCATCATGAACTGCACCAACACCTGCCCCAAGGGCCTTAATCCCGCCAAAGCTATTGGGGACATAAAAAAGAAAATGGTAGAACGGCTGGACTCAAAAGAATGAACCCTTACCCCCCAGGGTGTAAGCTCACCCCTTCCGTCATTGCGAGCCTCGATGACGGTTGTCGTGTACAGGAGTTTATTGCAACGAAGCCTCTGCAAAAGGTATCTTTCCTCGCTGTCGTCCTTACCTAGAAACGTAGCGAAGCCGAAGGCGAGCTCTTAACGTTTCTTGGTGAGGATCTTTATGAGGCGTTACGGTGTATTCCCAAGATTATAGAGTGAACCGCGCAGCAAATAGGTCCTCGCCAAGAACGCTACCGCTTGCTCAAAGAGCGCGCGGGGCTTATCTAGGCAAGGATGACAGAGGTGGGGGACAACCTTTTCTTATCTATTTCACACAAACACATTTTGCAGAAGCTATCCTATACAAAAAATTAACTATTTTTGGACATTCTATAGGTAAGAATTTCTATAAAACTTATATTTTTTGGAAAGGAAAATAAAATGAGAACACTCAATATATTACTCCTATGTGGCTGCTTAAGCATTTGTTTTATGAGCTCTGCAAGCGCTATTAATCAGGGTGATGTTTTCGCAAAAGACGGTCACTATTATTTGGGGGATCCTGATAAACTAGGAAGAAAATTAACTAAAGAACTCTTCACTCTTCTGTTTCCCAACCCAGCAACCTTTAGAAGCAAGTTTCCCAATGGAGATTATAATGCCGCTTTAGCGGACGTATCGAGACCATAAGAAGCAGGCGGTCACTTTTCATTAAGGAACAAAGCTTAGTTAGTGTAAAAGTGATCTTCTCATGATAACATCTTAAAAAACAAAAGAGGAATTTAGCATGCCTATTCACATAACAAAAACCATCAAAACAAGTCTTCGTGAGGTCTGGAGCCACAAAAAAACTGGATACGTCTTGCTTTTGCTCCTCTTGTTATTGTGGGCGCAAGCCTGTTGCTCGTATCGCTGAGCGCCTTTTATGAATCAACACCAGATGCTCCTGCTGCTTTTTTTTCTGTGGAAGGAATATTAGTCCTTTTCTCCAAAATATTTTATGTTTTGAGCCTCCTGATCGCTGTTCCTATCCTTGAAATTAATGGATTCCGTTATGCGGTTTTAGGTGAAAAAAGAAACACCTGGTGGACTCTTCAATTGAACCGCCGCTTTATAAAGTTTTTTATATACAACCTCCTCATTCAAGGCGCGAACTTCCTTTATTTTTTTGTAGCCACTTTTTGTCTTCTCCAAGCCCACCTCTTTCACCAAAGTATATTCCTTTCTACAGCCTTAGGCCTTGCCTTAGGTCTTTTTGCTTTTTATCTCTTTTTTAGACTTGGTTTCTTTAAGCTTCTTATTGCCATTGATAAACCATCCCCTCTGAAAGAAAGTTGGCATCTTCTGAAAGATCACGTCGTGCGCCTTTTTGGATTAACCATCCTTGTCACCTTAGGATTTGTATTAGCCTTCCTTCTCGTTTTTGGCATCACCGCAGGTCTTCTTCTTCCCTTTGATACCAATCCCTTTGTTTACTTGTCCGTAGGCTTTGTTCTGGCCCCCATAGCTTGGTTTTTCTCATGGGCAACCCTAACGCAGACCTATGCACATGCGTACAAAGCCATTCAAAAGAAAAAAGCCTAAGAACGATTAGTCGTTAATGAGCTTTTTATTTTTCCATATTGCTTTAAAAAATGTGGAGAAAGTTGAAAGGGTTTCCTTAGGCAAAATTCCAATCATATAAAGAGCCATTATGCTTTGCCCTACAGCTGTTATTTTTATAAGGAAAGGGATGGAGAATCCTAAACTTAATAAAAAGGAGGAGATAAAACTTACAAAAACCATAAATCCAGCAATCATAATATTGCTAAACGCTACCACCTGGGACAAATGCCTTGAGGCCACTCTGGCTTGAAGAAACGTATAGAGCGGCACCACAAATAAGCCTCCCAGCAAGGAAAGTGAAAAGATATCTAACATAAAGCGAAGCCCCTGCTTCATACTTAATACCTTTTCAAGGGAAACTTGGACCTCTGCTAATGGAGAAGTGAAACTAGCCAAATCAAACAATGCAGGGATCATTAACAGGGCTAAAAGAGGCGTGTATTTGGTTGTAATTTCTCCCCTAAACACCCAATGACAAACCATAGACCCCGTTCCAACACCTAAGGTAAAGAGAAAGAGGAAAAAAATAAAAACACTTTCCTGCACATTTAAAATTTCCTTTGCAAGCGGAGGTAACTGGGCTAGCAACAACGCCCCCACTAACCAAAACCATGCAAGTCCTATGGTTGCTTTAAAAACCTGTGGATCCTGTTGAGTGACCCTATAAAGCTGTCGAACTTGTTTTAGCCAAGAAAACTGAAAAGTAAACGGGATTTTCGGAGTAGGGTTAGGAGACAACCCCAAACTCACACAAAATCCTAGGCAAGCAATAAAGAAAATCTGCCCGCACAAAGCCAAGGGAGAAATATTGTTATGAATCATCAAAGCACCTATAAGCGTTCCTCCCATAACAGCGAAAAAGGCCCCAGCTTCAATATATCCATTCCCTTTTAAAAGGGCTTTTTCAGGAATAAGTTCAGGCAAAAGAGCATACTTTGCAGGACCAAAAATGGCTGAGTGGGTCCCCATACAAAAAAGAGAAATTAACAGGAAATAAGGATTTTGATAAACAAATCCAAATGAGCTGAAGGCGACAATGAGAATCTCAGCCCCTTTTACCCATTGAATAATACGTGCTTTGCTGAAGCGATCCGCCAATTGCCCCGCCAATGGCGAGAAAAGAAAAAAAGGTGTCATAAACACCCCAAACGCCGCTGAAACAAACATAGCCTTTGACTCTTCTGGAATGCCAACAAAATGATAAGTCAAAAGAGTAATAAAAGCCGTTCTAAAAAAATTATCATTAAACGCGCCGAGAAATTGGGTAACAAAAAGCGCCCAAAAAGGTTTGTTTTTTGTGAAAGAGAGGGGAGATTGCATAGATTTTAGTCCCAGATTATTTTTGCGCATTATACCCTCTTATTTCAAGATGGCAAATATAGCGTTTCCACTCTAGAAGCAAGCTATCTTGATTAAGATATCAAAAACAGAACCATCCAACTTAGAACGGGAAAGATGGCCTACAGTATAGAAGTCTTTGCAAAAGGTATTTGCGTGCTCTCCCACCCCTGTCTTCCTTTCCTAGATAAGCTCCGCGCGCTCTTTTGAGCAAGCGGTAGCGTTCTTGGAGAGGATCTATTTGCTGCGCGGTTCTCTAAAATTTTCCAGTAGCGGAAAAATCAACACACTATATTTAGTAAATATTAATTTTTGTGTTTTATTATTGTATTGTACGAAAAATATGGACGTAATTTTAACCAAAAAGGAAAACTAAAATGAAAATCAAATTTCTTCGAACATTACTCATCAGCGCTTGCCTCTGGCAAGGGTCTCTCCTTTGCTGCGACGGGCTCTACGCCAGGACGGGGCCTGTGCGAAATGAGGCATCGGAAGTATCGAACACCGCCAAGTTAGAGAAGGCATACGAGGGTTCCTAAGCGCTCCATGCTGCTACCTCGCCGAGTGAAGCGAAGGAGCGGTGTGGATCCGGTTGACAAACGCCCTTGGCGTGACCTCGGGCCAGCTATGCCTGTGTTTGCAACGAATATAATGGCTGCAACTCTGACTGTGTTTGTAGACCAAAGGACTGACGCTGCTTCCGCTTCATCGGGCCCTCGGCGCGTCTTCCTTAAGTCAATCCTAATATGAAAATGCTATAGAACCCTCTTATTTCACGTGAAACAGCTGTGAAAATATCAGCCTTACAGTTTGTGAGAAAAGAGAAGAACGGAAAAAATAAGGATAGAGAGGGTTTGAAAGAGAATGCGCAACCGCATCATCTTGTTGCTTCGTAACTCTGCCCCGTTTTCATGGGAAAACATAGAAAAAAGCCCTAAAATAAGGGTTCCTACGGTGGCTCCCATTGCAGCCACAAGTAAGATTTTAAGAATGAGCAGGCGTAGTTTCCTTATATTTCTTAAAAAGCATATTTATATCGTCAAGACGACATAACCCTAGTTGAGCAGGGTTTTGAGGCTTTATATTGCTCATATCTCGATGAGTTCTGTCCCGAATGGACTGAATCGTCGTCCGAGTTGTCCCCAAAAGACGCATAATCTCTCCATCTTTGATCAGAGGGATTTCCTTTAAAAGCCAAGCAATAGCACTGGGCTTAGCTTGTCGTAGAAATAAAGGAGTATATTTAGCTTTTTGCTTGCCTTTCATAGGCTGAGGTTTAGGAGAAAGGCGAAGTCTATCCTGAGGATTGGCTTGGCATCGCTCAATTTCATCCAGGGTGAGCTCTCCTGTTGTTAGCGGGTCATGGCCCAGAAGACCAATAGCAGCTTCACCATCAGCAATGGCTTGCACTTCTAAAGGATGAAGCCCACAGAACTCCCCAATTTGCTCAAAGGTAAGAGTCGTATTATCTATTAACCAGATAGCTGTTGCTTTAGGCATTAAGGGTCCGGACATAACTTTCCAACTTTCGTAAAAATGAACTTCTATTAATGAGCGCATTCAAGCACAGGTTGCGCTTCTCTCAAACTAAAATTTTTATAATTTTTCATCTCCAAAAGAGATTCTCAGGCCGCGAGCGGTTTTTACGAGGATCCCTTTCGCGTCAACTGCTTGATATCCTTCAATAGCTTCTTGAATAGGAACGTCGACCACCGTCCGGTTTTTCCAAGCAACCATTCGGTCAAATTTTCCCTGAGCAATAAGGTCCACAGCGTGAACTCCAAAAACAGAAGCTAGAACTCTGTCTTGGAAAATGGGTTCTCCTCCTCGTTGAACATGCCCCAGAACCGTTGAGCGTGTCTCAGCGCCAGTGAGCTCTGTAATGCGATCTGCAAGATAATAGGAAATCCCACCGTACCGCCTTTTCCCTGCATGATCTGTAATATGCGCTTTTTGTCCAGATTCCATCTCTACGGCTTCAGAAACCACAACAAGAGCAAAATTTCTCCCTTCTTCTTGGAGAGAGAGTATTTTTTTCGCAACGGCTTCCATTTTGTAAGGAATTTCAGGGATAAGGATAACATCTGCTCCACCAGCAATACCCGCCGAAAGGGCAATATGACCGGCATCTCGTCCCATGACTTCTAGAATCATTACCCGATTATGGCTAGCAGCAGTGGGTTGCAGGCGATCCAGCGCTTCGGTTGCCGTATGAACAGCCGTCATAAACCCAATGGAATGCTCTGTATGACTTAGATCATCATCAATTGTTTTAGGAATCGTGACAAGGTTAAGATTCCCCTGTTGAGCGATTTTTCTTAAAATGGCTTGGCTTCCGTCTCCCCCAATACCTATAAGCGCATCAAGCTGTAAGAGATGATATCCCTCAATAATTTCTTTGGTAATATCTTTTTGTGTGCCCTCCGGAGACGAATACGCTTTATTTGTCGTTCCAAGAACCGTCCCTCCCTGACGCAAAAGAGTCTCTGTACATGTTGACAGGTCTAGTTTAATAGCGTCAACCGGCCGCCGTACAAGCCCGTGGGTGCTTTCATGAATGCCATAGACTTCCCAGCCATACGTTTGAGTAGCCCTGAGCGTAACGGCACGAATAACAGCATTAAGTCCTGCACAGTCTCCGCCACTTGTTAATACACCAATTTTCTTCATCTTATCACTTTCTCGTTAAATAAGTTTAATCATAAAGGGGTTTTTGACCATCTGTCACGCATGAAGAGTTGGGTTTTTAAAAAATAAAGGGTATGGTTAAAAAAACATCCTATAAAAATGAGAGAATTCCATGGACTTTGATCCTATTCTTTTATCCCGCATTCAGTTTGCGTTTACCATAAGTTTCCACATTATTTTCCCCACCCTCACCATAGGGCTTAGCTCATGGCTTGCCGTTGTTGAAGGGCTTTGGCTTATCACAGGAAAAACAGTTTATCAAGAAATCTACAAGTTATGGGTCAAAGTGTTCTCTGTAACCTTTGGGATGGGAGTCGTGTCAGGAATTGTTATGTCTTATCAATTTGGGACTAACTGGTCTCGTTTTTCGGACAGCACCTCCAATGTGTTAGGTCCTTTATTTGCTTTTGAGGTCCTGACAGCTTTTTTCCTTGAAGCTTCTTTTCTGGGAATTATGCTTTTTGGATGGGGAAGAGTCACACGAAGGATGCATTTTATATCTACCATCATTGTCGCTTTAGGAACGCTTACCTCTGCCTTTTGGATCATATCTGCAAACAGCTGGATGCATACTCCAACCGGATATGAAATTCAGGAAGGGCTTATTTTTCATCCTCTCAATTGGATCGATATTATCTTTAATCCTTCTTTTCCTTACCGCCTCATGCATATGGTAACGGGAGCCTATCTAGCCACAGCCTTTTTTGTGGGGGGGATTGGATCTTGGTATCTTCTTAAAAAACGCCACACACCCCATGCGCGCATCATGGTGGGGATGGCGATGATGATGGCCGTATTTGTAACACCTATTCAAGTCTTTTTGGGAGATCTCCACGGCCTCAATACCTTTAAACATCAACCTGCAAAAGTAGCAGCGATAGAGGGAACGTGGGAAACGATGAAAGGGGCGCCTTTAATTTTATTTGGCTATCCTGATGAAAAAGAAGAAACCACAAAGTATGTCGTACAAATCCCTCAACTTTCCAGTCTTATCCTAACTCACTCTTTTGATGGAGAAGTAAAGGGGCTAAAAGCCTGGGCGAAAGAAGATCGACCTCCCGTCCGCCCTGTCTTTTTTGCCTTTAGACTTATGGTAGGGATAGGCATCCTTATGCTGTTAACAGGAATGATCGCCGTTTTATTATTTTTCCGTAAAACGTTGTTTAAAAATAGATGGTTTCAACGATGGTGCATCATCTTAACGCCTTCAGGGTTTATTGCCGTTCTCGCAGGGTGGTTTGTCACCGAAATTGGACGGCAACCTTATGTGGTGTATGGCCTTATGCGCACTCTTCAAGCCGCCTCTCCCGTTAACGGAAAACAGGTTTTTCTCTCTCTTCTTGCCTTCATTATCGTCTACACTTTCATCTTTGGAGCAGGGATTTATTATATTTTGAAATTAATTCAAAAAGGGCCCAAGCCTCTTTTAAAAGAAACCGAAATTTATGGATCCCATGGCGTTATTCCGCCTGTGTTGGGAGAGGAGTAAATAATGTTGGATTTCTCACCCTTCCTAGACCTTCCTTTATTGGCAAGTTGCATTATGGCTTTGGCTGTTTTCTTATATGTCCTTTTAGATGGATTTGATTTAGGGGTAGGGATTCTTTTTCCTTTTGCTCCCAGCAAAGATTGCCGAGATAAAATGATGAACTCCATTGCTCCTTTTTGGGATGGAAATGAAACCTGGCTTGTGTTGGGGGGAGGCCTTCTTTTTTCTGCCTTTCCTTTGGCTTATGCCATTTTACTTCCCGCTTTTTACATTCCTCTTATTTTGATGCTGTTAGGGCTTATTTTCCGCGGAGTCGCTTTTGAGTTTCGTTTTAAAGAACAGGGAAAGATGCATATCCTTTGGGACTATTCTTTTCATTTGGGCTCTGTATGTGCCACTTTCTTTCAAGGAATACTTTTGGGAGCTTTCGTCAGTGGAGTCACAACTCAAGGGCGCGCCTTTGGAGGAGGCAGTTTTGATTGGTTAAATGGATTTTCGGTTCTGACAGGGATTGCTCTTGTTTTTGGATATTCTCTGCTGGGAGCCACATGGCTTCTTATGAAGACAGACCATAAAACTCAAGAATGGGCCCGAAAAATTGCCTTTCGGTCCCTCTTTTACGTTGTCTTTTTTTTAGGCATTGTCAGCTTGTGGGTTCCTTTTTTAAACGAAACCATTTTTACGCGCTGGTTTAGTTTGCCGAATTTCTTTTATTTCCTCCCCATTCCTTTGCTAACAGGACTCTCTTTCTTAGGTCTTTACAAAAGCCTTTTGAAGAAACAAGAGATACAACCCTTTTTTATTGTACTTGCGATCTTTTCCCTAGGATATTTAGGCTTAGGAATTAGCTTATGGCCTTGGATTGTTCCTTATCATATCTCCATATGGGATGCTGCTGCAGGCGCGAAATCTTTAAGCCTTTTGCTGATGGCGGTGGTTATCTTGTTACCTGTTATACTAGGATATACAGCGTATGCGTATTATGTGTTTCGCGGAAAATCGAGAGCGTCTTATGAAGATTAAAAATCCCTGGGTGTGGTTTATTATTCTGTGGTTTGGAAGTTTAGTCACTACCTTTCTTTTTACCTATGGCTTAAAATATGTTTTACGTCTATTTTATTGAAAACTTTTAGACACTTGAGGAATGTTACAGGGGATGCCAAAACTAGATCGCCTCTTTCGTTGGGGAGGAGCAGCCCTTTTAGGAATTGCCGCTCTTGCCTTAAGTGTTTTTCTTTGGAAAGTGTTTCATCCTCAAAATGAACTAACTCTTTATGGGAACGTTGATATTCGCCAAGCGGACTTGGGTTTCCAAGTGGGTGGGAGAATTGAGACCATGCTCTTGGAAGAAGGTGACCAGGTTAAACCAGGAGACGTTATTGCTCTCCTTGAAAAACCGCCTTATCAGGCTGCCCTTGCTGCAGCCCAAGGAGTTCTTGATCAAGCCGAAGCAACCTATGCAAAATATGTTCATGGAAGTCGCCCTCAAGAAATTCAAGAAGCACGTGCAAATGTCGCTCAACAAAAGGCTGCCCTTGAAAATGCGGTTCGCATTTACAAGAGACAAAAAAAACAATTTTCAGCAAAAACGACCTCCCAACAAAATTATGAAACCGCTCTTGCTGATAAATTAGAAGCGGAAGCTCGTTTCAAGAATGCGTCAGAAGCTTTAAGCCTTGCGGTAGAAGGGTTTCGGAAGGAAGATGTTGATGGAGCAAAGGCCGCTCTTGAGAACGCGAGAGCACACCTTCAACTTTCTCAATTAAATTTAAAGTACACAGAACTTGTTGCTCCGTCTGAAGGCGTCATTATGGTTCGAGCAGCGGAGGTGGGTGAGATCGTTTCTCCTTTATCCATCGTTTATACTCTTTCTCTCTACAGACCTGTCTGGATCCGAGCTTATGTGGCAGAACCCGACTTGGGGCGCCTTAAATTGGGAATGAAAGTAAAAATTTTCACAGATGCTCACCCCACAAAACCCTTTACAGGACAAGTAGGATTTATTTCTCCTCAAGCTGAGTTTACACCCAAAACCGTTGAGGCCGTCGACCTCCGTACCGACCTTGTCTATAGGCTGCGTATTGTTGCAGATGACCCTCACCATCAGCTTCGTCAGGGAATGCCTGTTACGCTTAAAATAAAAATAGCTCAATAAAAACATGACACTCAAATCGGCTATTCACCTTACCAATGTGAGCAAAACATTTAAGGGGATGACTGAACCTGCTCTGAATAAAGTCACGGCCAGTCTTGAAAAAGGCATTATTATCGGTCTTGTTGGACCCGATGGGGCAGGGAAAACAACGTTGATGCGGCTGATGACAGGCCTTCTTCTTCCAACAACAGGTCACATTACAGTCTTAGGAATCCGAACGGATTCTCCTCGTATTCACGATATAGCGGGGTATATGCCCCAAAAATTCGGCCTCTATGAGGACCTAACGGTTATAGAAAATCTCACCCTTTATGCAGATCTTGCGCAGCTTGAAGAAAAAGCAAAAGAAGAAACCATTGACCGCATGTTTACCTTTACAGCTCTCAGGCCCTTTAAGAATCGCCTAGCGGGGAAGCTTTCTGGAGGAATGAAGCAAAAATTAGGCCTTGCGTGTGCTCTCTTGAGTCAACCTCAGGTTTTATTCTTGGACGAACCAAGTGTTGGTGTCGATCCTGTCTCTCGAAGAGAATTATGGAAAATGGTTCAGGAATTAGCTGACAAGGGAATGACCATTGTCTGGGCAACCTCTTACCTTGATGAAGCAGATAAATGCCATCAAGTCCTTCTTCTCAATGAGGGAAAATTGCTTTTTAATGGCCCCCCTCAAACGCTTACAGATACGCTGAAAGGACGCGTTTTTCGCGTAAAGACCACTTTCGAAGAAAGGCGAAAACTTCTTAGAGCCTTGCTCAACAGTCCTCTAATGACAGATAGCCTCATTCAAGGAAATACGGTGCGCTGTGTGTTAAAGTCTCCGCTGAAAGAAGAGGTAAAAGGATGGGAGCCCATTGCGCCTCGCTTTGAAGATGCATTTGTTGATATTTTGGGAGGAACAGCCAAGGGAGACTCTGTTCTTGTCCGCGACTTTCCTGCAAAAAAGAAAATCAAATGGCCTCTTATTAAAGCAGAGCATCTTACGAAAAACTTTGGTGATTTTACAGCAGCTAACGATATTTCTTTTTCTATTAACCAGGGAGAGATTTTTGGCCTTCTCGGCCCAAATGGAGCCGGAAAATCGACAATTTTCCGGATGTTGTGTGGCCTGTTGAAACCCACAAAGGGAGAAGCCTTTGTGGCAGGATTTAATCTTCAACAAGCCCCTTCCCAAGCCCGGTCTCGCATTGGATATATGGCCCAAAAATTTGCCTTGTATAAAGACCTTAGCGTTGAACAAAATTTAAACTTTTTTGCAGGTGTTTATGGCCTTAATGGGCCCCATCGCACCCAAAGAATAGAGTTGATGATTCATCTCTTTGAACTCGACCCTTTTCTTAAACAGAATGCAGGGCTCCTTCCTTTAGGCTATGCCCAGCGTTTAGCATTAGCATGTGCCATTATGCATGAACCAGACGTATTGTTTCTTGATGAGCCTACCTCAGGAGTAGATCCTCTCACCCGACGTGAATTTTGGACCCATATTAATGGCATGGTAAGTAAGGGCGTTACCGTTATGGTGACCACTCACTTTTTAGAAGAAGCGGAATATTGCGATCGCATTGCCTTAATCTATCAAGGCGTTAGCATTGCATCAGGAACGCCTGATGATCTGAAGAAAAAGGTAACAACACCGACTCTCCCAAACCCTACCTTAGAAGATGCCTTTATTACGTTAATTGAGCAAAGAGCCTTCCTATGAGTACGTTCTCTTTTCAGCGCTTCTTTGCTTATTTTCGGAAAGAAATAAAACAAATTATGAGGGATCCAAGCACGCTGATGATGGCGTTTGGTCTTCCTCTTTTAATGATTTTTCTGTTTGGGTATGGAATGTCTTTAGATGCGGACAAGTTGCGCATAGGTATCGTTCTGGAAGATACGGCTACTGAAGCTCGAAGCCTTGTGAACTCTTTCATAGGAAGTCACTATTTTAGCCCCAAAGTAGGGTATAATCGTAAGCTGTTTCAAGAAAAACTGACTCGCGGGGACATCCGTGGGATTATTACGATTCCAAAAAATTTTTCGAGAAGGATTATCCAGGGGAAAACCACTCCTTTTCAATTAATTGTTGATGGAAGCGAGCCAAATACAGCACAATTTATTTTAAATTATGCAACCACAGTGGTGAACACTTGGATAAATCAACATTCACCATCGGTGTCTCCTGATCGAGCGATTGGAACGCCTCTCTTTGTAGGGGCCGCTAACGTGTCAGTAATAGGCCCTAATCAATCAATTTTTACGTCAATTTCTCAAGTAAGCGCTTCTTCCATAACATCTCCCTCAATACCAAATACCGTAGCATTTTTTCCCATCAAAGCAGAAACGCGTACATGGTTTAATCCTGATCTTAAAAGCCGAGACGTTCTCCTTCCCGGATCCATTGCCATCATTATGTCTTTCATTGGAACACTGCTTACAGCCCTTGTGGTGGCCCGTGAATGGGAAAGAGGAACGATGGAAGCGATCATGGCAACCCCTCTTCGTATGAATGAGATGCTGCTTGCTAAATTAGCTCCTTATTTCTTTTTGGGATTAATGTCTATGGTGCTTTGTGTGATCACGTCTTTTCTTTTATTTCATATTCCTTTTCGGGGAAGTGTTCTTATTCTTCTGCTTTCAACGTCAATTTTTCTTATTGCTTCCCTGGGTCAAGGATTGCTCATTTCTTCAGCAACACGAAACCAATTCGTTTCTGGTCAAATTGCCATCATGCTTGGTTTTATCCCCGCTTTTTCCCTCTCAGGATTTGTTTTTGAGATAGATTCCATGCCCAAGATCGTTCAAGTAATGACCTATCTTTTTCCCCCCCGGTATTTTGTGACTCTTCTTCAAAGTGTCTTTTTAAGCGGGACGGCCTGGCCACTGGCCCTCTTTAATTTAGGCATGATGGGAGCTATTGCTCTCTTTTTCTTCTGCATTACCCTACGCAAGACAGCAAAACGATTGGATTAAGAATGACAGTGTGGATTCGCCTGAAAGCACTTATTATTAAAGAGTTTATTACCGTTTGGCGAAATAAGAAAAGCCGAATTATGCTTATTGCTCCGCCTCTTATCCAACTGATTGTTCTCTCTCAAGCGATAACCTTAGATGTGACAGATATTTCTCTAGGGGTACGCAACATGGATGGAGGGTGGTATAGCCATGAACTCATTCAGCGCATTAAGGGGGCTCCTTACTTTACGAAGGTATTCGAGTGCAGCCATCATGAAGAGATAAGAAGCAGTATCAACAATCAAAAAGCCCTTGCAGTCATCCACATACAATCCAATTTTTCTCGTCTGATTTCGAAAGGAAAACCGGCCCCTGTTCAAATCATTTTGGACGGACGAAAATCAAATGCATCTCAGATTGTAGCCGGCTATTTGGGCACCATTGTAACCACCTTTAATAAAGAGATTTTGCGTATGAAAGGAGTCCACCCAGAAACGCTTATTGATATTCAATCGCGTACTTTTTTTAACCCTAATTTGGAGTACATCTATTACACCGTTCCTTCCTTAGTAGCGATGCTTAGCATGCTTCTTGCTCTTACCGTCACAGCCATGTCTGTGTCGCGAGAAAGAGAGAATGGAACATTTGACCAGCTTCTTGTCTCTCCCCTTCAACCGTGGGAAATTTTGCTAGGAAAAACGATTCCTGCCATGGTCATCAGTGTAGCGGAAAGCACATTATTAATGGGCATTGCCCTTATCTTATTTAAAGTTCCCTTTGTGGGATCCTTACTGCTTCTTTACATAAGCATGTTTATATTTTTGTTAGCAAACGTAGGGGTTGGATTATTTATTTCTTCCATTTCCTACACCCAACAACAATCCCTTTTGGGAGCGTTTATCTTTATCCTCCCCACCATGCTTCTTTCCGGATACGCAACACCTATTGAAAACATGCCCACCTGGCTTCAACCTGTGACAACCTTTGTTCCCATCACTCATTTTTTTATCATTATTAAAGGAATTTTTTTAAAGGATATTTCAGCGTTCGACGTCTGGAAAGATACATGGCCCATGTTGCTTATAGCGATGTGTACTCTTTCGGCTGCAGGATGGATGTTTAAACGACGCCTTGAATAATGAACAAACATTTCACGTGAAACTTTTAGAGGTACGCTGCTCACGCAATGATAAAAAATCTCCTCTCTTAATAAATTATTATGAATTTTCAGATAGACTCGAATTAAGACTAAAAAAAGAAGAAACTAATCATTAAAAATCCAATTAAAGGAGACTATCATGAAAAACACTATGACAACACTCACACTTCTCGCCGTCGCAAGCTTTCTTGCAAGTACTGCTGCTAATGCAGTTTTTGTTAGCTGCAATGGTGGAACATCCGCTACTTTAGCTAATGGCGTCTATACTTGTACGACAAACGGTACGCCAAAAGCCACTGCATGTAAGTACGGAGCACCCTCCACTGCTAGCAACTGGACAACCGTTGGTACAGGGAAAAAGTGCACCCCAGGTACTGGAAACAGTTGCAATACAAGCTGCTAAGAAAAATACTTTAATTTTCAACTGACTTAAAAAGAAACCCTATCGGCAATCGCTGGTGGGGTTTCTTCTTTTGCACCCTATCCTCAGTAATAGAAGAATCGGGGTTATTGTCCGACTCTTGAATGATGAAAAAATTTTCTCTCGTCTTAATAAATTATTATGAATTTTCAGATAGACTTAAATGAAGAACAACAATTTAAAAGGAGAAAAAAATGAAAAATTCCATGAAACTTTTTACACTTATCGCATGTGTTACTCTTGCTGGATACCAAGCCAATGCAGCTGAACAAAATTGTTCGACTGTTGCAGGAACAATGCAAGCTGGAACAGGTCAAAGCAAAGGGAAATCGTACATCTATTGTCAAAATGCTAGCGGTGGCACCATAAAATCTTACTTGTGTAGCTCCCCAACAGCCCCAGCGAATGCATCTGGCTGGGATGCTAATGTTAGAAAATGTGCTAGCTCAACTGCTGCAAATGGCTTCTGTGCTGTAACCTGTAGGTAAGAAAAAAACAGGATAACTTCTAAAGTGAAACCCTATCGACAATCGTCGGTAGGGTTTTCTTTTACACCCTGTCATTAAATTTACCCAGCGACTTTAAAAAACTCTTCGCTTAATAAGACATTAAGAATTTTAAGATATATTGAGATTAATTATAGAAAGAATAATTAATTCTATCTCGTTAGAGGAGAAAAAAATGAAAAATTCCATACCATTTTTTACAGTTATTACCTGTGTTATTCTTGCTGGATATCAAGCCAATGCAGTGAGTCCAGCTGCTTGCATGAAAGGCGACAAAGTTACCCTGGAATCTAACAAATATACGTGTATGAAGAATAATAAACAAGTTGGCAAAGACCAGTCATGTTTTGATCCCGTGGTATTACGCACTGAGAGCTGGAAAAAGACTGATACAGGATTCGTATGTAATCCGAGTCTATTTAATGGCTTTTGCGGTGTGAATTGTGACTAAAGCTCTTGGGCACAGTGAAAACTGATAGCATTTTTCAATGAATATTTACCGATGGTAGATTTTTTTCTTTTACACCATATCCTCAGGCCTTACCCAGGCATGGTATTGTGATTCTGTTAAGTACCCAAGCTCAAGGGAAGCTTCAAGCAGAGTTTTAGCTTCTTTGTGGGCTTTCTTTGCGATTTCAGCAGATTTATCATAGCCAATATGGGGGCTTAAAGCGGTCACAAGCATCAACGAATTATGAAGATTTTCTTCAATACGCTTTCGGTCAGGCTCAATTCCCATCAGGCATTTTTCAATGAAAGAATGAACCGCATCTTCCAACAACCGTATGGATTGAAGCACGTTATAAATGATAACGGGTTTAAAAACATTCAGTTCTAATTGACCGCTTGACCCAGCAATTGTCACCGTGACATGGTTACCCATGACTTGCGTTGCCACCATTGCAAGGGCCTCACATTGAGTTGGATTCACCTTCCCAGGCATAATAGAAGAGCCAGGTTCATTTTCCGGCAATAATAATTCACCCAAGCCACACCGCGGTCCTGATCCCAACAAGGCAATATCTTTAGCTATCTTGGACAGAGACACGGCAAGAAGATTGAGAGCCCCCGATACTTCCACCATCGTATCTTCAGCAGCAAGCGCTTCAAATTTGTTTTCAGCCGTTACAAACGGAAGCCCCGTTAACTCTGCAACCTTTTTCGCAAAAGCCTCCGCAAAATGCGGGGGCGTATTGAGACCTGTTCCCACAGCCGTTCCACCTTGCGCCAACTCATAGAGATGCGGAAGAGTATTTTTAAGACTCTGAATTCCCTTCTTAATTTGTGTTGCATAAGCTGAGAATTCTTGGCCTAGTGTCAAGGGAACAGCGTCTTGGAGATGAGTTCTGCCAATTTTAATGATGGATTTGAAAGCGTCTTGCTTTTCGCGTAACACTTTTTCAAGTTTTTCCAGCACCGGCACCAGGTGACGATGGATTTCAAGGGTGGTTGAAATTTGCATGACTGTTGGGAATGTATCATTTGTGGATTGGCTCATATTCACATGGTCATTGGGATGAACAGGTGTTTTTGAGCCAAGCTGACCTCCCAGCAATTCAATGGCTCGATTTCCAATCACTTCATTCGCATTCATATGGGTTTGAGTCCCAGAGCCTGTCTGCCAAACGACTAAAGGAAAGTGGTCATCCCATTTCCCAGCTTCAACTTCTTCAGCAGCTTTAACAATCGCTTGTCCTAAGGAGGACTCTAAGATTCCCGATTCCATATTAATAAGGGCTGCGGCTTTTTTCTGGAGACCCAAAGCACGGATAACCGGCAGGGGCATCTTTTCTACACCGAGACAAAAATTTTTGAGAGACCGTTCTGTCTGTGCTCCCCAGTATTTATCGGCAGGAACAGCAATAGGTCCAAAGGTATCCGTTTCTTGGCGCGTTTGAGTCATGGTCAGCCCCTCTCTTTGAGAAAAACAATTTTTTTATTTTAGGCTATAGTTTCCCAGTTGTCATGCCCTAGAAAACCTCCCATTGGAAAGTTTTAGAGAACCGCGCAACATAAAGGTCCTTACCTAGAAACGTAGCGAAGCCGAAAGCGAGCTTTCACGTTTCTTGGTGAGGACCTTTATGGAGCGCCACGGTGGAATACTATGTTTATATAATGACAAATTATTCCAAAAAATCCCTCTATATTGGGATTACCAACAACCTTTTTCGACGTGTACGAGAACATAAAGAAGGGAAGTAGAAGGGCTTTACAAAAAAGTATAAAATTACACATCTGATCTATTATGAATCGTATGCTTATGTATGGGAGGCTCTTGAGAGAGAAAAATATCTTAAGCATTGGCCACGCAAGCGAAAGGAAATGCTTATTGGAAAGATTTAGCAAGTTGCATAATATAAAGCCATAGGCGATTAATCGCCTAAATTATGGGAGGACATGAGATTTCTTATCTAAATCCGATTATTTTACCCCTCTCTCTTCTCGTCAGCTTGGGCGCTATTACTCTCAAAGACATAAAAGAAAGAATTATTCCTGATGGATGGCTTATTGTATTGCTTGGCTTGGGAGTCTTTCAGTGTGGATTTTCCAACCTCCCAAGCGCTCTGATATTAGGCGGCATAGGATATGGCCTCTACAAAGCTTATTTTTTGCTAAAAGGAAGGGAAGGACTCGGCTTAGGAGACGTAAAAATGATGATCGTCGCTGGGGTGTGGCTCACCATAGAAACCCTTCCTCTTTTCCTATGTATTTCCGGAGGAATAGGAATTGGAACAGCCCTACTTTATAAATGTCGTCCCTTCCCGTTTGGTCCTGCTCTTGCTTTCGCTCTTGGAATCTGTATCTTTGGAACAAATGTATTCTCAAAAGGAGATTCTCTCATGACGTATTCTTTTTCGGGACCAATTCTACCCCCAGACCCTGGCGTGAGCCCTACCTCTCTTGTCATTCTTATCCATGGATATGGCTCTTCCGGGGATGATTTGATTTCTTTAGGAAATATCTGGCGCAAGATCCTTCCCTCTACCGTCTTTGTAGCCCCTAATGGCCCTTCTGTCTGTGATAGCTATCCAGAGGGAAGGCAGTGGTTCCGACTCTATGAATGGGATTTTCCACGCATGCTCCAGGACGTCGAAGCGTTTACACCCTCCTTCAATGAATATATTAATGACATCGTAAAGACGTATAAAATTCCCCCCGAAAAGGTCGCTTTTGTAGGCTTTTCTCAGGGAGCTATGATGTCTCTTCATATGGCGCTCACATGGCCTCAGTGCGCGGGAGATGTCGCTTATTCAGGGGGATTTATGGGAAGTCCAAAGGGGCTTTCTTCAAAGAACCCTCCTGTTTTACTCATTCATGGTCTTGATGATCAACGAGTCCCCTCCTCATTTTCACAAGATGCAGAAAAGCAATTGAAAGCCTTGGGTGTCCCTGTCACTTTGTCTCTTTTACCTCATTTAGATCATTCGATTAATGAGCAAGGCCTTCATCTCGGTGGAAATTTCTTAAAGGAGATCCTTAAATGAAACGTTCTAAAGTTGCTCTTGTGGGCGCAGGTCAAATCGGAGGAACCCTTGCCTACCTCATGGGTCTTAAAGACCTTGGAGACATAACCCTTATTGATATTGCTGATGGTATTCCTCAAGGAAAAGCTTTGGACATTGCCGAATCTTTTTCGGTGGAAGGAAGAGACTGTCAGGTAGCCGGGAGCAATGATTATAAAGCTCTTGAAGGAACAGATGTCGTTGTTGTGACAGCAGGAATCGCACGCAAACCCGGCATGAGCCGAGACGATTTATTAGCCATCAATACAAAGGTTATTCAAGACGTTGCAGAGGGAATCCGCACCTATTGCCCGCATGCATTTGTGATCGTTGTGACAAACCCTCTCGATGTTATGGTAGGGATTTTACAAAAAACATCGGGGTTACCCCCCCACCGAGTCATTGGTATGGCCGGCGTTTTAGATAGCGCCCGATTTCGCTATTTTCTGGCCCAAGAATTCAATGTTTCCGTTGAAGATGTTCACGCTATGGTTTTGGGAGGACACGGTGATACCATGGTTCCTCTGGTGCGCTATTCCACAGTAGCAGGCATCCCCCTGCCCGACCTTATTCACATGAAGTGGTTGACGAAGGAACGGTTAGAGGAAATTGTCACTCGGACACGCCAAGGCGGGGGAGAGATTGTAAATCTCTTAAAAACAGGGTCTGCTTTTTATGCGCCTGCCTCTTCTATCGTGGCGATGGTTGAGTCTCATCTTAAAGATAAAAAGAGAATTTTCCCTTGTGCTGCTTGGCTTACAGGTGAATACGGCGTCCATGATCTTTATATTGGCGTTCCTGTTGTCATTGGAGCGAAAGGCGTTGAGCGAATTATAGAGCTTCAACTTACCCCCGAAGAGAAGGCCCTTTTTGACACATCCGTGGAAGCGGTGCGCGAACTGGTAAGTGGTCTTTAGGCTCTACGGACAGAATTTAGATTGTATATAGCCCCCGCTGTCATCCTTACCTAGAAACGTAGCGAAGCCGAAGGCGAGCTCTTAACGTTTCTTGGTGAGGACCTTTATGAGGCGTTACAAAGAAATATTATGTTACGAATTCTCCCACTTTCAGATCCCTCTTCCCTGCTGAGAAATTTAGAGAACAGCGGAGCAAATAGGTCCTCGCCAAGAACGCTATCGCTTGCTCAAAGAGCGCGCGGGGCTTATCTAGGCAAGGATGACAGGGGTAGGAGAGCCTAACTTCCGGGACGACGAAGAGAATTACTCACAAACAACCGAACGGCTACCACATAAAGCAAATAATTAACTAGGTTGCTTCGCTCTGCCCTCTGCAGAGCTCGCAATGAGGACCAGATGCTGCAAGTTTAGAACTAGCTGTCAAATTTAAGGAACACTCCACGGAGCAACCCACGTAATCTCACCCCCTTCGTCATTGCGAGCCCCGATGAGAGAGGGATGACGCGCGGGTTTCATTTTTACTTCTCTTCTAACTCTAACGTCCACCCGACTATCGCTCCCCATTCATCCGTCTCAAGGCGGTACGTTTTCACAAGCATCACCAGCCACGGATGGTAAGTGACAAACCCTCCAGGAAACTCTGAAGGGAGAAACACGTTTTTTCCCTCACTTCTGAGAGACAAAATCTCCGCACCTTTTATATCCTGAACTCGCACTTTTAACGGATCACGCTCTAATACAACACAGGAAGCAAGAGCAGGAATCATTTGCGTAAGGGTTTGAATACATACCACTTTTACAAGAGAGCCTGCCCAAAAATTTCCAAAAGCAGGCGTCATGTGATCCTTACACGTAATGATTGAACAAAATTTTTGGTGAGCGTTCCCTCCCACGCGAATAAGCTCCCCGTTAATGGTTCGACGCAGGGATCCCCCAGGAAGCAGCGTCAATGTTTGAGAGCACTCCCGCGCAGAAAAAGGGGGGAACGCGTTTTGTTGCTCCATCCCCTCAAGAATAAGATCAGTTTCGTTCATAAGGCACCCTTGCTTTAAGATGGAGGGTGTGGACCCGCGTTTTCCCATCGGAAAGAAGGGTAAGAAAGCTCTTCATAATCTTCATTCGTCCCTTCTGATAGGTGATTATAAGATTCTCTACCTCATGAAGAGTTTTTAAAATTTCTTTGGTTCCTGCATATTGGCTCCAAATTTTAAGGCTAAAACTCAGAAGGGTTGGCCCCGCAGGAATTCCACATAAAGAGGTAATCTCCTCCACCGTCATATGAGGATAGGGTACCTCTGGAGGAAGCTGAAGAAAGGTAGGGCAAAGCGGACTTAATACATGGATAAGGTCTGTGAAAAATTCACGCATGCGTTTCCTCCTTCGCTATCATAGATAAAAATCGTTTTTGTTGGATAAAGCGCGGTTCTGTTATGGCGTAAAGTCTCTTTGTTTTACTCTCAATAGTCCATAAAAACGCCATTTTATAAGGAAGAATCAATCTTCCCCCCACAACAAGGTGATAATGAGGCTTCTCTTGTCTCTCTAGGATAGGAAATACCGCTGTCCATAATTGAGGGCCGGGCCTCCAGCTTTCCTCCCATCCCCCCTCTCTATCTTGCTCCCTGAAGGGGATCAAAAGTGTAAGAGATTCTGTAAGATCTTTTCTGGTAATGATTTTCATTCTCTTCTCCCCTTAGTTTATTCGTAAGACCCTGTAGGGCGCTAAAAGAGAAAGATCCATTTTTTTGCCTTCATACAGAGCCTCAACACCTACCAAAACTGCCATTTTAAGATCTGCCGGAAGGGAATCTGGTGTTTCCCCGTATCCAGCCCAAAAGGAAATTAAAAGCGGCTCTCCATAAAACTGACTTGCGATCTTAAGTTTCGAGTCCTCTTGTGCAAAAGGAACTTCTTTCTCTTTGCTCTTTACAGAAACCACCTCTAAAAGAGGAGGCTTGGGGAGGATAAAACTCAATTCTTGGTAATGTGTTTGGGCAAGCGGAAACGAAGGGGGATAAGGTGGGGTAAGCTGTAATTGCCATCCTTGTTTTAAAAGAGCCCTACCCGTTATATTCTCTACATATACCCGAGAGTCGGAAATAAGAGATGTCATAAGAGGGTCTTCAAGCTCTGAAGAAATACGAAGGTATCGTTTTGTCTCCTGCAAGCCGAGAGGTTCACAAGGGGGAGGAAATTTTAGGAAAAGGCTCATCATATCCTCTTGTGTAAGAGTAATCATAAAAAGCTAATTATTAAATAATTAACCAAATATTTAACATTTTAGTTCAAAATAGATTATAGTATAGATGAGAACAATATTTTATTTATAAGGAGCTAGACTTTCCCGATGCTCGTTAAGAGCAAAGCAATTTAGAGTGTTCATAAAAACAATCGTTAATTTCTAAATTGCTTTTCGGGCTTTTCTTTTTCCTCACAATGATGAATTAATAACTTCTCATTTATCGGCAATGTCGTTAACTTAACTTGAACAGAAAGCAGACCCCTTCAAGATAAAACCTTATTTTACCTTTTACCTATAATCAAAAAGACAATGGTATTTGAATAACTGGCCCCACAAAAATGTGGGGCTTTTTTTATTCACTAAAATTCACAACCTTTAGCGCTTCAAAATTTAAGACATCTCCGCCCAAGCGCCGTGTAACATAAAACTCAACATAAGGCTTTGCGCTGTAGGGGTCTCGCAAGACGCGAATGCCAGTTCGATCCACAATTTGATAGCCTTCCCTAAAATTACCGAAAACAATGGCCTTGGAATTTTCTCCAGCCACAAGTGCTGGCATATCGTCAGAGATAGCCACAGGATATCCTAACAAAGTAGGCGTTGAAATACCTGCAAGAGGAGGCTCCCACAAATAACGCCCATTCTCCGTATCTTTTAATTTACGAATCACTGCTTGGGCTGAGCGAGACATTAACCACGATGCATTCACAAGATATTGTGGCTTAAGGGCAAAAAAAACATCTTGAAGTGTTTCAGATCCCTTCCCTCCCATAAAACCTCCCGTGGCCCCTGTTTTAATTTCCTCAAGCTTTCCCCATTCCCAAATGTTTTTTCCAACGGTTTCATAGGAAAGAATTCCCTTAGGTTTATTCGTTCCATTCCCACTGATAAAAGCGCTGTTTTCCATAAATGCCATTTTTTGAGACACTTTTTGAGAAAGCCATTCTTCAACATTTAACAAAGCATCATCTAGCAATTTTTGAGTTGCCCGTGGCTTCGCATACATTTCATGAACAGGGATACGTACCTTCGCTAAGTGAGGTTCTTGCGTTTCTACGCGATCTTGTTTCTCTGTCACCCATCCTGCATCCACCGTCTCTTTGTCGACGAGAAGCTCAAGGACAGAGCTGGAAACTTCTCTTCGACTGGCAAGAGATCGCATAATGGAAGTGGATTGCAGAGTTGCATATAAATGTTGGTCAAGCTGAGGAGGCACCAAAAAACCCCCTTCAGAATCAGGCGTTGTCGATAATGCTTTTCTTTCGTAACCATGCAGTGGGGCATCAAGGCCCTTACGAATATAGCCCACAAAGGCATCCGTATAGGCACAAAAAGGTATTTCTGTGGTTTCGACGCTTGGGCGAGAAGAAAAGGCTTGTATTTGTTTAAGGCGCTTCTCGGCGCTTTCTAATCCCTCCTCAAGTCTCGTCATTTTCTCTTCTTCCAATGGGTCAATACGTTTTTTATTTTCAATTGCGTGAAGCCGTTGATTATTGACTGACTTAAATTCTTCAAATGTGCGAGATAGATCTTGAAGCGTTGTCTGTACATCATATTCATGCATAGTTTTCTCCTTTAAGTTTAACGGGATGTGCGGATTTGGCGTTACGAACGAGGTTTGTCGCTCATAACCTGTTTCACATGATGAACCAGAGCACGAGAATTGGCTCCAAAGGTCACCAGGGAAATTTCAATAAGGTCAATGTCGAGAAGAAGGCGGACAGCACTTCGTGGCTCTCGAGTCGCTTTGATAGCCCGAAATCCTATAGAAAGCCCCTCAAGAATTCCTTCTTTAAGCAAAGAATAGGCTTCATCCGCTTGCTTTATACCAAGAGCAAGATAGCCTTCCACATAAAGACCGCAGTCATCTTCAAGAAGGCTTGTCCATTTTCCAATAGGGCATTTAGGATCATGCTGCCATAGCATTTTTGGCATTTTCCCAAGAACCTGCCAAGAGTGAAGACTCTTCACAAACGCTCCTTTCAGAACTCGATCCCCTTGCTGATCTGTCACATTAAAAGAACTGGCATAGCCAGATATCATGCCTTTTTGAGGAGAAGTCATAAGAAAATTTCCTAAAACAAGGGTGTTTTTTACAGAAAAGAGAAAAAATACGGGCTGTATAAAAGGCAAGGCGGGCCTTAGAGCCTTTTTAAAAAAAAAATTCGCATCTTAATAAATTATTATGAATTTGCAGATACACTGAAACTAATAATAAGAAGAACAAGAAACAAAAACTATAAACAAAGGAGAAAAAAATGAAAAAACTAGCTCTTACACTTATTATCACTGTTGCTGCGATTGCAGGTGCAAACGCTGCAGTTTTGGACGTTGATGTTGTAAACGGACAAATCCCACGTGAAGACCAACAAGACATCGAACTTTACCTTGGTAAAGGTATGATGATGGCTGAAGGTTGTGGTGGGTGTTGCCCAAGTGAATGCACACGTTGCATCCCAACTTGCTGCCCAGATACACGTGGTATCTTTGACGGTGGATTACCAAAAGGTGATTGCTCACGTCGTCATCTTACGTCATGCAAGCCTTCCTATTGGGCTGGTTCTGGCGTTTGTTCAAAGGCTTCCTGCGCTTAAGCAGAAAACTTCTGAAGACTATCCTCAAAAGGGAGCGGTGGGTATCCTACCAGCTCCCTTTTTTCATTAAGCGTTAAAAAGGACGCTTTTTCAATTTTTTCCCAAAGTAACTCCCTTTTAGGGGCAAGAGCTGGAACAGCATCCGTATTATACTCAATCGAAAGATTGTCTCCAAAAAACGGGACGAGCCAGGCATTAAGTTCTCCTTTAATTATTTCCAAATAAGGAAGAATTGTATCCTCCCACAAATGATAGCGAGCTTCTTTATAATTAGAAAATGTCGCGTCTCCTAGCACCCCTACCAACATGGGGGGAACTCCATAAACTTGCGCGATCTCACGCGTAGAAAGATTTTTTCCTTCTATAAAGTCTAAATCTTTTGGTGATAGTCCTAATTCTTTCCACTCTAAATCTCCCTCTAAAACAAGAACACGCCCTGCATTCGTTGTTCCTTCATAAGCAGATTTAATTTCCTCACGCAATCTGGTTCTTTGTTCTTCGGAAAGGGACTCTCCTGGATTTAATTTTACCTCTAAAGCCCCTGAAGGACGTCCCCCATTCTGAAGCAAGGATAAATTATGGCTTGCCACAGCATTATGTTGATCGATGGCATGAGCAGCAGCCTCAATGGGACTCATTCCATACCAATCATTTAAAGGATGAATTTTCGACTGTCCGTTCAAAGGATCCACCGGAATTCGAGCCACCCGTGCTCCAAGGGTATATTCATAAGCTTCTGGAATTCCTGACACTCCAGGAACAACGCGCATCCTATCGGGACGTAACAGATAAAGCTCTTAGGGGTCTTTTCCTATCCCTACTGCTTCTATATAGGCATTCCCTGCCAGTAAAAGATAAGCCGACAACGCCTCCATAAACCGTGATAAGCTCTGCTGAGGATTTGGATTTTTCAGCAAAGACAAAAGGGGATGTTTCTCAACTGGAGTTTCTCCCTTATAAACCCTCCACGGAATGCTCGAAATTCCGCGAGAAATTAAAGACACACAGCGATAAACGACTATGTTTTTCTGAAAACCTTCTTCTGCAAGAGTATCATATCGTCTTGGAGTCCACACGGGTTGGTGAGCTCCCGTTGTTACAAGTAAAGGGGTTGTCATACTGGCTTTCGTTTGAAACAACTTCCGTCATGAGGGTATCCATGTTTTCATAAAGTCTCCTCTTTATTCATTGGGGAACAGGCATCAGGAAGGATTTTCTAACTCTTTTTCCTTGTTTCCTGACTCTGATATTTGTTTTGGGGCTGTCCAAGGACCTGCTAAAGTCACTGGTATACAATGATCAAGTCTTTCCTTTGTCCTTAAATCCTTAAAGTACAAAGACAGGCGTGTTGAAAGAGAAAAAAGAGATTTTGACAGATCTTTGGGCTGTCTTCCTTTAAACTTTAAGAGCTCTTCTTCCTGAATATCAGGACCATTTTCAAGATGAATCCCTCTCAGAAAAGGGCCCTCTTTTTGCCGCACAGGGGGAGAATGGTGATCATACCGGAAATACGAAAGACCAGAAACTGTCTGACAAAGAAGATTTTCCTGAGAACCATAAGCTTCTTCATAATAGG
>JAGVLE010000018.1 GCA_020049895.1 Alphaproteobacteria bacterium | reverse complement strand
TTCTGTCGAAAATCCACACTGTATGTCATAGCTCTTCTTATCCTTCTTTTCTTGCTATGACAATATTATAATCGATTTATATAGACTTTGCTATATATTATAGGAAAGCTGCGTTTCGAGTGGATATCGATGAAAGAAGATGATAATGAGAAATAAGTGCCGCCTTTTCTTTTTATTTTTTATGGCTAGCTCTTCAACACATGCTGAATTTTCTCTTTTTTTTAAGGATCAAGAGCCCTCTTTTACACATACACAGATGCCTATAAAGAAAGAGACTCTTTCTTTGGGGGCTATTATTTATACTGATGAAACCCATTGGACTCTATGGGTGAATGGGAAAATCATTCATCCAGAAACAGCTCATACACTTGAAGGATTTTCTATAGAGAGGGTTACAGCCGAAGAAGTAACCTTTGCTCTCTCCACCTCAGAAGGAGGGGAGAGAGAGATAATGGTTTTACGCCCGCAGCGCGCAGGCCTTCCTTAGAAGACGAGACGTGATCCAACAACGAACGCATTGGAACGGTTGTTTGGTGTTGTTCCTGTAAATGGGCTATCACCAAGCAATGTGTTCATCCGATTAGCTTCGTCTGCAGCTGCAGGATTTTTCATCAAGAAATTAGCATATTCAAAGTAAACAATCATTCCTGGCGCCATTTTATGATCAACCGCAGCAGTAACAGCATTTGTTCTTGCCTTTACTTTCGTATAGCTAGAAGGATCTACATCTCCTCCTAGTGCATTTCTCCAGGAATAATAGTACCCGGTACCGAACTTAGTCGGTCCCCATGTATAAGAAAGACCAAAGTCAAGGAATTGGCCTGCATTAGACAGATTTTGACCCGCTAATTGTTGAGAGCTTCCATTGTTTCCATATTCCATACTGAACCCTAGGTCCTGATAGGAAAAAGAACTTCCCATTGCAAATGATCCAACACTTTTTCTGTGCGGAGCGCCCTTCCACTCTGACTTTGTGTGAGCAAAGACGGTCGTTGCAGAAAGAGCCATCTCAAAATCGTTAATGAATTTGTGGATAAAGTTCACACCGCATGCGATGTTATTTATATCAAACGGCTTCTTTGTCGAAGAGGTAGATGTGATCGCATTGACCCCTTCTTCTCCAAGGTGTTCTGAACGGGGAGTGTAGGTGATACCTAACTGCACACCTTTCCAACGTGGAGTCATATAGGTCATTTTCGTAGCACGGCTGGTATCTCCCACCAGATTAAGGGAACGAACCGCCCCTGTCGTGAAGTTGACAACTCGCTCAAAGTCTCCATCCAAGAATTTGGTTCCACACCAGTTATCCCATCCACCAAAAGCCATCGTGGAAAGAACACCGTAGGTGTCTCCTACATAAAACTTTCCCCATGATCCATCTAAGAAGATGTAATTTTCACGAAGTGTATTCCCGGCAGAAGTATCCCCATCAAGGACAGAAATGAAACCATACCGCAGGCCTAGGTCCGTCTTCCCATCAATGGAGAAACGCAAGCGAGCATCATCCATTGAAAAAAGAGGGCCTCCTCCATATCCGCGTCTGTCCGCTGCAGTATCAGCTGCATCACCAGCAACGGTTGTTCTGTTGTTATGATAGAACCAAGTGTTAAAGGACGTTTGTCCAGAAATTGTAAGGGTTGGTAAAGCAAGAATATGCGGAGATTTAGCTTCCTCAGCTCGAAGAGAGCCAGCCATCATCAATGTAGTTGCACAAACACTTAAACAAACAAGAGTACGTTTCATTTTATTCTCCAAAAAAAAATTTCAATGCCCTGCCCTATAGGTTGTCAAGCAAACAACACATTTATGAACGTGACAAATAACAGTCCTTACTATATAAGGACACCTGCGGTTTATTTCTCAATGCTAAAATTTATACTTATCTATTTTTTCCACAAGGTGTGATACAGATGCAACAGTCTGAACTGCTAACCATCCATCTACAAATCACTGACCTCATCGCTTCAGAGGCCTTGCAAGAGCTATTTCCACAGGCTGCCCTCTCTTTTGACACCGATAAGGATTGTGAGGGGATTTTAGGAACAGACCTGCCTATTGATAACACACTTCCTTTCATAAATATATCCACACTTCCCCGCCCTGTTCGATTCTTAGATCTTCTTTCTCTTATCAAAAACTTACCTTATACACGTGTGCTCTCTTTCTTTCATTTTGAACTAGATGTCAGGGAGAAAACGTTAAAAAATTTAAATACGTCTCAAGAGCACCGACTTACAGGGAAAGAATGCGAACTTTTACGTTTTTTTTATCAAAACAAAGGACAGGAAATTGGGAGAGAGCGCCTTTTAAAAGAGATCTGGGAATATCATCCAGACACCACAACCCACACGCTTGAAACTCATATTTATAGGCTACGCCAAAAGCTTGAAGAAAATCCAACATCTCCAACTATTTTATTGAACTGCAAAGATGGATATATGTTTAATAACTCTTTTTCTTCTGAAGTTGCTCGCTGACATAGTGAAGAATACCTCCACTCTTATAGTATTCGACTTCGCTTTTAGTATCAATTCGACACAAAAGCGGAATTGTTTCTATTCCTCCTTTTTGACGATGGATATGAAGCTGGACGGTCATTTGTGGATGAATATCTGACCCAAAATCAATGTCAAATAGCTCCGTTCCCTCTAAATTAAGCGAATGTCTCGTTATCCCTTCTAAAAAAACAAGGGGAAGGATGCTCATACCAATAAGATTACTGCGGTGAATACGCTCAAAACTTTCTGCAATAATAGCTTTTACTCCTAACAAACAAGGCCCCTTAGCAGCCCAATCTCGAGATGATCCAGATCCATACTCTTTGCCTGCAATGACGACCACAGGTACATTTTCTTGCTGATACTTCATCGCCACATCATAAATAGAAAATATTTCATCCGAGGGAAGATGGCGCGTTACTCCCCCTGAAAGACCAGGAGTCATCTCATTTTGCAAGCGAATGTTTGCAAAAGTCCCCCGCATCATCACTTCATGATTTCCTCGACGTGACCCGTATGAATTAAAATCCTTTTCTTCAATTCCATGAGCAAGAAGATATTGCCCGGCTGGACTATCTTTCTTGATACTCCCCGCGGGAGAAATATGGTCTGTTGTAATGCTGTCCCCTAAGATGGCAAGAGGTCTTGCCTTTTTTATGTTCTGCCCTTGGTCTTGTTTTATAAATTTAAAGAAAGGAGGGCATTTTACATACGTACTGGCCGGATCCCAATGATACGTTATGTCCTTGGTTGTAGGCATTTGAGCCCAAGCTTTTGGGCCTTCAAAAACGTTTTCATATCTTTTCGTAAACATCTCAGGAGAAAGAGACGTTTTCATAACGTCTTGAATTTCATGGTTAGACGGCCAAATATCACGCAAATACACGTCTTGTCCCTGACTATCTTTCCCCAAAGAATCTTTTGTGATGTCAACAAGGAGAGAGCCTGCAATCGCATAAGCGACCACAAGCGGAGGCGAAGCTAAGTAAGAGGCTCGAACTTGGGAATGAATTCTCCCTTCAAAATTGCGATTTCCAGACAATACCGCGGCAACAGACAAATCATTTTCTTCAATGGCTTTTGCAATAGATGGCGCAAGGGGGCCTGAATTTCCAATGCAGGTGGTACATCCATACCCAACCAAAGCAAATCCTAAAGCGTCTAAATCTTCCTGCAGATTTGATTTTTCATAATAATCCGTCACAACTTTGCTTCCAGGGGCCAAGGATGTCTTCACCCAGGGCTTAGAGATAAGTCCCTTCTGACGGGCTTTACGGGCTAAGAGACCCGCTGCAATCATAACCATGGGATTGGATGTATTTGTGCAGCTTGTAATCGCTGCTATCACAACATCTCCTGGAGAAAGAGTATATTTTTCATCTTCCACAGGAACACAAAGTTTTTCTTGAGGTGCAAAAAGCGGCTTTGAAACAGCAGCTACGTCTTTTAAAAGAATTCTATCTTGCGGACGCTTAGGACCTGCAAGGCTTGGTTCAATATCAGCCAAATTAAGAGTTATGGTCTCTGTAAAAACAGGTTCCTTGCCATGCCATAGACCTTGAGCTTTAGCATAAGCTTCTATTAATTTGAGTTGATGGGCATCGCGTCCTGTAAATCGCATATAGGCAAGAGTTACCTCGTCAATTGGGAAAATACCACAAGTTGCTCCATATTCAGGAGCCATATTTCCTAAGGTCGCTCTATCTTCTACGCTGAGGTGAGACACTCCGGGCCCATAAAATTCCACAAATTTCCCAACAACTCCTTTTGCTCTCAAGAGTTGAGTGAGTGTGAGGACAAGGTCAGTGGCTGTCGTTCCTTCTTTTAGCTCACCTTCCAAAAGAACCCCTATGACATCAGGAATAGCCATGGAAAAAGGTTGGCCTAACATTGCTGCTTCGGCCTCAATCCCACCAGCGCCCCAGGCTAAGACTCCAAGACCATTGACCATTGGCGTATGACTATCAAGCCCCACAAGCGTATCTGGAAAAGCCAAGCATTCCCCATCGTTTTCCTGCGTCCAAACCACACGAGCGAGATATTCAAGATTGACTTGATGGCAAATGCCTGTGCCTGGAGGAACAACTCTAAAGTTTCGAAAAGCGGCCTGACCCCACTTTAAAAAAGCATATCGTTCATAATTACGCTCAAATTCTCTCTGAACGTTAAACTGATAAGCGTCTGGGCCCGCGAATTGATCTACGGTAACAGAATGATCAATCACTAAATCTACGGGAATTAAAGGATTTACAACCGAAGGATCTCTCCCATTCTCTGAAAAGAAAACACGCATCGCCGCAAGGTCAACCAGAGAGGGCACTCCCGTAAAATCTTGCATGAGCACACGAGCCGGCATGAAAGAAATTTCATGCCGGGACGTTCGTGTCTTAACCCACCCTGCTAAAGCTTCAATATCTTCCGACGTAACAACTCGTTCATCTTGAAAGCGAAGCATATTTTCAAGAAGAATTTTTAAAGAGTACGGTAGCCTTGAAATATCCCCTAGATATTCAGAAGCCGCTTCCAAAGAATAATAACTATATTCTTTTCCATCAACAGTAAGGGTTTTCTTTGTTTTGTCGCGATAAGTCACTCGAAGCTCTCTCTCTATAGGATATTCTTCAGAGTATACGTATGTTTTTGAAAAAAAAATAGAGCGAAAAATACTGAAGCCCTTAATGGAAAGACCAGGAAACGGCTCCTCCAAGATAGTATACCTCTCTAGGCTGATTGCCGTTTAGTTGTTGTATAATCGGAACGCCCATACCCACTTGAAAAGCAAATCGACTAGAGCGTATCCTTAAAGAAGGGGTAAGATATATCACATTTTCTCCTGAATTAGGATTAGTAACACCATTGATTTTATTTTTCTCTGAATAGAAACCATCCATTTCTGTTATCCATGAAAAAATCCACTCTTTCCCTATATCACATATGTTTCTGCCCACCCCCGCTTGGTAAAAAAAGGTATTTCCATACTTAGTTTTATTGGAGGATGTAGTCAGCAACATTCCAGGAGAAATAAATCCATACCAATTGACATAGGTCCTGTAATACGTGCCTCCCAAGAAAATTCCAGGAGCCCCATTTCCTGTTTCTGGTTCCTCAGAAATAGACCCCGTAGGAAACGTACCGCCCGCAACTATTGTTGCCTTATCCACCCAAGAAGAATTTTGGCCTTCATAATAAGCATATTCGAACAATAGAGGGATATCTTCTAATCCTGCAGACGTCTCTTGGTCTATTTTAAGCCCCGGGCTAACAGGAATTTGGAGCATCATAGCGAGATCATCGGAAATTCCATAGACAAACGCAGGAAATAAATCAACAAAATACCCCCTCGATTTCCAGAAATCATCAACATACAAGTACGTCACGAGTACCCCCTCAGGAAGTATGTTTTGACCGAATGCAATCAAGGGCCTAAGGGCTTGAGAATGGGGCAACACAAAGTTCCCTTCTTCTGGGGGCATATCTTGCTCAGAAAGATCGGAAGCGAGCAGAGAAAAAGGGAATAAACACAAGAGAGAGAAGGAAATTATGCGAGTTAATAAAAAGCCCATATCACGTTCTCAGATATACAATTTTTCATTTTTATAACAAGTCACAAGAGAAGAAGCGACGGAGTAACCCTTATCAGATTTTCTAAAACTGAACAACTCTTCTTCAGAAATAAACACATGCTAAAGAAGCCTTTGAAAAGGTATCCCCCCGAACGTCATCCCGGAGCCTAGACTTTCTTCTCGAGCAAAGGGAGAGTTAGAAAGGCTTGGAATCCTGGACCCAGAGTGGCTACACAACCTAATTTCCAGGATGACGGAAAGAGGGCAACCCTTATCTTATCTATTTCACAAAAATACCTTTTGCAGAGGCTTCACTAGACTTTAAATGCCTTATGCTCTATTTTTGGGGGTAATTTCTCATTAACAAATAAAACGTATGACTTCGCTTCCACTCCTGCTAGACAAAAAGAAAATTCAAGACCTTCTTCAAGATTCGAGAATTAATCTAGAGATTTTTGACACCCTTCCTTCCACTCAAGAGTACTTACATGAAAAACAAAATCTACAGCATCTTGACTGTTGTCTTACAGAGGATCAATCACAGGGAAAAGGCCGATTAAAAAGAGCCTGGGTAGGCCCCAAAAACCGTAATGTTTATCTAAGTTTCTGCTTTATTTTTCATAAAAAATCTAATGAACTTGCAGGATTAAGTTTAGCCATAGGGATAATTGTTACAGATATTTTAAGACGTCTTTTCCCCACCCTTTTGCCTCAGTTAAAATGGCCAAATGATATCTATTTAGACTCAAAAAAACTGGGAGGCATTCTGGTCGAAATCAAAGAAGAAACGCCGCATCATTGTAAGACTATTGTGGGCATTGGTCTGAATGTTAATATGAAGGACATTCCTACCCTTGAGACAAACCAACCCTGGATTTCCCTGGAACACAGTCTTGAGGTTCCTGTCGATAGAAATCTTTTAGTAGGCCATCTTCTGCCTGCCCTCGCCGCAGGGTTAGAATTTTTTGAAAAAAAAGGCCTCACACCTTTCCTAGAAAAATGGAAAGCGTATGATTTTCTTGAGGGAAAAACGATCTCTGTACGACGAGGAGAAGAAATCTCCACTGGGCTTGCCTGTGGCATTACTCCCGAAGGGCATCTTCACATGTCCCTGCCTTCAGGAAAGCTCCAAGCTTTTTCTTCAGGAGACGCCCAGATTTTAAAGGACTAAGAAGTTCTATTTTGCTAGATACTATAGTCTCACACCACTGATGAAAGGATGTTTTTATGAAATTAGATCAGACACTTTTGAAAACAAAAATGATACAGCTTTTCGTAAGCTGTATACTCCTCGCTACATCTTCAGCAAAAGCTGAGAATCCACCACTCACACTTGAACTTCCAGAAAATGGACTTCACCATATTACGATTAAACATCACGAAAATCCTAGGAATGGTATATCATATACTATGGATTTCCCTCCTCCTCAGGCCGGCCTCCCTCCATTGCATTTTGACTCTTTAGAAATCTATCCTTCTGGAAAAACCATAGGATGTTTTGTACAAACAAACCATTTCAAACCCGCTTTCATGAGCCCTCTCCAGTCCCTTCGTGTTGCATATAAGTTCCATGAGAATGGAGTATCGGAGGAAAGATGGTTGGTATGTGTTATTCCACAAGAATACATAGAGAGGTACTCTATAAAGGTAAGTAATAATAATCCACGCATAATTCGTTTCACTCTCAAATGACAAGAGGAACGCTTTTAAAGAACGCTAAGCTGACGCCTTATCCTTCCTCTCCGTCATCCCGGAAGTAATTGGTAGTTTCTAATGACTTTCTTATCCAAAATTCAGGTAATTTAGGAAGTTTTCCTGCGCTCTGATTCCTGATCCCCACCCTCAGGAACGTACCACTTTCTAGTCTCTGAACGTGGTAAGGCCTCAACCCCAAAGCTCTCGATAAACAGAACAACCGCCCACCTCGCATAGGGTTTGCCAATTTTTGTTTCATCGAGCTGAATAACATCATGCCAGGCTGGCTTAATGGCTTGAGTATCCATTACCTTTTGATAGTTACTTGAGAAAAAAAACATAGCATGGTCTTCTTTATGCTCCACAAGCCTGAGAGAAGCAGGATCAGCTCCCATGCGAAGTCCTGGCTCACTTTCTGCAATAGCCAAGGTAAAGGCCCCTGCGTCAAAATGAGGCTTTGCTAGATATTTCCCCGACTGGACCCAATGGTAGTTTAAAAAGCGAAGAAGAACGTGAGGATGTTTGGCGCCAAAAATCTTATCAATGGTTTTTGGAAACTCAGGTTCAAATTTTTCAAGAATCTTATAAGCTGTTTCGTATCCGGCTTTCCAAATAGGCTGAGCCTTCATCATAAAATCCAAAACAACTGGGTTTTCTTTTAAAAACTCTGAATATTTTTCAAATATCTCGGGGTGGAAATGAAAAAACTCTTTACTATCATTATAGATATGATCGTCTGGATTTCGACGTTTAAGACCAACATCTCCTCGGCGGTGCTTTTCGGACATATTAAAATCAATATGATTTTTAACGTCTTCAGGTTCTTGTAAAAACCTAAAAAAAGCTTGAACAGCCTCTTCAATTGTATTTGTGGGAAGAGAAAACGGAACCTGCAGATACTGATGCTGACAAAGAGACTCTTTCGCCTCTTCGAGGGTTAAATACGAGAGATCTACAGACATTTTTCTTCTCCTTTATCGAAGAATGGGAGGATCTTCACACAAGGCCTTTATAAACTTGAATCGAGGGACAGCCTGGCCATTTTTATCAACGCTTTCCAGAAAAAGACTGAGTGGGCGAACCCACAGAGGATAATCCCCATACAACCCCCAATAAACAACCATAAGCTCGAGGGTTTCGGAATGCCGTGACAAACCAATGACTTTGTAAAAATTCCCTTGATAATGTTGGTAAAGCCCCAGTTTAATTTTTTCCATACACCCTCCATACTCTTTCTAAGGTTTTATGAAAAAAGAGAGAATTTGTCTAGAGAATGAAGTGCTGAATAAATCTCAGTCATTCTTTATTTTCACTATTGTTTTTTTCCCTTGAGGATAAGTTGGCGATAATCATCCAAATCTCCTTCATAGGGCTGAACTTTTTGATCGCCTACGAGCCAGAGACGTTCCATAGTTGCTGAGAGCAAATCCGTATCATCGGTAACGAGAATCACAGCCCCCTCATACGCATTCAGAGCCATCATCAAGGCTTGGCGTGACTTCATATCCAAATGGTTGGTAGGTTCGTCCAAAATCAGAATATTTGGCTTATCAAAGGAAATAAGCGTAAAATTAAGACGCGCCTTCTCTCCTCCAGACAAATTCTTAAGCTTGACATCAGAAAGACTTCCCGTCAGCCCAAACCGCCCCAAATAAGCACGCGCAGACGTCGGAGTTAACGTTGGATCTTTGCGCAACATATGTTCGTAAGGTGTCGCTTCTTCATCAAATTCTTCGAGTTGATGTTGAGCGAAGTAGCCGACCTTAAGCTTTCCAGACCGCCGTACTTCCCCACTTTGAGGTTCCATACGTCCTGCGATGAGCTTGGCAAAGGTAGATTTACCGTTTCCATTGGCTCCCAACAGCGCGATGCGATCATCCTCGTCAATGCGTAAACTCAGATTTTTTAAAATAGGTTTTTCGTCACCATACCCCACACTTGCCTTCTCTAAAACGAGAAGAGGCGGAGAGAGCTTGTCTGGCTTAGGAAAATCAAACCGAACGCTCGCATCATTTGCGAGACCTGGCAATTTTTCAAGTTTTTCTAAGGATTTTATTCGGCTTTGAGCTTGCTTGGCCTTACTTGCCTTGGCTCGGAATCGATTCACAAAAGCCATCATATGCTTGCGTTGAGCCTCTTGCTTTGTATGTTGAGATTGCAAGGCCTCCTGCTGGCTCGCCCAGGTCCGCTCAAAGGTGTCATAGTTTCCACTATAGGAGGCGATCGTTTCTCCCTGGATGTACAAAATTCGATCACAAATCGCATTCAGCAAGTGGCGATCATGGCTGATGATAAGCAAGCTGTGAGGATAGCTTTTGAGGTAAGTTTCAAGCCATAAAGAGGCTTCAAGGTCCAAATGGTTCGTTGGCTCATCCAAAAGCAACCAATCGGGCTGAGAGAAAAGAAGGGCTGCAAGGGCCACCCGCATACGCCAACCACCGGAAAATGTTGAAAGAGGCTTATGCTGCATTTCTTCCGAAAACCCAAGCCCTATCAAAATTTCAGCAGCCCTGCTTTCCGCCGAGAAGGCATCAATGGCGATAAGGCGCTCATAAATATCGGCCATATGCTCAGGCTCTGCCCCACTTTCAAGCTTTGCTAAAAGTTCCAGCCGTTCTTTATCTCCCGCAATAACCGTTTCAAGCGGGGTGAGCGGACCTTCCGGCAGCTCTTGTGCCACATGGCCAATACGCGCTCGGCTCGGGATCGTTACTTTTCCACCGTCAGCAGATAATGTGCCCAATAAGACCTTAAATAATGTCGATTTCCCGACCCCATTACGACCTATAAGTCCATAATGGTGCCCCTCATTGAGAGAAAGGGTAAGGTTATCCAGAAGCGTCCGTCCAGCCATACGGACCGTTAAGTTTTCAAGTTTCATCATGATGCTATAGCCTTAAAATAGAGAAAAAAGGATGAGAAGCCCTCCTATCCGCAAGATAGAGGGGATTTAAGCGAGCTCTAGGCTGCGATGATCGTCATTTGGACCATGGTAAAACACCTTATATTATAAAGAAGCAAGGTAGCAGATGGACAAAGAAAGTCAAGCAGGAGACAAATCACTTTTCTTTAGATAAGTAATGGTGGTGAAAGGGAGAGAGAATATTTACCCTCTATAAACTTCAGTTAGGTCCACGTTTAAGAAAGCCCTCTCGCCGCCCTGGATTGATACAGGAATTCCCAAAGGCAACAGCTCATTGAGAGGACCATGGCCGAAATTAGGAGTATAAAAGAGAGGAAGCCGAGGGTTATGCTCCGTAAATAGTTCCACAATTCTTTGTAACAACAGTGGTCGTATACTTTGAAATCGTCCCTCCTCACAAGCAGGATCGAGAAAACTCCCAAAAAGAATGGCTTTAGCCCTCACAAAAGCGCCGCTGCGCATAAGGCCAAGGAGGCGGGTTTCAACCCACTCGGGCCGTTCCGGTTGTTCTTCAATCAAAATAATATTTCTTTCTCCCTCCAGGGCCGTAGGCGTTCCCATATGCACACTCAAAATATTGAGACACCCACCCACAACGTTAGCTTCAAAAGGAGGACTCTGACGCGCAAGCTCATTGAGTGGTTGAAGAGAGTAGGAAAGTGCTTTGCTTATACCGCTCAAAATATCGAGCACTTTCTGTAACGAGGTTTGTGCATTAATGGGACTTTGGGTAATTGCTGCCGTCTCTTGTCCAATTGTACCAACAGGACCATGGAAACACGGCCAGCCCTGCTTTAAGAAGTAAAGATGTAAGTTGGTAACCCCACTAAATCCAATGATAATCTTTTTATCCGCAGGAAGAACAAGTTTTCCTCTTTCAAGAGCATCCACAATTTTCTCGCATCCCTGTCCCCCATGAAGAACCCAAAGAACTTTTGCCTGACTGTTGAGCGCTTCTTGAAATCCTTCTAATCGACGCTTATCCGAGCTCCCATAGGGCATCGAATAATCACCCCCCGCATAAGGCCCCGTCTCAGGTGTATTCATGTCCTTGAAATACAGCGGTACTAACCCTGCCTTCTCTATAAGATTAATTAAAATGTGGACAGCTTCTTCATGCACTCCTGCAGCAGGAGTGATAAGGGCAATGGTATTACCAGGATGAAGAAAAGACATCTTACGCCTCTAAATTTTCAGCGCATGATAGCACTTTTATTGGTTTTTATAAAGCGTCGTAGTCTGCTTACCTCATTATTTCCCCTGCTCAAAGAATCGTCATTGCTTCTTCCTTCTTTACTAGAAACAGCAATGACGATGATTAGCTCTTTAATAGTCTTTTGTATATTGAACGAATACCTAGAAAAGTTTCTTCCCATTCCCAGGATTAGGATCAAGAGTAGCAAGACAGACAGCCCCTCGATCGTCTGCACATCCGACCAATAAAAATTGAGATTCAAACCCAGCTATATTCTTAGCCCCTAAGTTGGTTGCTCCCAAAATTTGCCGTCCCACAAGAGTTTCCGGCGTATAATGAACAGTCACTTGTGCGGATGTTTGTAAAACACCAATCTTTGGACCAAAATCTGCCCAAACTTTATAGGCGGGCTTCAGGGCGCGAGGAAAAGGCTCAACCTTTACAATCGTGCCAGAGTGGAGGTCTACTTTTTCAAAATCTTCGTAACGAATCGTCATATCTAAAATCCTTTCATTGGCGTTCTTCTTCACAGAGAAAGCCATTATTTCAACTTATAAAATAGGGAATTAAAAAGCCGCGGCAAAAGAGCGCAGCCTAGATACGTTACGGTCGCTTATAAAGAAAACAGAGGTTTTTTGAGTGCTGATGCAATGTCATAGAATTTTATATAGGAAGAATACGATGAAACGTCAAGGGGTTATGAGATCTCCCCCTTGACGTAGCTTCTTTTATACAGGAAAATTAAGGATATTACGAAAGGACATTATGGCAAAATCATCCACTCAGTATACATGCCAGGCATGTGGAAGCTGCTTTCCAAAATGGTCTGGAAAATGCGATGGATGTCAGGGCTGGAATACGCTTGTAGAAGAACCCACTGTTGACTCTTTTCAAAAAAAACCTTTCCTTAAAACCCAAAAATTAGACTTTTCTTCTCTTGAGGATATCTCCCCGCCCCTTCCCCGCTTGTTAACAGGGATTGAGGAATTCGACCGTGTTTCTGGCGGAGGGCTAGTCCCTGGATCTGTTTTATTGGTAGGGGGTGATCCCGGCATTGGAAAATCCACCCTTCTCCTGCAAGTGGCTGCTATGATCAGTCACAAAACGTCTTGCGCCTATATTTCTGGAGAAGAAGCCGCTGATCAGGTACGTCTTCGCGCTAAACGCCTTCAGCTTTCTTCCGCACCTGTCCAATTAGCAACAACGACTCATATTGGTGATATTTTAAAATCCCTGGGAACAACTAAGGTTGCAATCATTGATTCCATCCAAACCATGTATGTGGACACAATCGAAGCCGCACCAGGAAGCGTGTCTCAGGTACGCGCAAGCGCTCATGATTTAATTCGATTTGCCAAAAAACATGGCGTTACCATCTTAATTGTAGGCCACGTCACAAAAGAAGGAATGATTGCAGGCCCCCGCGTCTTGGAACATATGGTCGATACAGTGCTCTATTTTGAAGGAGAACGCGGTCATCATTTTCGCATCCTAAGGTCTGTCAAAAATCGCTTTGGCCCAACAGATGAAATTGGCGTTTTTGAAATGACGGACAAGGGATTACAAGAGGTTGCAAACCCCTCTGCTCTCTTCCTCTCCCAACGTACAGAAGATATGACCGGGGCTTGTGTTTTTGCAGGCATTGAAGGAACACGTCCTCTTCTTGTGGAAATTCAAAGTCTTGTGGCGCCTTCCTCCCTTGCTACCCCTCGAAGGGCCGTTGTAGGCTGGGATTCGGCACGTCTATCTATGATTCTAGCTGTCCTCGAAACACGCTGTGGCCTTGTGTGCGGAAATCGGGATGTCTTTTTAAATGTAGCCGGAGGATTGAGAATTTCAGAGCCTGCAGCCGATCTCGCAGTGGCAGCCTCCCTGCTGTCTTCCTTGGGAAATACCCCTCTTCCACGAGACGCTGTCTTTTTTGGAGAAGTTGGCCTTTCAGGCGAAATTCGCCCTGTCAGTCAACAAGAAGCACGCCTGAAAGAGGCCTCAAAGCTGGGGTTCAAGACTGCTTTTATTCCTAAACCCACAAAACCCTTCTCATGTGAGGACATCACTCTTGTGCCTCTTGCTCACCTTTCTGAGCTCGCAAGTTATCTAGAAATCACCCCTAAAGCGCGCAGGAGATATGCATAATGTCAGCTGGTCTTATTGATCTTACGATTCTTTTCATTGTTGGTGTTTCTGTTCTTATAGGCATCCTTCGGGGCGCAACGAGAGAAGTGCTGGGGATTGCCGGTTGGGTGGGAGCTTTTATCACTGTTTTTTATGGCCTTCCCCTCTTTCGTCCTTTAGGACGTCAATATATCCAGAACCCTATGATCGCAGATGCTGCCGTGGGGGGTGTCCTTTTCATCCTCTCTCTTGGCATTTTTATCCTCTTCAGCCGCACTATTTCTTCTGGAATAAAGGGAAGCCCTTTAAATGGCCTTGATCGCACCTTAGGGCTTGTATTTGGATTTGTAAGGGGGCTTGTTCTTGTGTGTCTCTTGTACCTGGCGTTAGGATTTTTCTATCCTCCGAACTCATTACCTCAGGTTTTTGAACAAGCCCGTTTGATAGGCTTTGTCAATCAAGGAGCACTAGCTCTCAAACAAATCATTCCGACGTCTTATCTACCCGATGAAAGACATCTTCTTCGCATTGAAGATCTGGATGTTCTGCAGAATAAAACTCTCCCCAGTATGGAAGAAACGGTGAGGAATCTGTCAACCTTGAAACCCATTTCTCCTTCAAAAACGCTCGATAGTCTGATCGAAAGAAATGATACCGCGTCTCAGCAATAAGATTCGTTCACTTCAAGCTTTCTTTTTTGCCCCAGGACGCGGGAAGGTCTCAGGGATAAAGACCATGAGTACAAGAGAGAGAATAAGGCTTATAGGAACAACCAGTAAGGCAAAGCGATAGTCTTCAACTGTGTAATAAGGTACACCGTTCACAATGTGGCCACCCCAGGAAAGATCTAAGAACCAGCCCACCAACGGTTGGGCGAGAACCCCAAGAATCATCACAAGCATATTCGTAAAGCTTACAACTGTTCCATTGCTTGAAAGAGGCGTCAACTGACAAACAGCCGAAAAAATAAGAGGCTGAGAAGAAAAAGAAATTCCAGCAGCAAGCAAGAGTACGTACATATAAAAAGGAGGAACGTCTGGCATATAAATGGCAACAGCATTCAACATAATGGAGAAAACCGCACCAATAATCATAGGAAGCTTTCTTTTCTTCAGAGCATTAGAAATAAGCGCAAACAACGGCGATCCAATCCCTATTCCTATATAATACATAGTCGTCATCGAGCCCGCTGTTGCCCTGTCGATTCCATAGCGTTCAGAAAGAAACGGAATTCCCCATAAATCAATAAACGCCAGCATGGGGAGATACATCAGCGCTCCATAAAACCCTATAGCCCATATACGATAATTAGTGACAATGTCTTTCAAGTGAACCAAAAGCAACTTGGGAGTAACCTCAGAGGGGGCAACACCTGCACGCGCATATCCTCTAGGCCCATCTTTAACAAAAAACCAAATCCCAGCAGCGAGAAAAACGCCAAGAGGAACAACAACATAAAGAAGGGCTTCCCTCCATCCCAGGATATCCACAAGAAGGGCTAAGGGAGCTTGGCCTAGCATGGCACCTACTGTTGCGGCAACCATGGTAAGTCCAACAACAAGGGCGAGTTTTTCTGGAGGAAACCAGAGTGTTCCTAATTTAACAGAGCCCAAGAAGGCACACGTAGCGCCCATTCCAATAAGAAAGCGCCCAAAACAAGCCAAATAAAATGAATCAGCGATTGCAAAAAGTGTTGTTCCCACACAACACAAGAGAATGGCACCGCGCAAAAGTCTCGTTGGACCGAATTTGTCCATTCCCAAGCCCACAGGAATTTGAAGGGACGAATAAGAAAGTAAATAAAAGGCGGAAAGGATTCCTAGAGTACAGGCTTCTACAGAAAAATCTCGCATAAGATCTTCTGTCATCACACCGGGGAAATTACGAAGAACAAGTTGATAGAGGTAAAAAAGAGCCGCGAAACTCCAAGTAAACCAAGCTTTTGCGGGTGACGTAGAAATATTGGCTGGAGATGAAGAAGTCCTTTTCTTATTCATGCGCAGTCCCTTTCTCGCTTATGTCATGTAAACCAATGATCTTATAGATCATCTTCCTTATGGTTGTCTAGAGAAGCCTCTGCAAAAGCTATCTTCCCTCGCTGTCGTCCTTACCTAGAAACGTAGTGAAGCCGAAGGCGAACTATTAACGTTTCTTGGTGAGGATCTTTATGAGGCGTTACAAAGCAAGTTATTATAACCTTTTCACTTTAAAAACGACTCGCCCCTTTCGTCATTGCGAGACTCGATGAAAGAGAGGCGAAGCAACCCAGGACATAAAATTTACTAGTATTGGAGAACAACCGAACGGTTACCCTATAAAGAAAATAATTGACTAGGTTGCTTCGCTCTGCCCTCTGCAGAGCTCGCAATGACGGTTATCGTGTTGCCATCTCCTGATGAGCGCTTCGACCTTATCTTAGCTATTTCACACAAATACCTTTTGAAGAGCGTTCTTGAAAAATGACGGGTAGAGAAAAAAAATTGATTTTTTATAAAAAAGCGTTATTTATAGATGTTGTTATTTGTAATTTGTAAAAAATATGAGACACTTAACCAAAGAACGATTTAAGGGAGGCTAAGAGAGCATTGAGGTTTTCAGGGGATTGAAGGTGGTGGAAGAGAAGAAGAGAAGCCTGCACC